>JBBISL010000005.1:0-113053 GCA_037441285.1 Caldifarciminota bacterium
CTGTTCAGACTAACACCAAGGTTGTTGAACGCTGTATTTTGATGACGACCGACCCGGGTGATTTGGTATTTGACCCGACCTGCGGTTCGGGCACTACCGCCTATTGTGCGGAAAAATGGGGCAGGCGCTGGATTACCTGCGACACTTCAAGGGTGGCATTGGCAATTGCCCGGCAGAGGCTTCTGACCGCAAGGTATGACTATTTTGAACTCCTTGACCCGCAGCGCGGACCCGGTGGCGGTTTTAAGTATGAAACCGTTCCCCACATCACCCTTGAGTCCATCGCCAAAAATTCAGAGATAGATGTGATTGCTGCCAAATATCAACCGGAGATTGATAAGGCGCTAAAGGACCTGAATAAGGCTTTGGGCAACAAGTGGCAGGAGTGGGAGGTGCCGCGCGAGGCAGACCGGTTATGGAACAAAGCGGCAAAAGAGGCACATCGCCGGTTCTGGGAACTCAAGCGCGCCAAACGGCAGGAAATTGACGCCAGCATTCAGCGCAATGCACCGCAGGAGACTTTGTACGACCGACCTTTTGTGAAAAAGGGTGTGGTGCGGGTGAGCGGACCTTTTACCGTTGAGGCGATTCCACCACCAGTTGTTTCCATCCCCGAGGCGACACCGATTCTTAGTTATGAAGCAGAGGAGGGCAGGGTTGATAATCGGGCAGGTGATTACATAATGACGATGATTAACCTTCTGCAACAGCAGGGTGGTGTGGTCTTTCCCGGTGGCAAGCGGCTGGAACTGAAGGACATCAGGTCCATCGGTCTCGGTTATATCCATGCCCAGGCAGAGGCGGAGATGGACGGCGCAATTAAGAGGGTGGCGATAAGTTTTGGACCAAAGAATGGACCGGTTACCGCCTATCAGGTGCGGGAAACGATTGACCCGGCAATCTGGAATAAGTTTGATATTTTGCTAATCGCCGGCTTCAGTTTCGCGCCCGATGTCCACTCTTTTGCCCGAAAGTCAGAGGAAGCGGTAAGGAGGCTGACGATTCAGTGTGTCAATATTACCCCTGATGTGCTGATTGGCGATTTGCTGAAAACCAGTCGGGCAAGTCAGATTTTTACCGTTTTTGGCGAACCGGATGTGGATGTAAAAGGGCAGAACGACGGCACATTTGTCGTTACCCTTAAGGGTGTGGACATCTACGACCCGGTTAAGGGCGAGGTTCATTCTGAAAAAGGGGAAAATGTGGCGGCGTGGTTTTTAGATGCCGATTACGACGGAATGACCTTCCATATCTGTCAGGCGTTCTTCCCCGGTGACCGGGATGCCTGGGATAAACTGCAGCGGGCGCTTAAAGCACAGATTGAGCCGGCGTCGTTTGAGAAGATGCGCGGCACCCAATCCCTCCCGTTCAAACCGGGTGAATATAAACGGATTGCGGTCAAAGTCATTGACTTTCGGGGAAACGAGGTGGTAAGGGTAATGGAGTTGGGAAGCAAATCAGCAGGGAAATGAAAATTTTGCTTGACAGGTGGGTTCTGAGTATTATAATAAAAATGAAAAGATTATCTGCCCCCCGCGTGACATGCCACAAGGCCTCATGCGGGGTTATCCTTTTATGACATCTGAACCGCAGAAAAAACGGGCTATTATTTTCGTTGATGGACAGAATTTATTTTATGCGGTGAAAGTAGCGTTTGGTTATACTTACCCCAATTACGATGTGATGGCATTAGCCGAATGGATATGCGGTCATAACAACTGGGAACTTGAGGAAGTAAGATTTTATACAGGGATTCCGGATGTTCAGGATGACCCGAAGTGGAATAAATTCTGGTCTCGCAAACTGAGTGTAATGGGGAAAATGGGGGTGCGCATATTTTCCCGTCCACTTCGGTACCGGAATCAAAGTATAATCCTACCCGATGGTTCTCAAAAAACAGTACTTGTCGGACAGGAAAAAGGTGTTGATGTGAGATTAGCGCTGGATGTGGTGCGCATTGCACGGGAAGGTAGGTGTGATGTAATCGTTCTGTTCAGCCAGGACCAGGATTTATCTGAGGTAGCGGAGGAAATTCGCCTTATCGCCCGTCAGCAGAATCGTTGGATAAAAATAGTTAGCGCGTTTCCGACCAGCCCAACATACGCCAATACGCGAGGTATTGATAAGACCGACTGGGTTCGTATTCCTCGCCATGTGTACGATGCGTGCATTGATGGACGAGACTATCGGCAGGAGGAATAATGTCCCTCCTCGTTGATAACCCAATCATTAATTCGCCGTTTGAGGAACCAAACCGCTGGTGGGCTTATGAGGAAGGGCAGCCAGTATTAAGACCAGGACGCCGGCCTGCAGGTTATTATCTGAAACCACGCACCCGGGGCGAACAGGTAGCACTGTTTGAGGAAGAATTTGTTGAACTCACAATGGTCAATACCATCCGCGCCAGGGTGAAGGCGTGGCGGGAACATGGTTATCCAGGGGTTACCAATATCACCCGGCAGTTGCTGAATTACTGGCACAATCCAGAACGGGAACGAAAACTTTTCTTCTGTCAGTTAGAGGCGGTTGAGACGCTTATCTGGCTGATTGAAGGACCACCAGCAGACCGGCAGGGCATTGACATTCCCAAAGACAATGAACTCATTCGCTATGCCTGTAAGATGGCAACCGGTTCGGGCAAAACGGTGGTAATGGGAATGGTCATCGCCTGGCAGGTGTTAAACAAACTTATCAATCCGCAGGACCGCCGGTTTTCTGATGCGGTGCTTATCCTGTGTCCAAATCTGACCATCCGGGAGCGGTTGCAGGTACTTCTGCCGGCGCATAAGCAGAACTATTATGTGCGGTTTGATTTGCTACCACCCGGACTTTTTCCCCGACTTAATCAGGGCAGATTTTTTGTTACCAACTGGCATACCCTTTTACCGGTTGATGACAGCCGGTCAAAGTCGGTAGTGCAAAGGGGCGTAGAGTCCGACACCGCTTTTTGTCGCCGGGTTTTGAAGGAACTCGGGGGAAAGTTGCATATTCTTGTAATCAACGATGAGGCACATCATGCCCATCGGCCCGCGCCGCTTGCCGAAGAGACAAGGAAGGAATTAACGAAAGAGGAGATTGCGGAACGGGAAGAGGCAACGGTCTGGGTTAACGGTCTGGACCGGATTCAGCGGGTTAGAGGGATAAATTTCTGTGCCGATTTTTCGGCAACCCCGTTTTACATTCGGGGTAGCGGGTATCCTGAAGGCGAGCCGTTTCCCTGGGTGGTTTCCGATTTCGGTCTGGTTGATGCGATTGAATGCGGGATTGTAAAAATTCCGCGGGTGCCGGTTGATGATAACACTGGTGCCTTGATTCCCCGTTATTTCCGGCTCTGGGAGTGGATTAACGAACAATTACCCCATTCTGAACGGTCAACTACCAGGCGCCGCGCCAATCCAGAGTCGGTGCTACGGGAGGCAGAGGATGCGCTGGCAACACTGGCGTCAGAGTGGAAAAGGACCTTTGACGCCTGGCGAAATACAAATCAACCGGTGCCACCGGTGATGATTGTAGTTTGCGACAATACCGATTTAGCCCAACTGGTTCATCAGCACATCGCTCAGGGAAATATTTTAAGTGAACTTGCCAATGGGGATGGGCAGGAGGTAACCTTTCGGATTGACACCAAACTTTTAGCCGAAGCCGAGGCGGCAAAGGAAGGAGAAACCAAAGCCGATACCGCCGAGCGATTGCGCAAGGCGGTGGACACAGTGGGGAAGACCGAATGGGGCGGTGAAGGCGAGCCTCCGGGGAAGAATATCCGCTGTGTGGTTGCGGTTGGGATGCTGAACGAAGGCTGGGATGCCCAGAATGTGACACAGATTCTTGGTTTGCGGGCGTTTACCTCGCAACTGTTGTGCGAGCAGGTAGTGGGCAGGGGTCTGCGGCGGTTGAATTACGACGACTTTACCGAACCGGAATATGTTGATGTCTATGGGGTGCCGTTTGAGGTAATCCCGGTTAAAAAGAAGCCGGCAAGCCGCTCTGACACCCCCAAAATTTCCACTTTGGTCCAGGCGCTGAAGGAACGGGAGGAACTGGCGATAACATTTCCCCGGGTGGAAGGGTATGTGTTTGATGTAAAGCAGCGCATAAAACTCAATCTGAAGGATGTTCCGTATCTGGTGGTGGACCCGCACCAGGCACCAACCGAAGTTATAAGTAGACCGCAGGTTGGTTATCGTTTAAGCAGACCGGACCGGCTTGGACCGGGTAAAGAAGTGTTGCAGGACCGTAATCCGTTCCATCGGGAAAAGCGGTTGCAGGCAACGGTGTATGAAATTGCCTGCGAATTAACCGAGCGGTTGAAAAGCAAGCGTGAGGACTGGAATGCCCGCCACATCCTTTTTCCGCAGGTGCTGGAAATCGTCTGGCAGTATATTGAGGGGCGGGTGCGGATTAATGACCTGAGCGTACCATTGGAAGATTTGGCACTGCTGAGGTACCGGCAGGCAATTGTTGACCGCTTGAGCGGTGCGATTGAACCGGATGAGGAGGCGGGCGAAAGGCCGCTTTTGCCGGTAATTGAGCATTTTCGGCCAATTGGGTCAACGCGCGATGTTATGTTTAGAACGAGCCGGCCCGCAGTTGGGACAACAAAGAGCCATATCAGCCATGTGGTTTTAGACACCGAAAAATGGGAGCACAGCGTCGCCTACCGACTGGAAAGAATTGATGAAGTTTTCAGTTATGCCCGCAATGACCACCTTGATTTTGTGATACCTTATAATTGGCAGGATGTTGACCATGAGTACCGACCCGATTTTCTGGTACGGTGGAAAACAGAGCAGGGTGAAGTAAAAGTTATTCTTGAGGTGAAAGGGCTGGAGAGTGAAAGGGACCGGCAGAAGAGGCTCGCGGCTGAGCGCTGGGTAAAAGCGGTAAATCGTCTGGGCGAGTTTGGAAGATGGGCATACTGTGTTAGCCGTCATCCCCAAAGGGTAAGAGAGGATATTTTGCAAGCGATTGGCAGAATCAACCAGTAAAACGCAGAGGGTGGTTATTTCGGGTTGACGCAATCAATTAAGGGGTTTATAATCTTTTGAATGGGTGATTTGATATTTTCGGTGTCCGGTTTGCGCGGCGTGGTCAATAAGGATTTGAGCCCGGAAACGGTCCGGCGGTTTGCCGCAGCGTTTGGCAGGTTTATGAACGGCGGCAGGATGGCGCTGGGCAGGGATGCGAGATTGAGCGGAGCGGAACTGGCAAGGGCGGCAAAGACGGGTCTGGCAGAGGCGGGTTGTTCAGTTGTTGACCTGGGCATATGTCCAACCCCAACCGTGGTTTATTTTGTGCGGCGGGAGCGGTTGCCGGGCGGTTTGGTGATTACCGCAAGCCACAATCCCGAGGAGTGGAACGGGATGAAGTTTGTGCACGCGCCGGGACGGTTTCTTTCACCGGAGGAGTTTGCCGCATTTCGGGCGCAGGTTGAGGGTCAGGGTTTCGTTGCGGCGGGTAGCCGGGGCGGCATTGAGGAAAAGGCAGACGGTGTGAGTAGCCACATTGAAGCGATTGTGGAGAGTTCTTTGTTGCAGGGGATAAAGGGTGATGGGTTGCGCATCGGTGTTGATGCGGTTGATGGTGCGGCATCGGTTGCGGCGCCGCAACTTCTGGCACGGCTGGGGTGTAAAGTTAGAGAGGTTTTCTGTTCACCCGGGACCGGTAAAGGGTTTCCCCGGGGACCAGAGCCGAAGGCGGAGAATTTAACCGCGCTTTGTGAACTGGTGCGCGGAGAAAAACTTGATGCCGGTTTTGCATTTGACCCGGATGGTGACCGGTTCAGTTGTGTTGATGAGCAGGGTGTGCCATTGGGCGAGGAGGCGACTTTGGCGCTGGCGGCGCTTTTTGTGCTCAAGCGGCGTTTGGGTCCGGTGGTGGTGAATCTGTCCACAAGTCGGATGATTGAGGACATCGCTCAACGGTTCGGGGTTGCGCTGATGCGCACGAAAGTGGGTGAGGCGTTTGTCGTCCAGGGGATTTTGGAGCGGGGTGCGGTTTTAGGTGGCGAGGGTAATGGCGGGGTGATTCTGCCGGAGGTGAATTTGACCCGAGATGGGCTGGTTGCCGCAGCGCTAATGGTGGCGCTGATGAAGACGAGCGGGAAAAAACTTTCGGCGTTGCGCCAGGAGTTGCCAGAGTATCACATTGAAAAAGCAACGGTGTCAGCGGAAAGGTTCAGGGCAGAGGAGTTTATCGCCCGGCTCGAAGGGAAGTTGCCGTTTACCGGTATTGACCGGACCGAAGGGGTGCGGCTGCAAGGCAGGGATTGGTGGGTGCACATCCGCAAGAGTAACACCGAGCCGATTGTACGGGTTGTTGCCGAAGCCCGGACCCGGCAGGAGGTTGAAAACATTTTACAGGTTGTCACCCGAATGGTGGCACAGGGTTAGGAGGAGCGATGTGTGGCATTGTCGGTTATGTTGGACCAAGAAATGTGGTTAATGTGGTGATGATTGGGCTGGAGCGGCTGGAGTATCGGGGTTATGACTCGTGTGGCATTGCGGTGCTGGACGGCGGGATTAAAATCCGCAAGACCGCAGGCCGGCTGCAGAAGTTGAAAGAGGTGCTGGAGCAGAGTCCAGTTGAGGGGAAATTGGGTATTGGCCATACGCGCTGGGCAACGCACGGTGAGGTAACCGATGAGAATGCGCATCCGTTTCTGGACTGTCAGGGGAAGATTGCGCTCGTCCACAACGGAATCATTGAGAACTATCGGGAGTTGCGTAAGGAGTTGATTGATGCCGGACACCGGTTTACTTCCAGTACCGATACCGAAGTCCTGGTTCACCTGATTGAGAGTTTTTATCGGCGGAATATGTTGACCGCGCTGCGCAAGGCGGTGGCACGGCTGAAAGGTGCTTATGCCCTGGTGGTGGTTTGTGCCGATGAACCGGACCGGTTTTACGCGGTGAAGATGGGTAGTCCGCTTTTAATCGGCAAAGGCAAGGACGAGTTTATTGTTGCTTCGGATGCGCCGGCGCTGGTCGGAATTGCGCGGCGGATGATAGCGATGCAGGATGGTGAGATGGCGGTTGTGACCCAGAGTGGGGCAAAACTGTTTGATTTTGAGGGCAAAGAGGTAGCGCGGCAGTTTGCACCGATTGAGTTGAAGGCGAAGGAGATTTCCAAGGGCAGGTATCAGCACTTTATGCGCAAGGAGATTTTTGAGCAGCCCGGGGTGCTGGAGACAAACATCAAGCGCCGGTTTCGGGAAGACGGAATTGCGCTCGACCCGGAGTTTTTGCTTTATCCGGATTACATTGAGCGCATTGGTCGGATTGTGATTCAGGCGTGTGGCACTTCGTACCATGCCGGTCTGGTGGGACGCTACTACTTTGAGAAGTTGAGCCGGATTCCGGTTTCGGTGGAGATTAGTTCGGAGTTGCGGACCGCAGATTTTATCTATGAGAATGAGTCGCTGATGGTGGCAATCAGTCAGTCGGGTGAGACCGCAGATACGATTGCGGCGCTGCGTGATGCCCAGCGCCGGGGTGTCAAGACGCTGGGTGTGCTCAATGTGCCGCGCTCATCAATCGCCCGTGAGGCCGATTCGGTTGTTCATATCCATGCCGGTCCTGAGATTGGGGTGGCATCAACCAAGGCTTACACCGCCCAGATTTTGACCCTACTTGCTCTGGCACTCTACTTTGGCAGGGTGCGCAAGGTAATAACCGATGAGCGACTCTGCCAGGTGCGGGATGAGGTCGGGCAACTGCCGGAAAAGATAAAAAAGATTCTTGAACTGGACCGCCGGATACGGGAGATTGCAACCCGGCTGGCGTTTGCCCACGACTTCATCTTTCTCGGTCGCGGCATAAACTATCCGAGTGCGCTGGAGGGCGCGCTGAAGTTGAAAGAGATTTCCTATGTGCACGCTACCGGTTATCCCGCGGGTGAGATGAAGCATGGACCAATTTCACTCATCAATGAGCAGGTGCCGGTGATTGGTATTGCGCTGCGCGATTCGGTTTACGATAAGATGGTGTCAAACCTTGCTGAGGCAAAGGCACGCCGGGGCAGGATAATTGCGATTGGCACCGAAGGCGATGAGGCGCTGGAGGAGCTTGCCGAGACGGTGCTTTATCTGCCGCCGGTACCAGAGTATCTGTCACCGATTGCGGTGGCGCCACCGCTGCAACTCCTTGCCTATCACATTGCGGTTTTGCGGGGCTGTGATGTTGACAAGCCGCGCAACCTGGCGAAGTCGGTTACCGTAGAGTAAAAACAGAACCGTGGCACCGAAAAGGAAAAGACGGTTTTCGGGAAAACCGGTTCAGGGGAGAGTGGGCAGGGTGTCGGTTGCCGGGATTGAGAACCCAACCAGCCGGGTTTCGGTGCCGTTTTCAACATCGCGAATCGCGATGAGTCGGTGGGGCTGGGCAAGTTCATAGAGGAGCCGGAGCTGGCGCCGGGGCGCAACCGCATTCACCTCCCGGCAGAGAATGTCACCGAGCGGGGTTGAGACCATCTTGGTGCCGAGCACGGTGACATCAACCCGGCTGGTGCGGAATTCAAGCGGGATGATGATGTTCAACTGGAAATTCAAACCCGGGTCAAGAGGCAGCGCCCGGAACAGATGCTGGAGCATCTCAATCCCATAGGTGTTTTTGGTATTTTTGAAATCTTTTCGCTCACTGCCATCAACCGTGGTCTTGCGCAGTTCAATCCGTTCCGGTTCAAAGTCGGCTTCAACTTCGGTGATGGAGATTTCGGTGGAAACTACCCGATAGGACCAGCGCGGTGTCAGGGTGTAACGGGTAAGGGCAAATGTGGTGGAGTCAAAGAAGAAAAAGGGAGCGGTTTGACCCTGGACGATGTTGGTGATGACGACGGTCGGTTCTCCCTCTTCTTCGTCAAACTGGACGATGGTCTTGCGGGTGTAAAGTACCGAGTCGTTACGGACGATTTCGTAGAGGGCGGTTTCGCCATCCTGCCAATCGGGTGGTGTCAGTTCCGGTAATGGCTTGGACGCGGGCGAGCAGCCGGGCAAAAGCACCATTACGACAATGAGCAGGACAAGGGGAAAGAGTTGCCGGTTCATATCTTTTTCTGGCGGGCAAGGTCTTCAAGGAATAGAAGCAGTTTTTCCATATCGGGCGGTAAAGGCGAGGTGAACTCAAGGTACTTTTTGGTTCGGGGATGGACAAATCCCAATCGGGCAGCGTGGAGTGCCTGACGATGAACGAGACCAAGAATCTGCTTGAACACCGGCTGGTGTTCTTTTTGGGTGAGTACGGATGGGGTTCGGCCGCCGTATTCCGGGTCACCGACAACCGGATGGCCAATGTGCTGGAGATGGACGCGAATCTGATGGGTGCGGCCGGTTTTGAGCCGGAGCCGAAGATAGGTGCAGATGGCGTAGCGGCGCAGGACCTCGTAGTTGGTGAGTGCATTGCGGGCAGCAAAAGGGGTGACCGCCATGCGCAACCGGTCAATGGTGTGGCGGCCAATCGGGGCATCGATTGTGCCGGCAGACAGTTCAAAGTCACCCCAGGCAAAGGCAAGGTACTCGCGGACCACGGTGCGGTGCTCAATCTGGGCGCCAAGACTGCGTAACGCCTCATCGGTTTTGGCAAACATCAGAAGCCCGGTGGTGTCTTTGTCCAGGCGGTGCACAACCCCGGGGCGCAGCACCGAATCGGACCGCAACGGCAGGGTGCGACAGTGATACAAAAGACCGTTTATCAGCGTGTTGGTCCAGTTGCCCCGTGCCGGATGGACAACAAGTCCAGCCGGTTTGTCAACGACGACCACATCGTCATCTTCATAGACGATGTTTATGTCCATTGGCACCGGTTCAATTGTGATTTCCGGTTCGTACTCAAACTCGGCGGTGATTTCATCTCCGGGCTTTACCCGATAACTGGGTTTTACCCGGCTGCCATTGACCAGCACCTTGCCCATTTCAATCAGGCTGCATGCCTTGTTCCGGGAGATGCCGATGCCGGAAAGTACCAGATACACATCGAGCCGTTTGCCCTGCAGACGCTGCGAGGCGATGCGCCGAAACTGTTTCGTCCGGGTGAGTTCCTGTTCTGTACTCATTGCTTTTTCCCGTTGCCGTTGAGCCGGCATTCGTAATCCCGGGCAAATTGGGCAACACCCTGGGCAACGGCGCGGGCGATTTTTTCCCGATGCTCGGGGTTGCGCAGCAGTTTTTCCTCCTTGCGATTGGTAAGGAACCCGCACTCCACCAGGACCGCGGGCATAAAGATGTTGCGCAGGACATAGAAGTTTGCCTGCTGGACGCCGCGGTCTTCGGCGCAGATTGCGGACAGCGCCGCCTCCTGAATCCGGCTGGCAAGTTCGCTGGACTCAAAGAGAAACTCGTTCTGGGCTAAATCGGCAAGGATGAGGCTTACCGGGTCGTTGTCTTTGATAAGCGGGTTGGCGAGTTCCCGCTCAAACACCGCATTTTCCCGTGCCGCTACCGCCCGTTCCCAGTCGGTTTTGGCTTCGGATAAAAAGTAGGTTTCAACGCCCGTGGCGCTGCGGTTTGGTGCGGCGTTGGCGTGGATTGATACAAACAGGTCGGCGCCGCTCTTTGCCGCCTTTTCTGCCCGTTCCGAGAGCGAAACATACTCGTCGGCGTCCCGGGTCAAAATGACTTCAAAACCCTGCTGGGTCAGGTATTTTTTCACCCGTCGGGCGATGTCAAGGACGATGGTTTTCTCTTGGGTGCCCAGTCTGCCGATTGCACCCGGGTCTTTGCCACCATGTCCGGGGTCAAGGATAATTTTTGTCACCCGGCGTTGCGGTCTGGGCCAGAGCCGGACCTCAATACCGTTGGGTCTCAAAAGCACCGTGTCCTGGGTTGGCTGGCGAAAGTTCCAGTAAAGGTTGACACCGACCGCCAGGGTGTCTAAGTGGACACCGTTGAGTGTGGTGCCGCCGGTCAGGGAGATGAGACGCAACTGGGAAATAAACCCGCTGTCGGTGCGACAGCCCAGCGTGAGGCGCAGTTCCAGACTGGACTTCCGGTCCCGATCGAAAAGCAGGGCGCCCGACTTTGATTGAAGGGGGTTAAGCAACAACCGGACGATGAGGGTGTCGCCCTTTTTATCGGTCTCGGTTGTGGTGAGCACCGGCACATCAAGTTCGGGAAAGATGCCGGCGACGAGGACCGCGGGCAGGTAGAGTTGCCCTTTATCAACTATCGGCGCGATGGGCAGTTTCAGCCGCCGGCCATTGTGCAGGACAACGCTGCTGTCCGGAATAAACAGATACTCGTTGAACGAAGAGTCGGAACCGGGCAGGATGGTGATGAACCGGTTTTCCACCCAGTAGCATTTGCCGCCGTACTTTGCCACGACCCCGGAAACCGGCAGGTAGTCAATACCGTTCACCGGACGCAAACCGGTGGTGCTGCCGGAGCCGGCAATCGCCGGGATAAAAAACAGAAGTGAGAAGAGATTGAACCAGAACCGCCTCATCTTCAATACCCGTCCTTGGTCCCGGCGCGGCGTTCATCCGCCTCCATTGCCCGGCGCTTCAGTTCGGCACGGCGGTCATACGCCTTTTTGCCCTTGCACAGCGCCAGTTCCACCTTGGCGATGCCGCGGTCGTTAAAGTAGAGGCGCAGGGGAATCAAGGTAAAGCCGCGCAGGGTGGTTTTGCCGAAGAGCCATTTGATTTCGTCTTTGTTTAAGAGGAGTTTGCGCCGGCGCTTGGGGTCGCGGTTAAAGACATTACCCTGGCGATAGGGTGCGATGTTGACATCGTAGAGAAACACCTCGCCATTTTCCACCCGGGCATAACCGCCATCAAGCGAGGCACCACCTTCGCGCAGCGACTTTACCTCGGTGCCGTACAGGGCGATACCGGCTTCAACCTTATCGTGCACCGTATAGTCGCGCAGTGCCTTGCGATTGGTGGCAACGACCTTCACCCCTTGATTATAAAACCTCCCTCAGTTCAGTCAACCTTGGCCGGTGTTGTTGACATCGGGTTCAGAGAAGAAATAATAGTAGAAAAAGGAGCAGGAAATGAGGCAAATTTTGTCTGGCGTCTTGATTGCGATTGTAGCGGTATGGGCGCTGGAGTGGCAGCCTGAGGTCCGTTTGACCGAAAACAACTACTCGGACTTTTCATACTGGAGCACGCAGCGCCGGGTTGCGGTTGACCCGCAGGGCAGGGTGCACTGCCTCTGGTATGTGATGAACTCGGCGCTGGGCACCTATCGGTTTCAGGTTTATTACAAGCGGTACAATCCGGGTTCAGGCTGGAGTCAGGATACGATGATTTCGTTTGACCTGTACAGCGAGAATTTGAACTGCAAATACCCGTCGCTGGCGATTGACTCTATGGGTGTGGTCTATGCGGTCTGGGCAGCAGGCGGTACGGACGATGCCGACGAGCACATCTACATCAAGAGTTGTGTGCCGGCTGGTAATGGTAATGATGGCTGGGAGGAGAGTTCAAGGCTGCTTTCGGTCAGTGCGCCCTCGGTGGCAAAAGAGTGTCCAACCGTTGCATCAGGACCGGATAACAACATTCAGGTGGTCTGGCTTGAAGGGACAAACATCGTGCATCGGGAGCGAAGGGATACGGTCTGGCTGGAGCCACGGGTAATTGAAGGTGGAACCAATTACAAGGCTTATCCGGCGGTAGCGGTTGGTCCAGACCGCAGGGTGCATCTTGTCTGGTATGGCAGAGAGGGTGCAAGCGGTTATTACGATGTGTTTTACAAGGTGCGGACCGATACGGTTTGGGGCGCAACCGAAAATGTTTCGCAGGCAACCCGGCACCAGATGTACCCAGCAATCGCGGTGAATCCAGTTACCGGTAACCCGCATCTCTTGTGGCAGTCTTATGGCACCGACAACCACCGGCGGATTGTGCACCGTTTTCGGACCAGTACCGGCTGGCAGCCTGCAGACACCGTTTCTGGAACCGAGGATACGCTGAATCAGGACCCGGGCCAGATTGTTTTCACCATAAACGGTAGGGGTTATGCGTTGTGGACCGGCAAAAGCGAATCTTCGCTTGTGGTGGTGCAGGTGCGGTGTGCGGAAAGGGCGGTTAATGGTGTCTGGGGTCCTGCTTATGATGTCACCCGGGCATCAAACACACGGGAAAAGCCCGCGGTTGCCGCGGGGAACGGGTCTGCGCCCAACGACATTGTGGCAATCTGGACCGATTATCGGGACGGCAATGCCGAGATGTACTTTGCCCGTGCCAGTACCTCCCAGTTTATTCAGGAGGCAAGGTTTGAGCCGAATCCGGCGCGGGCAACGGTAGTTTCCCGAAACGGGCTCGGGTTCAGATGCCAACTGTTTGACCCTTCAGGAAGAAGGGTGCGGCAGTTAAAGCCCGGGGTGTATTTTGGGAAAGGGGAAAAGGGCTGGTTTCGGCTGGTGGTTGTGCAGTAAAATTTTGCTTGACAAGAAGGGCTTGGGTAATTATAATTTCTGTGCCACCAAGAAGGGTGACATCCGAATTAAAAAGCGGTAAGTAAAAGTGCGCCCGGACGCAGGGCACTTGGCGTAAACGGGCGCTGCGCATAAAAAGGTAAAACAAAAAAGGAGGCTAAGTATGCGTAAATGGGTAACACTCTCCCTGCTTCTCCTCGCCGTGGTGGCGTTTGCGGCAAGACCTGAGCCACCGCGGATTGACCCGGAAACGGGTCTGCCTGAGGAGATGCTGCCGGAGAGGATGATGCAAAAACAGCCGGCACCGCCGAGCGAGGAGTATGTGCAGTACCTCGCCCGGCAGGCTGAAGGGCAGTGGGCAGAGACCGATGCCCAGTGGGACCCGGATGTGAGGCTGACCAACAACAGTGTAACCGACTACACCTCCGCGTTTGGCAGGCACCTGGTTGCGGTTGACCCTTCGGGCAGAATCCATGTGGTCTGGCTGTCTTATCAGACTCCGGGCACATACTCACCGCAGATTTATTACAAGCGGTACTATCCGGGTTCAGGCTGGACCAACGACACCTGCATCTCGGCAGATGTGGCGAGTAACGGCTACTCCTACTACCCTTCGCTCGCTGTTGACTCTTCGGGCAATGTCCATGCGGTATGGTATGTGTACAAGGTGACCCCGAGTCCGACCGGCTACTACATCGGGTACAAGATGTGCACCCCGACCTCTTCGGGTAATGGTGGCTGGGATGCGACAACCACCCGAATCTCCGAAGACACCTTACAGTGGTACAAATACTATCCGGCGGTTGAGGCGAGCCCGAACGGCAGAATCCATGTTGTTTGGTACACCTACTACTCAACTTTGGGCTATGCGATTGCGTACAAGGAGAAGATTGGCACAACCTGGCAGCCGAGAGTCTGGGTTGACTCTCAGCCCACCTCTTATGGACGCTGGATGCCCCAGGTTGCCGCAGACCGGAACAACAACATCCATGTGACCTGGTACGGTTATGCAACCGGCTCCAGTTATTACCAGATTGGATATCGCGGCAGGTTTGGTGGAACCTGGGGTGCGGTGCAGCAGAACATCTCAGGTGGTGTATATTACCAGTACTACCCGTCAATTGCGGCAAATCCGCAGGACAACCATGTCCATATCGTTTGGTGTGGTTATCCGCCGGACTTCTCCTACCTGCGTATCATCCATAAGGAAAGGTTAGGCACGGGTTCTTCTGACACCTTCCAGTTGGTTGGTGACACCGTTTCTGAAGCCGCCTACAACTATTATCAGTACTACTCCTGCATCACCTTTACCTCAAACGGGTATGGCCATGTGGTGTGGAACGGTTACTCGAGCGGTAGTCCATCGTACTACCAGATTCGGTACAACGACCGTTCACCATCCGGCACCTGGGGAACACCGGTTGACCTGACGAACATCTCCGGCAGTTACCGGTACTATGCTTCAATCGGTAATGGTGGTAAAAGTTCCAATCCGAACGATGTCCATGTAATCTGGCAGGACTCCCGGGATGGCAACTATGAAATCTACTACAAGCATGGCGCACCACCCGCACCCTATGACCTGGCGATGTACCGGATTGATGTGCCGGGTGGGTTGCATGAGGTTGGTGAGGATGTCAACCCATCGGTCTGGGTGAAGAACACCGGCACCAATTCGGTTTCAAGTTTCTCGGTGAAACTGGACATCGGCAGTAGTTACTCCAGCACGGTCAATGTGAGCCAGACAATCGGACCGGGTGAAACGCTCAATGTGACCGGGTTCAGCACCTGGACACCTTCCAGTTCTGGCACCTATGCGGTGCGCTGCTCGGTGCGGCTTTCGGGTGATGGCAACCCGAACAACGACCTGTTGACTCAGCAGACGATGGTTGCGGACTTTGTTGAGCGGTTTGATGCGTCTGATGGCAACTTCCGGGGCACCGGTGGCTGGGACTGGGGTGCACCAGAATCGCCGAGAAACCCGCCGCCTTCAAGCCCGAACTGCTGGGGCGATGTGCTTTCCGGATACTATGCGAACAATGCCAACGACACCCTGCTCTCAATCAACCTTGTGGCGCTCCAGGACACGCCGGTGGTGATGTTTATGCACTGGATGTACTGCGAGTCCTATTGGGATGGTGGCAACTTCAAATACTCAACCGATGGTGGCCAAACCTGGACACTGCTCTATCCGGATGGAACAAGGTCCTATTATGGCACAGTTTATGGCTTGGGTGAGTATGGCTATTCGGGCAACTGGAACTGGGAAGTGGCAAGGTTCAAGATTCCGGTGGCGAACGGCACATCCTTCAAGGTGCACTGGCGGTTTGGTTCAGATGGGTCGGTGACCTATTACGGCTGGCTGATTGACAATGTCGCGGGAATTGGCTGCCGCAAACCGGTTGATGTTGCGCCGACCGAAATCCTATCGCCGACCGGTGATATCCCGTACGGTGTGCCGGTAACGCCGCAGGCTAAGGTGTGGAACTTCGGTTCTGGCACCCAGTCCTTCCCGGTTGAGTTCACGATTGGCTCGGTTTATACTGACACCCAAACGGTTTCAAACCTGGCACCTGGTGAGTCAGCGGTGGTCAGTTTTGACCCGTGGACACCGACCACCATCGGTTCCCATACCACCCGTTGTGTGACGCTCCTTTCCGGTGATGAGTTGCCCGGCAACGACACGGTTACTGGCTCCACCTTTGTGTACCTGGTTGATGTCCAGCCGACCGAAATCATCGCGCCCAAGGGCGAAGTTGACTCGGGTGCGGTCATCAGCCCGCGGGTTAAGGTGCGGAACAACGGCACCGCGCCGGCTTCGTTCTATGCCCGGTTGCGGATTGGCAGTTCCTACAACCAGACACGGCTGGTCGTTGCCCTTGGTGTGGGTGAAGAGCGGACAATCACCGGCTTCCCGAACTGGACCGTGCCGGCGTACGGTATGTACCCGGTTCAGTGCACGACCGAGTTGACCGGCGATATGATAACCTCAAACGACCTGATGATTGACTCTTGCTGGGCGTACTACCGCGATGTGGCGGTGAATGCAATCGTTGAGCCGACCGGCACGATTGTGGTTGGCACGGTTGTGACACCGCGGGCAACGGTGCAGAACCTCGGCAGCAATCCGGCAACATTCGACCTGCACTTTGAAATCCTCAATGAGTCGAGCGCGGTTGTTTATGACCAGACCGCAAACCTCACTCTGGACCCGGGTGTTGAATCAACCTATGCGTTCTCCACCACCTGGGATGCGGCAATACCGGGCAACTACACGGCACAGGCGACCGCGATAATGACCGGTGATGCGGACCCGAGCAACAACCAGCAGGTATCACCCTTCACAGTCAGGCCTTTGGGCAATCCGGGCTGGACCCAGAAGGCGCAGGTACCGGGACCGGTTAAAGACGGTGGGTTCCTCGTATTCAATCCGGACAACGGGTTAATCTATGGTGCCCGGGGCGCCAAGTCGGCTGACTTCTACTCCTATGACCCGAACGCCGATGCCTGGACACCTCTAACTGCGATGCCAACGCCCAGTGGCAAGATGCCTTACAAGGGTGCAAACGGCTGCTATGGTGACGGCTACATCTACGCCACGATTGGTAACAACACCCAGGACTTTATCCGCTACTCGATTGATAGCGCCGCCTGGGCGCCGCTGACGCCGGTACCGCTGGGCACCAGTGGCAAGAAGGTCAAGGGTGGCACCGATATGGTGTATGTGGTCCAGAACGACACCGGCTATGTGTACCTGTTGAAGGGATACAAGCAGGACTTCTTCCGCTACAACACGGTTACTGGTGTCTGGGATTCGCTACCGGCTGCGCCGGCGGGTGTGAAGGCGAAGTGGGACAAGGGCTCCTGGCTGGTACTGATTGATGACGACCCAGCCTGGCTTATTGCGCACAAGGCGAAGTACAGTGAGATGTGGACTTTTGACCTGACAACACTGCAGTGGGGTGCGGCTTCAATTCCGGGCATTCCAATCCCGAGCAGCAAGACCGGCAAGAACAAGAAGTCCAAGGACGGTTCGGATGCGGTACTCTACAACGGGTTCATCTATGCGCTCAAGGGTGGCAACACCTGCGAATGGTGGCAGTGCGATGTTGCGGGTGGCACCTATGCCTGGACCGAACTTGACCCGATGCCTGAGGTTGGTCTGAGCGGCAGGAAGAAACGGGTTAAGGCGGGTGGCGCGGTTGCCAGCACCAACAACGGGCTGTTCTATGCGTTCAAGGGTGGCAAGACTCAGGAGTTCTGGTGTTACTATGAGCCGACGGTGTTCGCGTCTAAGCCAGAGCGCTCGGGCGTGATGGCGGGACAGGTGAGCGTCGGTCGGTTCAACTTCAGCGTGGCGCCCAATCCGGTGGTCAAGGGCTTTGGCATCCTGTCTTACAGTGTGCCGCAGCCTTCACCGGCACGGGTTGTGGTGTTTGATGTGACGGGTAGAACGGTGAGCACCTTCAACTTTGTTGCATCGGGCACCGGCACGCACAGCCTTGACCTGCGCAATCTGGCATCGGGTGTTTACCTGGTGAAGTTTGAGAGCGCGGGTGCAAGCGCGAGCCAGAAGCTCATCGTCCGATAAACTCGAGCACGAGTGATGAAGGGGGGCTTTAAGCCCCCCTTCTTTTTTGGGCACCCTCTGTGCACCATCCCCTTTTCCCCTCCCATCAAGGGAGGGGAGGAGAGATAAGAGGAAGGGTGAGACCGGGCAGGAGCGTTGTTGACAGTATTAATTAAGGAAGGTAGAATTTAGTTTCACAGATGGCAACGATTGCCCGATATATTGACCATACGCTGTTGAAGCCGGAGGCAACGCCCGAGGATATTGTCAGGTTGTGTGCAGAGGCAAAGAGGTTCGGGTTTGCGATGGTTTGTGTGAACTCGGGTTATGTGGAACTGGCAGCACAACAACTTAGGGGAAGCAATGTTGGGGTGTGTTCGGTTGTCGGGTTTCCACTTGGGGCGTGTTTGACCGAAGTGAAGACGGCAGAGGCAAAGGCGGTGGTGCAGGCGGGTGCGAGCGAACTGGATATGGTGATGAACATCGGGCGGTTTAAGGCGGGTGACTATTCCCGGGTAAGGGACGATATCAGGGCGGTGGTGGCAGAAGCCGAAGGCAGGGTGGTGAAGGTGATAATTGAAGCCGGGCTTCTGACCCCGGAGGAGAAGAGGCGGGCAACCGAACTGGTGGTTGCGGCGGGTGCCCATTTTGTTAAGACCGCAACCGGGTTTTTAGGAGGTGGGGCAACAAAGGAGGATGTGGCGCTGCTGGCGCAGGTTGCCCGGGGTCGCATCGGGGTCAAGGCATCAGGCGGAATTCGTACTTTTCAGCAGGCAAAGGAGTTGATTGCGGCGGGCGCAACCCGTTTGGGCACAAGCGCCGGCATCGCAATCGTGAATGAGGAAAAGAGTCAAACTTAAGGAGGAGTAATGGCATACGGTTCAATAAAGAACTTTTTGGAGAATGAGTTGAAGACGGTGCGCGACCAGGGGTTGTACAAAGAGGAGCGGTACATCCATGGTCCGCAGGGTGCAAAAATCGCGGTTGAGTATCCGGAAGGTGCACCGCAGAAGGAAGTGTTAAACTTCTGTGCCAACAACTACTTAGGGCTTTCCAGCCATCCGGAGGTAATTAAGGCGGCGCATGAGGCGCTGGAGAAGTGGGGTTATGGTCTGTCTTCGGTGCGGTTTATCTGCGGTACCCAGGCTTTGCACCGGCAGTTAGAGCGAAAGATTGCCGAATTTTTGGGGATGGAGGATGCGATTCTTTACTCGTCCTGTTTTGATGCGAATGGCGGGCTGTTTGAGGCGCTTCTCGGTGCCGAGGACGCCATCATCACCGACCAGTTGAACCACGCCTCAATCATTGATGGCATCCGGCTGTGCAAGGTGCCAAAGGAGCGGCGGTTGATTTACAAGCATGCGGATATGGCGGACCTGGAGGCGAAGTTGAAGGAGGCGCGGGAAAAGGGTGCAAGGTTTGTGATGGTTGCGACCGATGGCGCATTTTCTATGGACGGTGATGTGGCGAAATTGAATGAGATTGTGCCACTGGCAGAGAAGTACGATGCGCTGGTGATGATTGACGACTCGCATGCGACCGGGTTTATGGGCAAAACAGGCCGGGGTACTCACGAGTACCACAATGTGATGGGTAAGGTGGACATCATCACAACAACTTTTGGCAAGGCGATGGGCGGTGCATCAGGCGGGGTTACCGCGGCGCGCAAGGAGATTGTGGAGATTCTGCGCCAGCGTTCCCGGCCTTATCTTTTCTCCAATACGCTGTGCCCGGTGGTGGCGGCAGCGACTTTAAGGGTGATTGAGATTCTGTCTAAGACGACCGAGCGACGGGATAAATTGGAGAGGAATACGAAGTACTTCCGCAAGGCGATGACCGAAGCCGGTTTTGACATCAAGCCCGGAGACCACCCGATTGTGCCGATTATGCTCTACAATGCAAAACTGGCGCAGGACTTTGCCCGGGATTTGTACTTTGAGGGGATTTATGTGATTGGGTTCTTCTATCCGGTGGTGCCGCGCGGTCAGGCACGGATTCGGGTGCAGTTGTCCGCAGCGCATGACCAAAAGCATCTGGACCGGGCGATTGCGGCGTTTGTCAAAGTGGGCAAGAAGTACGAAATCCTGGGCAAGAGCCGGGAGGAGATTGTTGCCCGCTACGGAGAATAGAGCCCGAATTCGGGGAAAATTAACGGTGGAATTTAAGGCGGTTAGCTAACTACCGGTTTTTCAGAAGATTAGGGGTTTAGAAAACAATCCCCGGAACGGCCGAGTGGACCGTTTGGGGGATAGTATTATCCTGTGCCGGTGCTACCGGTTTACAGGTTATCTGAGGACCATCTTGGCGGTTGCGCTCAGGGTGTTAGACCCATTTGTTGCCCGAATGAGATAGATACCGGATGGCAGGTTCTGACAGTTGAGGGTAAGCCGGTTTGATGTGGTGGTGAACTCCTGACACAGTCTGCCGGTCCGGTCGTAAATGGCGATAATGGTCTTTTCGTTGAACGGTTTGTTCAGTTCAATCGTGGTCAGATTTGTTGCCGGGTTGGGGTAGAGGTTAAGGGTTAACTTATGTGAAACCGGGCGGATGACAACCGGTTCCGCAACACCGGGTCCGGCTTCCGGGCTCATATAGCACCAGAATTCGTTGGTCTTGTTGCCTTTGAGCGCGAAGAAGATGCCGTTGCCCATTCCGGTGATGGCACCACCGGCTTTGACCCGCTTCTTTCTCTCGCTTGAGCCGAGCGCGGGGATGGTGTCCAGTTCCTCCCAGCGGTTTTCCTGGGGGAAGAAGCGCCAGAATTCACAGGTGTTGCCGCCTTTCAGGCAGTACATCGCATTGTTCCACCAGACACCACCAGCACCGTCTTTGACCTTTTTCTGTCTGCCGGACCTGCCCGCGAGCGGGAAGCGCTGGAATGTGGTGGTGAGCCAGCGCAGTGAGTCGGTGTCAAAACCAAAAACCTCGTTGTATTTTGCCTTGACCGCATAGATGGTGTGGCTGCCGTCATAGACGATGAATGAACCGTCCTTATAGGAGTTTTTGCCCGATGGTCCGAGCGGGGCAGAAGGCAGTGCTTCCCAGGAGTCGGCGGCGATGTCGTAGCGGTAGAATTCGTTGCGGTAGCCTTTCAGGAGGTAGACATAGCCGTTGTTGCGGTGGACAGCATAGGCGAGATAGGAGCCGCCTTTTATGGCTTTGCGCGAGGGTCCGAGGGGCACCGGTTTCAGGGCGTGCCAGGAGTCGGCAACCACATCGTAGCGCAGGAAGTCGGGCTGGGAGTTGCCCTTGAGCGCATAGATGTAGCGGTTGTGGTCGGTGGCGAGGGCACCGCCTTTGTAAACCGGTTTGCTATTGGAGCCCAAAGGCAGAGATTGGAGAAGACGCCAGGAGTCGGTTTCGATGTTGTAGGCGAGGAATTCGTCGGTTTTGTTGCCGCGGAGCGCATAGACCGTGTTGCCGATGAGGGTTAAGGCACCGCCGTTTTTCACCGCTTTGGCACCGGTGGGTAATGAAGCCATCTCCTGCCAGCCAACAAGAATCGGGGTCCGGACGATAACGGTCTTTTCCTGCCAATCGTTAGAGGATTCAAGGTCACCAGTCAGGGCGGTGGAGCAACGGACAAGGTAGGTGCCGCGGCTTGCCTGCCAGACCGGGAATGTGACCAGCGCGGTTTCCGCGGGCTCAAGTGCCGGGCAGATTGCCGAGTCGTAATAGGCACGGGTACCGCCGCGGAAGACCGAGAAGAAGATTTTGAAGTTGGTTTCGGAAAAGGTACCGAAGTTGACGATTTTCGCGGAGGGGGTGATGTTGCCCGGGGGCGCGGTGTCGGATGGTGAAACAATTTGCTCGACCCCAACATCGTGGATTGGGGAGCGGACGGTAAATGATGAGGAGACAAGGTCGTTTTCCGGGTTGAGGTCACGCTCAGCCCAGACCCGAAGGATGGTGTTGTAGGTACCGGGTGGAGTGGCAATCCAGGAGGAGAAACTGACGGTATCAGTTTGAGTGGCATTAAGAGGAGCGTTGACCGAGTCGGAGTAGACCGGACTGCCAAAGAACAGGATGTCAAAGTAGGCTTTGACCGTTACCGGATTGGTGGTGTTGTTTTTGATGACACCGCGCGGGATGACATTGGTGGTTTCCATAACCGAACCAGCCGGAGCGAGTATTAAGAGGGCGGCGACATCGTTGAAGAAGGGCGGTTTGACAAACACCCGGCGGAAGGCGGTGTCGTTTTCCGGATTCAGGTCACCGGGCAAAAGGGTCTGGAATTGGGCATAGACGATGCCCGCAGTGTCGGCAGGATAAGAGCGAAATGTTAAGGTTGCCGATTCACCCGGGGCAAGGTCTTGAGTCCAGACGCTGTCCTGGTAGTTGCCAATGGTAAGTCTGGTCCAGAATGAGCCGGTGCCGTTTGAAGGGTTGATAACCTGGCAGCGTGGGGTGACCATCGCGCCCGAGTCCACGGTATCGGTGGGAACGAGGATGCGCAGGATGCCAACATCAGTTGCCCGGCGTGTGCCGGTGATGGAAACATCGTCAACCACGAAGTAGGTTAATCCGCTATCTTCGGTGGCGATGCTGAAGGCGATGCGCACGGTGCGCTGGTTTGGTGCCCAGGACAGGTCATAGGTTCGGAGCCCGGGTTCAACGGTTTGACCGGTCAGGTTGGCGATTTCAATGTTGTAGTTGACACCGGAGTCGGTTGAGGCGAGGATACGGGTTTCATGGTAACCGGTGCCCGGAACAAATCCGAGCGAACAGCGGAGCACGACATTCTCGCAACCGGTGAAGTCAAGGACCGGGGTGATAAGCATATCGATGTCGGTTTCACCCGGACCAAGCGCGGCATAGGGTGTTGAATTGTCGGGCCACGGGTGGAAGCCCAGGTCCGGAGCGCGGTGCCAGTCGTTGGTGCTGGTGTCACCGGCAAAAAGAATTGACCAGCCCGATGGTGGGTTGAGGGTGTTCCAGGGGGAGTTGAAGTTTTCACTGAAGAGGGTCTGGCTTGCGAGCGGTGAAACACCGGCTAACAACAAGGATAAAATTAAAAGAGCACAACGACAGGTTTTCATTAGAAACCTCCTTTAAGTTTTCTTTACCACGCGAACCCGTCGCACCCATTTCGGGCGCAGAAAATGATAGACCGTTTTTGGGCTTTTGTCAATCAGCACAATTGAGCCGTGCCGATGCTTGACAAAAGGAAAATATTTATTTAAGGTTAATATGTTGTTAACTATGTTGTGGGCGAAATTTCTCGGAAGAGTCCGAGAATGGGACCGAATTAGTGATAATTTATGACAAGGAAGGCACGGCATGCCGTGCCCGGAAAAAAGGAGGCAAACTGTGCGGAAAGAAGGTGTAAGTGGTCGCGTGCTGGTGGCGGCCAGCCTGATGTTTGTTATCATCGGGATTTTTGGATGTGGCCGGATGCCGCCAGCCGGATTCTGGAAACCGGATGCCGCCGATTCCGCGGCGATTCGGGATGTGGTGCTGGCGAACAAGGAACTCCTCGAGATGCGGTTTACCGAGGACAGTTTCCAGAGCTTAGAATGGGTGATTGCCGAGTCAATCGTCAAGAAGGCGATTAAGGACAATCCGTTCAAGATGCGGTTTAAGTGCGACTCGTTGCAGCACATCTTTTTCACCGACTCCATCAAGTTCAACTTCACTTTTGTCGCGGTTGCCGATACCGCAACCAAGGAGACAACGGCAACGGTTACTGTGGTGGAGACGATACCGGGTGTGTTGCGGTTGCACGCCTTTACCTACACCCGTTTTGTCAAGGAGTCGTTGATTGTCACGCCCTCGGAGACGATTCGGCTACCTTATCACGATACGGTGTTCACCGACACTTCAATGCTGGTGGAGAAACCGCTACACGGTGTTGTGACCGGGGGCTGTGTTTTGCGCAAGGAGTCGGGCGAGTGGCGGCTCTGGAAATTGGCAGGTGGTCAGCGGTTTTATGCGCCGAATCCAGACGATGCGCCCTATCTTGCCGCGGTTTATCTGACCAATGGGGTGCGCGAGGACACCATCGCCTTAAGACCTGATACGCTCCAGTTCGGAATGCAAAGGCTTTACGAGTATCCGGATGGGCTTTTGACCTATCAGGTGGGCGACACGGTTTGGGTCCGGGCGCTTTTGACCGCGATGACCGATGCGAACAACTTTGTTTTTTATAAAGGCAAACGGTACCGGATGACCACCACCAATCGGCTCGCCCTGACTGAAACCGGGGTGCAACGGCTGTTTGTTGAACAGATTCCTTTTGGCGTGTTTTATGAAGCCGGCGGCGAGTTGAATGCGGTGGTCTGGGGTATTCCGTTTCAGGTTAAAGGAGGCGGGCAATGAGGAAGATAGGTTTAACAGCGCTTATCCTTTTGCTCACGGTGAGCAGCACCTTTGCCGGGGTTGTCGGAAGAATCCGGGGTCGGGTTACCGATAAGAAGACCCGGGAACCCTTAATCGGCGTTAATGTGGTTGTGGTCGGGACCGAGTTCGGTGCGGCAACCGATGTTAACGGCGAGTATGAGATTATCAATATCCCACCCGGCAGGTACAAACTCACCGCATCTTATGTCGGTTACAATGAGATGACCGTAACCGATGTTTTGGTGGTACAGGACAATGTGACGATTGTCGATTTTCAGTTGAGCCAGACCGCGATTGAGGTTGGACCGGTTGAGGTTAAGGCGGAAAGACCTTTGGTTAACCGGGGTCAGGTTACGGTTGAGCGCATCATCACCGACGAAGAGTTTAAGCGTCTGCCGGTGGTGCAGCTGTCCGAACTGGTCGGGATGCAAGCCGGTGTGACCCAAACCGCAGGCCGGGGCTGGACCCATATCCGGGGCGGCAGGTATGACGATGTCGCCTATTTAGTGGACGGGGTTGCGGCGCAGGATGCGGTGGTTGGGACCCTGTGGTCAAGCCCGAAGCCGACTTCGGATGCGCTGGCATCGGTGGTCGTGATTACCGGTGGTTTTGATGCCGAGTATGGCCAGGCGATGTCCGGTATCATCAAGGCGGTGACCAAGGAAGGTGGTAGCACAACTCAGGGTCGGGTGCGCTATATCACCGATGAGGTTTTTCCGAAGGATGATTTGAACTTCGGTTACAACCGGTTGACCTTATCGTTAGGTGGACCTTTGGGCTGGAACCGGCTGCGCTACTTTCTTTCAACCGAGTACTTTAAGACCGATGACGACCGGAACTGCCTGTACAAGGTGCCGTCCCCGCGCGGTGAGTATGCGGTTGAAGGGAAGTTGACCCTGCAGATGCCCAAGGAGTTCTTTTTGACGAAAGAAGGGATGAAGTGGACACTCGATGGCCACCACTCCAACTATCAGTGGCAGGCGTTTGCCAACTCCTACAAGTTCTGGCAGAAGGGACTTTATGCCAACCGGGTGCGGTCTTATAAGGGTAACCTGACTTTGAACCATATGCTTTCGCCGACACTGGTTTATGAGGCGAAGGTCGGGTTTTTCCAGACTTCACTGATTCGAACGGTGCGCAACTTCTATGCCGAACAGGCGGACACGACCGGGTTCTGGGGATTTTTGCGCAAGACCGGAATCTGGGACCGGTACTGGTTCCGGGCGGAAGACTGGGTTTTCAACAATCCTGAGGGCTTGAGCAAGAAGGAGGCGGTGCTGCAGTTGTACCGCTCTTACTGGCTGGCACCGAACGGTGACACGGTCTACGCTTATCCAGAGCAGAAAAAGAACTTTGTACCGGCTTATGCGCTGATTGACAACCCGTACGGTGTTGCCGGGCTGTTTGTTACCGAAGGGGATAACCGAACCTGGCACTACCGGGCAACTAATAACTACATATTCAAGTTTGACCTGACCAAAACTGTGTCCAAGGTGCACGAGTTGAAGACCGGTGTGGACATCACGCAGTACTCGGTGTCAATGTACGACAACTCACTGCCCTGGGACCAGAACCCGTTCTGGGATGCCTACAACTACAAGCCCCTGGTTGCGGCGGCTTACATTCAGGACCGGGCAGATTTTGAGGACCTGGTGGTGCGCGCTGGAGTGCGGTTTGACTATCTCGACGCCAAGGCAAAGGTCCGGGCATTTCCCGAATCGCTTGGCTCGACACCGAACATCTCCGACTCGTTTTTGCCGGTGCCGCCCAAGTACCGGTTGTCGCCGCGACTGGGAATCTCTTATCCGATTACGGAACGGGTGAAGTTCCGGTTTTCTTACGGGCACTTCTTTAAGAACCCGGTGTTCGCCAACCTGTATGAGTATGCGGAGCGGCCCGCAGCAGAGTTACGCGGTCGGGGTAATATAATCGTTGGTAACGCCAATATGGGTGCGGAGAAGACCATCGCCTACGAACTCGGGTTTGATGCCCAGTTGAGCGATGTGTTTGCGTTTGATGTGACCGCATTCTACAAGGATGTGTTTGACCTGTCCGGAGTACGGGTGGTTTCGGCACTGCCTCAGCCCTACACGATGTACTACAATGTCGAGTATGCCCGGATTCAGGGTTTTGAGGCGACAATGACCAAGGCGCTGGCGAACTACTGGAATGCCCAGATTGGCTACACCTTCCAGATTGCCAAGGGTACCGCATCAACCGCAACCGACCAGTATCAGCGGGAGACACCGATGCAGGTTGACTACTACCTGGACCAGGACCAGCGCCATTCGCTGCACGGTAACATCGGATTGTCATTCCCATCGGACTTTGCGTTTGCGGTGCTGCGCGACTTCAACTGGTCCGCGGTTGCGTCTTATGCCTCGGGTCTGCCTTATACGCCAACCGACTTAAAGGGCAACCGGACCGGGGCGGATAACTCGGCGCGGATGCCGGGCAGTTTCACCGTGGATACCAGATTGAATAAGGACATCAAATTGGGTGGGCTCACCCTTTCCCTCTCCTGCGACATCACGAACCTGTTGAATGCGGCGGTGGTGACAAGTGTTTATTCGGCAACCGGCAAACCGGACTTTGATGGTCAGGTGTACACGCCGGAGCAGTTTTCACCCGGTATCAGATTCGGTGACCTGTACTACCATCCGGCGCGGGACTTTGACCATGACGGCTATCTGACGCGCAACGAACTGTACCAGTCTTATCTGCGTGCCCGCGAGGACTATGTCAAGGCTCCGACTTACTACGGACCATCACGCAAGATTCGGTTCGGGATAAGTCTGTCATTCTAAGGGAGGAAGAAGTGAAACGACGAATCTTTTCTTCGGTAATTGTACTTCTCGCACTTTTCGGGGTCTGGGAATGGGCAAGCGCAAAGGCGATAAAACCAGTTCCCCGGGGTAAGCGCATCTATGATATGAAGTGGCTGAACATCAATCGCTGGAAGTGTCCGTTTTACAATGACGGGCGCTACGGGATTGATGTCACGGTGGGCACGGGAGTGGCAGGCGGTTCCTGGCCCCAGCCACTGCACAACTGCTACATCTTCGGTGCCGGGATGTGGTTTGGTTCGCTCAAACCCCGCGCCGATGGCAAGGTGGATACCCTGGTGTCGTTCGGTTACAACCCGAACTCCGGAGGCACCGAGATGACACCAACCACGGTGAAGAATGTGGCAGAGGGTGCGGGCAGTCCGGATGACCGGATTTTTGTCTATCCGAGTGACTGGCCCCCAAGTCCGCGCAGTCGCTGGGAAACGGGCGACCCGAGAATGGACTCAATTTTGATACCGTATGAGGCGTTCTCGCTCCAGGATATGTGGTGCGTCTATTCGGATGCGGCACCGGAGAACCACATCGCACCGGGTAAACCGCAGAATATCGATGTTTATCAGGTGGTGTACGCCTGGAACTATCCCTCTAATCAGGACATCTTCTTCATCCTGTACTATGTGCGCAATTCCGGAGACGACACACTGAAGCGTTGCTTTATCGGCGCAGTGATGGACCCGGATATCGGTGACGCAACGGATGATATGGTGGGGTTCATTCTGAACGATTCAATTCCGGGTGCGGGCTGGGTGAAGAATGTCGGTTATGCGGGCGACAACGACAATGTGGAGAGTCCGGGTACGACATGGGAGTCAGGCACGCCGGGCGTTTTTGCCTATAAGTTCCTCGACAGCCCGAAACGGGATTCAGTTACACCTTCCGGTGATACAATCGAGATTCCGCTCGGGATGACGGCGTTTAAGAAGTTTACGATTGACATCGACCCGGTTACAGACCCGGCACAGTATCTGACGATGGCGGGCTATGACTACCGGACCGGTGTTTATTCGGCGTTCGATTCGGTTGATGTTACGCCAGCGGATAAGCGGTTTATTCAGTGTTCCGGACCGTTTGATTTGGCACCAGGTCAGGTGGAGCGGTTGGTGGTGGCAGCGATTGGTGCGCCGTTTGGCGGACCAAATCAGCCCTGGGCAAACAGACCAAAGGATTCGCTGGTTCATCTTGCCCAGGTGGCGAATGCGGCGCAGTTTATCTTTGACCAGGGATGGCTTTTGCCCGGTCCACCGGTTTCACCGAACATAACCCTGATTCCGGGTGATAAAGTGGTAAGGATTGTCTGGGACGACCTGCCCGAGCGGACGCCAGACCGTTACTGGGAGAAGGTGGCGTCGCAACCCGGTCCTGGTTATGACCCGATGTATCGGGGTTACGACTTTCAGGGTTATGTGGTTTATAAGTCAAGGGACGGTGCGAACTGGCAGATTTTAGGGCAGTGTGACCTAATTGACTCAATCACCTTTTCGTATCCGCCCGGGGGCGATTCAACCCAGCCCGACTCTTTGTGGATTAACGCGACCGATAACGGTGTTTACTACACGCTGGTTGATAAGGATGTGATAAATGGGTTTAAGTACTACTACTGCGTCACCGCTTATGACTGGAACTACATTACAACCGAGAAGGATTCGCTGGGCAACCCGATCAAGTGGGATACGCTGATTCTGCGCTCGGGTATCGTTTCCAACTTCTCAACAGTTCCCCGCTGGGAGCCGGTGAACTATGTTGCGCCTGAGGCACAGGTGGAACGGGTGGTTGGTGATTCTATCAATCCAGCGCTGGTTTGTTCAACCACGGTGGTGGTGCCGTTTAAGGTGACAAGCGATGTTTACGAGTTAAGGTTCCTGGGTCCGAGCTGGACCGGTTCGAGTGCCAAAGCCCTTTACTCCTATTATGTGGTCAATACGAGCCGGGGTGATTCGCTAATTGGCGACACCAGTTCGTTCACCTATACAATCGCCACTTCACCAACAACCGCATCAATTCAGGTGCCGGTGTTGAATGGCCAGGCGTTGCAGATGAAGATGAGGATGAAAATCCCGACCGCACCGTTTGATGGGGTGAGCGTGGTGAGCGGTAGCTATCCGGCAGAGTCGTTGAAGGTTGGAGGAGCACCTTCTCAGGCGTACTGGGCGTTCCGCGGTTCGGACTATCGGATTGAATGGATGAACAATGGCGGTTATTTGACCGCGAAGGTTTACGATGTGACCAACGGTGATATTGAGGTGCCTTTTGCGAAGTTCACAACTACCGGCACCGGTCCGCAGAATGCCAATGGCTGGTGTTTTGTTGACCGGGCGTTCCGCAATCCGACCGACACGCTCAAAGGAACGGTGGCGAGCATCTATATCTGCGGTGGTTATCTCGGGCTCAAGCCGTCCGGAGACTCGTTGCGCGGGCTTTTGAGTTCAATCAATGATGGTGATGTGTGGAGTGTTGTTGGACATCGCGCCGAAGGTGCGGCGCCCTACTTCAATGTGTTCCGAATCAGCGCGACACCGGGTTATACCGATACGACCACCAAGCAGAAGTTGATGGTGAAGGTTGTACCGAACCCGTACATCGTGTTCAATGTCTGGGAAAAGACATCAGAGCAGCGGGTGATTAAGTTTACCCATCTGCCCGGCACCTGCACGATAAGAATCTTCACAACCGCGGGTGACCTGTTGAAGGTGATTGAGCACAAGGACACGAAGAATCAGCCGCTGGATGAGGGTGGAACCGCAACCTGGGATTTGATTAACGACTACGGACAGTTGATTGCTCCGGGTGTTTACATCTTTCATGTGGAATCGCCGGTGGGTGAGTTTACCGGTAAGTTCATGGTCATCCATTAAGAGGGAGGTGAAGGATGAGACCAGTTGATTACAGAGGTGATAAAGTCGGAAAATGGGGCAGGGCGATTTTAATCGCCCTTGTGCTATTTTCAATGGGCTGGGCGGCTTTTTCCAAGGTAGCGACGACCGGTGCCCAGTTTTTGAAAATCAGTGTTGGTCGGGCATCGGGCATGGGCGACGCCTTTACCGCCCTAGCCGACGACGCTTCAGCGAGTTATTTTAACCCGGCGGGAATCGCTTACATCAAACGGCAGGCGCAGTTTAATCACGCCAACTGGTTTGCCGATATCAACCACGACTATCTGACGGTGGTGCTGCCGGTGACGAACTTCGGAACCGTGGCAATCTCGGCAACCGCCTTGACGATGGGTTCGATTGAGCAGACAACAGTGGATAACCCGCAGACACCGCTGCGCGAGGATGAGGGCACCGGTTTGACAATCGGCGCCTCGGATTTGGCACTCGGTCTGTCTTATGCCCGAATCATCACCGACAAACTGTCGTTTGGTTTGACGGTTAAGGGTATCAATCAGACGATATGGGACCTGTCGGCTTCGGCGCTGGGGGTTGATGTCGGGTTGTTCTACAACACCGGGTTCAAGTCGTTGCGGCTCGGTGCGGCGGTTACCAATTACGGTAGCCAGTTGACCTATGCTGGTCCGCATCTTGACTACAACTTCTACTGGTCCGATTCCGGTCCCAGTCAGTTGCAGGGTTCTTACAAAACAACACCGGTGCCCCTGCCGACAACATTCCGGTTCGGGGTGGCGATGGATGTTTTGAAGAACGATAACAACCGGCTGACCGCAGCCATTGACCTGGTGCACCCTTCTGATATCAACGAGACGGTCAATTTCGGACTGGAGTACGGACTCGCGGATATGCTGTTTCTGCGTGCCGGCTACATCTTCAACACCGACCAGCAGTATATGAAGAAGCTGGGTGATTTCACCGGATTGTGTGCTGGTGCCGGTGTGAAGGGCAAGGTGGTTGAAGGGCTGGAACTGGGGCTTGACTACTCGTTCCGGTACTACAGTTATCTGAAGCCGACCCATCGTTTGATGTTGACGGTTGGCTTCTGACCACAGGGAATGCAGGTTAAACCAGTGGGGGGATGGTTAAATGCCATCCCCCTGCTGATTTGTTTTTCGGTGTTGTCCGCGGCACAATGGACCTTGGGGGTTTATATGGCGGCGGACAACGGAATGAGCGAGCAAGCCGCGGTTGATATCGGCGAGATGTTGCGGATTGGTTCGACCGAAGAGGTTAACATCGTTGTTCAGGTGGACAACGCGGCTCGGGATACCAATCCCAGCTGCCGGCGCTATCTGGTCCGTAAGGACACCCTAATGCTGCTTGGTGACCTCGGGGAGCGAGATATGGCAGACACCGCAACCCTTGCCGAGTTTATCGGATTTCTGGGTCAGCGGTATCCGGCGCGAAACTACTTTTTAATTATCTGGGACCACGGTGATGGCTGGCGCAAGGGTTATGGTCCGCAGCGGGCGGTGGTGATTGATGAGTCGGATGGGCATATGATGGGCGTTGCCGGTGGTGAGTTAAAACGGGCAATCCGTTCTGGTAAGAGGAAACTGGGGAAGGATATTACCGTTATCGGATTTGATGCCTGTCTGATGGGTACGGTTGAGGTGGCAACAGAGCTTTTGGGTTCGTGCGACTATCTTTTGGCATCAGAGGCGGTTGTTCCCTGGGAGGGGTTTCCTTACGATGCGTTTTTGAGTCGGTTGGTGGCATATCCGACCGCAACCCCAGGGGAGTTTTTGCCCGAGATGTGTGCCGATTATGTTGCTTCGTACCCGGGGGAGGATGTGTGTCTGTCCGCGGTTGATATGAAGCAGCTGGCGCGGGTTCTGGCGAGCGCCAAACGAGCGGTGGGTGATAGCCTTGCGCCCAATAGTTTAGGGTTTGAACTGGCACGCCAGGGGGTGCAGACATTTTCCGGAAATGCGATAAGTCCACCCTGTTATCAGGATGAGCAGGTTGATTTTATCCATCTCTGGCAACTGGCACCCGGAACCGGTTTGAGCGGTTTGCGCGCGGCGCTGAACCCGCTAATTGTTGCCAATGCGGTGAGCGGAAATTATAGCAATGCCCGGGGAATTTCGGTATGGTTCCCGGCTGGTTATCTGAGATTTAAGCAAAAAATCGATGAGTATCGGGCACTGGACTTTGCCGATTCGGTGCCCTGGCTTCATTTCCTTAACAATTACTATTGCCGGGACGATGTCAAGCCGACGCGCCCGGGAATCGTCCATCATCAAACGGGTAAGCGGGGTGATGTGCGGCTCTGGTGGAAGCCGGCGTTTGACCTGAGTCCGGTGGTATATGAACTTTATCAGGCGGCAGAGCCCGAAAATGTTTTTTTGGATAGGGCGGACAGTCTTGGTAACTGGGAAAGTTCGGGCTGGACCGTTTCCAGCCGGTACTTCCGCTCACCGGGAACCGCATTCTTTTCCGGCTCAGCGTCTAACCTTGACAACAGGCTTACACTACAACAACCGCTTAGCCTTGAGGCGGGCGGGTTGCTTTCTTTTTATGCGTTTTACTGGACCGAAGAGGCCGAGGACAGCATGGGTGATATCAGCCGCGATGTGTGTTATGTTGAGTGGTCCAGGGATAAAAATAACTGGTATTCACTGGATTCGCTCTATGGCCAGGCGGACACCTGGCAGGAGTACCGTTATCTTCTGCCCGCGGGCGAGGTTTACCTGCGGTTTTATTACCAAACCGATGAGGGGGAGAATCGGTTAGGGGTGTTTATTGATGACATCAGAGTTGAACGGTTTGACCTTTTGCGCCGGGTGACAGTAACACCGGATACTACCGCCTATCTGTTTAACCTCGCCCGGGACACAGCCGGTTACAACTTCTTTGTTGTTGCGGTTGACTCTTTCAAGAACCGTTCAATGGTAAGCCAGCGCTACCCGGTGCAAATTTCGGACTGGGCAGAACCGTACACAATGCCGGCGCCGTTTTCTGGTGACTGTAAACTGGTGCTGGACTTTCCCGAGGAGGAAACGCCCGATGTTTTAATCTACACCCTGTCGGGAACAGTGGTGAAAAAATTTGCCCGGGTTTCAAGTAGGATAATCGAATGGGATGGCAAAAATGAGGAGCGCCAGGACCTGGCGGCCGGCGTTTATCTTGTTGTTGTTCAGGGTAAAAGGTTTAAGAAAATAGGGAAAATTGCCCGGGTAGAGTGATTTTACTCCATAACCACAACCTTTTTTCGCACCGTCCCGGAGGCGGATTTCACCTCAATAAAGTAAACACCGTTCCCGAGTCCGTTCGTTGTAAACGTAATAGAGTGAACACCAGCCATTACCCTTTTTCTGGTGAGCAGGTTTTTGACCAATCGACCATCAATTGAGTAAATGTCGGCGGTGATTTCGTCTTCTATTGGGGTTGCAAAATGTAATACACCCTGGGTTTTCAGGGGGTTGGGTTTAATGGCAATTTCCCGGGGCAAAGTGGCACCGGCTTTTTCCTGGGCACCAATGGGTTCAAGATAAAAGGCACCAAGCGCCTTGTCGGTTGCGAGCGGAGGGTAGTAGCCCCAAAAAGTCAAAAGAAACTGGGTTTCTGTTTCCCCTTGTGGCCCGCGACAGATATTAGAGTTAATCCGCCACTGTTCGTTAGAGATTAAGCGCAAACCCTGAGTGTCAATGACCACGCCGGCGGTTGTTACCCGCGCACCGTAGATGGCACTGACACCTGATTCCCGATAGTCTTCCCAAACCACCAGATATTTACCAGCGCCATAGGCAAGGCGCGGATAGGTTTTACTGTCATTGGTGAGCGAAATCGGTCGAGGCAAGGGGTCAAGTACCATGCCATCCTCTCTTACCATTTTGCCGTAGATATCAAATATTCCGTTCGCATCGGCACGCTGGTAAACAACAAAGTAGTTGGTACCATCAAAGGCAACATCGGGAAACATTTTTTCATATCCACTTGCAGTGTCAATCGGTATTCCATCGGGGTCGATTAGTTCGCCGGCGCGCGTTACCCTTGCTCCATAGATGTGGTCATAACTCCCGTCGTACTGCATGCGCGTAATAAAGTAATGGTCGGTTCCTGCGACAACTCTCGGGTAACCCACTCCCAACTCAGTTCGGGCAATTTCAATGTTGTCCAGGACGCGGCCTTCCGGAGTGACGCGCGCCGCATAAACTGAATACTGTGCGTTACTATTGTCGTAAGCCATCCAGGAAATAAGATAGTACGGGTCGTTAAATGTCACCGCCGGGTAGAAGTCGTCAATGCCGCTGTTCTGTGAAACCTGGATTCCGGTTGAATCTAAGAGTACCCCCTGGCGCGTGACCCGGGCAGCAAAGATGTCAGCTTCCCCATTGCGAAAGTCGGTCCACACGACAAGGAAGTTCTCGCCGTCAAAGTCCGCCACCGGTTTTTCAGATGTATTGCCGCCCGAGGAGATGAAAATGGCGCCTGAGTCAAGAATCTGACCCGTGGGTGTCAATCTCGTCCCGTAAATGGCGCCCTCCGGTTCCCGAAAGTCCTCCCACACCACGAGGTAGTTTGACCCGTCAAAGGCGGCTTGCGGATAGGTCTGAGGGATGCTTCTTAGTCCCCGGGATGTCAATATGCCGTCCGGGTCTAAGATTGTGCCATCGGTGGCGACGCGGGTGGTCAGGATATCGGAGTCCATTTCACCATAAATTGAGTAAGATACGAAATAGCGGTTTTGGCCGAAGGTCGTTGCGGGAGGCGAAAATGAGAAGTTGGAGTTAACCATAAAACCGCCCGTGTCAATCACCACACCTTCCCGGGTAATGCGCATTCCATAAACGCCATCAGCCCAGAGATAGGTGATAAAATGGTTTGTTCCGTCCGATGTAATGTCAGGAAAGGAGATGTCCATTTCGCCCAGCGGGATACCACTGGAGTCGAGCGGGTTTGCGGAGGTTGATATCCGGGAACCAAAAAGACGGTATGATTCAAGGGCTTCGCGGTCATCCATCCATACAGCAAAGTAGTTGGCACCATCAAATATCAATCGGGGGAGGAGCTGACTGTTGACTTCCCGAATGATTGGTTTGCCATTGGTGTCGATTACCACACCGCCGGGCCGGACGCGAGACCCATAAATATTAAAGTACTCATTACCTTCGTCTCGACCATCAGACCAGAGAATAAGGTAATTATTACCATCGTAGGCGATACTGCGAAAGACAAACTGGTCATAGGAGGTGGTGCAGATGGGAATGCCGGATGGTTCTAACACAACACCGGCGGGAGTAACCCGGGCACCATAGACATCGTAGGAAGAATCGCCGTCCCGTTCATCGCTCCATGCGATAAAGTAGTTGGTACCGTCAAAGGCGATTGATGGGTAAAGATGGTCACCACCCGAAGAAATCGGTATACCTTCGGGGTCAAGAACCACGCCGGTTGAGGAAACCCGGGCACCGTAAATGTCAAACAGCGCATCGTTGTCGCGGTCATCCATCCATACGACAAGGTAGTTATTGCCATCAAAGGCGATTGATGGCAATACCCGGTTTCCTTCGCCGGTGGCGATGGTTATCGGGAATGTATCAAGGAGTGTACCTTCTGCCGTGATGCGGGCGCCGCAAATTTGGGCATATTGATTGCGCCAATCGGTCCAGACGACAAAAAACTGCGTGCCATTGAAGGCAATTGCGGGGGAATCCTGGTCGCCTGGTGCCGCTCCAAGAAAAGAGGTAGTATCAAAGGCGAACTCTTCAAGAAATGAAGTGTTCAACCCGGTAATGCCGATTTGGGAGCGGCGGTCTCTAAAATCAAAGAGGTTTCTACGAGCATTTTTATTGTTTTGTTTTAGGTTGCTAAACATGAAGAATTGCTGTTCGTGCCGGCGATTTTGCGGTCGCGGCATTTGTCGCTTTACCATGAAAAAATTTGTTTGGGGTAAGGTAAATTGACTCAGGCAAATCAGGAGATTTGTGATTAAAAAATGCATTTTACCTCCTTCTTGTAGGATATTTTAGCAAAAGCGTTTTATCTGTCAATAAAGTTGCCAACAGGTTCTGGTTTCAGGTTTAGAAAGGGCGTCTTGAAAAGAGGCAGGGCATTTTGTCGGGCGGCATGCGGCGCAATTTTAGGGATTAGAAAAACTTGACAAAAGCGGGAAATCTGGCAAAATAAATAAAGGAGGGAATCGGGGTTTTTATGGTATTAGAATTAAGAAAGGAGGTTAGGATGCGTTGTTTGTTTGTATTAGCCGGGGTAAGCATACTTTTGTTTGCCGGTACCCAAACATCCCAGCCTTCGGCTGAGGTTGTAACCAAAGACGGTGTGCCGATGTACATCAATTATCAGGGTTACCTTACCGATGCCAATGGTACTCCCATCAACAACACGAGTCCGGGTCTGGCGATGGCGTTTGAGATTTACGATGCCGAAAGCGGTGGTCTGCGGCTTTTTGGTCCCCAGTTGCAAACCGTGCCGGTGCGTCAGGGTGTGTTCAATGTTAAATTACTGCTGAGCGAAGGCGACACGACCATTTTCCGAGCCGGGGAGCGGCGCTGGTTGCAGTTGACAATCAGCGGACAGGTTATGACGCCCCGCACTGAGATTACTTCTATGGCATATGGGATTCATTCGGCAAAGGCGGACAACGCCGATATGCTTGACAATAAACACCACACCGATTTTATCTGGAATGGTACCACGATGCAGGCGCCTGCTAATTTTTACATCAGCGGTGCCGGTATAAGCAACGGGATTTTTGCTGCGTACGGAGTGGGAGTTAGCGGCAATCATACGCCGACGATTTATGGCAGGAGTGAAAAGGACAGCAGTTTCGGCGTTTATGGAACTAACATTAGCACTCGAGGCACCGGCGTTGCTGGTTGCGGCAATTACGACACCCTGTTTTATTTGACCGCGGGTTCGGGCGGTACATTTTCCGCCCGGCGGTTTGGTCTTTTTGCCTATGCGCACGACACCAATGGTACCGGTATTGCAACTATGGGTAACAGAATCAGTGATACCGTTTATACTCTTGCCCAGGGCTGTGGTGGTGCGTTCAACGGTACCACGGTCGGTGTTTACGGTCTGGCACGGAATTTGAACGGTAATCGCGCCGGCGGATATTTCCGGACATTTGGTACGACCGATTCGACCTATGCCTATGTTGCCTATCGCTACAACGGGCAGAACTACAAAATCCTGGGTGATGGCCAGGTCTCAACGATAATGGCAACCCGGGAAGGGAAGAGGATTCTGTTTGCACCCGAGGCACCTCAGCCCTTCTTTGAGGATTTTGGCGAAGCCCGGCTTGTCAATGGTCATTGCCGGGTGAACCTGGACCCGCTGTTTTTGGACTGTGTTGCCGTGGATGCAAGTGCACCGTTGCGGGTTTTTGTGACCCTAACCGACGACTGCAATGGTGTATATGTCAAAACTGACCAGACCGGATTTGATGTGTACGAGTTAAAAGGCGGGCGTTCCAATGCCGGGTTTTACTGGCGGGTGATTGCGACAAGGAAGGACGGTAAGGATGTCCGGTTACCGGTAGCCCCACCGCCGGCTTCCGAGATTGGTATTCCAATAAGAATGCAGCCCAGCCGGTAAAATTCCGGCCGGAAACGGAGGCGAATATGAGGCGGCTTTTTTTAGCGGGCGCGTTTGGACTATCAATTTTGCTCGGCACCGTCGTGATGGCGCAGAGTTATCGGCTACCGGAATGGGTGATTGATGAAGGCGGGGTGGAGGCAAGAAGTAGCGGTTATATACTTAACGGCAGTTTTCATCAGACGACAATCGGATATGCGACCGGCGGTAACTTTATCGCCTGGATTGGTTTCTGGCATCCCAGACCACAATGGGTCGGCGAACACGATGTTGCGGCGGTGCGGATTGTGGCACCGGTGGGCAGGGTTGATACGATGAACGATGTTACCCCGAAGGCGGAACTGGCGAACTACGGCACCGAGGCGGAAAATTTTACCGCGATATTTAAGATTTACATCGCCGGGGGTGTGATTCCGGTCTATCAGAATTTTAAACTGGTTCATCTTGAGCCCGGTGAGTCGCGAATCGAACAGTTTGTTTCCACACGGTTGCATGGCCTTGGTCCCAACATCGCCCGCTGTTCGGTGGCACTGGCAAACGATGCCCATCGGGAAAACGACACCGTTTCGTCTGTATTTAAGGTTCTGGGCCGACCCGCATTACCCGAAGGTTGGTCTGAAGTGGAACAGATTCCGGCACCGCCGAGCGGGCGAGGTGTTAAAGATGGCGGATGGATTGCCGCGGATGAGGAAACGGGTGTGATGTATGTTTCAAAAGGGAACAAGGTGGCGGATTTTTATCTTTACGACCCGAACGCTTCTCCGGTATGGCGCGAACTTGACCCCTGGCCCAAGGGCAGTGAGGGCAAGAATCCCGGAAGGGGTTCGGTGGGTTATGTCGCGAGCGATGGTTGTGTTTATGCGACAAAAGGCAACAATACGCTTGGATTCTGGCGTTACAGTGCTTTGCTCGGCTGGGAGGCTTTGCCCAATGTGCCTTATGGTCCGAGCCATCGAAAGGTCAAAGATGGCTGTGATATGGTGTTTGTCGAAAGGGATGGACTTCCTTACATTTATCTCCTGAAAGGGACCCGTAACGAGTTTTATCGATACAACATTATCAGCGGTGTCTGGGAGGAGCTGGCACCGGCGCCCGGAACATCGAAATGGTACCGCGGTTCCTGGCTGGTTTACGACGGGGAAAATACGATTTACGCCCACAAGGCAAAGTATCATGAGTTTTATGCGTATGATATCGCGGCGGGCGAGTGGCGGCAAACACCATTGGTGCCAATGCCAATCGCAAGCGAGCGGATGTTGACCCGGAAACGGGCAAAGGATGGCAGTTGCGGCACCTGGGCGTTTGGTTCAATCTTTGCCTTGAAAGGCGGCAACACCTGTGAGTTCTGGCGGTATATTCCGGATGGCGATTCCTGGGTGGAGATGGACACAATCCCTTCGGTAGGTTCTTCTGGTTCTAAGAAGCGAGTGCGCAATGGTGGTGACATTGCGTTTTCCAGTGGGGAGGTTCTCTATGCGCTTAAAGGTAACAAGACGCTGGAGTTGTGGCGGTTTGTACCCGGTGCAGAGATTGTCAATCCCGCACCACCGCAGCGGTCAGCCGTGATGGCGGAAGGAGTCAATTTATCGTCGGTGCCGGGTCTTCAGGTAATCAATTCGGTGGGGCGAGAGCAGGTCCAGGTGCGATACCAGCTGGGTGGCGCGGGGCAGGGTAGTTTGGAACTGATGGACATTACCGGCCGGGTGATTGCGACGCAGAAAATTGTGGGTCAGGAAGGCAGTATCGTGCTGGGTGGGCACGGGATGAAGTCGGGAGTGTACTTTGTCCGGCTTCAGACCGAGACCCGCACCCTTGTACAGAAGGTGGTTTTCGCCCCTTAGTCGAGAATCGCCTTCAGGTCTTCTTCGGGTGTTGCGATCGGCGTTAGATTAAATTTGTCCACAAGTATCTGAACAATCCCGGGCGTGAGAAATGCGGGTAGCGACGGTCCGAGACGGATGTTTTTGATGCCGAGATAGAGCAGGGTCAAAAGCACCGCTACCGCCTTTTGTTCATACCAGGAAAGGATTAGCGAGAGCGGAAGTTCGTTTGGGTTGACTCCGAGCGACTTGCTTAAGGCGATGATAAACTGGATTGCCGAGTAACTGTCGTTGCATTGGCCCACATCCCAGAGCCGGGGCAGACCTTCAATCGTCCCGAACTCCAGTTTGTTGAACCGGTACTTACCGCAGGCAAGGGTTAAGATAAGACATTCGTTCGGGACGAGCTGGGCGAACTGGGTGAAGTAGTTCCTGCCCGGTTTTGCACCGTCACAGCCACCAATCAGAAAGATGTGACGCAGGCGCTGCGATTGAATCAGTTCGGTTATTTCGTCCACTTTGCTTAACAGGGTGTTGCGGCCAAAGCCCACGGTAATGTAATGCTCGGCACCCTCAGTGCCAAATCCGGGTTGGGCAAGTGCCGCTTCAATCACCGGGGAAAAGTCATCGCGGTGCACATGACGCACCCCGGGCCAGGCAACGAGTCCGGATGTAAAGATGCGGTCTTTGTAACTCTCCTGAGGCCGCTGGATACAGTTGGTGGTCATCAGAATCGCACCGGGGAAGAGCGGGAACTCCTTTTGCTGGTTCTGCCAGGCAGAGCCGTAGTTGGCCACGAGGTGTTTGTAGGCTTTAAGTTTGGGATAGCCATGAGCCGGCAGCATTTCCCCATGGGTGTAGATGTTGATATTTTTGTCTTTGGTCTGCTCAAGGAGGGCGGCGAGGTCACGCAGGTCATGACCGGAGACACAGATTGCTTTGCCCCGCACCGGGGTAATCCGAACCCGGGTTGGAACTGGCTCGCTATAGTTTAAGGTGTTTGCCAAATCAAGCAGTTCGGTTACGCTCAGATTGAGTGCGCCGACCGCTAAGGCGTTATTTAACAGTTCCTGGGTGTCAAACTGGTCCCGCGTCAGGTAGTCAAGTAGTTCGTGAAACCGGGCGTAGAGCCGGTCGTCTTCTTTGCCCAGAATCGCAGCATGGTCGGTATAGGCGGCAGCGCCTTTAAGACCGAAGAGGATGAGGTCCATCAGGTCGGCTTGTTCGTCGCCAAAGCGCGCGTGCCGGCTGAGGATGCCGGCCTTTTTGCCCTGTGCGATGAGGCCATCAATATCAGGCGCCGGAGTCCAGCTGGCAGGTCCAGAAAGGGTTTCCGGTTGAACCCCTTTAGTTCGGCAGGCGTCAAGGTAAAGTTTTTGTGCCCGAGCCTTTAAATCAGCGGCACGGAACAGAAGCCCTTTCAATCTTTCCGGGTCAAAGTCCACATTGGTGATGGTGGAAAACAGCGCCTCAACCGTAAACAGGTTGATTTCGCAGTCGGTGGCACCCAAACGCCGGGCACGGTGCGCAAACTGGGCGATGCCTTCGGTCGCGTAGATTAACAGGTCCTGCAAGGTTGCGGTCGTCGGGTCTTTGCCACAGACTCCCTGAGTTGTGCAACCGGTACCGCCTTTGGTCTGTTCACATTGATAACAGAACATCTTTACTTCTTCATTCATTTCTCCTCCTTGATATTACCATCGATACCAAGGGTGATTTCCTTAAATGGGATGTTTTTCCCGCTGGTAGCAAGCGCGTGACGGGCAATTTGCACCAGGCCATAACAGCAGGGCACCTCCATATGTAAACAGGTTACCGAAAGGATGCTATTCTCCTGGAAGATGCTTGTCAACTTCTCTAAGTAGAACTGGGCATCGTCCAGTTTGGGACAGGCGATGAGCAGGACCTTACCGGCAAGGAATTCGGGATGAAATGCGGTGCTGGTAAAACCGGTGCAGTCAGCAGCGAGCAGGAGGTGGGCGTTGTTAAAGTATGGAGCATGGACTGGGACAAGGGTTAACTGAATGGGCCAGGTGGTGAGCTGTGATTCCGGGCGAGTGGTATCAGGTGCCGGTTTTTCTTTTGGTGTCAGACGGCGTACCTGAGTGCCCGGGCAACCACAGGCAAGCGCCGGTTTTTCGTCTGGTATCGGGATGTCGTGTTCTTTCAGGTAGGCGATTGCTTCCTCATAAAATTTCTGGGCACCGTGCTCTTTTAAGTGCTTAAGATGGGCGCGGATGGTATTGGCACCGGCGCGCACGATATTCCCCATCACCTTTCGTTCATCATAGGGTTCGGCAGGTCGTTCTTCAATGGTGAGCGCGCCCTCTGGACAGGTGCCAACACAGGCACCCAAACCATCACAAAACAGGTCAGAAATCAGCCGTGCCTTGCCGTCAATTACCTGCAGCGCACCTTCCGGGCAGTTGGGGATACAAAAACCACAGCCCGTGCACTTTTCTTCATCAATACGGATTATTTTTCTTGTCTTCTTCATTTTTCCTCCAGATTTAATTTAACTGCGGCTAAACTGGTCGTCTTCAAGTACCGGACCAGTTGGCGATTGGTTTTTAAAAGGAAATTTCCCACCGGGCAGCCACCGTGGCATATCGGGATGGCAAAAGGACAGTGGTTGACTTCGACTGTGCCAACGACCGCCTGATAGACCGCAAGCAGGCTTATTTCCTTTGCCGGTCGCGTCAGAAGATAACCGCCCATTGGTCCGGTTTTTCCCTTGACCAAACCGGCTTTTTCCAGTTGCACCAGTACTTTTGCCAGATGGGCAGCAGAGACACCAAGGATTCGGGCAAGGCGGTTGATTGTCCAGCGTTCAGCGGGATGATGGGCAAGGATTAATGCGGCATGGAGCCCGAGGCGGGCTGCTTCCGGGGTGTTAACCAATTCTGCCATTATGGTATAATAATACCATATTTATTGGTTTTGTCAAGAAAATTCTTCATTGAACTTGATGGTGGGGCGTACGGGTAATGAGAAGCGGAAAATGTTTGCCCGATTGCCTTAACTATATTTATATTATGGGGTTCTCCCGGCGGGTTGCAAAAAATCGCCCGATTTGGGCTTATGGGGTGTTGGAAGTTGTAAATTTTAATGGAATTTTTCGGGTAAAAATTAAGAGAGTCTGCCCGGAGGTAGTAGGAATCTTACAGGATAGTAAAGAGTTTATTTTGCCGGATTGGTTATTGAGGGGAATTTAAGGTATAACATTACAGATTTTCAATAAGATAGACTTGGGGAGGGAGTTGGAAATTGGTTGCAGGGTGAAAAGAGGAATGGTTAAATGGACGGGGCGTAAATGGGTGGTGAAGACTATCCCGGTGATTGCCCCCGGGCAGGGGAGGGTACGAAAACCTTGCGGTTTGACAGGCGGTAACGATTGGCTACACTTGATTGATAAAGGAGAAAAGGTTGATAGACGCATCAGGTTTGCCTTCCTGGTTTAGATACCGGCGCTACGGGATTGGGGTGATGTCAGGATTTTGGTGGTAGACCGGTGCGGTTGATATTGATTATCAGTTTTGTGGCGCTTGTTGAAGCTATGCCGGTAGTGCCCGATATCGGGCTGGGGTATCGAATTGAGCCCGGAGTTGAGAAAAAAGTGGTTATTGGGGGTGGGGTACTGGTGACATTCAGAAGCAGGATAGCGCTTGATGCCGGGGTTTACGGAAATTTCGGGGAAAATTCCGGGCTGGGCGGCTATGCGTTCAAGGGTGAATTCGGTTTGCCGGTAATTTCCCAATGGCGTTGGGTATTGGGGTTTCAGCATCAGGAGTGGCGGGACTGGCGGTGCGGTGAGAATCGGACTTTTTTCTTGCTTAATTGCACAGGTTTCGGGCGGTTGGCGGCAGGAGTTGGGGTTGCCCGGCGTCAAGGGGTATTTGATACCACAAAGTTTAGCGAGCCCTGGGTGTTTACCGGTGCGGCGGGCGAATGGAACCTTTTGTATCGGCTCGAGTGGACGGTTTGGGAGACGGCTCGAGCGGAGTTAGGGTTGTTTTTGTCCAATATCAGTCGGTACCAGATTCATAACCCGCAGATGTTTCCTTTTGGTGTTAGCGTTGGCTATCAGGTGGCACCGCACTGGCGGATGTCATTTGTCGGGCGAAGCACGGTAAAGGGTTTTTCCGCCTTGCTCTTTTCACCCGGGGAGTTTGAGGCGTGCCTTGGGGTCAGGTATGAGAACTAGGATAAGTCTATTTTTCGGGGTTCTTTTACTGGTTATTTTCGGGTGTGAGGCGGACCTGAAAGAGGCGTTTTTCCATCCCGATGGGGAAAAGAGGGTAAAGGAAAGTTTTGCTCTTACCGCGCCGGCACCGGTTCCGGTAGGTGACACATTTGAGTTTGCGGTGTTTGGTGATGTGCACATCGGGAAAGCGGCGGGGTGTTATCTGGAACGGTTTCGGCGCGATGTGGATTCGCTGGGAATTGATTTCTTTTGTGTTTTAGGCGACATTACTGACCACGGCGCAGGAGTGGAGTATGACTCCGCCCGACAGGTGCTGGCAGCAATCGCCCCGTTTTATGCGACGACTGGGAATCACGACCTTTACTCTACATCAGGTTGGGAAGATTTTAAGCAGACCTTCGGACCGGCGACTTATGAGGTGCGGATGGGTACAAAGCTGAAACTAATTTTCTTCGACACAGCAGAGGGTGAGGTGGGCGAAACCCAGTTTGACTGGCTGGAGAAGGTTCTTGCCGATACAAACACAGTAAAACTGGTTTTTACCCACTTTCCGCTCTACGACGGCACTCTACCCGGCCCATTTCGACTTGCCTCCAATTCCGAGCGGGCGAAGTTGATGAGTTTACTTGTTAAAAATCGGGTTTATGCCTATTGCTGCGGCCATATCCACGGCTGGCGGCAAAGCACAATCAACGGTGTTCATCACCTGATTGTGGGCACGATGTCCCAAGCCCTGGACTTTGGTCCCCCAGGCTACCTTCTGTTTGTTGTAAAAGGCGATTCAATCTCCTGGCGGTTTGTATCGTTTACCAGATAAGGGGTATTTAGCTGAAAGTAACAGCAAAATTTAGAAGAAGATTGCTTATAATTTAATGCCATGGGGGCGGTAATTGACTTTCTCGAGTTAATATCAATAATTAAACTGAAGGCAAATAACTTGAAAGGAGTGTTTATGACAACCGCAGGGAATATCATATACCGCACCAGTGTTGGTGTGGTTTTTGTTGCATTGCTTGCCGGGTGCGTCGCTACCCCAGCGATGAGGAAGGCGATGCAGCCTTATTCGATTTCGGCACAGTTTGACCTTTCTAAGCCGTGGCGGATTGCAGTGTTGCCGGTTCAACTGACCGGTGATTCCGATAATGAGATGAGTACCGATTTGGTGGAACGGGCTCAGATGCAGTTGATGAAGGTTTTAAACTTTTCGGTTGTTGACCGGAGTGCGGTGGAGGCGGTTTTGAAGGAGCAGGAGTTTTCTTACTCCGGGTTAGTTGACCCCGAGACCGCCGCCCGTTTGGGAAAGTTGATGGGTGCTTCAGCGGTGCTGTTGATTAAGGTGGGACAGGTAAAGCACGACCCGTTTTTCTCCGACTCACCAAACCAAAGGGATGCACAGTTGAATGTACGCATCATCGGGGTTGAGACCGGTGAGGTTTTGTATTCGGCGCAGGGGCAGGGTTCCAGTTTTGAAGGACCGGAAGAAGCACTGGCGAGCGCGCTGGATGTTGCGCTACTGCCTTTGCTGGAAAAAGGAGGTGTTAAATGAAAACGGTCGGTTTTTTGCTCTTGACGATTGTCCTTTTTGTCTCCTGTGTAAGTTCTGGTGTCGGTGTACGGAATGCAGGTACCGCCCAAATGCCAACCGAGGCGCCGGCAAGTGGACCAGTACAGATGCCCCCGATGCCGCGCGAGACAAGCGAGGTTGTGCCCCTGCCCGTGGAGGAGATTGTTTCTCCGGGTGAGGTGGTGGAGCCGGTGCCAGGTGGAGTTATTGATTGGGGTGCTAAGGTGGTGCGAGCGCGCGGTTCGGGCGTTGTTGACCCCGGAGACCCAAATCCGGCGCGTGCCCGGTTGATGGCAGAGCGCGCCGCGGTGGTTGTTGCCCAGCGCAACCTCCTCGAGATTATCAAAGGGGTGCGGGTTGATTCTGACACCAAGGTGGAGAACTTCGTTACGAAATTTGATGTGATTTACACCCATCTTGAAGGGATAGTTAAAGGGGCGCGCCAGGTAGGGCCGGCGCGGTTCGATTCGGCGAGTGGTGTGGTTGAGGTGGAACTTGAGGTCAACCTTACCGGTCCCCAGAGTGTAAGCGATGCGCTGGAGCCAGCGATTTTGCAACCCGGAGGGGCGGTGCCGGAAGTTCAAGCATCAGCAAGCGTCCGGGAGTTTTTGCAGAAGTATTCGGCGCTGGTTTTTGACGCCGGGAACAGCGGCTTAAAGCCGGCGCTTTTCCCGAAGATTTACGACGAAGCGGGCAACCTGCTTCTTGATACAAAAGAACTGTATCAGTACACCGGAACAACGGGCCAGAAGGTGGTTCATTATATCGGGAAACTGGATGAGATTCTTTCCCGTCCCGAGTTTGCCAACCAGCCCTTAGTTTTGAAGATTAAACAGGTCCGGGGTAAGATGGGTGCGGATATTGTCCTGAGTAAAGAGGATGCGGATAAACTTAAGTGGCTTAAAGATGGTGCTCGTTTCCTGTTTGATGCCGGCCGGTTTCTCATAAAACTTCTTCTGTAAGGTGGCGGAAATGGCGAATGGGAAAAGACTAATACTGTTTTTCGGGCTTTTTTGTTTGTCCTGTTACTACCCCGGATACAGTCCGACACCGGTTCAAACCCAGACGACTGAGGTTGTGCTGAGCGGTGGTGAAGGAACTGAAATTCTCGCCGAAGGCGTGGCAGCAATTACCGGCGATGTAGCGATGGCGCGGGACCAGGCATTGAAGGATGCCCTGCGTAAGGCGGTAGAGCAAGGGGTGGGTACTTTTATCAACTCCGAGACCCGGGTTGAGAACTTTCAGTTGCTCTCGGACCGGATATACTCCCAGGTGCAGGGTTATGTTTCTTCTTATCGGTTGATTAGTGAATCAAGGGAGGCTGGTCTTTATCGGGTCGTGGTGCGGGCAAAGGTGAAACTGGAGCGGATTGAGGACGACCTGAGGGCGATTGGGATTTTGATTGCCGAACAGGGGAGGCCCAGGGTGATGGTGGTGGTGCGAAAGGTGGCAAATCCGGTTGCAGTTACAATCAGTGCAGAGACGATGGCACCGGAATTGGTGGAAACGATGTTGACCGCAGCGTTTCAGGAAAAAGGTTTTCCGGTAGTTGACCGGGCAACCGTGGAGAAAAATCTGGACCGGGAGCGGTTGCGCAAGATTCTCGAAGGAGATACGCAAGCAGCAATGCTTTTAGGGACTGCCACGGGCGCGGAAATCGGGGTGGTGGGAACTTTGCAGGAGACGATGGCGCGAAAAAAGGTTCCTTATACTCAGGAGGAACGAGATTATCACCGCATTGAGTTAAGTGCGCGAGCAATTAACCTGAGCAGCGGTGAGGTCCTTGGTGCCGGCGTGGTAAATGCCGAGGCGCCGTTCAGTGCCGAAGCGGCAAGGCGGGTGGCGGCAGACTCAATTAGCCGAATTTTGATTTCCCGCATCCTTTCCGGCTGGAAGCGGCGGGAGAATGTTACTTTGATTTACGCCCGTAATGCGGATTTCCAGAAAGTAGAGATTTTTAAGTCCGAGGTGCGAGCAAAAGTGCGAGGGGTGAGTGCGGTACTTACCAGGGAGTTGAGCGGCAGTGATGCGGTGATTGAGATTGTGTCCGAGACGGCAACACCCGAGGTCATCGAGCAGATTAGTAGCCGGGAAATGGCGGTTCGGTTTCAGATTGAGGGCATTGCGGGGAACCGGATTGACATCAGGTTTTTGGAAGAAACCGAGCGGCAGAATTAGCAGGTATCAACGGTAATTAATCTGCTTTTTTGAAATCGGCAGCGGGCGCTTTACTTTGACAGGGTGCAATTGAAAGGTAAAATTCCGTTAAGAAAGGAGATGAAGATGCGGATAAAAACAGGTATTTTCGCAGTTATAATACTTTGTTTTGGGTTGAGTATCGCCAGTGAGACTGATACACTTAAACCGTCTGCGGTATTTATTCATCCTGACGCCCGGGGTAAACTGCCGATAATTGGGAATGTGGCGGTGGCACTCAGCGGGGTTGACGAGCAGAGCACCCGATTGCTGGAAGATGCGCTGGCGCTACTTTTGCTTGCTGAGAGCGTCAAGGTGGTTTATCCTTCGGACAAGGATGTCGGTAAAATGCGCGCCCAACTGCCCGAACCGATTGAATGGGCGAAGAAACAGGGTGTGAATTGCCTTTTGACCGGAACCGTGGTGGCACGATGCACCCATTGTGCTCACGGTAAGTCGCGCTGCTCAAATGAAGGGATAAGGGCGGTTTCGTTTACCCTGGTGGATGTGCCTGAGGACAAGATGCTCCTCTGGGCGCTTTATGAACCAACAAATACCGTGACCCCGACCGATTTTGCCCGGTCGTTTATCGGTTTAATAAAAGAAAACCTTAAAGAGGAGGAGAAAAAATGAAACGGCTGGCTTTTCTGGCGCCGGTGCTTTTATTCTTTGCCTGCGCCACATCTCATTATGTCCGTCCCGATGAGGTAACCGAATGGGACTACACTTATAGCGATACCGATATGAAGCTTCTTGCCGAAAAGATGGTGCAGTCACTGGCAGAGTTAAACCTGCCAGCACGGTCCGACACCGGCAAACCGGTACTGGCTTTTCTTGCCATTGGCAACCGGACCTCCCAGCACATCGACACCGAAGGGATTGCGGAGAAGATTATGGTGGCGCTGGTAAAACTGGGGAAGTTCCGGATTGTGGACCGAGAACTGTTGAAACAGCAGGCAAAGGAGATTGCGCTCCAGGAGACGCAACGGATTGATGTTGAGGGGGCGGTAAAACTGGGAAACCTCATCGGTGCCGACTACTTCCTTACCGGGGATGTGATGAGCATTGAGAAGACCAAGGGCGCGACAACGCTCGCCTATTACAAACTGACGATGCGGCTGGTTAATGTCCGGACTTCAGAAATCGTCTGGGCGGATGAACAGGAACTGAAGAAGAAGAGCACCAAGTCCTGGTACGAGTAAACGGCTAATGAGCCGAGCGGGCGTCCTTTTACTCCTGGGCGCGCTGTTTTTTATAACCTGCGTGCCGGTTGCGCCCACCGTACCATCAGCACCCACGCCCCGCTACTTCTCAAACCTCTCCTATGAAAATGCGATTGAACGGTATCGAAAAGTTGTTGAAGAGAAGTTTCAAAAGCAGGACCTTTCCTACATCCTTTCCCTTTTGAGTTACGGGATTACCAACTTTTACGGCGGAAAGCAGGCGGATGCCAAACGGGCGTTTCTCGCGGCGTACAAAGTTGATGCCGGTGAGCGTCCTGAGGCGGCAAAGCTTTATGACTGGTTGGTGGTGGATTCGAGAACAGTTTACAAATTGAAGAAGCGCGAGCGGGAACTGGTCCACTTATATCTCGGGCTGTGTTATCTTTTTGAAAATAACCTTGAGGAGGCGCTGGTGGAGTTTAAAAAACTGCGCCAGTTTGACCAGGATGCTTCCACCCTCCCGATTGTCAACTTTTATACCGGACTGTTGTACGAGAAGATGGAGAAGTTTGATGATGCGCTGATTGAGTTCCGACAACTCGAAACACTCGGTATCAAAGGCTTGGTACGAAATGTTGAACTGATGCGGGACAGCGGTTATATCCTTGCCGGCGATTCAATTGAACTGGTGGTCCAGGTGGAGCATCAAACGGTTGGTTCAATCGGAAGAACAGAGGTATATGCGGACAGTTCCCTTTTAGTGACGGTTCTACCTGAGGTGAGCGACAGTTTTGCGGTACGGTTAAGCCGAGCCGAGGCGAATCGTAAAGCAGCACAGGAGGCGGGTGCCAAAGCAGCGCGTATCGGGCTGCGGGTTTTATCGGCGGTGCTTCTGGAAAAGGCGTTGCCCGGTATCGGGGAAGAACTGGCGGACAATATCGCTGATATCACATTGGGCAAGGAGGAAGAGAATCGGGACATCCGTGCCTGGGGTTATGCACCATTAAACTTCGCCTTTGCCCGGATGCGGATTCCCAAGTCAACCAGCAAGGCGCGGCTGGTGTTTTACAACCGGGCAGGCAGTATGCTGGGCTACTGTGACTATCCGCTCCGGGGCGAAAATAGCCGGGCGGCTTATGCGGCGGGGATGTTTTTCATCGTCGCCGGTCTGGCTGAGGAGTTTTATGTGTATTAAAAAGGAGGTTAGAATGAAGAGATTCTGGGCAGCAGCAGGCGGTCTGATGCTAATCCTTGCCTGTTCAACCACGATTAACTCCCTCTGGATTAACCGGGAGACCGAAAGCCGGCGCTGGGTAATCAACAACCCGGTTCTGGCATCAGACATCCGGGTGCTGGATGTAAAAGAAGAGGAGAGTGGCGGCGCGTTGATTGTCAATGTCCTGTTGAAGAATGGCTGGCATATGCCAATTGGTGGTAAGGTCAAGATGCTTTTTTACGACCAGAATGGCGTGCAACTTGATGACCCCTGGGGCTGGCATCAAATCAACCTCGAATCCAATCAGGAGCAGTGGGTGAAGTTCGTGGCACCAAAGCCCGCGGACCAGATTTCCAAGATGAAACTGATGATTCGGGGAATCAACCGCTACTCCTCTTCAGGCTAAGCGAGAACTTTCTTTGACCGGGATGTAATACAAACGCGAGAGCGTTAAAATTTCTGAATATTAGAGGATGTTAGTTAGGCATTTTGATGCTCTTATTTATTGCGCTTATCAGCGGTATTATTGAGTTCCACGGCCAGGCAATTGGGCAAATCGGCATCAGTGATTCGTTAAGCCATTGCTCCGTAAATATGGAGGGGGAATACCGACCCAGAGTTGAGTATGAATCTGTAACACCAACACGCAGACTTGACTTTGTGGCATCGGTGCGGGCGGCCATCGGCAGCGTAATTCATTCCAAGAACACCAGTTGCCGTGCGGAGATAGACCTCTATCGGCTGTTTTTAAGTTATGGCAGTGAGCGTTATGAGGTACGCCTTGGTCTGCAGCAGATTAACTTCGGCTCGGCGATGATTTTACGACCCTTGCGCTGGTTTGACCGAATTGACCCGCGCGACCCGCTTCAGACTACGGCGGGTGTTTACGGTGTGCTTTACCGGTGCTATTCGGGCAACGACAATGCCTGGTTCTGGGGGCTTATTGGTAATTCAAAACCCAAAGGGCTGGAGACAACCCCAACCCCGAAATGGTTTCCTGAGGCGGGTGCCCGGCTGGAAAAGGCTTTGTCGGGCGGTGAGATGGCAGGCAGTTTCCATCATCGCTGGACGGTTGTTGAGGGTGATACGGTACTGGAAGACAAGTTTGGTCTTGATGGTCGCTGGGACATAGGTCCTGGTGTCTGGTTTGAAGGGACGCTGGTGCATACGGGTAAGCGGTGGCAAGGGCAAATAATGGGGGGTGTGGACCATACCTTTGGAATCGGCAACGGGTTGACCGTCCTTCTGGAACATATGATAACCAGTAATCATACAAACGGGCAAAATCTCTCAGCGCTGTCTTTAACCTATCCACTCGGGCTCAACGACAACCTGAGTCAGTTGACATTCTTTGACTGGCAGGAGCACAAGCCCTATATTTATCTGGCTTGGCAGCATACGCTGGATAACTGGCAGTTCCTTATCGCCGGTTATTTCAATGCGGCGGGAAAGACGAGCGGGATAGTCAGTCGGGTATTTTTTAACCATTGACAGGAGTTGAAGATGAATGACCGCCAGGTTATTATCGAGACGATTAATCTAATAAAGCGTTATCCGATGGGACGGCAGGAACTGGTGGCACTCAAAGGGGTAAGTTTGAAGTTTTACCGCGGGGAGTTCAGTGGTGTTATCGGTCCTTCAGGTTCGGGCAAGACCACCCTGCTTAATATCATTGGAACCCTGGATGCGCCCAGTGCCGGTTCGGTCCTGGTGCTGAATGAGCGGGGGGAATCGCTTTCCCCGCAGCGGGCAGCGGAACTGCGCAGCCGGCATATTGGCTTTATCTTTCAGACCTTTAATCTTCTGCCGGTTTATACCGTTTACGAAAATGTTGAGTTCCCGCTTTTGCTCTTAAAAATACCGGCAAAAGAGCGAAGCAAAAAGGTGATGGCGGCGCTGGAATGGGTTGGGCTGGCAGACCGCGCAAACTCAAAACCTTCCCAGCTGTCGGGCGGTGAATGTCAAAGGGTGGCGATTGCCCGGGCGGTGGTAAAAGAGCCAGCGCTCATCCTTGCCGATGAGCCAACCGCCAACCTTGATGCCGAGAACTCATATCATATTCTCACAACAATGGTAAAACTCAACCGAGAACTGGGTACGACATTTATCTTTTCCACCCACGACGAAAAGGTAATTAAGTTTTTGCGGCGTCGCATTAAACTGGTTGATGGTGCGGTGGTGGCAGATGAGGAGGTAAAAGGGTGAGTGCGATTAAACTGGCGTTGCGCAACCTGCGCGGAGCAGGGATTAGAACCTGGCTCAATGGTTTTGCCCTGTCCCTGGCGTTTGTTGCGATTATCTTTGGTCAGGGGCTATTAGCAGGGGTAAACCGTCAGGCAGAAAGGTCATCAATAGATTTTGAGTTCGGGGGCGGACAGTTTTGGTGTGAAGGTTTTGACCCCTATGACCCGTTGACATTGGAGCAGTCACACCGGGTGCTACCAGATACGCTTGCGCAACTGGTAGAATCCGGTCAGGCGGTAGCGATTCTGGTTGTTCCCGGGACGGTTTTTGTTCAGGGAAGGATGGTACCGGTACTGCTCAAGGGGATTTCAACGCCGCAGACCGTTTTGAAGATTCCGACACAAGTACTGATTGACTCAACCGGTGATTTACCGGTTTTGTTAGGGGCGCAAATGGCAAAGAAGTTGAATGTCAAGGTGGATGATTACCCGACACTGCAGTGGCGGGACAAAGAGGGCGCATTTGACGCCCGGGAGGTTCGGGTCGCAGGAATAATGCAGACAAGTGTCGGGACAATTGACCAGGGTCAGGTGTGGCTGCCCTTAAACCAGCTTGAGAATTTGACCGGGTTGGAAAGGCAGGCAACAGTCGTGGTTCTGAAACCCGGTGTGAAAGCGCCGCCCGTTGTTGAAGGCTGGGAGTTTCGCACTGCCGAATTTCTTCTTTCTGATTTGCGGCAGATGATAAAGACAAAGACCGTGGGTCAGTCGATTATGTTTGTCGTGCTATTTCTTCTGGCACTCTTAGCGATATTTGACACCCAGGTGTTTTCTATTTTCCGCCGGCGCCGGGAGATTGGCACGCTCATCGCGCTGGGAATGACGCGCGGTGCGGTGATTGCGATGTTCACCTTTGAGGGTGCGATGTACGGGGTGCTGGCAGCGCTGTTGGGTGCGATTTACGGTACGCCGCTGTTCCTTTATCTAAGTGCCTATGGGCTGGCAATGCCGGGTGGAAATCAGTGGGGGTTTGCGCTTGAAGAGCGAATGTATCCGGCATGGACTGCAGGGTTGATTGTCGGCACAACGATACTGGTTCTGATTACCGCAACCGTTGTGTCGTATCTGCCAACCCGGCGCATCTTGAAACTGAAGCCAACCGACGCTCTCCGGGGAAAATGGGTATGACCGGTTTCATTATCAAAGGGCTGGTGCGGGATCGCAGTCGCAGCCTTTTCCCATTTCTGACGGTTGCGATTGGTGTTGCGCTGGTGGTATTTCTGGACGCCTATTTGCGCGGGACAGAGGACAGCGTTTTTGATACCACCGCCCGACTGGTGACGGGTCATTTGATGGTAACGACCCGGGCACAGGCGCAGGAAGGTGAAGCCGGTTCTCTGGAGACGGCGCTGTTCGGAGTCAAGGGTTTAAAGGCGGAGTTGAAAAGCAGGCATCCGGATATCATCTGGACCGAGCGCATCCGGTTCAGCGGCATACTTGATGTGCCCGATTCGCTGGGCGTGACCCGGGCACAGGTACCAATTACCGGTTTGGCGGTTGACCTGACACCGGGCTCGGTTGAGCATCAACTTCTCCAGTTGGAGAAGGCGCTGGTGCGGGGCAGGATTCCGGAAGAGAGCCGCGAGATTTTGCTCAGCGAGGAGTTGTGTCAGCGGCTGGGAATTTCGCCGGGTGCGCGCCTTACCCTGATATCAATGACCGCAGAAGGCGGTATGGCAATTGCCGACTTCACGCTTGCGGGCACGGTGCGGTTTGGTGTTACCGCTTTAGACCGCAGTATGGTTATTGGCAAATTAGAAGGGGTGCAGGAGGCGCTCGGGCTGGAAGACGGTGCGAGTGAAATTGTGGGATTTTTTACGGACGGGGTTTATGACGACCGGCGCGCGGGGCAAATCGCCCGGGAGTACAACGCCGGTTTAAGCAGGATTGAAGACGAGTTTGCACCGATGATGCGGTCTTTACGGGAGGCAAGCGATTTGGGTTCACTTATTGACATCGTTTCGGGCGCTACCGGCTTAATAACCCTGATATTCATTGTCGCGATGGCGGTGGTACTCTGGAATGCGGGATTGATGGGTTCACTCCGGCGTTACGGTGAGATTGGCATCCGGTTGGCGCTCGGTGAGTCCAAACCGGCGCTTTACCTTTCGCTTCTTGCCGAGGCGTTTTTTATCGGGCTGGTCGGTTCGGTTGCGGGCACGCTGGTCGGACTGGTGCCGGCGTATTATCTACAGAAGGTCGGGCTCAACATCGGCGGGATGATGAAAAATACCACGGTAGTAATAAGTGAGGTGCTGCGCGCCCGGATTGCACCGGCAAGTTTCTTTGTCGGATTCCTGCCCGGGTTGATGGCGACCTTTCTGGGCAGGGCGATTTCCGGGCTGGGAATTTTCCGGCGTTCAACCGCCCGGCTGGCAAAGGAGTTTTCCGAATGAGCACAATTCTGGCTCTGCTACTGTTTTTTACCGGAGAACTGCCCAATGGTGATACGCTCCTTGTCCGAATTGATGAAAACATCTTTGTTAGGAGCCGGATGGTTGTTGCCAGTATGCGCATCACCGGCAGAAGGGGCATGCGGACCGTGCGCATCCGTTCTTATAGCCGGGGTGACAGCGCCTTTGTTGAGTATCTGGCACCGGAACGGGAAAGGGGCACCAAGATGCTGAAGTTAGGGCGTGACCTCTGGATTTACACACCAGAATCGGACCGGACAATCCGTATCTCCGGTCATATGTTGCGCCAGTCGGTAGCGGGTTCGGATTTGTCTTATGAAGATATGATGGAGGAGCCGCGTTTGAGTCAGATTTACAGCGCGGTTACAACGGGCAGCGATTCAATCGATTCCAGACCGGTCTGGGTCTTAGAACTCAACGCCCGGAAACCGGATGTTGCCTATCCAAAACGAAGAATCTGGGTGGACCGCGAAAGGTTGATTGTGCTCAAAGAGGAACGGTTTTCCAAGAGTGGTAAGCCGTTAAAAAGAGCCGAGGTGCTTGAAACAAAATGGATTGACAGCCGCTGGCTCGCAACCCGGGTGGTTTTCCGCGACCTGTTGAAAACCGGAGCCGGCACCGAATTTGTCATTGAAGAGATGCATCAGGACATTTCAATTCCGCCCGCGCTTTTCACTAAGGCGTCATTGCGGCGGTAGGGTCAGACCGAACGCAGATACCCGGAAAATGATTTCGGATTTTCGACGGTTTTACCCGCTGTTCGGCTGAATGCGCCCGGTCCGAACCCGATAACAGGCTTGTTGCCGGCTAAGGCGATAAGATGGTGGTTTTCTTTGCCGGGTAAGGCAAAGTGTCCGGGTAAAAACTGGTTATATTCACTGGTTAGTTTTTCGGTCAATTTGGGTTGGGCTGATTCTGGGTAAAATGTGATATGGTCGGGTTTGAGCGTAAGGATGCGGTTAAAGGCTGTTTCCGGAATTGCGACGGGCAGTTCAAATCCAACCGAGAAGAAGCCAGCATCTTGCAGGATGAGGAAGTCGTTTTCGGGCAGGGTTTGGGTATCAGGTTTGAGCCGTAATGTCATCTGGTCAAATCCAGATTCGCGCAGGACCTTTGCCCGTGCCAAATCCACGGTGTCGGGTAAAACGACGAATGTCTGTTCTTCAGGCTGGATTACAAGGTGGTCGTAAAGCGCCTGTAAAATCCGGTACAACTGGTCAAGGGTAAGGCAGGATGGTCCACAGCCACCAAAGTAGATGGTGGTAAAGGTGTGTTTGCGCTGGGTTTTGCTCCGGGAGCGAATTTCCCGAATAAGGGCGGTGACGAATTTTTCAGCGGTTTCCGGGTTATAAGGCAAGGGCTGGGTGCCAAATCGCCAGTCCGGTTCACTGCCAAACGGAACGGTGACGGTGATGCCGGACAAGGGTTTAACGGACCAGTCTGCCAATCCGATTGAATCGGATTGCCCAGGGTGAGATGATGATGCGGGCGATGTTGGGTGCGGCACTGGAGGAGAAGTACAAAACGAGCGGTTTTCCCCGGAGATAACGCAGGGGAAGCGGTCCCCAGAAGCGGGAGTCTTCGGAGTTGTCCCGGTTGTCACCCATCGCAAAGATGTGTCCTTCGGGTACAACCACCGGACCAAAGTTGTCCCGAACATAGGGGGAAAGTTCCGAGCGGTAAAAACTACGGTTTTCCCAGAGGTGCTGGAAGTCGGGTTTCAACTCCTGTGGCAAAGGAGGCAGGGTGTAGTAGAACTTGTGGACCGCGTAGGGCGCAACCACTTTTTTACCGTTGATAAACAGTTCTTTGTTGCGTACTTCAACGGTGTCACCGGCAACCGCAACGCACCTTTTGACAAAGTTGCGCGGGGTGTACCAGGTGAAGAAGTTGGTCTGTTTATCCCAGAACAAAGGCAGTAGCGGTAACCAGGATGGGAAGATGCGAGCATAGCGGTTGGGGTGCAGGGAGTCAACCGGCATATCCGGGTCAACCGGAAACCGGAAGATGACGATGTCCCCGCGCTTCGGGCTGGAAATGGGGATAAGGGTGCGGTCGGTGAAAGGGATTTTGACCCCATAGACGAATTTGTTGACGAGCATAAAGTCGCCGACCAAAATGGTGTCTTCCATTGAGCCGGTGGGTACCATAAACGCCTCAACAAGAAAGGAGCGAATGAGAAGGACGGCGATGATAACCGGGGTCCACTCGCGAAAGAACCGCTTTACACCGCTGCCAAATCCATCAGCCATAACAGGTTAGTTTAGAGAAGGGTAAGGTAAAGTCAAGCATCAGGGGAATAAGTAATGGTGTTCAACCATCACTGTTGACCCGGAGATGGATAAGGATAGAATAAATCTGTGAAGGTTAAAGCGGTCTCGTTACTATCAGGCGGGCTGGACTCCATCCTTGCCTGCCGGGTGATACTGGACCAAGGGGTTCAGGTTTTTGGCTTAAACTTTGTCAGTCCGTTTTGCACCTGTACGAAAAAGGGGTGTCGGCATGAGGCGCGCCGCGCTGCGGAGCAACTCGGGATTCCTTTGAAGGTGGTGGCAAAGGGTGAAGAGTACATCCAGATGATAAAGAAGCCCCGGCACGGTTACGGCTCGGCAATGAACCCGTGCATCGACTGCCGGATTTTTACCTTTGCGCGGGCAAAGGAGTATATGGAGGAGATTGGCGCCCAGTTTGTGTTCACGGGTGAGGTTTTAGGCGAAAGGCCTATGTCCCAGCATCTGCAGGCGTTGAAGTTGATTGAACGGGAGTCCGGGCTGCAGGGCAGGGTTTTGCGGCCGCTCTCGGCAAAACTGCTGGAGCCCACAGTCCCGGAAATTGAAGGTTGGGTTGACCGGCAGAAACTGCTCGCGATTCAGGGACGGTCGCGCAAGCCCCAGATTGCGCTTGCTGCCCATTACGGTATCAAAGATTATCCCTGTCCTGCGGGTGGTTGCCTTTTAACCGATAAAAACTTTGCCCAGCGGCTGAAAGATGCGTTTGCCCATAATGAAGACAGTCTGCGTGATATGAATCTGTTAAAGGTGGGCAGGCACTTCCGGCTGCCTTCCCGCCGAAAGGTGGTTGTGGGCAGAAATGAGATGGAGAACAGGGTGCTCACCAATCTAATTGATGCCAATGATGTTGTGATTGAGCCGGTTGATGTTGCGGGACCGGTGGTGGTTGTCTGGCAGGGAGGTGATGATAAAGATGTTGAGGTTGCTGCCCGGCTTTGCGCCCGGTACTCGGACGGCAAAAGCCTGCCCCGCTTAAAGGTGCGGGCTGGTAGACGGGTTTTTGAGGTGGCACCGCTTGAAGAGGAAGCGACCCAGGCGTTGCGGGTCGGCTGATTCAGGCTGCCAATTAAGACATCTGCATATATTGCAAGGGGTTAGAGATTTGGTATAATTTATTAGATGAGGGCGGTCCAGTTTAGTGTTGTCAGTTTCCCTAAATTACAACAGGATAAGGAACTTTTGCGATTGCGGGAGCGGTTTGCGCCCGGGATATTTCAACTGGAGCCGCACATTCCGGTGGTTTTGCCCTGGGTGCCGGTTGCGTTGGGTGATGTGGTTACAATGGTAAACTGTTTGAGTGAGACCCGAAGGAAGTTACACCCCATTGCGATTGTGTGCGACAACTGGCACCGCCAGGGTGAACTCCTGCTTGGTGATGTAACCCAGGGACAGGAGGCGGTGCTGGAGTTGAGAAAAAGTATCACCGGTATCGAGCCGGTCCCTTTAATAAATGATGAAGCGTCCCGGGGTGTGTATCTTGTGGTTTGCCGGGTTCCAGAAGAGGAGAAATGGGATTCTCTACTTAAAGAGGTGCAAACTGTGGGCAGAAGTTTAGGGGTGGTTGATTCGGTGGTGCTGCTCCGCACCCTGCCGGACGGTTCGTGGCAGCGGGTGGCAAACTTTCCTTTTGGTGTCGGCAGGGTCGATTTTTACGAGCAACTGGTGGGATAAAGACCAAACTGTTTTGTTCCAGAAAAGCCAATTCTGAACACAAAAGTCCAGCGTCCGTAATTTCCTAACACAACAACTCGTTGACAATTAGTTACTTACAATCTTGGCACACCGGTTGTAATTATATCGGGTGATGGCAAGTAGAATTAAAAAAACAGGAGGTCAAAAATGAAGAAACTGCTTGCGTTCGTTATAATCGGAACCCTGGTCGGCATTGGATTTGCCGGCACCGGCGGTATCGCGGGAAGGGTATTCAATGTCGCTACCGGTCAGCCTGTCGTCAATGCGATTGTTACCGCTTGCGGCGACAGTACGCCCGCAGGCAGGGCGGTGACCAATGAACAGGGCGAGTACCTGATAGAAGGTTTAGATGCAGGGAGTTATCAGGTGATAGCCCGAGCAAGGGGTTTTGTTCCGGCTCACGCTCCGATTCTGGTGGTGGTGCGGGAGGGCAGTATCACCCGGGGTGTTGATTTGCGGTTAAGGCCCTTGCCCAGACGCACTGGAGCGATTAGCGGTAGAGTTGTAGACCGTGTCACCCGGGAGCCTTTGCGGGGTGCGGTGGTGATTGTGCGCAATCCGTTGGGCACCCGTCGGGCACGAACCGACCGTAACGGTTACTACATCATTCGCGGATTGGTTCCGGGAAGGTATCAGGTGGCGGCAAAGGCACGGCGCTACTTTGGTGAGGCGTATCCCCAGCCGGTTGAGGTAATTCAGGGCGTGGTTACAGAATATATAAACTTTGCCCTGCAACCCAAGCCCCGGCGTGGTGGAATTTCCGGTCAGGTGGTTAATGCGAAGACGGGCAGGCCCATCGCTGGAGTTCTGATTACCGTTCAGGGTTTGCAGGGTAACGGTTTTGCCCGGACCGATGGCCATGGGTTTTACCGGATTGTGGGTCTTGAGCCCGGTCGGTATACGGTTTCGGCGACTAAGCCCGGTTATCAGGCGGCGACATATCCCGAGCCGGTTGAGGTCAATCCCGGTGAGTTAACCCGGGGCATTGACTTCCGGCTGCGACCGTTGCGTGATAATCAGATTGACAGCGACTGAACCCGTTCCGGATTTTAATCATTACCCTCTGGTGCGATGCCACCAGAGGGTAATCTTTTTGTTGACAAAATCTCCTACGGTTTTATGCTTTAATGACAAATCGGGTTACATCCCAGGATAATTTTAATAAGTTGCCAAGGAGGTGTCGTGAAAAAAGTTCTGGTTTTACTCTTGCTGGGGTTTTTGCTCGCCGGGGCAGAAGAGGGCGCGCGCTATTTGATTGTTGCCCCGGATTCGTTCGTTTCTGCCGCTTTTCCCCTTGTCCACTGGAAGACCGCAAAAGGGATGCTCGCAAAGGTTGTGCCGACGAGCGAAACCGGAACCGACACCGCCTCAATTCGCAGTTACATTCGCTATGCCTGGAACAACTGGGACATTCCACCCGAATATATTTTGCTTCTGGGTGGTCCGACTCATATCCCGAGCCTCAACTACAACAACGACAACTACTACGGCGATATGACCGGCAATTACTTGATGGAAATCCCGGTGGGAAGATTTCCGGCACAGACGGTGCGCGACTGCAGCACATTTGTTGCCAAGGTCCTGGCGTATGAAAATCCACCGGCGGACATTGATACGCTCTGGTTTTACAAAGGAACAACCGTGGTTCGGGAAGATGTACCCCCGGACTCTTTTTATCAAAAGGATTCGCGGATTTTACGTCAGTACTGGGTGGCGCGGGGTTTTGCCCTGGCAGAGAGTTTGTGCGACCTTTATGGTGACTCGAGTCGGGAGGTGAATGCGGCAGCGCACGACGGCAGGCTTTTCATCACCTATCGGGGTTCTGGTGTCAGCACCTGGTACTCGCCTTTCAATGCGGTTGATGCCACTGGCTGGGGAAATGGTGCGAAAATGCCGGTGGTGGTGAGCGGTACCTGTGCGACGATAACTCTGGCACCGGGTGAGTCGATGTATGGTGACCGGTTTGTGCGTGCCGGTTCACCAGGGGCGCTGGGCGGTGCAATTGCGTTTTTTGGAACAACCCGTGCGGGAAACCACCTTTCCCGGTACCGGAGCGCCTGTTTTCGGGGGTTTTTCCATTCGCTTTATGAAGAGGGTGAGTACCGATTGGGAAAGGCGGCGTTGCGCGGTAAGTTCTGGATTGATTCAATTTATGGAGATTCGGTGCGCTATCTTGAATGGAACCTGTTGGGCGACCCGGAACTCAATGTCTGGACCGGACCGGTAAAAACCTTACAGGTGGCGCACGATTCGGTTGTCCTGCGAAAGCCCCAGAACTTTGTCGTGACAGTGCGGGCGGGTGGTGTACCGGTGCCGAATGCGGTGGTCTGTGTCTCAATGGATTCAACCGTTTATGAGTACACGAGCACAAACAGCCAGGGTCAGGCGATTTTTGAAATCAATCCGGTCAACACCGGCTCACTTCAGATTGTGGTTACGGGTAAAGACCTAAGACCCTATATCGGGAGTTGCGAGGTTATCGCAAAGGATGTTGCGTGCACAGCGATTCTGGCGCCGGCTGGAGTGGTAGATTCGGGGATGGGTGTGACACCGGTGGTGAAACTTTTCAACTACGGCAGCAGGATGGAGAGTTATCCGGTGCGGCTCAGAATCGGCACAAATTACTGTCAGGTGGAAACGGTCTATTTTCATCAGCCCACCACCGAAAACGAGTTGATTTTCCCGCGCTGGTATGCCCGGGAAAGGGGCAGTCTGGTGGTCAGTTGTTCAACCGAACTGATGAACGATGTTGTGCCGGAAAATGACCGGGATACCGGTGCGGTTTTTGTCCGGGTGCGCGATGTCGCAGTGTCAAGGATTGTGGTGCCGGTGGACCGGTATCCAGCAGGAAGTGTGATTACGCCGGTGGTCGCAGCCCAGAACCCGGGCAATGTGAATGCGACATATCAGATGTGGTTGACGATTACCAACGCTCAGGGGCAACCGGTTTACACCGCTCAACAGAATGTTGTGAACCAGCCCCCAGGCGATTCGGAACTGTTTGTTACATTTGCGCCCTGTTCCTTGAACACCGGTGGCAAATGGGCGGTGCGGTGCAGCGTCTATTATCCATTTGACCAGGTGCCGGCAAACAACATCAAAACCGGTGAGTTCTGGGTGACGCCGGTATGGCAGGCAGGCTGGCACGAGGTGGTGGCGATGCCGGCGGCACCTTCAGGCGCAGCGGTCAAAGATGGGGGCTGGATTGCGGCAGATGAGAATTCGGGTGTGATTTATGCGGGTAAAGGCAACAAAACAGGCGACTTTTATGCCTATGAGCCGTTTACCGACACCTGGCGTATCCTATCGCCGATTTTGCCGGGAAGAGAGGAACGGTTGCCGAAAAAAGGTGCGCGGGGTGTTGCCGATGGTGCGGGAAGGGTGTATTTAGTTAAAGGGAATAATAGCCGGGGTTTCTGGTGCTACCACGCAACCGAAGACCGGTGGGAACAGTTATCTGATATTCCGCTGGGTAATAGCGGCAAAGCGGTGAAGGGCGGGGGCGATATGTTGTATCTATTGAAAAACGACACCGGCTATCTGTACCTGTTAAAAGGTTATTACAGCGATTTCCTGTGTTACAACACCGCAACCGGTGAGTGGCGTGTGCTCCCGGATGCGCCGACGGGAAAGTGGAAAGAGGGTTCCTGGCTGGTTTACGACGGCGCTAATAACATCTATGCCCATCGGGCAAACAGCGAAGAGTTGTGGGTGTTTGAGATCGAGAGCAACCGCTGGAGCACAACACCCCTGCCGGGCATTCCGCGGCAGAGCACGCGGACCGGTAAGAGTAAAAAGTCCAAGGATGGAAGTGCGGCGGCGTATTACGACGGTTGTATTTATGCCCTGAAAGGTGGCAATACCGCGGAGTTCTGGTGCTATCGGACCACGGAAGCCCGCTGGGAGGAACTTGACACCATTCCCCAGCAGGGTTCTACCGGTAAAAAGAAACGGGTGAAAGCCGGCGGTGATATCGCCCATTTTGGCGGCGGCGTGTTTTTTGCCCTGAAGGGCAACAAGACCCGGGAACTGTGGCGCTATGTACCAGCAATGGGTTTGGCTTCAGGACCCACAATGCCGCGCTCCGGAGTTAGGGGCGAAGCGAGTGACGAAAAGGGGGTTAAGTCAATGCCGACGGTGTCAAGTGTGGCGATGCTCGAGAGATATCGGACCGAACTGGCAAGCGAGAGCGGTGCAAAAGGCGTCCGGGTCTGGATAGTGGACATTACGGGTCGGGTGGTGGCAGAGATGCATTCAATAAATTCCGGTAAGGCAGAAAAGAGCCCGATTGGCAGTTTAGCACCCGGTGTTTACTTCTTGCAACTGGAAACCGATGCCGGTTATCGCGGGGTAAAGAAGATAACGGTGGTGCGGTGATAAAAGCGGTGCAGTAAAGGAAGTATTTCAGGTGCGGCGGTTCACCATTTATGCGCTGGTATTGACGGTGCTGGTGATTGCGGTTTTCAATGTCCACAGCTGGCTGGTGCTGTCGCGGAGTCGGGCGGCGCTCGAAGAGGAGTTAGGGAACCGGCTGGAAACGGTGGCAAAGACGATTGCCACGCAGTTGCGAACCCGGGAGTTGACACCGGAGCAGGTGCGGGCGCTGAATGAGACGATGAACGAAGCGGACCTGTTCAACATCTTTCTGGTTGACGAGAGTCTGCGCTATGTGTTTAATGTGCGGGAGCCCGCAGTGGCGGGCAAAACCGACCCGATGCTGGAACTGGATGCAACCGAAATCTTATCCGCTTTCAGCGGGATGCCAAGCCGGACCCGGCTGTTCGCAGCCGGACCTTACTATCTAAAAACCGCCTATGCGCCGGTTTACCGTGCCGGCGGTACGATTGATGGCGTGCTCGGGGTTGAGGCGGATGCGCGGTTTTTCCGCAGTCTGACCCTTTACCGCAATTCGCTTTTGTTTGTCAACGGGTTGAGTCTGATAGCACTGGTGGCGCTGGTTCTGGCGCTGCTGAGCATTGCCCGGCACGCCCTGAAACTGGAGCAGGCAGCGGCGCGCGCCAGCACATTCGCCCTGCTCGGTGAAATGGCGGCAGCGCTGGCGCACGAAATCCGGAACCCGCTTGCCACCATCCTTGCCACAACCGAGCGGCTGAAGATTCGGTACGGAGCAGAAAACGACCCGACATTTGATTACATCCGGGAGGAGGTGGAACGGCTCAATCGGACACTGACCAACTATTTGAGCATCGGCTCGGGCAAGCCCGGTGCGATGGAAGAGGTGGACCTGGGCGCACTGATTGGTCAGGTTCTCACCCGAATGGAGGAGGAGTTGAACCGCAACGGGATACGGATTGAAAATCGGCTGGAACAGTTGCCCAAAGTCCGGGGTTCGGAGTTGCAGTTGCGCCAGGTGTTTATGAACCTGTTTCTCAATGCGCTGCAGGCACAACCGCAGGGCGGGTTGTTGAGGATTGAGGCAAAAACCGCGGAGAAAGGCGGCAGGCGCTGGTTGGTGGTGCAGGTTACCGACCATGGTTCGGGTATACCAAGAGAGTACCAGAGCCGCGTGTTTGAGCCGTTCTTCACGACCAAAGAGAAGGGGAGCGGACTCGGGCTGTTTGTGGTGCGGCGGATTGTTGAGTTGCATCAGGGTGAAGTGCGGCTGCGCAGTGCGCCGGACAGCGGTACAACGGTGGAGGTGTGGTTGCCGGTATGAAGATTTTACTGGTGGACGATGAGCGGCGGTTCTGCGAGATGACCGCGGCAAACCTGCGTGACCTCGGTTATGAGGTGAAGCCGGTTTTCAGTGGTGAAGAGGCGGTCCGGGTTCTGGAACAGGAGAAGTTTGATGTGGTGATTACCGATTTGAAGATGGTACCGGTGGATGGAATGGCGGTTCTGGCAAAGGCGAAGAGAATAAATCCCGAAGGCGATGTTGTGGTTATCACCGGTTATGGCACGATTGCGCTGGCGGTGGCGGCGATGAAGCAGGGGGCGTTTGACTTCATCACGAAACCGGTGGCGCTCGACCACCTCCAGGCGGTACTGGAAAAGATCAGGGAGCACCAGAAGACCAGAGTTGAGAACCGGCAGTTGAAAGAGGAGTTGAAACTGACCAGCCGGTTTGCCGAACTGGTGGGTGATAGTCCGGCAATAGCAAAGGTCAAGGGTTTGATTGCCAAGGTGGCACAGAGTGACGCCACGGTACTCATCACCGGTGAAAGCGGCACGGGCAAAGAACTGGTGGCGCGGATGATTCACCGTTTGAGCAACCGGGCGCAAAACCCGTTTGTCGTGATGCATGCCGCGGCGCTGCCTGAGACCCTGCTGGAGTCGGAGCTTTTTGGCTATGAAAAGGGTGCGTTTACCGGCGCGACGAGCCGAAAATCGGGCCGGCTGGAGCAGGCGCAGGGTGGAACACTATTTCTGGACGAGATTGGCGAAATCACCTCGTCGTTGCAGGTGAAACTTTTGCGTTTTCTCCAGGACAGAAGTTTTGTTCGGCTGGGCGGCAGAGAGACGATAACGGTTGATGCCCGAATTGTTGCGGCAACCAACCGCAATTTGCCCGAAGCGGTGCGTGCGGGCAAATTTCGCGAGGACCTTTACTACCGGCTCGCGGTGTTTCCAATTCATCTGCCACCTTTGCGTGAGCACAAAGAGGACATTCCGGCGCTTGCCCGGCACATTTTGTCCCGGCTGGGCTATCAACAGGAACTTTCCGAGGATGTGGTGCAGACATTGCTAAGTTATGACTGGCCCGGTAATGTGCGGGAACTGGAGAATGTGCTGGAGCGGGCGCTGATTTTGTCCGAGAAGGGCGAGATAAAACCCCAGTTTATTCAGTTTCCCGAGCCGGTGTTTGCCCGGAAATCGGATTCGGACTCACCCGGTTCCTTATGGGAGATGGAACGCAAGATGGTTGAAGAGGCGCTGGCGCGGGCAGGCGGCAACAAGTCCAAGGCGGCAAAACTGCTCGGGATTACACGCAGGATGCTCTACACAAAACTGGCAAAGTTCGGGATTGAGGCACAGGAGAGCGAGTGAACATTTTGAGCCATAAAGGTTCGAAAATGTTCAGTTTGTTGAACCGTCCGAAATGGTTAAGTTACATATTTTCAATGTGTTTGGATTCTGGCACATGGGTTGCTTTTGATTAAGGCAGAGGTGGATATGAAAAGGTTTACGCTACTGATTCTGGTCCTACTGGGCACGGTTCTTGCCCAGAGTCCGGACAAGGTTCGTGCGGAACTGCAGCGGACCGACGAGGTTATTGAACGGGCACGAGTTGTGGTTGAGCCGTCCGGTAATGAGGAAGCCCGGACCGTGCTGAGAAGCGCAGTTGAGATTCAGAACAGCGCCTGGGAGGGGTATCGAGGTCGGCGTTATCGCTGGGCGTTGAGCCGAACCCTGGCGGCAAGGCAGCGCGCGTGGCAGGCGCTTGATATGGTGGTGAACAACCCGGAGCGGGTCCGGCAGGAGATAGAGCGGACCGCACAGTTGATGCAGGAGGCAGAGCCGCTGGTCAATCGGATTGAGGACCAGCGGGCGCAGGATTTGTGGCAGATGGCACGTTCGGAGCAGGCAGCGGCGGAAGACAACTATCGTGCCCGGCGCTACCGGATGGCGCTGCGGTTCACAATCACCGCGCGCGAGCACATCGGGGCGGCGCTCAAACTGCTCCGGCAGGTACTGGCACCGGAAAGGGTGGAACTGGAACTGGAGCGGACCGAACGGGTTCAGGAACGGGCAAAGGGCCCGATTCAGGCGGCAAAGAATGTTCGGGCACAGGAGATGTTCCAGCGCGCCCTGGAGTGGCAGGTTCAGGCACGCAATCGGTTTCGGGAGCGGTTTTTCGGCAGGGCGCTGCGGTTGACCCTGGCGAGCCGGGATTTGACTTTGCGTGCCTGGGTATTGGTCAACAAGGATGTCAGCCCGGAACTTCTTGAGACTACGCTCAGTGAGACCGAGCGGTTGTTTGATTTGTGGTCTGAACAACTGGAGAAGGAGAAAAGCGGTGAAGCCCGGAGGTTGCTCTCTGAGGCGCGCAACCACCAGCAGACCGCCCGTGAACTGCAAAAGGCAGGAAAGTTAGCCGCGGCATTGCAGGAGGCGACGCAGGCACAGCGGTTGATGAACCGGGCGCTTGAGGTTTTGGAAAGCGGAACACCTGCGCCCGATTCGGAATGATTTACCTCTGGCTTTTAGTCGGGAGCCTTAACCCCCGGAATGAAATCGGCGTGAGCGGCGACTACTTCGCCCAGCGCTATGTTGTCATTGACACCGTAACGCGGGACACCAGCGCCCTTGACACCGAACTGCGGCTTTTCTGGGACTTCGGGCTGGAACCAAAGAAAACTGAGAAAATGGAGCGGGGCGAATGGAGCGCCGGCAACGGCGTTGCCTTTTCCACCCGTTCAATTCGCGACCGGCTCAATTTAAGCGGTACCCTACCGGTCAACTCCTGGCTACAACTGCAGGGTAACTATGACGGTGAACTGCGCTACTACCACCCGGGTTTTTTACTGAAGACCGATTCGGTCTCTTATGCCTCTTATCTAAACAACAACCTGAGTCTGGGGGTTGATTTCACCTTGGGGTCAGGCTGGAACTTCAGTCTCAGTGAAGGGCTGGAACTGCAGCGCTATCTACCCGAAGACAGTTATAACACCAGTTATCTTTTGAATCGGGTTCGGCTCGGTGCCGAGTTGAAGCCGGATGATGGACTGTTCTTTATTCTGGTCTATGGTAACAATCGGTTGCTCGTGCCGAGCGCCGACACGAACAACTATGCCGAGCACACCGTTTACGGTGGGGCCGAGGTTTACACAATGGGCGGCAGCCGGTTCGGGATTGACAACTACTTCACGAGGCGGCGCTATTGGGACCGGTTCCGCTCTTACTGGGAGGAGCATCCGAATGTGACCTTTACCCAGGATTTGGGCACCGATTGGGCGCTGACGATTGAGGAGGATTTTCGGTTGACGGAGTTTGATGAGACCACCGCGGTTTATCAAAATCAGGCGGAGAATCAACTCAGGCTGGAAGCGGAGTGGCGGCTGGGTTCGAGTTTTGCCTTACGGTTTGGACCGCAATGGGAGTTGAGCCGGAATGTCGAGCGTGCGGATGAGCAGGACTACAACGAATGGGCTCTTTCCCTCGGCGGCGAGGTGTTTACGCGGACCGGGCTTAGTCTGACGATTGAAGACCGGCTGGGCATGCGGCACTACATTGCCGCTGATTCCGGATTTCAGTCCGATTACCGATTCAATGAGTTCAATCTGTATGGCAACTGGCAGTTTCTCACCACCCGGCGCGGTGGTCTGGTTCTCGAAGGGATGATAAACATCGCACCGGAGTGGCACCGCGAGGCGATTGACAACCTTGCGGCGTTCAGTTACTCTTTGGGACTGAAGTTCCAATTCTGAACAAGGCGGTTTAGCACCGGCAGCGGATTGGTGACTGTGTTGACAGGGGAGACCTTTCGGCTAAATTTTGAGTAATGGCGCGCCGGATTGCCATCTGTAATCAAAAAGGCGGCGTGGGCAAAACCACGACCGCGGTTAATCTGGCGGCGGCGCTTGCCCTGCGGAAGCCGCACACCCTTTTGGTTGATATGGACCCGCAGGCACACGCCACAATTGGGCTGGGGGTGGACCGCAGCAAGGTTCAGGTATCGGTTTACGAAGCTCTGCTGGAAGCCCAGCGCGTTGACGATGCGATTGTCCATAACCCGTTTCCCGGGATGGATTTACTGCCGGCGACCATCAACCTTGCCGGTGCCGAGGTGGAACTGGTGGATGCGGAACAGCGCGAGTTTCGGTTGAGTCGGGCGCTCGGCTTAATTGAACCCAAGTACTCGTTTATCATCATTGACTGCCCGCCTTCCCTTTTGCTCTTGACCATCAACAGTTTGACCGCAGCGCGCGGGGTGATTATCCCGGTCCAGGCGGAGTACTACGCCCTCGAAGGGATGTCAAGACTTTTAGAGACGCTCAATTTGGTGCGCACCAGTCTCAACCCCCTACTCGAGATTGAGGGGGTGCTCTTGACGATGTTTTCCAGCCGGCTCAACCTCTGTCAGCAGGTGGAGAAGGAGGTGCGGGAGTTTTTCAAGGAGCAGGTGTTTGACACGGTGATACCGCGCAGTGTCCGACTTGCCGAAGCGCCCAGTTTTGGCAAGCCCATCTTCGCCTACGACGGGCAGTCGGCTGGTGCCCAGTCCTATCTGGCGCTGGCGGATGAACTGCTTGCCCGCTACGAGAAGAAAGAGGAGGAAAAATGAGCGACAGCGCCCAGGAAAAGCGTCGGGCATTGGGTAAGGGAATTCGCGCCATCATTCCCGAGCGGACCCAGGCATCGCTGGCAGCGGAGTTCCGGCCCATTCCGGTTGAGGAGATTCGGCCCAACCCGTTTCAGCCCCGGACAATGAAGGAGCCAGAAAACGACCCGAAATTTCAGGAACTGGTGGCGTCAATCAAGGAGAAAGGGGTTTTGCAACCGGTGGTGGTGCGCCGGCGCCGGGACGGATATGAACTGGTGGCGGGTGAGCGGCGCTGGCGCGCGGCAAAGGCGGCAGGATTGACAACCGTGCCCGCGGTGGTGCGGGCGGTTGAGGACCGGGAGATGCTGGAGCAGGCGCTGGTGGAAAACCTGCAGCGCGAAGACCTGAACCCGATTGAAGAGGCGCTTGCCTACAAAAAACTGGTCGATGAGTTTCACTTGACCCATGAGGAGGTTGCGCGGCGGGTCGGCAAGGACCGCTCCACGGTAACCAATGTGATGCGGCTCTTGACGCTGCCCTTCCGGGTGCGGGATGCGCTTGCCGCCGGTTTAATCACGCCGGGGCATGCCCGGGCGCTCTTGAGCATCAACAGCCGGCGCGAACAGGTGGAGTTGTGCGAGCGGGTGATAAATGAAGGGCTGTCGGTGCGGGCACTTGAAGGGTTGTGTGGCGGGGGGAAACGGCGCGTCCGGGTGCAGGAAAAGGAAAAGGATGTCCACATCAAAGAACTGGAAGAGGCGCTGCAAGCGCTGTTTCAGACCCGGGTCACAATCTTCCCCGCCGCCGGTGAGAAAAAACCGGGCAGGGTGGTGATTGAGTTCTTTTCCGAAGACGACCTGAACCGCATTGTCAAAATTCTGAAAAGACAACCGTAAGTGGCACGCAAAGAGATTACCGTTTTCATCTTTGGCAACTACACACCCAACTCGCTACGCTTCAGCCTCTCGCTCGGACTGGCGCGCTTTCTGTTTGTCGTGCTCGTGTTTATGACGGTGATGCTGTTCGTTGCGTTCGGACTCGTGGCGTCCGGGGCGTACCGATTCAGCCGGATGGTGTATCTGGCGCGGCGCAACCGGCAACTGGAACAGGAGTTCAAAAAGGTGACGGCGCTCCAAGAGCGGCTCGAGTTTCTTGAAAAGGAGCGGGAGAAACTGGCAAAGATGCTCGGGGTTGACCTGACACCACCACCGGTGAACTGGCAGACCGGAATGGTTGACTCAGCCGGCGTGCCCGACTGGGTCAAAAATCAACCCTGGGGCAGTCAACCGCTGCCGGTACTGGTGCCGGTGAGCGGCTATGTGGTCTCACGCGGGGCGAGTGTTGAGCATATGGCGATTGACTTTGCCTGCCAGAAAGGCAGTTTAGTGCGGGCAACGGCCGATGGGATTGTTCTGGAAAAGGGGGTTGACAAACAGTTCGGCAGATACCTCCTTTTACGCCACGAAAAGGGCTACGACAGTTACTATGGACATCTCGAAAACTGGCTGGTCCAGCGCGGGGACACGGTCAAGGTGGGTGCGATTATCGGTAAGGTCGGGATGACCGGACAGGCAAGTGCGCCCCATCTCCACTTTGAAATCAGAAAAAATGGCAAACCGATTGACCCGGCAACGCTCCTGAAACTGTAAAATCGGGCTTAAGCACAGAAACAGCGGTTTATTTTACGGCGATGGGTGCCTTATCTTTTAGACCCCAATTTCCCGCCCTTTTAACGCTCTGTTAACTCATTGAAATCCTGTTGATTACCGCAGGGGGTACGGTATAGGTAACGACCCTCTGGGTCGTTCCGGGGGTAGTATTCAGGGCTCTCTTTTGTCTGGCTAATAAGGTGGAATCGGTGGCGACTTTTTCGGCTGATGCCGTTTTTATGGTTTGGAACCTGCCCGATTTTTACTCCGGCGCGGGCGGTGTTTATCGAGTGGTATAAAAAAAGCGGCTTATCAGAAGATTGGCGAAAGGTTGCGGTGGTATGCAAGTAAACGGGGGTTTGAGTATCGAGCGCTGCGCATTACCAATGCGACGAAACGCTGGGGGTCTTGTTCACAGAACAAAACTCTTAACTTCACCTGGCGACTGGTGATGGCACCGTTACCGGTGCTCGACTATGTTGTAGTGCATGAACTGGTTCATCTGGAAGAGAGGAGACATAATAAAAATTTCTGGAGTATTGTGAAGATGCTGATACCGGATAGTGAAAGATGTGAAGAATGGTTAAAGACGAACGGGTATTTGTTGAATTTGTCGGGATTTTTGCAAAGGCTTATAGCCGCACGGTGGGCAGTGCGTTTTATAGAGGAAGAAAAGGGTGCGAGTTGACAGGGGCGAAGTTGCGGGTAGAATGGAAGGAGAACCAAAAAGGAGGTGCGTTTGTTGAAGTTCGTTAAGGTTGGTGCAATGGCGCTTTTGCTGTTGGCACCGGCTTTGGTAATGGCTTGGCCCCAACCCGGCGACCCCGCTCCGGATGTTTCAGTTCCGGACACCGCCTGGGTTACACATCTTGTGCCTTCGGAGTACCGGGGGCATGTTGTCCAGCTCTTTTTCTGGCAGTCCACCTGACCAGGTTGTCTCGCGAGTTGCCGCGAATCCAGGCAATGTATGATGAGTATGGCGCTCAGGGTTATCTGCCTTTGGGAATAAATCTGTTTCAGGATATGAATTCGGTGGTGAAGGTTTATGCCCGGCAGTACACCTATCCGTTTTTCCGTGACGGCGGTCCTGCCTGGAGCGCCTATCGGATGAATGGTTATATCCCGCTGAACTATGTGATTGATACCGCGGGCATCGTGGTCGGGTCAATGGAAGGTTTTGATGAGGCGACGGTGCGGAGCTGGATTGAGCCGTATCTGACCGGTGTGAAGGAGGAGAAGAGGTCAGCGGTGCCGGAGCTGGTGCGCGTTTTCCCGAACCCGGCAGGGATGAGTCAAAGGCTGAGTTTCAGTTTGCCCGCCGCAAGTCCGGTTACGGTGCGGGTCTATGCCGCTTCCGGGGAACTGGTGCGCACGGTGTTTTCCGGTACGCTGACAGCGGGCAATCAGTCGGTGGTCTGGAATCTAACCGATGATGGGGGTAAGTCGGTGCCGAATGGTCTTTACTTTTACGAGGTTGCCGCTGGTGCCAGTAGCGTACGGATGAAGGCGTCAGTTTTGCGATAGCGCAAACGGGTTTTAAAGGGCGTCCGATTTTCGGGCGCCCTTTTTTGTTGACCGGTTTTGAGAGGTTTTTAGAATAGTGGTGTGAAAAGGTTGCTGATTTTTAGCCTGATTTTTCTTGCGGTTGTAACCGGGTGCCGGACCAAGTCGAAGCGGGTCACGGTGCGGTTCTGGCATGCGATGGGTGGTGAGGCGCAGAAGACCTTGAAGGCGATGGTTGAGCGGTTTGAGAAGGAGAATCCGGACATTCGTATTGAACTAGTGGGGATGGGGAATTACGATGCGCTGGCGCAGAAGTTGCTGGGCGCGGTGGCGGTGCAGAGTCCACCAACAATTGCCCAGATGTATGAGAACTGGACAACGCAGTTGTTTGCCGCGGGCGAACTGGAGTTTTTAGAGGATTATATGAACGGTCCTGAGGGGTTGAGTGCAGAGGAGCGGGCTGATATTTATCCTCGGTTGCTGGAGAACAATCGCTGGGAGGGGAAGATTTTAACCCTGCCGTTTAATAAGAGTGTGCCGGTTTACTATTACAATGTGAATATGTTGAAGGCGGCGGGTTATGATTCGTTTCCGGGTACCTGGGAGGAGTTTCGCAGGATGTGTCGTCAGGTGGTGCGGCGGAATGAGCGGGGCGAGGTTGAGGTGTGGGCAACGGCAAACGGGACCGATATCTGGATTTTTGGCTCGATGCTGTTTCAGCGGGGCGGCAGGTTTTTAGACCAGGAGGATGGCAAACCTGAGTTTAACGGTCCGGTCGGGGTTGAGGTTTTGCGGTTTCAGGTGGATTTGATTTACCGGGACAGTGTGCAGACAACAGTGACGGGCCGGAATCCGATGGACGACTTTCTGGTGGGAAGGATAGCAACCCTGACCGGCAGTTCAACCTGGCGGGCACCAGTGGTTGATAAGGAGAGTTTTCCGGTGGGGATGGCACCGGTGCCAGTTTGGGGTAAGGAGCGGGCGGCGATTATCTACGGGACGAACATCGGGATGTTTAAGCGGGCAAAGCCGGAGGAGAAGAGGGCGGCGTGGCGGTTTATTAAGTGGTTTATTGCGCCCGAGCAGCAGGTGGAGTGGTCTTTGGGTACCTGGTATGTGCCGATTCACCGCCGATGTCTTGACGACCCGCGGCTTAAGGAGCGGCTGGAAAAGACACCGGGTTTGCGCGCGGCGTATGAGCAGATGGAGTTCGGGGTATTTGAGCCGCGCGGGCTAAAGTGGCTTGCCGGCAGGAAGGCGCTGGTTGAGGAGCTGGAGGCGGCAACGCTTGGCATCAAAACGCCCGAGCAGGCGCTGAACGATGCTGCCCGGCGTTATCAGGCTCAGTAGCGCACCGATTCGAGGATGAGCCCGTTGGCAGGTGCGGTCGGGAAGGAACGATGCGCCCTACCGGCAAGGGCAGCACGGATTTGTTGCTTTGTGAGGCGGCACGCCGCATAAGCGACCATTGCCCCCACAATTCGGCGCACCATTTTGTAGAGGAAGCGGTCACCCTGGATAAAAATGGTTATCTGGTCGTGAGCGGTTTTTATCCGGATTGAGAAAATCTGGCAGACGCCGTTCGGTTCCCGGGTGTGGCAGAAGGGGTTGTAGTCGCGTTTGCCGAGAAAGAGGTGGGCGGCAGATTTGAGTCGGTCAAGGTTTAAGGGGTAAGGGTATTCCCAGGCATAGCGGCGGCGGAGTGGTGAGCGGTTGAGGACAATGGCGTAGGAGTAGGTTTTGGCTCGAGCCGAGTAACGGGCGTGGAATTCAAGGGGAACGGGTTCGGCAGATTTCACGAAGATGTCACGGGGTAGATAGAAGTTGAGCGCCGGCGCAATCTTTTTTACCGGGAGCGCAGAGTCGGTGAAGAAGTTGGCAATGTAGTTGCGCGCCGAGACCCCGGCATCGGTGCGGCTGCAGCCGTAGATTTCGGTGGCGGTGCCGAACAGCTTTTGGAGGGCATTCTGGAGTTCGGCCTGAATGGTTGGTGTGTTGGGCTGAATCTGCCAGCCGTAGTAGTTTGTGCCGTCAAATTCAATTGTCAGCCGGATGTTGCGCAGGAGAGTGGTTTGGCTCATCGGTCAGAAGACAAAGGAGAAAATGGTGCACAGGGCAGCAGGGATGAGGAGAAAAAGGTCGGTAATAAAGAGTTTTAACCGGCGGTCGGAAGGGTTGAGAGAGATTGGGGTTTGGTTCAGGCACTGGTGCTGTGCCAGTTGGAGGCGTCGGGCGATGGCGTCGGGAAGCTGACGCAGTTCCGGGATGCGGATGTCGGCGAAGATGGGGACAAGTTGCAGGGTGGTGGTCAAGAGTGAGGCGAGTTGTTTGCCAAAGATGTTGTGGAAGAAGTCAAGGAGTTCGGGTTGCGGACAGGCGGTGACGAGGATAGCGGTTAGTAAAACACCCCAGATAAGACGGTAGGAGATGAGGATACCATTGAGGGCGCCCGGGGTACTGAAGAGATTAAGGAGTTTGGGTTTGGGTCCGAGCAGGGCGTTAGAGAGTACGAGCGCGGGCGCCAGCCAGATGAAGGTACGCAGGGGGATAATGTTTTTGCGAGTTGGTTTAAGCATAATGTAGAGGTAGAGGATGAGCAGCGCCGAGACGGCAATCTCGAGTTCGTGGTTGATGGTTAAGAGTCCGGGAAGGGAGAAGAGAAGCGTGCCGATTCGGCCCGAGACCGAGAAGCGTTGATGGTTTGTCAGACTTCTTTTTTCGCTTTTTGCGCACACTTCATACAGAACCGGGCAGCGGGCACCGCCTCAAGCCGGGCAAGAGGTATTGGTTCGCCGCACAGTTCGCAGATGCCGTAGGTGCCGGCAGCAATTTTGCTGAGGGCATCGTCAATGTCGCGCAGGGAGCGGGATTCAATCGAGCGTAACTGGGAGGCGAGTTCGCGCTGGAAGTTTTCGGTGCCCTGGTCGGCAATATGGGTGCGATGGCTGGAAAGGTCGCCGGTGTCGGCGGGAACATCCATTACCTGACGGGTGAAGTTACCCTGGCGCAGGATGCGTTGTTTTTCATTGAGGAGCGCCTGTTCCAGACGGCGCAGGTCTTTCGTTGAAATGGGGCGGACGGTTTTTTTCTTTGCTTTCGCCATTATGTTTTTACCCTCCTGATGGCGAGCCGTGCGGGCTCGCGGTTTACGGTAATTTCCGTTTCAATTTCCGCCTGGTCAAGGGGCACAAATTTCAGTTCTACCGCCAGGGTTTCCTGCTGGAGGTACTCTTTAAACTGCTGGACTGCTTGAGTAAGGCGGTCTGAACCCTGACAGGAAAGGGCGATGCGGTCGGCAACCTCAAATCCGGCGTTTTTGCGCAGGTTCTGAATCCGGCGGATGAGTTCACGCACCAAGCCTTCGGCTTCCAGTTCCGGGGTGAGCTGGATGTCAATCCCGATGGTAAAATGGTCACTCTCTTCCATTGCCAATCCTTTGGGCAATGTTCCGGTGGTAAAGGTGATGTTGCGGATGTTCAGTTCGTCTTTGACAATCTCGATGTCGGGTTCAAGGCGGTGTTGGTCAACCGGTGGTTTTGGCATAACGAACATCCGGGATAGCGGCTGGCGCACTTTGATGCGCGACTTTTCCCGGGCGGCATGGCCCAGCGATACCAGTTCGCGGGCAAGTTGCATATCGGCTTCCAGTTCTGGGTCGATGAGCGTTTTGTCGGGTTCAGGGTAGAATGTAAGGTGGACGCTGTCGGGCGCCTGGGGGTCACAGGAGCGGACGAGGTTCTGGTAGATTTCTTCGGTAAGGAAGGGGATGAATGGCGCAAGGAGTTTGACGAGGGTTACGAGGCAGGTGTAGAGGGTGTGGTAGGCGGCGTTTTTGTCCTGGTCGGCAGCAGACTTCCAGAATCGGCGCCGGCTGCGGCGGACATACCAGGTGGACAAGTCGTCGATAAACTGTTCCGCCGCCAGTGCCGCGGCGGCACAGTCGTAGTCTTCAAGCCGTTCGCGGGTGAACAAAACGAGGTTGTTGAGACGGGAGAGAATCCAGCGGTCAAGGCGGCTGAGGTGTTCTTTTTTCACATTCAGGGTTGTGGGGTTGACTTTGTCGATGAGGGCGTAGGTGACAAAGAAGCTGTAAACATTCCAGAGGGTGAGGAGTTTGCGCTTGACCTCTTCGCCGACCTTGAATCCGAAGAGGAGGTTCTGGGTCGGGTTGTGGCGGCAAAAGACCCAGCGCATCGTGTCGGCACCCATTTTTGCCACCGCCTCTTCGACTTCAATGGCGTTGCCCCAGGATTTGTGCATCTCCCGGCCATCTTCAGCCTTCATCGTTGCATAACCGAGTACGGTGCGGAAGGGCGAGCATTTTTCGAGAACGGTGCTCATCGCGAGAATGGCGTAGAACCAGTTGCGGAATTGACCGGGGAAGGATTCGGTGATGAAGTCAAAGGGGAACCATTCCTGCCAGTAGTTGCGGTTGGTAAGGTAATGGGTGGTAGAGAAGGGCACGATGCCGGCATCAAGCCAGGGGTTGCCAACATCTTTGATGCGGGAGACGAGGTTGCCGCATTTGGGGCAGCCGATTTTTACTTCATCAATCCAAGGGCGATGCGGTGTGTGGCCCGCAAACTTTTCCCAGCCGGTGTGCGCCCTTTCTCTTAACTCCTCGGGTGAACCGATGACATCAAACCAGCCGCAGGAGCATTTGTAGATGGGAAGGGCGAGTCCCCAGTAACGCTTTTTGGAGATGCACCAGTCACCCATGTTGCGCAGCCAGTCCAGTTCCCGTTCAAGACCAAATTCCGGAATCCAGCGCACCTGTCTTGCCGATGCCATAATCGCCTCCCGCAATGGGTCCATTGCGATGAACCACTCATCAACGAGGCGGAATACCAGTTCCTCACCACAGCGCCAGCAGACCGGATAGCGGTGGGTGTAATCTTCTACCCGATAGAGCAAACCTTTCTGTTTGAGGTTTTCAAAAATCTCGGGTGCAACCCGGGCGGCGTCTTTGCCCGTGAGCCAGTCAAAACCTTCTTTGAATGTGCCGTCTTCGTTCAGGGGGGCGATGACAGAGAGGTTTTCCTCTTTGCCAAGGAGGAAGTCCTCTTTGCCGCAGCCCGGGGCGATGTGCACGATGCCGGTACCTTCGGTGGCGCTGACCTCTTTCCAGAGCACGACGCGATGTTCAACCCCTTGCTGCGCCGGGAGTTCATCAAATGGACCCTGGTATTTCAAACTGGCAAGTCTGCTACCCGGAAACTCTTCAATTACCTCTGCGCCGTTGCCGAGGACCCGGAGGAGTTCTTTAGCGAGGATCAACACCTCACCGTCCTTTTTTGCCCGGACATAAATGAGGTCGGGATGAACCGCGGCAGCGGTGTTGGAAGAAAGTGTCCAGGGTGTGGTGGTCCAGACCAGGAGCGATTCGCTGGTACGGTTTAAGATGGGGAAGCGGACATAAACCGCCGGATGGGTTAATAGCCGGTAACCTTCAGTGGCGATTTCCATATCAGAAATGGCGGTGCCACAACGGGCACACCAGGGCATCACATCGGTCCCTTCATAAATTAAGCCGAGTTCGTGGCACTTCTTAAGAAAATACCAGATAGAGTAGTTGTTTTCTTCCGACATCGTGTAGTAAGAGTTTTCCCAGTCCATCCACTGACCGATAAGGATTGACTGCTGGGTCTGAATGCGGGAGAACCTCATCACCCGTTCTTTGCACTTTTCCACAAACCGGGCGATGCCAAACTTTTCGATGTCCTTTTTGGACTTGAAGCCCAGTTCTTTTTCCACCTCGACCTCAACCCAGAGCCCCTGGCAGTCAAAGCCGTTCTGGAACCGCTGGTCAAAGCCGAGCATCGCCTTATAGCGCTGGAACAGGTCTTTATAGGTTCTACCCCAGGCGTGGTGGACGCCCATCGGACCATTGGCGGTAATTGGTCCATCCAGAAAGCGGAATTTAGGGTTACCGCGGTTGCGTTCTTTCAGGCGGTGAAAATGGCGACCTTCTTCCCAGAAGCGGAGTATCCGCGTCTCAATTTCGCGATGGTCAAGTTGAGGGGGTACAGGATTAAACATATTGATTTACTCTGCTCGACCGGTGTTTTTGATGTCACCACCAAACATGGGCCAGGAGGAGTCGGCCGGACCACCGTAGCCAACAACACACCAGGCACGGGTGCCATCGCCGATGTAGATGTAGCCGGCATCGTCAATCTTCGGGGCGGAAATAAAATCGCCGGGTGTGCCAATGCCCAGTCCCGCAGCCCAGCGCCTTGAGCCGTCACTGTTGACCGCATAGAGTGAATCGCGGTCACCTTGCTGGTCAATCAGTCCAACACAAAGGAAGTAGACAACGCCAGTATTGCTAACCGCCGGAGTTGAGGCGTCACCAGTTAGCGGTGGAATGAACTGCCAGTTGATGTTGCCGTTCTGTGGGGAAACGGCGAGCAGTGTGCCACTCAGGGTGATGTAGATTGTGCCATCACCACCGATTACCGGAGCCGAAAGTTCGCCCACAAAGCGCACCGCCCAGTTTTCATTTCCATCGGCAATGTTCACCGAGGCAAGCCAGCCATCCTCGTCGGTTACATAGAGAACAGAACTTCGGGTGTCGATTGCGGGCGGTGCCGCTATCGCCTGTCGCATACCGTAACGCCATTTTATCTGACCATCTGAAGGGCTAATGGCATAGAGGGTATCGTCCTGAGAAACAAACACCGTGCCGTCCGGACCGATTACCGGTGAATGTTCTCCGCCACCGGCATAGAAAACCCATTTCCGGGCGCCATCGTTTGGGTCAATGGCAAAAACCGAGTCGTTTTCGGTCTGGATAAAGATTGTGCCATCGGACCCAAGAGCGGGCAGGGCGGTTATGCCGGAGCGGAAGGTTACCTTCCATTTTTTCTGGCCGGAGGGAGTGACGGCGTAAAGGTTACCTTCTTCGGTGCCGAAGTAAATTGTGCCGTCCGGGCTGATTGTTGCACCGATGGAAAGTTCGTCTTCATCTTCCGGTATGAACTCCCAGCGCCGGTTGCCGTTGGCGTTACGGCACATCAGTGCCGGAATGTCCGCGGCAGGAATGTAGACATTGCCTTCGGGTCCGATACTGAAGATGTGGTTGGAGAAGTCGGCAGAGTCTTCGGGTGCTTCCGGGTCAGTATAGGTAAATCGCCAGCGGACTTCGCCTTCACCCGGGCTGATTTCGATAATCAGCGGCTCAGACCAACCGGAAACCCGGCCTTTGGAGTTTTTTGCCCGGGCTTTAATTTCCATCGAGCCCGCGGTAGTATAGGTGTGGGTATCGGCATAGGCGATACCACCATCAACCCAGCCGGACCATTGAGATTGCGAGCCATCGCCCCAATCGAACTGGTAGGCAACCTGACTACCTGATGGGTCGGTGGTGCGAGTGGAGCAGGTGAAGACAACATTTTTGTATCCGAGAAGCGGGCCACTGGGTTTTTCCGGAACAAGCGGTGGTTTCGGACAGCCCGAAAAGATGAGCGCCGCGAGGAACACAATCCCCGCGCCGAGCCATGTCGGCGTAATCTTAAACTTCATACATCCTCCTTGCGATTAAAAACATCAGACATATAGAATAACAGGAAAAAGACCCCTGTCAAGGGTTAGCGGCGGTAGATTGAATAACGCGTCTATCCAAAAAGTCTAAGACGGTGGGTTCGATTTCATCCCAGATGTAGTCATGGTCTGGGATGTGCCACACCTCTTCGAGGCGGTGGTTTTTCCCTTTAACCCAGCCGATGAGAAGATTCCCGATGTCTTCAAGTAGGGAGGCAAGAACAGTTTCAACTTCACCGGTCGTGAGAGGGTCAGCGCCTTCGTTGTCGAGAATCAGGTTGTTTTCGCTGCGCAATAAACCATGCCAGAACGGTGGACCGAGTTCGATAGAGAAGGTCCGCGCCGCCAATTGGGGAGGGAGCAGCTCCATAACCTGATTTGAGAAAACCGCACCGTTTGAGATACTGATAAAGATAAATTTTAGTTGCCTATTTGCCTGAGCCAGAGATTCAATTTTGGATACGAAATGACGCGCCTGACAGTGGTGGAGGTCTAACATCTCAGTTAATGTCTTCAACTGGGTAGAAAAGTTCGGGGTTGTGGCAGGGGGTTTGACTGGAGCCCGGTGATAAGGAATGACAGCCGAGGAAACCCCTTTGCGGACAAGGTAATCTTGAATGCCTTTTACAATCGGGAAAATGTCGGGCGATTTTTTTAGCGGCACATTACCCCAGCCGCCACGATGGGTGATGATGACAACATCAAAATGTTCTGGTTTCTCAGTAATGGTTGAAAAGGAGGATTGGGTGAGCAGTGGTAAAAGCAGATGCAGGAGAAGGCTGGGCGTAGGCTATTTTTTGTTTGAGGTGCTGTCCTCGGGTACGGGTTCAGGTTTTGGAGCAAGGCTAAAAGTGTAACTGGACTTCCTGGCGTGTTTGGCTTTGAAAGATGGGCTTTTCGGGTTGCGGGCAAGGATAAGGCTGTAAGTCTGTCCCGGGGCCAATTCTGAAATCGCCGTACCTTTTAACCCGGTCCATTTAAGCGGATAGGCGAACTCAATCACCATTTCGTCGGTCTCATCGTCGTAATCAATTTCCCAGTCTTCAAGGAGATTGGTATCGGTCACCGGTTTGTGGGACCAGCCGGCACCGATGTGGTTTTCGAGGTTTGTCGAGTCTTCGGTATAGTAGCCAATAAAGATGTTAGATTTGTCCATTTTGGGTGAGCCGAGACCCAGTGCAATCCAGCCGGTTCCTTTTGCCGAGAGCGCTACATAGAGCAGGCTATCGTCATAACCCCAGTAGATAGTAACACCAGTAACCGGGTCATAAAAAGAACCGGGATACTCCTGGCCCTCAATATCAACGAATCCATCAGCACTAACCCTATCTTCTAGTTCCGGGTCATAAGGCACAACCGGTGTTTCGGGTTTGCCTTTTTCCTGAGCGAGGGCAAACGAAAAGGTGATTGTTGTCAAAAAAAGCACGGTCAATGCGATTTTTTTGCTCATTTTATGCTCCTTTTGTTTTTATTAAATTTTAGTAGTTAAAACCTTAAAGTCAAGCATTAAAAGATTAGCGGCGTCCTAACTTTACAACAGAATACCGGCGAATCGAGATTATTTGACAGCCGTGTTTTTATGCTGTATTCGCCGTTTTTTTCGGCAGTAATTAATTCGGTGTCGCATGCGGTATAAAGATTTGTTAAATAACTTATTCTATTATAATGCGTTATTTATTTTAATTTTGTGCGACACATTTGGAACATAAATTGCATATAAGTATTATAAGAATTGATTGTGGGAGAGGCTTTTGAGGGGGTAGAGATGCGTCGTAGCTCTGCGCCTGGCCGCCCGCTTTATTCCGGGCGGTCTTTTTTAATAACTGTTGATGTCGCATAGGGCTTATGTTATAATCAATCAAAAGAAAACAAAAACTTATATTTATGGATAAGAGAATTTTGCCGATTTGTTTACGGCGTAGTGTTCGGGACTATCTTGATGTACCGGTGCAAGAGGCGGATGTGATTGCTCTGCTCGAGGCGGGAATGGCGGCACCTTCAGCCAGAAATCTTAAACCCTGGCATTTTATTGTGATAAAAGCACGGGAGATGTTGCGCCGGATAGCCGAAATTCACCCTGCAGCGCAGATGCTTAATCAGGCACCGCTGGCGATTGCGGTCTGTGGTGATAAGGAGGTTTCGCCCCATTTCTGGGTGCAGGACTGCTCAGCGGCGACCGAAAATATTCTGATAGCCGCTGCAATGCTTGGCTTGGGTGCGGTCTGGCTTGGTGTTCATCCAAGGGCGGAACGGGAAAGGTCGTTAAAAGAGCTGCTTAAGATTCCTGATAAATTTGGGCTGTTGTGTGTGATTTCGGTGGGGGTGCCGAAGGTCAAACCTGAGCCCCGGACCCAGTTTGACCCGAGTCGGATTCATCAGGAGCGGTGGTGAATCGGGTGCCGAGGATTGCGGCACCAATCTGGGAGAGGTGAAAGTTAGCCCGCTCCAGGTCTGCTATTATATCCAGATGAATGGTTGAGGTGTCCAGCGACTCTTTTAAGCCGCGGGATAAACGGGTGAGGTGGCGGTTGTGGAGCTCCCGTTTGCGCTCTACCCCCCAGCTGCGTTTTTGCACAAGTTGCTGGGCGAGATTTTTGTCCCAGGTGGTAAGGCAGGCAAGGGTAAGGGTAAAGTTTTCCTGAACCTCGTGGTGGAACTGTTTGATTTCCTCCAAACCATCTTCTGAGAAGGCAAGGTTTTCGTTCAGTTTTTTGCGGGTGTAGTTGACGAGATTTTTGGAGACGATGTCGGCGATGTGCTCGAGCTCATCGGTAATGTAGAAAAGGGCAAGGGTCTTTTTGGATATTTCCGGACCGAGCGATTCTTGAGAGATGCGGGCGAGGTAGCCGGTGAGCGCTTCTTCAAGCCGGTCAACCTGGTCGTCCTGGGCAACAAGTTGTCGGCAGTCGGTTTTGTCACCACGAAGAAATACGGTAATCGACCGCTGGAACATCTGTTGCACAAGTTCTGCCATCCGGAGAAGTTCACGATTAACCTGCGCCAGCGCCAGTTCCGGTGCATCGAGCGATGCCTGGTTAATGTATCTGGTGGCCAGGTACTTCTGTTCTCGGTCCGGTACGATAAGGCAGAGCAGTTTCTGATAAGCGGTCAAAAAGGGGAGAAAGAGCAGGGCAGAGCCGATGTTTAATAGGGTGTGGGCGTTGGCAATCTGCCGGGCAACGGTGTTACCGGTGGCAGAGAAAAGATGGGTGAGCGGGTTGAGAAATGGCAGGCAGATGATAGCGACGGTAATTTTAAACAGAATCTGCGCGGCGGCGATACGCCGGGCTTCGGTGGTGGTGCGCCAGGATGCGACGATGGCGTTGAGGGCGCTGCCGATATTGGCGCCGATGATGAAAGGGATAGCGGCTTTAAGTTCGACCAGTCCGGCAAAGGAGAAGCCAACCACGATGCCAATCGTTGCCGCTGAGGAGCGAATGAGTGCGGTGAGCAGAAGGGCAAAGAGAAGGGCAAGAATGGGGTGGGAACTGGCGGCTTTGACCGTTTGCTGAATCGCCGGAACAAACGGCAGGGGTTCGGCAGCATTCAGCACAACCTTGAGGGAGTAAAACACCAGTCCGAAGCCAAATAGCGCCTGACCGATGTCTCGGACCCGGGGAATAGTGTTCATCAACACAAGACCGAGGAACACAACAATCAAAGAGTATTCAAACAGCTGGAAGGAGAGGAGCTGGACGGTTATTGTGGTGCCGATGTCGGCACCGAGGATGACGCCGAGCGATTGGCTCAGGGTAAGCAGTCCGCTGGAAGCGAGCGAGATGAGCAGACTGATGACCGCGGTTGACGATTGAAAGATGACCGTTACGACAATGCCAACGAGCAGACTAAAGAACCGGTTTCGGGTCAGGGTGAAGAGCGCTTCACGCAAGCGGTTACCGGCAAGTCGGCGCAAACCCTTGGAGCCGTAGTACAGGCCAAACAGGAACAAAGCCAGACCGCCGACAATTTCCACGATGGTGAGCCAAAGCCAGTGCCGTTTTAACCCGCGCAGGGAAAACATCAGTTCCTGACCATTGGCGACGGCGCGGATGCGGTAGTCACCGGCACCGCTGCCCAGTTGCACGCGGGTCCGGGCAAAACCCAATCGGTCGGTGAAGACGAGGGTGTCGGTAATGCGTGCCGATTTGCCGGGATAAAACCGATTCTCATCCGGTTCGCTGAGGAGCGAGAATCGTACCGGCAGGCCGGCAATTGGTTTGCCGCCACTCAACACCTGCACCGTAAGCGGCTTTGGCAGTTCGGTTCCGGCTTCGGTTACCTGGTTGTTCCCGGAGATGTCTTCATCGCCCAGTCGGGCAAAGCGTAACTCCAGTTCGCGGCTGAAGCCCAACGAGGTGCCAAGGAGCGCCCCGATAATGAAAAAGATTTTAAGTTTGTGCCGCTGCCGCATAGGAAAACCTTAGAGGCAAAATTAGCATCTGTCAAGGATTGGTCGGGGAAGTTCTCTGTTAATCCACAGCGAAATGTCACAGAGGTTTTCTGATTCCGGGGTAGTTTTGGGATAGTAGATGGTTTCGTTCCTTGCCCAAGGCGGATAGTTCTAACACCGATGATGGTGCGCATGTCAACTCCGATGACAATGTTGGGATTTATTGTATAATTATATAAGACAGGATATGAATGAGCATAGCGGTTTGGCCGTTATATTAGTGCCGTACATCAGAGAATTGTTGCTCAGACAGACAGAAACTCCCGCTTTAGACAATTTATCCGGATTGAAAAATCGCAGGCGGTTTGTCTGCTTTAGCCTTTTTGCTCTTTGAAAATCAGGAGGGCTATTTCAGGACGAGAACCTTACGGATGATGCTCTGGTTGTCTTTTGTAATGCGGAGGAAATAGCTGCCGGGTGTCACGGTCGTGGTGTGCCAGGCATTTTCTTCAGGTCTGGCAATAACCCTGCCCGAGGCATCAACAACGCTCACCGCGATATCGCTCAACCCGGATATTTTCACCGTCTCTCCCCGGCGCACAACTGAAGGGTAGATATTAACTCTTTGTAATTCAGCCGATTGGCTTTCGCCAAGACCAAGTGAAACATACTCACGGATGACGGTCCACTGGGTTGAGTCTCGATACCGGTCGATGAGTTCTGCTTTTCCGTCGGAGTTGATGTCATACAGGGTCATTTCGCCCCCAACCCACTCAGTCTGCCAGAACTGCTCATACCGGTCGTTGCCGGTGCAGCGGAATAATCTCACACCCGCACCATCTGTAACCGCAAACTCGGGTCTGCCATCGCCATCCACATCGCCAACGCCGATTGAATTGCCGGGGTATGCCGGATAAAAATAGGTGACCCAGACGAGTTCAAAGGAGTCGTTGCAAGGGGACTCCAGGACACCGAGGATGCCCCTGTCATCCGAATCTATCCCGAACACGATTGCCTCGTTTCTGCCATCTCTGTCCATATCCGGCGCTGCACCAAGAGCATGGGGGCGAGCACTGCTGGGGAGAAGAAATCTGTATTTTACAACCATTGAGTCGTCAGCCACAGCCTCATAAATGTATCCATAGATGTCTTCTAAAACCAGGAGTTCAGGAATGCCATCCCGGTCAAGGTCAGGAGTCTGTATGAAGTCCGTTAACCAAGAATGAGATTTACGGCACACAAGGTTATATCTGTCCGGGCCGGTGCACTCATAGACCTTTATCTCACGAGTAATAATGGATTCTGTATAAAAGGTGACCTCGCGTGCTCCATCCGCATCTAAGTCAGTGATTCTCGCGGGATCAAGCCCACCACAACAGGCATATGCTTGCCACACTATTACAGAGGGCAGGGACATTGAATCGGCGCTTTCAAGAACGCTAAGAAAGCCCGTTATTGAGGTTGTGTCTGCTTCTGTTAACAGGTCGGTCTTACCGTCCTGGTCAACATCCCCAATGTCCCAGACGGGTGTTTCGATATAGCCAAGTGGAAAGGTGTCAAACTGCGAGCCACCAGTGTATTCCAAGATGTAGTTTGTCCACCCACCTTCTTTGAGGAGCATCATATAGATTTCCTGTTTACCATCGTGGTCGGCATCACCGCACACATACCGGTCCCAGGCGAAACCTTGCACCCGGGCAATTTCCCGCATCTCAAAAGAGTCAGGGGGGGTGGCAAGCAAGGATAACAGGAACAGAAGCCCCATACGAAATAATAATAACATATCCCCTACCGCTGTCAAGGTTTGAAGGAAGCCAGACCCGTCTGCGGGTGTCGCAGGCAAAGGAGGTGAAGAGAAGAACATAAAAGGCAGGAAAAGGTCTGAGGCTCGACAAAAACAATGAAAGGAGTAAAAAGTGAAAAGGTTTGTAGCAGTGTGCGCCGTCCTGGTTATCGCAACGACGGCATATGCGGGTGATGCTTACCCGCTGTTTTACAGATGGGTGATAGGACCCGCGAGTTTGGTAGAGAGATGCCAAGATTCCTTGGAGTGCACCGCCAATAACGGCTGGGCGCTGTGCGAACAAACTGCCGACGGCAACATCGGTCGCATCCATATTGTATACACGAAATGGACAGGTAGGGTGAGCAAGGTGTACACCAGGTACACCACTGACAGAGGGAAAAGTTGGTCCTCTATCAGAAATCTCTCCTATTCCGACAGCGCGCGGGATGCGGCGATAGCCTGTCTTGGCTGTACCCTTGCGGTGGCATTTTCGGATATATGGAGAGGTATGAGGCATATGATGTACGCCCAGGACACGGGCCGTAGCGGCACCAGGTGGTTAACATACGGGGAAAAGCCTCTCTCGGATGATGATACGTCGCAGTTTGACAACCGGCATCCGTCGGTCGCGGTTACCTGGAGAGCGAAGTCTGATGAAGACAGTTCGGACGCTCGCTACGGGGCTTTGGCACGGATAGCGTGGATAGATTCAGTGGACGCCACAAATCCAAGAGGTCGTGACGCTTGGATGACCGAGTTCACTGTTAATATGCACAAGTTGGGCACTACTTGGTGGGAGGAGTATGTGTCGGACAGCTGGGCAGAATACCCATCAGTCTGTTGGAATGGTGTTCGGGATAAAGTCAATGATGCCTGGTTTGCATTTGAAGGAATAGGTACCGCTGGGTCTGACCACGAGATATTCGTTTTACGTTCCATTCCTAACGCTGGGAAAATTCCGAAGCTACTCACAGACAACGCTTGTTATGACGGCCGTCCCTGCATTCAGATTCTTGATACCATCCCACCCCAAGACCCAAATGGGAGTGAGCGAATGGACACGGTCATTACCGTTTACGAGAGTAAGCCTGGGAACCGTACCAGAATTTACCGGAAACGATGGCACTTTGATAGTAACGGCATTGTTAAGGTGGACACAAGTGGCGAGGCGTTTCCTAACTGGAATAGTACCTGGAACATCGGGCGGCCCAACATCTGGCGCCGACATTATCCGCCCAATAACGCCAACGATACGGTGTTTATGGTGTTTGCCGGTGAGTATCCTACAGGACTCGCCCAGTTCTGGAGTATCTCTATAAACCGAGGTGACAACTGGAAGACCCCGGAGCGTGTGGTGGGTCCGATAAGTCCGAACGCATCCATCATCGGCGGTTACCGGTATGCAAACATCCTGGCTTCGCTTCACTACAGAGGTTGGCATTACCTTGTTTTCTTTCCTGTTTCCTACGTCAATGTAGGTGAAATTGGGGATGATGCGGTGGTGGCTCCAACAGGTCGTCTTCTTCAGCGAGACGCATCGTGCAGCCCCAGACTTTGGTGTGTAGGTAGTACCGGCGAGTATCCTCTCGTATTGACCAGCACTGACAACGGACTTAACTGGGAAAACTACGGCAGTCCTGGCTGGGGCGATTCTCCTGCCCTATCACTTGACTCCGACACCATGCCCGTCGCGGCATTTATGGACAGTAATTCCCTTTACTGCAGCCAACCTACTATTGATAAAACCATCTGGTGTCCGATAAAAGTCTATGAGGCGGTTGCCGGTGAGGTAATCAGAACACCTTCGGTTGCGCTTTATCCGGGCAAGGTGAGCGGTGTGAAGGTGGCGGCGGTTACTTTTGCGGTCTATGACACGGTAGCGGGTACATCAAAGATTATGTTTGCGAAGGTTGACACAGGCACGGTCATCCTGGATACGATTGATACCAGAAATGACCTCACGGATAGTTTTCCCTGCATCAGCATCGCTAACACCGACTCGGTTTATGTAACCTATCAGCGGGGAACCGAAGTGGTGGGCAGCGCCCTTTTTGACTACGCTGCCGCTTCTACAGAAAGACCGCCAGTCTGGAAAGCGCTTGGTGCAATCGGCGAGGGGTATCATCCGATGTCAGAGATTGAGGGCGGAATTCTCCACTGTGTCTGGACAAAACGGGTAGAGAATAATAATGTGCCAGACACTATGGTTATCTCCCACTCAACCTTCGATGTTAGCGACTCTCCGCAGTTTTCCGGCTGGCAGGCGGGTGCAACCCTAAGTTGTCGAGACACAACAGACAAGGCGAATCCGGTTTATGCCGGGATTGGGGTAACGGTCTGGAACGAGCTGGTGAATGGCAAATGGGCAATTAAAGCCAAAGTCAGGGATAGCATCCGAACGTTTGTAGCAAACAGCCATAACTGCCGCTATCCCCAAGCGCTGGCTGAATCCAGCGCCATATCTCCATCTATTGACCAGATCAGATTGGCGGTGTTATGGTACGAAGAAGTTGCGCCCGACACCACGGTGTTGGGTTTCAAAGTTGACTCTTTCAATATCTCTCATGCGCGCGCGAATGCCACAAGTATCAACAATGGGACAAAGTTAATCCGCAAGGCTAACTCAGACTCACTCTTTGCGGTCTATACCGCCCTTGACGGTGCAGTGATGTTTGCCCGAAGTGCGAATGGTGACTCGTGGAAAAGAGATGTCCTTGCTGAAGGTTGTGAGTTCCCAGCGATTGCGGAGGACGGCACGGGTAGGAAATGGGCGGTGATGAACTATACGGGCAACACCCACGCCAACGGAGTTGAGGCACGCTATCTCAATACCAACGACACTTGGTCAAATGCTCAGACCGTTTATTCCTTCTCGAAGCAGGGTTCGGCAGGACCGGTTGCCATTGCCGCCACTTCTGATGGAAGTAACCCCTGCTGTTATGCCGCATTCCTTTATAACAACGGCGCAGGTAATAAGTTTCTTATTGTGGCGAAGTTTAACGGTGACAGCCTGAGAATAGATACGGTTGCTAATGGCAGTAATCTTGGTGACCCGGCGATTGCAGTTGAGCCTGATGCTCAAGGGGACTACCTCCATCTGGTCTGGAGTGATAATGGCGAGGTGAAATACACGATGAGCGAGAGCCGGATTCAGGCAAACAACTGGAGCAGCGGTTTCCCTTCAGATTGGAAGGACGCGATCAATCTCTCCAACAGCCAAGTGCCGTCTGTTCATCCGGTGATTGGTGCGAATGAGAGCCGGGTTGTTGTCAGTTGGGCTGAGGGTGTAATCCCGGATGTCTTTGCCCGCCAGCGCTTAACCTCTGATGATTACAACAACTGGCAGGAAGCGGTCAATCTGAGTAACACTCAGGACTACATTTCCGACTATCCGACGATCGCTATAGGTGATACAGTGCTTATTTCCTATCAGGAGGAGGGCGAGAATGGGGACTATGACATAATGGTTGCGGTTGAGTTCAATGAGCCACTCAACATCTGTGACAATCCTACCGCCTCAACCTATCCGCAGGTGCTATTCCAGAAGAAGCCATCGGGCGACACTACTATTCCCTACCTCCACTGCATCTGGAGTGAAGAGCCGTCTCAGAACTACTACGAGGTGCGCTACCACAAGTTGAATCTCAAACAGACCGGTGGAGGTGGCCAGCAAAGTGGCGCTGGGTTTGAACTATTGGCACCCAGACTCTATCAGAGTGCGCCCAACCCGTTCTCAACAAGGATGCAAATCAGATACCAGATTGGTCAGGAGGGTGATGTCCGGCTTAAGGTTTATGATATTCAGGGTAGACTGGTCAAGAGTCTGGTAAGTGCCAAGCAGCGACCTGGCAGTTACAGTGTAATCTGGGATGGCAGCGATGAGCGCAATCAGCAGGTTCCCAATGGCATCTACTTCTATCGTATATACGCACCGGGGATTAATGATACGAAGAAAGCGGTGCTGATGAGATAAAAAGAAAGAGGCGGGTGGCTGATGCAGAGACCCCGCCTTGGGTGAGTTAATTGACAGGAAAAGGGGATGAGGTAAAATGAGATAAAGGTCTGCGTGCGGAATAAAATCCTATTCTTGGTGTGTCTTATGATAGTGGCTGGTTCAGCCCAGTTTCTGGAGACGACCGTGTTCCTTCCTGATTCGTTTGGCGGTTTAGTTCATCCTCGGTGTCTGGAGTTCAATCCTAACAGCAGGGTCGTTTATGTGGGCGGTGAGGCGGGTGAGTGTGTGATTGCCTTAGATGCGCGGACCGGTGAGAAGGTTGCCCGGATTCCGGCTGGCAAGTGGATTGGTTCTATGTGTTACACCAACGGCAGAAATAAATTGTATTGTGCCAATGAATCCAGTCGGACCGTAACTGTGATAGACTGTGGCACCAACTCACCACTTACCACTTTAGGGACAAGGTCTGTACCACTTTCCCTTTGTTATAACCCGGTTCGCGGCAAGGTCTATTACACAAACTGGACTTGGCCCGACTCAACGGTTGCGGTTCTGGATGAGAGGTCAGATAGCCTCTTGAGGTTAATTTCGGTATCTTACCTCCCAAAGGGGATTGCCTATGTCGAAGGTATTGACCGGATATATGTTGGAAGCTTGGATTACTATAACAACTATATTTGTGCTATTGACGGTGCAGGAGATTCGGTCATCCATAGAATCCCGGTAGGCTGTTTCTATACATTTGCTTACAATTCGGAAAATGATAAACTTTATGCTTCCAATCCATCTGAGGTTCTTATATTGAAACCCGGTCCGGATACAGTGCTCGCCAATATTTCCGTGGGTGGGTATCTTGAGGCGCTAATTTACAACCGGTTTGTAAACAAGGTCTATTGTGCGAGAAGGGACGATAACGAAGTGTGGGTTATTGATGGTAAGGACGACACTGTCCTAAAGCGGTTGAGGGTAGGAGGAACGCCCGTTGCCCTGGGTTTTAATTCTTCTTTAAACAAGGTTTACTGCGCCAATTCTGCCAGTGGGTCGGTTAGTGTGATAGATGGTTTCAGAGACACCATCCGGGCAACGATTGCGGTTGGGGTCCAGCCCTGGGCTTTGCTTTACGACTCGGCTGACAATCGTTTGTTCTGCGCGAACCGGGGTAGCCATACTGTAACGGTGGTTGACGGTTCTACTGAGAGCGTGCTTGGCAATGTTGTGCTCGGCGATAACCAGCGCGCAATATGCTTTGCTGCGGGGCACAACAAGGTTTACTGTGCGAACCTGCATAGCGGTCTGGTTACGGTGGTGGACTGCGCAAGGAATAAGGTCGTCGCCAATCTCAAAGTCGGAAACTCTCCGGGGGCGTTGGGTTATAATCCGATAGCCAACAGGGTTTACTGTGCTAACGAAGCAGACCGGAGCTTGATTGTGATTGATGTTCTTGGCGACTCGGTTGTTACCTCTATTCCGGTGGGTAGCGGACCTCGTGCCCTGTGCCAAAATCCGGTTGAGAATAAAATGTATTGTGCCAATTATGGTTTCTGGCCCGAGCAGGACTCAACCGTAACTGTGATAGATGGCGAAGCGGACACGGTGATTAAGACAGCATTCGTTGGCAATCGTCCCATCGCCCTGTGTTATAATTCACAGGCAAACAAGGTCTATGTCGCGTGTTACGGTGCAGAGCGAGTGGCGGTGATTGACGGAACTGCGGATACGATGTTAAAGGCACTTAGGGTTGGACGGTTGCCATCGGCGCTGTGCTATAATCATCTGAGGAACAAGGTATATTGCGCATCATCCTGGTCGGATGAGGTGGCGGTGATTGACGGCGCTCAAGACTCGGTGATAAGAAGGGTGGGGGTAGGTGCATTTCCTTCGGCGCTGGTGTATAATCCGGCAAATGACCAGGTCTATTGTGCTAACTTGTTAGGCGGAACGGTAAGTGTGATTGACTGCGCTGTTGACTCGGTGATTGCGACAATCAATTTATATGGCAAGCCGGTCGCCCTGAGTGTGGATACAATAAGGAACCGGGTTTATTGCGCGGACTCTGCTTTAGACCGTGTGTGGGTAATTGATGGTCGTATAAATCAGAGAATTCGGGAAATCCTTACTGGCATTGACCCGGTGGCGATGGTTTTTGTTCCGGCTTATGGACGGACATATATTGCCAACTATAACAGCTCAAGCCTTTCGGTAATTCGGGATACGACGACAGGAATCGCCGAAGGATATCAGGTAACACCTTCAATGTCCGGGATATTTATCCACCCGTTTGCTGGTTATTTAACGGTCCGCTATCAAATTCCTTTCGGAGGTAATGTGCGCTTGAGACTCTATGACACTCAGGGCAGACTGGTCAAGAGTCTGGTAAGTGCCAAGCAGCGACCTGGCAGTTACACTATAATCTGGGATGGCAGAGATGAGCAAGGCCGGATAATGGCAAATGGTGTCTACTTCTACCGGCTTGATGCGCCCCATTTCAGCGACACTAAGAAGGCGGTTTTTTGCAATAGACAGAGGCAAAATTAGCATCTGTCAAGGATGGGTCGGCAATGATTTCTTGACCGGCAATCGGATTTGGATAGAATGGTAGAAACAAAAGGAGGTCTAATGAGTTTAACTCGGTTTTTTGTTTATGCCCTCCTTTTCGTTACCATCGGAACGGCGGCACCGATTGAGCCGCTTTTGATGGAGCGGATGGGAAAGGCACAGGCCGATGAGTATCTGCCGGTGATGGTTGCGCTCAAGGAGCAGTTTGATGCGGTGTCGGTCATCAACACCGTGAAGAACAAGGAGGCGCGCTGGCAGATAACGGTCAACGGTTTGAAGGAACTGGCGACGCGGAGTCAGGCGGGTTTGTTAGCGGAACTTGCCGGATTTGAGCGTCAGGGTAAGGTGCGCAATGTGAACCCCCTGTGGATTGTCAATGCGGTTTACTTTGAGGCGACGAGCGATGTAATTTTGCAGTTAAGTGAAAGGCCGGATGTTTGGTTCATTCAGTGGGATTTGATTCCGACTGAGAATGCGTTAGGGGTTGATGTCAAGCGACCGGCGGCTGATGTTACCGGCGGTACCTTCGCCATTGAATGGCATGTGAAGAAGGTGAAGGCGGATAGCGTCTGGTTTGTTTATGGCTATACCGGCGAAGGGGTGGTGATTGGCAACATCGACACCGGTTGCGACTACAACCATTCCGACCTTGCCGACCATATGTGGGAGGACCCGAACTATCCGTATCACGGCTGGGATTTTGAAAACAATGACAACGACCCGATGGATGAGAATGGCCATGGCACGCACACCTGCGGTATTAATGCCGGTGATGGCACCGGCGGTGATACCACCGGAATGGCGCCCAATGCCCGGATTATGACGATTCGGACTAAGACCAGTCTGGAGCAGCCGTTTCCTGATACGATTGCGGAGAATACGGTTTTTAATGCGATGCAGTTCTGCGTTGCGCCGCCGCTCTCGCCCGAGAATCACGCCCATCTCCTGTCAATGAGTCTGGGCTGGCTGCATTCCTGGAACCCGCGGCGCGCGCTGTGGCGGCAGGCGGTGACCAATGTGGCGGCTGCCGGATTGCCTTATTTCATCGCCGCGGGCAATGAAGGTTCTTCAAATCCGCCGGACAATGTTCGGACCCCGGGTGATGTGCCCGGACCGTGGAAGCATCCAGCCGAGATGGCGGGCGGTTTGGGTGGTGCGATTTCGATTGGGGCAACCGATTCGGTTGACAATTACGCCTCTTTCACCTCCTGGGGACCGGTTTCCTGGTCAAGCGTACCACCCTACAACGATTACGCCTATCCGCCCGGACTTTTGAAGCCTGACTTTTCGGCACCGGGCGTTGATGTCATCTCCTGCCGGCTGGGTGGTGGTTATGTTTCGAAGTCCGGCACCTCAATGGCAACACCGGGCGCCGCCGGAATTGCGGCGTTGATGTTGCAGAAGAACCCCAATCTGCTGCCCGAAGAGGTGGACTCAATTATGCAGATGTCGGTGGTGCCGCGGGGCACACCACCCAAGAACAACACCTATGGTACGGGCCGGATTGATGCGATGCTTTGTATTGAAAATACGCCCTTGCCATTTGGTGTCCGGTTTTACCGGGCTGAGGTGGACGATTCAGCCGGGGGCAACAATGACCGGATTATCAACCCGGGCGAGACAATCAACCTGCCGGTCTGGGTGAAAAATCAGTGCGACTACACGGCAAACGGTGTGACCGGGGTTTTGAGTACTCTTGACACCACTCACATCACGCTGCTTGACTCTTTTAAGAGCTTCGGCACGATTCCGGCCGGTGAAACCGCCTATTCAGGGAATCCGGGTTATCGGTTTACTGTGGCACCGGCTTGCAGCAATGGCTATGCGCTCAAGTTCACATTGACGATTCGGGACGCGCAGGATTCGGTGTGGACCTCGGGATTGACATTTAAGGTTGGGACACCGGTGATTTATGGCGATTCGGTTTATGCCTATGACGGCGGCAATGGAAAACTTGACCCGGGTGAGGAGTGCGACATTGCGGTGCAATTGGTGAACGCCGGGCTCGGTAACGGGTACGATGTGACCGTAATCTTGCGTTCGGCGGATAGCCGGCTTGAGGTGCTGGATTCGGTTGCGGTTTACGGGTTTGTGCCGGCGGACTCCTGGTTGATGAACGAAACCGACCATTTCCGGGTGCGGGCGAGCAGCGCGATACCAAGAGAGTATGTTATCCCGTGCACGCTGTACATCAGCCAGACCGGGTATCCACCGCAGAGTGTGCCGTTCGGAATTGAGGTGGGCATGTTGACCGCGGTTGACCCGATTCCGGATGGTCCGCGCCAGCCCGCGCTCTATTACGCCTATGACGACATCGATACCGAGTATTCAGAGCATCCGACATTCAACTGGGTGGAGATTAGAGACATCGGTACCAGGCTGACACTTGCGGACGATGAAACCCGGCAGATTACACTGCCCACGGGATTCGGACCGATAAAGTTCTATGGTCAGCGCTATACCCAGATTTCCATCTGCTCTAACGGCTGGGTCGCACCGGGTTCAGCGACGCAGATAATCTGGACCAATACCTCCTTGCCCAATTCTGATATGCCACCGATGTGGTGTCTGAAATGGGACGATTTGTATCCGCCCACCGGTAACAGCGTCTGGTACTACCATGATGTGGCAAACCATCGGTTTATCGTTGAGTGGGATTCGGTACACTACTACAACCCGCGGGACTCCTGGGATAAGATGCAGATTATCTTCTACGACACAACTTTAGCCGCAGCAGATGGCAATACCGAGGTGGTGTATCAGTATCTGACCGCGAACCGGAACTCAAGTATGACGATTGGGGAACAGGACCCGACGCGGACGATTGCAATTCAGGTGGTGTTTGACAACGATTATCACCGGGCAGCCGCGCCCATTGCACCGGGCCGGGCGATTAAAATCACGACCGATGCACCGCTCGTGGCGATTGCTGAGGATGCCCGAAATCTCTTGACCCGGGTGAGCGGGCTGAAGGTGCTGCCAACCACTTTCCGCGACCGGATGCAGGTGCGGTTTACCCTGAATCAGGAGGGTCAGTTGCGGCTGGTTATCTACGACCGGAGCGGGCGCAAGGTGCGGACGCTGTTGAACGGGCGGATGAAGCCGGACAACTATCAACTGGTCTGGAACGGTCGCGACGATGCGGGTAATCGGGTGGCGCAGGGTGTTTATCTAATCCGGTTGGAAAGCGAGCGCGAGTCGCGTACCGTGAAGGCGGTTTACCTGAAGTGATGAAGGATGAAAACGGGGCGGGTCATTTACGGCTCGCCCCGTTTTTGTTTTAGGGTGGGGAGTTCAATTTTTGTGCCGGTGGTAATTTTAGTAATACTGGTACTGGCGGGCTGGTTGTTCGGGGCGCCCCGGTTATCGCAGCCGGGCGCGAGCGGTGACCAGAACGGTTCGGTTGTTTACCAGGGGAGAAAGCGGAATTTTCTTTTACATATCCCGGAAAAGGTGCGCGGGAAAAAGGGTGTGCCGCTGGTCCTGGTGCTGCACGGTGGGGGCGGAACTCCGGAAGCGGTTGCAAGACTTACCGGGTTCAGCGAGCTTGCCGATGAGGAAGGGTTTATCGTTGTTTATCCGGCGGCGGTGAACCGGCACTGGAACGATGGCCGGAATGTGAAGCGGTTTCGTTCGCACCGGGAAAAGATTGACGATGTTGGTTTTATCGCCACACTGATTGATACACTAATCCGGCGAATCGGGGTTGATGCGAGCCGGGTTTATGCGGCGGGGATGTCAAACGGCGGGATGATGTGTCAGCGCTTAGGTTGCGAACTTTCCCCAAAACTGGCGGCGTTCGCTTCGGTGGGCGCATCCCTGCCCGAAAATCTGGCTGAGCAAAAGCCGGTGATGCCAATCGCGGTTTTGATGATTAACGGTACCGCCGACCCGATTGTGTCTTTTCAAGGTGGTGGCGTTGGTCTGGTCAAGTTGCGAGGCAGGGTGGTTGCGGTTCCGAAGGCGATTGAGTTCTGGGTAAAGGCAAACGGTTGTGAGGCGGTGCCGATGGAAACAACGCTGGTGAAGAGTGACACCGGCTTGGGGGTGCACAAGACGGTTTATCGCGGCGGGCGCGAGGGAACCGAGGTGGTGCTTCTGACCGTTGAAGGTGGTGGTCACACCTGGCCCGGTGGTCGGGAAAGGTCCAGCAAGTACGGGCGCAAGACCGATGCGATAAACGCCACCCGGCTCATCTGGGACTTTTTTTTAAGACACCGGCGTTAGTTCAGCCGGTTTTCCGACAGCGGGTCAAACAGGTGCAATTTACCGGTTTCAAAAGAGATATTGACGGTGTCTCCGGGTCGCGGGGCGTGGTCGGGATTGGTGCGCAGGACACAACGGTCCATCCCGATTTTCAAATAGACCAGCGCCTCATTGCCTAACTGCTCGGTGACTTCAACCACCGCCTTAATCGGTCCGTCCGGGGTGATGTAGATGTGTTCAGGACGGATACCAAGGACAGTTTCATCGGGTAATTTTGTTGGGGCGGCGCGGCGGGTTTCGAGGTTGAGGGTGAATGCCGGATGGACAAAGCGCATCGGACTGGTGGTGATTCTGCCGGTAAAGAAGTTCATCGGTGGTGAGCCGATAAAGCCGGCAACGAACCGGTTTGCGGGCCGGTTGTAGATGGTTGCCGGGTCACCAACCTGAAGCAGTCTGCCACTCTTCATCACCGCGATGCGCTGACCTAAAGTCATCGCTTCAACCTGGTCGTGGGTCACATAGATGACGGTGGTCTTCAGTTGCTGGTGGAGCCGGGCAAGTTCGGCACGCATCCCGACGCGGAGTTTGGCATCAAGGTTGGACAGGGGTTCGTCAAACAGAAACACCTTGGGGTTGCGGACAATCGCCCGGCCGACGGCAACGCGCTGGCGCTGGCCCCCGGAAATCTCGGCGGGTTTGCGGTCCAGGAGCTCTTCGATGCCAAGGATGCGGGCGGCTTCCAGAACCCGGCGTTGGATCTCATCCCGGGGCAGGCGGCGCAGTTTTAAGGCGAACGCCATATTTTCAAATACCGTCATATGGGGGTACAGGGCGTAGTTCTGGAACACCATCGCAATGTCGCGGTCCCGGGGTTCAACGGTATTGACCAGGCGGTCGCCAATAAAGATTTCGCCTGAGTCCGGCTCTTCCAATCCGGCAACAATGCGCAACAGGGTCGATTTGCCACAACCGGAGGGACCAAGGATGACAAAGAACTCCTGGTCTTTAATCTCAAGGGTGACATTGTCAACGGCGATGACCTTGCTTTTGAAAATTTTGGTGACCGATTTGAAGAGCACCTGGCTCATCGCTTGACCCCTTTATTTTCTGGGACTGAGGACGGTCAGGATGCGGGTGACCGTTTCCTTGAGGTTGCGGCGGATACAGACGATGTCAATCAAGCCGTGTTTGAGCATAAATTCGGCGCGTTGAAAACCTTCGGGCAGTTTCTCGCCAATCGTGTCTTCAATTACCCGCTGACCCGCAAATCCCAAAAGGGCACCGGGTTCCGAGATAATCACATCACCGAGCGAGGCAAACGATGCCATTACGCCGGCGGTGCAGGGGTCAATCGGAATGGAGATAAACGGGACACCGGCGCGGCGCAAGAGTCCAAGTTCGGCTGAGGTCTTTGCCATCTGCATTAAGGAGAGGATGCCTTCCTGCATTCGGGCACCGCCCGAAGTGGCGATGATGACCAAGGGGCTTGTTTCGGTGCGTGCGAGCCGGACCGCCCGCGCCACCTTTTCGCCCACGACCGAGCCCATACTGCCACCGATAAAACTGAAGTCCATTGCGCCGAATACCACGGGCAGGCGGGAGATGAGGCCGCGGCCATAGATGAAGGCGTCGTTTCGGCCGGTCTTTTCCCGTGCCTCTTTCACTTTTTCCGGATATCTGGGAAACTTAAGCGGGTCAGCGGCAACGAGTCCGGAATCCAGTTCTTCCCAGGTGCCTTCGTCCAGAAGGATTTTGATGTAGTCGTCCGGGGCAATCCGGAAGTGGAAGCCGCAGCGGTTGCAGATGTAGAAGTTGGACTCTAATGTTTTGCGGTAGATGATTTCGCCGCAGCCGTTGCAGCGAAACCAGAGGGTGTCACCGACCTTGCTCGCCATAGATGTAGTATAAAAACCGGGCTCGGCCAGTCAAGGCAGAGCCCGGGATGAAAACCGTTAGCGGTTGCGCGCGCAGTTACCGCATACCACCGCGGGGTGGTCTTTCGGTACGTGCCCGCGCTTCGTTCACGGTCAGCTGTCTGCCGTCCAGTTCGTATTGATTCAGGGCGGCGATGGCGGCTGCGGCTCCCTCATCGGTCGCCATTTCCACAAAGGCAAATCCCCGAGACCGCTCGGTGAACTTGTCTTTGATTATCTCGACCGAGGCAACTTCACCGTGCTGGGAAAAGAGTTCCCGCAGGGTTTCCTCGGTGGTGCTGAATGGGAGGTTTCCCACAAACACACGCTTACCCATTTACTTACCTCCAGTAAGGTTTGTGCTTGGGGAGACGTTACAGGCTACGGGACAAAAAATCAGCCAACGCAGACCTTAACGGACCACAAGCGTTTCCGGGTCCCTTCTTCTTTACGGCTGGTTCTGGACCCGGCAGAACCAACTGATTAATATTAGCAAAGTTATTGCCCCTGTCAACTCTAACGAAAAGAAGATGAGGCGGTGAATGGGCATCAGGGGGCAGGAGGGTTGTTAGGAAATTAAAATAATAGCAATTTCCCATACCATCCCTAATACGGTCCCGGGGTTGGGTAGGGAAAATCGGGCAAAAATGGGCTAACAGCAGGAATTACAAAGGGTTGATTGAAAATTGATAAAATCGGGCAGTATACTTTAAAGTATACTTTTGCCAAACCGGCATAACTGTTAGATAGAAGGGTGGAACAGAAGCCGGGCTAAAACTGCCGGTTGCGATTGCGGTCGGTATGGCATATTTTTTACCCGATAAGGTCATGGTTGCCAGTGCCCGGTGATATATGTATTATAACCGATATGAAATTAAGGTTTTTATATTTTGAGGGTTGTCCCCACAAAGAGCCAGCGTTAGCCCGGTTAAGGCAGGTGCTAAAAGAGAAGAAGTTAGCGGTTGAGGTAGAGATGGTGGAAATCAAGAGCGAAGAGGATGCCCGGCGTTATCACTTTCTTGGTTCGCCCTCGGTTCAGGTGAACGGGCTTGACATTGAAAAGGAGCGGCGGAATGACCCACCGGTTTTTGGCTGCCGGATGTATAAGACAGAAGAGGGGTATAGCGGTGTTTTCCCCCGGGAGCGGCTCGAGGCGGCATTGAACGAGGTAAAGGGGGAGAAGCAAAAAGGAGGGTGAGGGTGGAGACGGTTGTATTCGGTTCGGGTTTGATGGCAAAGGCGGTAGCGTTTGACCTTATCCGGCAGAAGGATGTGGCGCAGGTTTATCTGATTGATGTTGATAAGAGGCGGCTGCAAAGTTTAAAAAAGTTTCTGGCGAGCCCGAAGGTGGTGCCGATTCAAGCCGATGCCACGGACCGCGACCTTTTACCTTTAATCGGTCGTTGCGCGGTGGCGGTGAGTTGTGTTCCTTACAACTTCAACCTCCGTCTCACCCAACGGGCGATTGCTGCCCGAACCAATTTTTGCGACCTCGGTGGCAACAACACGGTGGTGCGGCGTCAGTTTGCCCTGAACAAAGAGGCAAAAGCGGCCGGCATCACGGTAGTGCCGGACTGCGGCCTTGCGCCGGGGATGACCAACATCCTTGCCGCGGACGGTGTGAGCCGACTGGAGATAACCGAGGCGATTCACATCCGCGTGGGCGGATTACCGGTTAAGTCCAAACCGCCTTTGTTCTATAAACTGGTTTTTTCAGCCCAGGGGCTTTTGAATGAGTACGCTGAGCCCGGTCTGGTTTTAGAGGGCGGTAAGATTAAAAAGGTGCCGCCGCTTACCGGTGCAGAACCAATCCGGTTTCCGAAGCCGTTTGGCACCCTTGAGGCGTTTCACACCTCGGGTGGCTCTTCAACCCTGCCGGAGAGTTTTCAGGGTAAAGTCAAGACCCTGGACTACAAGACGATTCGGTATCCCGGGCACCGGTTGATGTTTCGTCTGCTGTTAAAAACCGCGCTGGGCAACTGGCGCCGGGTGCCGCGGGCGCAACTTGCCTGTGCCCTGGAGCGCACCCTGGGGTTTGAAACCGACGATGTGGTTTTGCTGCGGGTTGAGGTGCAGGGGATAAAGGCGGGCAAAAGGCGAACGGTTCGTTATCAGTTGATTGACTATGCGGACCCCAAAACGGAGTTGACCGCGATGATGCGCACAACCGGCTTTTCCGCGGCGATTGTCGCGTTGCTGCTCGGCCGGGGTCAGGTTTTAAGCAGAGGTGTTTTGCCCGGAGAAAGGGCAATCCCGACAAAGCGGTTTATCCGCGAACTGCGGCGCCGGGGTTTTGACCTGCGAATTACCAGTCGCGCCGGTTAAACCAGTTCGGCAAGAAGTTTTGCCGCCTCTTCAACCAGGGCAATCTCGTCCCGGGTAAAGGCGTGGGGCTGAGAGGCATCAATCGCAATCTCGCCCCAGAATTTGCCCTGTTTGATTATCGGCACAACCAGTTCGGAACGGGTTTCGGAAAAACAGGTCAGGTAGCGGGCATCGGCGCTGACATCAGGCACCACCTCGGTGCGCATCGTTACCGCCACCGTACCGCAGATACCCCTGCCCACTGGAATCTGTTCAAACCCTTTAGGCTCTTTACCCTGGTATGGTCCGAGTACAAGGGTTTTGCCCGCAAGCTGGAAGATGCCAACCCAGTTGAAGTCCGGGAAATGTTTTTTGAGGGCCATTACTACACGGGCCTGGGCATCTTCGGCACGCTGGCTGGCGCGGACCAGTTCCCGCAGTTCGTTTAATTGTGCTTGGTACTTCATATCAGAAATCTCCCGTCTTTCATTATCGGTTTGCCATCGCCATAAACGGTAAACCCTTTTCTCGTGTCGCAAACCATATCCCAGTGAATGACCGAGCGGTTTTTGCTGCCGGTTTTCGGATAGCCGGTGCCCAGGGCGACATGGACGGTACCGCCAATCTTCTCGTCAAACAGGATGTCCTTGGTAAACCGCTGGATTGAGTAGTTGGTACCAAAGGCGAGTTCGCCCACCCGTTTTGCCCCTTCATCGGTGTTAACCATCGCCCGGAGGATGTCGGCACCTTTGTCCGCGGACATTTCCACCACCTTGCCCTTTTTGAACACGAGCCGGATATTCTCCACCTCTTTACCCTGATAGATTGCCGGGTAGGTGTAGCGGATAAACCCTTCGGTTTTGTCCTCTTCGGGTCCGGTGAACACCTCACCATCCGGGAAGTTGTTGTGGCCATCGCAGTTTGCCCATTTTCTGCCCCGGACCCCAAAGGTGATGTCGGTGTCCTGACCGACGATGCGGATGGTGCTCAGCCGGTTCAGTTTGTTAATCAACCGCTGTTGCCGTTTTGATATCTTCTGCCACTCGCGGATTGGGTCTGGTTTGTCTAACAGTCCGGCGCCAAACACAAACTCCTCGTACTCAATACGGGACATCGCCGCCTCTTGCGCCAGGGCATCGGTCGGAAAGTTGGTCAGTACCCAGCGCAGTTTGCCTTCAGCCTCGCGCTGCAATCGGCGCTGGAGCAGGACCTTGCGGGCGCTTTGATAGATACTCATATTTGCGGCATCGATACCGGTCAACTCTTTCAGATTCCAGCCACCCCGCACAAAGAACAGGGCATCCGCCTTTTCCACTTCCACGAGGTCGGTCGGCGCGACGAAGCGCAACTGCTGGGGTTTCGCATTGCGGAAGAGAAGATAGGTGGCGTCCGGGATACTGACGCGCAGTGTCACATTGGCGCCGACCTTTAGTGCTTCCAGTTCCAGCGCCTTTAACAAGGGCTCGGCATTGGCCGGACCATAGATTACCGCCCATTCGCCTTTTTTGAGCCGGACGCTGTAACGGACCATCAGTTTTGCCAGTTTTTCAATCCTTGGGTCAAACATTATTCCTCCTTTTTATCTATTTAGCCGATTTTTTTATTTCGGGTGACAAAAAACCCGACAATGCAAGCGACGACGACCAGTATTCCAAAACCAAAAAGCAACCGCCGGCCCGAGATGAAATTGGTCAACTGCCCGATTAAAAATGCGGCGATAGCAAAGAGGAGATGCAGGAGCCAGTCCCGGGTGGAAAAGATACGACCCCGGACCTCTTCTGGCACCGCTTCGTGTAACAAAGTGTCCATTCCGATGTAGACCGGTGACAGCGCCAGACCGGCGATAAATATCAGGGGTGCAACCGGCGCGAATGTCTTTGATGCGGCGAGCCCGGCAACAACCGCGCCCATCGTCAGAAAGCAGACAAGGATGACCTTGTGTTTGGGCAGGCGATGGCCAATGATGCCGTAACCCATTGAGGAAAGAAGTAAGCCGATTGAGCCGATAGCCGCGACATAACCAACACCCTTGGTGCCCAGACCAACACCACCCAGTTCCCGGCTTGACTGAATCACCGGAACATAGAGGACGACTACCGCGGCGCCCAAAATCACCATCAGGACGATGGAGGAGTAAACGAACCAGACCGCAGGCTCGCCCTTGACCACGCGCAGGAGCCCTTTGACACTTTCCACCATCCGGGACTGCTCTTTGATGAAAAGTTGAACCTCGGGTCTGGGTGCTGGGTTGTGCTTATTGCCGCTGGCAAGCCGCTTGAAGATAAAGAGAAGCGAAATTACCGAGACGAAGTAGGTGAAGGAGTCAATGTAAAACCCCGCGGTCCAGACCGGCTTGATTCCCAGTCGTGCCCAGCCGTTCCAGTCGACGATTAAGCCACCGAGAACCATACCGGCAAAGGTTGCGAGCCGGCCGATGATGTTCAAGACCGAGTTAGCACCGAGCACCCGCTCCGGTCCCACGAGGTTAGGGATGATGGCGAGTCGGGAGGTGTTGAAGAATAGACCAAAGAGAAACACTAAAAAGGCAAGAAAGTAGACGAGGAGCAGTTGATTGGTGGCGATGGCAAGGAGCGGGATGAGTAGCACGAGAACCGTCCGGCAGGAGTCGCACACAATCATCACCTTGCGCCGGTCCCAGCGGTCAACGAGGACACCGGCAAGCGGTCCAAAGAGCACGGTAGGTAGCGCAACCACCACCGAGAGATAGGAGATTGCCCGGGCACTTTCCCAGCCGAACCGGGTGGCGTAGTAGGCAATCATCGCGAGAAGTGCCATATAGTCCAGTTTGTCACCGAACAAAGAAAAAGCCTGGGAGAGGGCAAACACAACAAACTCCGGAATCCGCAACACCGGTAAGAGCTGGCTCTTGCGCGGGGTCAATGGTTCAATCCCGGCATCAGGGTTGTTGCGGGCCGCCTTTTCGGGATGAGGCGGCAGATTGGTGTTGGGTTCAGGGGGTGTTTTCCGTTCCATAGCTCAGTAGCGCTCAAACCTTGGGATTGGGTAGCGGTCGAGCAGCTCCTGATAGAACTGCTCAACCTGTTCGGCAATCCTGCCCCAGGAGAATTCCAGTGCCCGGCGCCTGCCGGCTTCGCCCATTTTGCGCGCCAGTTCGGGCTTTTTGAGAATTTTGACAATCGCCTGCGCCAGCTGGTGCGGGTCGCGGGGCGGTACGAGAAAACCCTGTTCCCCCGGGGTCAAGACGGTGCGATAACCGACAATGTCCGAGGCAACAACGGGTCGGCCGGTCGCCATCGCTTCGAGCAGGACGATGCCAAAACTTTCGTAACCGATTGCCGGTGAGCAGAACAGGTCGCAACTGCGATAGTAAGCGGGCCGCATTTCACCCGGTATTAGCCCTGCCCAGTAGACATGCGCTTCAACCTCTTTGTCAAGGTAGCCTTTATAGGCGTAGCCTAACAAGCCGGTGCCGACCACGACCAGTTGGACATCCGGAATCTCACGGACAATTTCGGGTAGCGCCATCAACAGGTATTTAAGCCCTTTGCGCGGCTCAAATCGGCCCAGGAAAAGGATTTTAGGCCGGCCGTTGTTGAGTTCGGGAACCGGGGCAACATCGGGACGGAAAAACTGGACATCGATGCCGTTGGGGATGATGCGATATTCACCCGGGAAGTATTTGGCGGCAGAGTCCCGAGCCGCGGTCGAGACCGCAATCTTGCCATGAATCGCCCGAAAATAAGGTAAAAGAAAGGAACGGGCGAGCGCATAGCCGATGCTTTTGTCGTGGTTGGCGTGGAAGGTGAACACATTTACCACCCGGGAAACACGGAGCGCGACGAGCGGCAGGGTGGGAGCGAGCGAGCCGTGCATATGGATGATTTCAAACTGTTCCTTTTCGAAAAATTTTTTCACCCGGGCACCAGGTCTAATCGCAACCGGGACGCGGGCAAACGATTTGTTGGAGCGAATCACCAGACCCCGGCCTACCCGAAAAACCTGGTCTTCGTCCGGAACCTGGTCCAGGCAGTCTATCATCTTGGCGCCGACCTTGGTGGTGAGGATTTTTACCGTATGGCCCCGCTGCCGCAACTCTCTTGCCAGATGGTGAATGTGTTCGGCGATACCACCGATATACGGGTAGTAGTTGTCCGAGACCATGCAGATGCGCATCGGCTATTCGGTTCGGTGCGGAAATGCTTTTAAACCTGCCGCCAGAACCCGGACCGCCCGCACTAGGTCTTCGCACTTCAAAACATAGGCGATGCGCACCTCATCTTTGCCCAGCCCGGGTGTGGCGTAAAAACCCTGTGCCGGTGCCAGCATCACCGTCTCGCGGTCAAGGTGAAAGTCGTTTAACAGGAAGATGGCAAACGCTTCGGCATCAGTAACCGGCAGGCGCGCGATGAGGTAAAATGCGCCCCGGGGTCGCAGGAACTTGACACCGGGGATTTTACTCAATTCGGCGCACAGGACATCACGGCGGTGCCGGTATTCGTCCCGCACCTGCGCAAAGTAGGACGGTGGAATATCCTGGGCACGCTGGGCGGCTAACTGGTCAATGGTTGGCGGGCAGAGCCGCGCCTGACCAAATTTCAGCATCGCCCCCATAAACTCCTTGTTTCGGCTCACAACACAGCCGACCCGGGCACCGCAGGCGCTGTAGCGCTTGGAGATGGAGTCAACCATCACCGCCCGGTCTTCAATACCCTTTAAGTTGAGGACGCTCAAAGGCTGGACACCTTCATCGTAAACAAACTCCCGGTACACCTCATCGCCGATTAAGAACAGGTTGTACTCGAGCGCGAGCTGGCGCAACAGTTCCATCTCCGTTTCGGAGTAAACAACACCGGTCGGGTTGCCGGGGTTGGAGAAGAGAATCGCTTTGGTACGGCGGGTAATCAGGCGCACAAACTGTTCTTTAGGGGGCAGGGCAAACCCGTTATCGGCGTGGGTGGTTATCGGCACCAGTTTCACTCCTGCCATTATCGCAAAACCGAAGTAGTTGGTGTAAAACGGCTCGGGCACAATTACTTCATCGCCCGGGTCGGTAACCGCTTTGATGGCAAAGAGAATCGCCTCACTGCCACCGGTGGTTACGAGGATGTCGTCGCCGGTAACATCAATCCCGACCGAGTGGTAGTAGGAAACGAGGGTCTGGATATAGGTTTGTAATCCGGCAGAATGACCATAACCGAGAACCTTGATGTCAACCTCCCGGTAGCCTTTCATTATCTCGGCCGGGGTTTCGATGTCGGGCTGCCCGATGTTGAGATGGTAAACCTTTATCCCTCTTGCCTTTGCCTTTTCGGCATAGGGCACAAGCCGCCGGATGGGCGATGCGGGCATTAACCGGACACGCTGGGAAAGTTGTAACATTTGTTTTTCACTCATCATCGGCTCCTTTCATTCTATTAACAGTTGCCTGATTTCTCCTTCCTGAACCGGACCGACGACACCGGCATAAAAGCGGTCGTCGCTTAAAAGTTCATCAACCAGTTGCGCAACCTCATCCAGTTTTAACCGGTTGTAAACCTCAATCGCCTCCTCGAGGGTTGTCACCCTGCCCAGCATAAAATAACTACGGGCGATACGCATCATCCGGTTGATGGAACTTTCCGAACCCAAAATCAGGGCGCTGCGGGTCATTGTTAACGACCGTTCAAACTCTTCCCGGTTGATTTTCTCCTTGCGCAGCCGTGCCAGTTCTTCTTTAAGAACAGCGACGCACCGGGTTAGTTTTCGCTTTTCGGCAACGAAGTAGATACCCAATAGTCCCGAATCTTCGTAAAGTTCAACAAAACTGCCAATTGAATATACCAAACCTTCCTCTTCACGCAACCTTTGAAACAGCCGGGAAGAGACGCCACCTCCTAAGGCGGTGTTCAAGACCGAAAGGGCATAGCGCCGCGGGTCGGCAAAGGAAAAGGCGGGTTTGGCAAGGCAGACATAAACCTGGGACAGTTCGCGGCGGGTGCGGACCAGGGTTTGCGGCGCCATCAATGTTGAACGAACCCGGGACGGGGTCTGACAGTTGTCCCGGTTCAATTGGGCGAGGAGCTCAGCAACCTGCTGGTGCTCAACATCTCCGGCGGCAACGGCAACCGCACAGTTCGGCCCGTAATAGCGGTGATAAAAATTTTGTAATTGGTGCCGGTTTATGTTCGCAACCGAATTGAATGTTCCAATAACGGGTTTGCCCAAAGGGCTTGCGCCGTAGAGCGCCTGGAGCAGCAGGTTAACAGCGCACGATTCCGGGTCCTCTTCATTACTCCGGATTTCTTCGGTGACCACCTCTTTTTCCTTCTGCAGTTCGACTTCAAGGAAAGCGGGTTTACCTAAAATTTCGGTTAGCAATCCGGTAACCTCTTTTACTTTATCAGCCGGTGCCCGGGTGTAGAAACAGGTCGCTTCTTTGTCGGTAAAGGCGTTTAACTCCGCACCGCAGGACTCAGCCTTCACATTTATCGCCCGCGCATCCATCTGTTCGGTTCCTTTGAAAATCATATGCTCAATGAGGTGGGCGGTTCCTTCCTGTCCGGGTGGGTCGTCACGACTCCCGAGCCGAAAGGCAAAACCGAGTGACAGGGACTTGAGATAGGGTAGCCTTTCGGAAATAACAAGTAAGCCACCCGGGTTGCGGGTGGCTTGAATCTCTCCAGCACCGGAAAAGTCTATCGCCATCGCATCAGATTAACTTCGGTTCAGAGGGTTGCACCGCAGTTCACCGCTCAACTGTTAGAACCGCCCGCGTCTTTGTTCTTTACCGCGGCTGTGACCGGTTCGGCTGGAAGAGCTCGGGGCGGAGCGTGCGGGGCGGCGGTCACGATGTTCGACGATGCCGGAGTCGTTGGAAGGGGGTATTTCACCCCGTTCTTCCATCGCCTTACGCCGGGAGAGGTTTATTCTTCCCTGACTGTCAATCTCGGTTACCTTGACCCAGACCTTATCACCGACCTTTACCTCATCGGTGACCTGTCGGCAGTGGCCCGGCGCCAACTGGGAGATGTGTACCATACCTTCCTTACCGGGTAGAACCTCAACAAAGGCACCAAAGGAGGTGACACGGGTTACGGTACCCTGGTAAACTTTCCCGACTTCAACTTCGGCGACGAGCGATTCAACCCACTCCTTTGCCTTCTGGAGCGCATCGGGATTGGTGGCGGCGATGGTGACCGTGCCGTCGTCTTCAATGTCAATCGTGGTGCCGGTGGCTTCGATAATCTTGCGGATGGTCTTTCCGCCCGGTCCGATAACGGTACCGATTTTGTCCTTGTCGATGACGAGCGATATAATCCGGGGCGCAAACCGGGAAATTTCGGGTCGGGGGCGGTCGATAACCGAGTTCATTATTTCGAGGACTTTGAGGCGTGCCCGGGTTGCCTGTTCCATTGCGGTGCGAAGTATCGAGTAGGGGACACCGGGCAGTTTGAGGTCAAGTTGAATGGCGGTAATTCCGTCCCGGGTGCCGGCGACTTTAAAGTCCATATCACCGTAATGGTCTTCATCACCGATGATGTCGGTGATGATTTTGAACCGCGCACCCTCTTTAACCAGACCCATCGCGATGCCGGCAACCGCAGTTTTGACCGGAACGCCGGCGTCCATCATTGACAACGAACCGGAGCAGACCGATGCCATTGAGGAGGAGCCATTGGATTCCAGTATGTCCGAGACAATCCTGATGGTGTAAGGAAACTCCTCTTCTTTGGGTACCACCGCCTGGAGCGCCCGTTCGGCAAGGTCACCATGGCCAATTTCCCGGCGACCTGGTCCGCGCAGCATCCGGACTTCGCCCACCGAGAAGGGCGGGAAGTTGTAATGGAGCATAAACGACTTCTTTTCTTCCATTGCCAGTTCGACATCATCAACCACCTGTTCGTCCGATTTTGTGCCGAGCGTGGTGGTTGCAAGCGACTGGGTTTGACCCCGGGTAAAAAGGGCGCTGCCATGGGCGCGGGGTAAAACGCCAACCGCACATTCAATCGGACGCAACTCGTCAAGTTTTCTGCCATCAAGCCGCTGTTCCCGCTCGAGTATCCGATTCCGGATGTCCCGGCTAATTACCTCTTCCAGTACCGCGGCAACCGCACCTTCAGCATCAGGATATTTTTCTTCCAGTTGAGAAGCAACCTGCTGGATGAGTTCTCTTCGGGCGTTGCTCCGGGCGCGCTTGTCGGTGATGTCGTTGGTTGCGACCGCCGGTTCAGCAATGCGCTGGAGAATCTCCTGACGCAGTTCATCCGAAATCAATGGTTCGTCCGGGCTGATTTTGGGCTTGCCCACCGCCGCCTGCAACTCCTTCTGGAGCTCGATGGTCTTCTTTATTACCGGTTGAGCCAGTTCCCATGCCCGGTCAATATCCTCAAGCGCAACCTCCCGTGCCTGTCCGGCGATGGTCATAACTTCGCCGTTCTCCAGCCCGACGAAAATCATCGACATCTCGGCATCATCGAGCTGGCTCATTGGCGGGTTGGCGATTAGTTGACCGTTAATTTTTCCCACCCGACAGACACCAATCGGACCAAGGAAAGGAATTTCCGAAATTACCAGGGCAGCCGAAGAGGCAACCAGGCTTAAAAACTCGCTCTCATTCTCCATATCGGTGGAGAGGAGATAGGCGATAATCTGGGTTTCGTGCCTGAATCCAGCCGGGAAAAGCGGTCGGATTGGGCGGTCAATCAATCGGCAGGTGAGCGTTTCTTTATCCCGGGGTTTGCCTTCACGCTTAAAGAATCCGCCTGGAATCTTACCCGCGGCGTAAGCCAGTTCCCGATAGTCAACCACCAGGGGAAAGAAGTCCTGATAACCTTCAATTGGTTGTTTGTTGTATACGGCGCTTGCCAGAACCACCGAATCGCCGTAACGGGCAAGCACACCGCCATCTGCCTGACGGGCAACGCGGCCATATTCTAACGACAGGGTCCGGCCGCAGACCTCAACTTCGACGCGATGCATTGTTCGACCTAACCTCTGAGCCCAAGGGTGGTGATGATTTTCTCGTACCGCTCGGGATAGTGTTTTGCCAGATACTGCAGGTGCCGGCGTCGCGCATTTACCAGTTTAATCAGTCCGCGCCGCGAATGGCGGTCCTTCTTGTGCACCTTCAGATGTTCGGTTAACTGATTAATCCTTTCGGTAAGAATTGCAATCTGAACTTCAGGTGAGCCCGTGTCCTTTTCGTGTAAGCGGAATGTGCTCACCAGTTTCATCTTCTGTTCCTTAGTTAGTGCCATATTTTTTTTCCTTTTCCTTTTTGTCCTATACTAATTAAATTAACCAAATCCCTGCCAATGTCAACAAACAGCAGACCGGCAGTCAATCGCCGTGAAATCAACCGGCAATCGGAAAGGGCAGGGGTAAGAAAGATAATTACGGTAGGCTTGCGTTGTTGGGTACTTAGGGTATATTAGAAGTGATGGAGAGAAGTCAGCGAGAGCAGAAGAACCGAAAACGAACAGGCAAAAAGTCCGGGTCCGCATCTGCGGCGGTTCGGCACGGTCAAGCAACATTACCGCTCCGGGAGTTGAAGCGGGCAGAGCGGTTCCATGGCCATCTTGGTCCGTGGCTGGTTTTAGGTTTGCGGGCGGGCAGGTGTGCTCGAAAGATGTTGAAGGGGTCGCCCTTTGACCTGAGGGCGGTTGTTGAGTGTCCGGCAAAACCGCCGGTGAGCTGTTTTATTGATGGGGTCCAGTTAGGTTCAGGCTGTACAATGGGTAAGAGTAATATTCAACATCGAGTAAAATCAGGAGGGTGCCGGGTCGTTTTTCAGCATCGAGCTGCCGCGGCCAAGGTCTCATTTAAAGTGCGAGACGAACTGTTCGAGACGCTTGTTAACATTAAGAAAAACGAGGCAATCGCTCGTGCTCATCAGATGTCCCAAAAACCGTTTTCTCGGCTGTTTATAAGTGGAAAAGAAAATGAGCCGAAGCGGTGAATCCCGAAACGGTCTGGTTAGTCTAATAAGGTGGAGATTAAGAAAAACGAAAAGGAGGAGATGAAAATGGCTAAACACCTGACAACCTGGGACCCGTTCCGGGAGATGGTTTCGCTTCGGGATGAACTGGACCGTTTGTTTGATTCGGTCTTCGGCAGGTTCCCACGGGAGCGGGGTGAAACCTACTGGGCACCGCCGATGGACATTGAGGAGACCGATGAGGCGGTTATCGTTCGGGCGGAACTGCCCGGTATGAGTAAAGACGACATTAAAGTCAGCCTCTCGGGCGATACGCTGACGATTTCCGGAGAGCGGAAGCAGGAGACGGAAAAGAAGGGGAAAACCTACTATCGGATTGAGCGTGCCTATGGTAAGTTCCAGCGGACGGTAACGCTGCCGGCTGAAGTTGAGGGTGATAAGGCGAAGGCAACTTACCGTGCCGGAGTGCTGGAACTGGTCCTGCCGAAGTCCGAGAAGTCTAAGGCAAAAGAGATCAGCATCGTTGCTGAGGACTAATCTCCCGGAACCGATTGAGGAGACGCCGGGTGCGGCGTCTCCTTTTACTTTTCTTGACCAGAATACATAATAGTTTAAGATTTAATGCTTATGGTTAAGCACAAACTTTTTTATTTGACCGTGCTGGCTCTGGCGACAATTTTGGGATGTTCGGAAGCACCGTTAATTGAGCGGGAAGCAAACCGGGTGGTGTTTCTTGAACTGTTTTCCACTTTGCCTGATGAGTGAGCTTATTGTGCGTCTGCGTTGCAGGCGCTGGACAGTTTGACGATGATTTACGGTGATTCGGTTGTGCCAATTGTGTACTACTCGGCGGCGTCGCATCCGGAACTGGAAAGCGAAGCCGGTCGGGCACGGTCAAACTGGTACGGGGCGGAACCGACCCTTTTACCCCTGGCGTTCTTTGACGGCACGAATCGGGCACCCCAGGTGACGCTGCCTGACTCCTTTTATCCGGTTTACCGGAATATGATTGATGGTGCCCGGGCGCGCAAGACTTTTCTCGAGATGAAACTGGACAGCACCGTGATTGACTCGCAGCGGGTTGCGATTCAGGTTCACATTGAGCCGACCGATTCCACAGTCAATGCAATGAGCGGTTTACGGCTGGTCGCGGTAGTGTATGAGGACAGCGTGCCCTACTACTCGCTCCTGGTGGGTGATACGGTTTACATCTCCCGGGTGGTACGCAATGTGGTCGGCGACAGTTTTGGGATACCGGTGCGGTTGAGATTTGGAGTTAGTTACGACACCCTGCTTCTGGCACCGGTTTTGGGCAACAACATCGGGCGGGTTGGAGTGGCGGTATCGGTTCAGGATGTTACAACCCGTGCCGTGTTGCAGTCCGCAATTAAACGAAGGGTAAGAAATTAGAAAGGGGAGGTGTTGATGAAGAGATATCAGACACTGATATGTTTTAGCCTGCTCTTTGCCCTGATGACGTTTGGAGCAGAGGCGCCGAAGGAAGAAGCAAAAAAGTTCCCCAAGGCACCGGACTGGACTTTGAAGGACATCAACGGCGCTGAGGTGAAACTTTCGGAATTGTTGAAGAACGGACCGGTTTATATGGAGTGCTGGGATTTGCCCTGTGTCAACTGCATTGCGGAACTGGATGCGCTCGTACCGGTTTACGACTCTTTAAAGGAACGGGGGTTGCAGATTGTTGCCCTTTCGGTTGATAAGCCATCTGACGAAGCACGGGTGCGCGGTTTTGTCAAAAGTAAAAAATGGCCCTACATCGTGGTACTTGACCAGCAGCAGAAGGTGAAAAAGGCTTACAACATCATCATCAAACCGACCGCGGTGCTCATCAATATGAAAGGGGAGATTGTGTTCACCCATATTGGGTACAAAAAGGGTGATGAAAAGCGGATTGCTAAGGAGATTGGGAAATGGCTGCCCGAGAAAGCAGAAGAGGAGAAGGGCGATAGCACTGAAGGCGAGAAGAAGGGTGGAAGTTAGTGAGGGTACAAAAGGGCAGAAGGGCACAGGTAATTTTGCTTATACCCTACTGCGCTTTTCTGTTTTTCATCACCGCCGTTTTCGGGAGCGACTTTTCAATTCAGGGTTCCAACCGCGCCGAGTTCTGGGGGTACGAGACAAACTGGGCGACCCATATTGAGGACAAACTGGATTTAACCGCCCGCTACGGTGATTTTGAAGGTGAACTGGGCGTGCTCTTCTTCGAACCCTCAAAACACAGCCCCGCGCCGCGCCAGCCTTTGCGGCTTCTGGACTACTCCATCGCCTATAACCCGGAAGAGTTAGAGGTGCGACTGGGCAGATTTTTCACCACCTTTGGCCAGGGGTTAACCTTGCGCACCTATTCGGATGACGATTTCCGGCACTACAAAAGTTTGCATGGCCTTTATGGCAGATTCCAGTTGCCCCTGGCAAGTGAGGTGACGCTCTTGGGCGGCAGGTTACGGGATGTGTTTTTCCAGGAGAACACCTATAAGATAATGAACGAACTGGACACCACCGACCAGGTTTTAGGGGCGAACCTCAGTTCCCGACCGGTGCAGTTTCTCACGCTGGGCGGCAGGTATGTGCGGCTCAATCGGGATGTTGACCCGACCGCCAAAGCGTTTACCGAACTGTTCGGGGGTGATGTCGGTGTTTACATGGGTGCGGTAACGCTGGGTGGTGAGGTTGCCTGGCGTCTGGGAACAAACCCCGGAATTGGCGGCAGGGAAAAGGGTTTCGGT
>JBBISL010000006.1:0-97156 GCA_037441285.1 Caldifarciminota bacterium
AAGTCCGCTACATAGAGCAGTAGTTTAAGAGAATAATGGAATGAAGCATTTGAAATAGAAAAATACCTTGTCCTTAATAAATATCTGCTTTCGCTTTTCGGGGTAGGCGATATTAAAGATTTACTTAATGAATTAAAGAACAAAAAAGAAGGGGTGGATTCTGACGGGAGAAGTTATTTTTTAAACACTCTGATGGGCATTGAGAATATAAAAATACCAAAAGATGACCTCCGGCGCTACGATGCGAATATTTTAAGTTATGTGCGAGAAATCAACTCCCGGCGTGAGCCGATAACTCTGAAATATTTCCAGTATCTTGCCGTGCTTTTTGCCGAGATTGTTTTAGACAACCTGAAGAATAGAAAGGATGAATTTCTATCTGACCTGAATGAGTTTTTAAAAAAAGTTTATAATAAACAAAAGCAGGATATCAGAATCTTAGACCAGTTTAATGAGGACGATTTGAGAAAACTTGCCTTCTGGATGGCGACCGGCGCAGGCAAGACTCTCATAATGCATATAAACTATCATCAGTTTTTCCAATACCGGCTATTTTCCCCTGACAATATTATTCTCATCACGCCCAATGAGGGACTTTCCCGGCAGCACTTTGACGAGTTACAAAAAAGCGGTATCTCATCAAGACTTTATACTGGAACATTGACTGGCGGGTTAAGAGAGGAAAATGAAATTTTGGTTATTGAGATGACCAAATTTGTTGAGGAGAAAAAGGGCGGTGGCGTAACATTGCCGGTTGATGTTTTCGAAGGAAGAAATCTTGTTTTTGTTGATGAGGGGCATAAGGGCAAAAGGTCCGAAGAGCAAAAATGGGCAAGGTTGAGAAATGAACTTGCCCAGAACGGCTTTGTTTTTGAGTATAGCGCCACCTTTGGGCAGATTTTGAGTGAACAAAATCAGGAGACGCTTAAAGAGTATGCTAAATCAATTGTCTTTGATTATTCCTATAAGTACTTCTATCTTGATGGCTATGGGAAAAACTTCTCTGTCTTGAATGTAAGACACCCCGTCCCTTCGGAACGCCCCTCTAAGAGAGGGGAATGGGAGCAAAAATTTCAGGAGGGGATGTTTGTCGCTAATCTTCTGTCTTTCTATGAGCAAATCCTGATATATGAAGAGAATAAAGCGTTAATTAGGGAGTATAACCTTGAAAAGCCACTTTGGATTTTTGTTGGCACGACCGTTACCGGCAAAGAAGAGGAGTCCGATGTCATTCAGATTGTAGAGTTTATTAGAAGGGTAATTCAGGATGAAAACTGGGTAAGAAACTGGGTGAACAAGATTCTGAATGGCGAAGCAATATTTAGAAATGAAGAAGGGAAGGATGTCTTCCAGGATAGGTTTCAGTACCTCAGGGGGCGCGGTATTGACTTTGACGACCTTTATCGCAAGGTCTTTGGCGGGCGGGGTGGATTTGGGTTATATGAGTTGAAAAAGGCGGAAGGCGAGTTGGGGTTAAAGGTGGGCGAGAATAAATATTTTGGGGTTATAAATATCGGTGATGTTTCCGGGTTCAAAAGACAACTGGAAGGAAAGGAAATTTCTGTGGGGCAAGATGCAATCTCTGATTCGCTTTTTGATGACATAAAAAAAGAAGATTCCCAAATCAACCTTCTCATCGGTGCCAAGAAGTTTATTGAAGGCTGGGATACCTGGCGCGTCTCTTCAATGGGGCTTTTGAATATTGGCACCGGACAGGGTCCGCAAATCATTCAGTTGTTTGGTAGAGGGGTAAGGCTCAAGGGTAAAGGGATGTCCCTGAAAAGGAGTGGCGAGAATGCACCGGTTCAAATCTTAGAGACGCTCAATATTTATGGAATAAAGGCTGACTATCTTGACAGGTTCTTAGCGGCAATCAGCAAGGAAGAGGTGGAGTTTGAGACGATTGAAATACCGATAAAACCGCAGCATCAGGATAAATGGGAGTCGCTTTATACCCTTTCAAAACCTGAGAAGAGGTTTGAGGAAGAAGAAGTTTTAAGGTTAGAGATTGACGAGAAGATTTATTATACAATTGACCTCTTGCCCCGGGTGTCAATATATCGGGCAGAAGAGAATAGGGAGGAGGGAATAAGAGCCGAAGAGGTAAGGCAAGAAGTTGAAGAAAGGAACTTTAGTCCCGAACAGATTGATTTGGTTGACTGGCAAAGGATTTTGCAGGAGACCGTTGAATTTAAGGCACAGAGAAACTATTGGAATTTAGTTTTTGATGGCGACGACATTAAGAATATTCTTTTGTGTGCTAAATACAAAATCTTGGCACCTCCCGATGTTTTTGAAGTCAAAGATGAAAGAGATATAAAGCGGCTTGAGGATATTGCGCTCCTTGTGATTAAAAAATACCTGGATTTATTTTACCGGAAAAATGCCCGGCGCTTTGAGTCGGAAAATTTAAAGCCGGAAAAGGGTGTACAACTGCCTTTACCTTTTGTTTCGGACAGAAGCCAGGGTTACATAGTGCAGATAGATAGGAGAAAAGCAAAACTCCTCAAAGAGATAAGGAATTTAAGAAATGATTTAAATAAACTTTTACAAGATGACCAGAAAACTTTGCCCCGTGTTTACTTTGACGGTTCTCTCTATGTGCCGATACTCCTGCAAAGTAAAGAAATAGATAAAATCACGCCGGCGGGGCTGGTGGAAAGTGAAAAGGATTTTGTTAGTGGGTTAAAAAGTTATCTACAAAAGAATAACGACCAATTAGAAGGAGTTGAGGTATATCTCTTAAGGAATTATCCCTTTTCCGGAGTCGGCTTTCAACTGCAATGGGCAGGGTTCTATCCCGATTTTATTATGTGGGTTAAAAAGGGCGCCCAACAAATTATCACATTCATTGACCCAAAGGGGTTAGAGCACACAAAGGGGCTGGATGACGAAAAGATACAGTTTGCGAATGGGGAAATTAAAGAATTAGAGGCAAAACTCCATAATGAAAATATAAAATTGGCATCCTTCATACTTTCTCGCACCTCTTACCAGCAATTAATTATGGGGCTCGCAAAGTATCCTTCAAAAGATGATTATATCCAGAATAATGTGCTATTTTTAGAGGACAAAGAGGGCGACAACTCGTGGCCAAAATTACTGATAGAGAAAATCCTGTCTGAATTTTCCGCTATACCTTAAAACTCCCCGCCAACATTTTAACGCCTGACAATAATCAAACCGCTACTTAACCCATTCCCGAACTCACCGCCCGCTCCGAAATCATCGAAAAAATCATTTATTCCCCGCCGCAAACTTGACAGAAAATTTACCGTGGTTAAATTGAGTTGATTGAAACGGCAAACCGGCGGCTTTGAGTATGCTAAACTCTTAAGGTGATGTATGAAGACCTGGCACAGGATAATCATCGGTGATGCAAGGTGGATGAAGGAGGTCAAAGATGAATCGGTCCATCTTGTCATCACCTCACCACCATACTGGCAATTGAAGGATTATGGCAATGGCAAGCAGATAGGGTTCAATGACAGTTATGAGGAGTATATCAATAACCTTAATCTGGTCTGGAATGAATGCCATCGGGTTTTACATAAAGGCTGCCGGTTGTGTATTAATATCGGCGACCAGTTCGCCCGTTCGGTCTATTACGGCAGATATAAAGTCATCCCGATAAGAACCGAAATCATCAAGTTCTGCGAGAGCGCCGGTTTTGATTATATGGGAGCAATCATCTGGCAGAAGGTTACCACCTGCCACACAACCGGCGGTGCAACGGTGATGGGTTCTTACCCGTATCCCAGAAATGGCATTATTAAACTGGACTACGAGTTTATCCTGATTTTTAAAAAATACGGGAATCCGCCCAAGGTCAGTAAGGAGATAAAGGAAAGGTCAAGGTTGACAGAAGAAGAATGGAGCCGCTATTTTGCCGGGCACTGGAAATTTTCCGGTGAAAGGCAGGACAAACACCTCGCGATGTTTCCGGAAGAGTTGCCCAAACGGCTAATTAAGATGTTCAGTTTCGTGGGAGATACGGTTCTTGACCCATTTCTTGGTAGCGGGACGACATCTTTAGCGGCAAAGAATCTAAACCGGAATTCTATTGGATATGAAATAAACGAGAACTTCCTTCCGGTCATAAAAGAAAAACTTGAATTAAATGATAGGACGATATTTCCGGATGCAACCTTTGAGATAATCAAACAGGATGAACCAAAAATAGATTTCAAAGAGGAGATTAAAAAGTTGCCTTACATCTTTAAGGACCCGATAAGATTTGATAAAAAGGTTGACCCGAAGAAATTAAGGTTCGGCTCAAAGATTGATAACTCCTTTTACGGACGCGATACATATTATACAGTAAAGGAGATAATCTCGCCGGAGATATTGGTTTTAAACAATGGATTAAAAATCAGGCTGCTGGGTGTTAAGGAGAATCCAGCAAAAAATGGCGCAGCCGTCAGGTATTTAAGCGAGAAAACAAAGGGGCAAAAGGTGTTTATGAAGTTTGACAACATAAAGTACGACGCGGATAATAACCTGCTTTGTTATCTCTATTTGTGGAATAAGACTTTTATAAATGCCCATTTGATTAAAAAGGGTCTGGTTGATGTGGATGCTACATTTGATTATAAATACAAATTTAAATTTTTAGGCTTACAAAGAGAAAGGGAATTACCATAATGAGAGGTAGAAGAAATATGTTATATGGTAATCAACAAAAAACGCTCTTTGGAATAAAAAATCCCGAGCAAGAATATTTAGAACTTATCAACAAAGAGTACTTTTTCCAAGACGCTGTCCAAGTTTTAGATAAAATTGACTGGGATTTTAAAGATTTTACAACCCAATATCTTACCCATACCTTTCATTCTTATCCCGCAAGGTTTATCCCTCAAATACCCCTATCTTTCATTAAATTATTTACGAAAGAAAAGGAAACCGTTTTAGACCCAATGTGCGGTTGTGGAACAACATTAGTGGAGGCTTTTTTAAATAACCGGAACTCCATCGGCAACGACTTTAATCCACTTGCAACCCTAATAACGAAAGTAAAAACAACTCTGATTGATGAGAATGAATTTAGATATTTTAATAAAAAGTTAGCAGTAATGAAGCGATACTTAGATTTAGATTATAGGAGAGTAGATGAAAGAATCAATAACTTACCCAACAGGAAAGTTAGCAAAATCTTCAATAGGGTTGTAATCTCAAAATTAGAGAGTATCCGTGAAACTCTGTTAGAGGTAAGACAAGAAGGACATAATGATTTATTTGATTTTGGAAGGGTCGCTTTATCATCAACAATTTGGTCTTTGGTAGAAAATGGTAATGGAATTGATGTTGATGATATGTTTCTGAAAAAAGTAAAATCTATGCAAAATGACCTAAATGAGACGGCTAAAATTATAAAAACTATCCCTGATGTAAAAGTAATTTGTGGTGATGCAAGAAAATTGGAAGTCAATACTAACTCAATAGACTTAATAGTGACTTCTCCACCTTATGTAAACGCATTGGATTATTATAGGGCACACATGTACAACATGCTTTGGCTTGGAATGGATTTTGATTTATTTAGAAAACATGAGATAGGGGGACATTCTCATTTCATTGTTAATAGATTTAGACTTCTTTCAGAATATTTAGGGGACATGCTTCGTTCAATGATTGAGATGAATAGAGTTTTGAAGAAAAATAAACTATGCGTAATTGTAGTGGGGAACTCCAGTTTGGAATATGAACTGATTGAAAGTCATAAATTTTTTGCCGAGATGGGTAAAAAAATAGGATTTAAACCAATAAAAACGATTTTTAGGAATATTGATAAAACAAGGAAATATACAAGTGCAGATATAGGAAAAATTGACGATGAGTATATAGTTGTAATGCAAAAAGTAGATGATACCAATGTTTCTGCAGAGGATGATAACTATGTTTCCGATGTTGTAAGAGAGCAGATGATAAGATTTAGGGAGCAAATAAAGAAATGTCAGGGCACTTCTATTAGGGGGAGGAAACCCACAAACGAGAGATTATTAAAGAATGTTGATAAGATTAATGAGGCAATAGAAACGATTTCTGAAGATATAAAGATAAAGAGGTAAGATTATGAAAGAATTTATTAGCAAAATAGTATACTCAATTCTTACAGGACAAGATTACAGAACCTATGTTTTGGCTACGATAAACAAAAGGTTCATTGACAAAGCACAAGAGCTGATTTCTGAAGTTTTTGAATACAAACAAAGAGGCGATAATTGGCTTGAAAAACTTTTAGACGACACCTCCCAAAAAATAGGAAAAGAAAATAAATTTAAACTTCTGTGGTATGGCGGTCTAAATGATAAAACTGTAAAAAATATGACAGGAGGAACATCTGCAAAGGAAGTATGTCTGGATTTAGGTAAAAAGAATATAAAAGCCTTAAAACTACTATTAGAGGAGTTTGAGAGTTTTGAGGAGCTATACCAGATTAAAATAATAATCAAAAAAGATGATGTGCAGGTTGAGTTGGACAATGTTGAAAGTTTATTTTTCGTTAACATTATCTCAGCGATGAAACTAACAGTTCAAGGTGGGGCTTGGAGTGAGGTGGGAAAGAAGACTGAAAAAGGTTTACTCTTGGTGATATTTAGGCTGTTAAAAATTCCAGATGATAACTACATTTTAACAACAGAGGAAATGAAGAAAAAAGGGTTAGTTAAAAACAGAGAAATAGATGCTATAGTTTTCAGTAAGGACAAAGAGCCCCTAACCGTTGAGTTAAAATTGCTTGGGATTGGAAATCCAGAAATAGGTGATGAGGCACTTGCCAGGAAAGTAAGTCTATTTCTGATAGACAGATTAACAGAGATGATGAAGGAAGAATCTGAGAAAATAGGGGTTAAAGTAATTGAGTTCAGGCAAGAAAATCCTCTGTTAAAGATTTACAAGTTTTTCAAGTCAAAAAAGGTATATTGCAGCCAACCTGAAAAAATGACACCCAAAGAATTGGAAGACAAGATAAATGAAATAATAACGGAATGGAGGGAAGAACAAGAAGATTTGACCGTCATTAAAAAACTAAAAGATTGGACAAAATGAGTGAACTTATTCGGGAGTTTGAAGGAAAGACCCTATCCGAGTGGGAAAGGTGGTATTTGGAGAAGAAACCTGAGGCAATCAGAAATGCCACAGAAAAGATACTGCAGAAATTGAAGGAACTTAAAAATTCACTGGACCGGATTGACCAGGCAATGGTTGAACAATGGGTGCGAGATTTAGTAATTGTGAAAACCTTTGCCGGATTAAGGTTTCAGGAGGCGATACTAAAGAAAGGCGCCGAGTTAAAAGAAACGAATTACCGATTTGCAGAACCTGAAGAGGAATCAAAAGGAATAGATGGCTATATCGGGGCTGACCCGGTATCAATAAAACCCGACACCTATGATGTTAAAGCATCATTACCCGAACACATTGATGTAAAAATCATCTATTACAAAAAGATTGATGATGGGATTGAGGTGGATTATGGAGCAATACTCTAACAATCACCCAACGCCTCGCCTAACACCGCACAAAAGGTTTGTGCCTTATAGCATTCAACCGAATTCTCTCACTTCGTATAGGGATGTCAAGCACTTGCGGGGCTTCAAAGGAAAGGGCAAGGATAATGGGGCAAAGAGGGATGACGGATATTAAAATAAGGGATGTTACAGAGGAAAATATCGTGGACCTCTGTCAGGTATGCATTTCACCGGCAGCGAGAAATGAGCCAGATTGGGTAAAAGGTGCCGAGGAGAAAAGGAAGTGGGCGGTTGATATGGTGAAGAAATGGGGTTCATTCGCCAAATTGGCTTACATAGATGGAATTCCCGCCGGGATGATTCAATATAAGCCCGTTCCCGAAGAAAGAATCGTTTACCTCAATTGTATTTTTGTTCCCGAGGATAAATATTGGCAAAAGGGAATCGGGACTCAACTCTTGTCCAGCGTGATGGAAGATGTGAAAAGACCGTTAGTTTGGTTTGATAACCAGCCGGCATCAGCACTTGTGACAAGGACATTTCCGGGCGGGGCACCCAATCAATTGACCGCGCGGCAGTTTTTCAAAAAGAAAGGGTTCAAGCAGGTGGGTAAAGACCCTGACTATTTATACTACCCATTAAAAGAGGGCTTTGTCTATAAACCTAAGGAGAAAAAAGCGGTTGAGTATCTTCCACAAAAGGAAGATAAGGGAAAGGTTTTGATTATTTGCGGTCCTGATAAATGTCCTGCCACCTACCCCTATTTCTTAAAGCGAATGGAGAAATACATCAGCGAGATAGAGCGAGAGGTTCCTATTGTCTGGATAGACACATCTGAACAACCTGAAGAGGTAAAAAGGCGAAATGCCAGCATTGGAGATTGTATTGTCAATGCTAAACTTATAAAATCTTTCGTGCTTGATAAAAGTAACTTTCAGAAGGAAGTGAAAGCGGCGCTTAAAGATGGATAATTTTTATGATTTTGACCCTTCGCATAGCAGAGTATATCTGGCTCTAATGCTTCGCACCTATCACCCAAATTGTTTTTGGCAACCCTTTATTGACAAGGTGTAGGCGAAATGCACAAGCCTTTTATGAAAAATCGCAATGGGAGGTGATGATTATGGCGTTTAAAGCGCTGTTCCTCGCCCATGCTCCTGATGGCGAGGCTGAGAGGCACAGATGTGTTATTGAAACAGACCGGTACTACAAACTCTTTGTGGTCGTGGTTAAGGACCAGGGGCAGGCGATTGAGGTTTGCAAGAGGTTGGTTAAAGAGGAGGGTGTTCAGGCAATCCTTCTCTGTCCAGGATTTACCCATCGCGATATTGCGGCGCTATCAGAAGCGGTTGGTGAGAATGTGGGGATTTTTGTCGCGCGCGGAGATGGTCCGAGTAACAGGATTTCAATGGAAGTGATGACGAGAGAAGGCTGGTTTTTCAGGAAAGGTGGCGAAAAAAATGAATTATGATGGAGAAAAGAAGCGCTATATATCGTTTTGTGGGTCATATTGCCATACTTGTGACTGGTTTACCGGTAAAATTCGTAAAACATTCCAGAACGCTTTAGACATGGTGGAAGAGTATGGTTTTAAAAACTTCTTGAAGGCAAAATAGATTTGGATAACTTTAAGTCGGGATTGGAAATCCTTGCAAATTCACTCGGGTAATAAGAAGGGGACTAAAAGTCCTGTCGCGGTAGCAAAGGCTTTGCATCTTTTAGCCCCCAATTTCTTTCCTTTGTGGGACGATAGGATTGCACGCGCTTATGGGTGTTACTATAATCAACATCCTGCCGAAAAATATGTTTCATTCTGTAAAACTACAAAAAACATAGCAAACAAGGTCAAAAATTACATTAGTCAATCAGATAAAACACTCATCAAATTGATCGATGAATATAACTATTCAAAATATACCAGGGGATGGATTTAAAATAACCAACCAACAAAATATTCCGCCATTATCGTATAACCCGTGCCCTTATTTGCCATTAACCCATTTCCGCATAGAATACAATAGTGCAATGTGAGGAAATCGTAAAGCGGTTGCGGGCGCTGGGCAATCCTCGAGCGGTTGCCGGAATGGCAGAATACGGGATTGCAACAAAGAGCGCTTACGGGGTATCAATTCCCGATTTGAGAAAACTGGCGAAGGAAATTGGCAAGAACCATAAACTGGCGCAGGCGTTGTGGAAAATAGATAACCGGGAAACCCGCATTCTTGCCGGTATGATTGATGAGCCCGAACTGGTAAGTGAAAGCCAGATGGCGAACTGGGTTAAGGATTTTGCCGACTGGGAGGTTTGTGACCAGGTGTGCCAGAATCTTTTTGTCAATACCAGGTTTGCCTATCAGAAGGCGCTGGAGTGGAGCCGGCGCGACGAGGAGTTTGTCAAAAGGGCAGGGTTTGCCCTGATGGCATGGCTGGCATTCAAGGATAAAGCAGCAAGGGATGAGGAGTTTGAGCGGTTTCTGCCGGCTATCAAAAGAGAGGCAACGGATAATAGAAATTTTGTGAAGAAGGCGGTTAACTGGGCGTTGCGTCAGATTGGCAAGAGAAATGTTTACCTGAATGAGAAGGCGCTTGAGACGGCAAGAGCGATTGCCGGGCTGGACGCTAAAAGTGCTCAATGGATTGCCTGGGACGCAATTAAGGAGCTAACAAGCAGCGCCGTGCAGAAACGGCTGAAAAGGCAGGTGGGTGGTTAATTACGGAGGAGATATGAAAAAAAGATTAGGGGCGGTTTTACTCGGTTCGGTGCTAACGGTTGCGCCGGCTTGTGCCGGTTTGTGGTATCTTATCCGTGGTTATGACCGGAATGATGATGCCTGGGCGGTTGCGGTTGATAGTAGTGGCAGGGTTTACTGGTCAACAGCCGAATGGCAGCCCCTTGTCACTCATAATGACATCTTTCTTTACATCGTTGACTCAAGCGGCAGGCAACTGTGGCGGAGTCAACCGCTGAGTGATTCTTCAAAAAATCGGGTGGCATTCATTGCTGTGAATGAAGAGCCTTATCTCTATATAGGCGGAAGGATTGAAAGGACGAGTGCCGATTTGCTGCTGTTAACACTGCGCCGCGACCAGGATACCTTTGTCCAGGAGTGGGAGTATATCTGGGACCAGGCAGGAAGATATGAGGAGGTGGACGGCATCGGTGTGGAAGAGGATGCGATTTATCTTTCAGGCTGGACCACCCCTACCTTGTTGAACAATGACATCGTGGTTCAGAAACTTGACCGCAACGGCAATCTTGTCTGGAGCAACACCTGGGGTGGACCAGGTCTGGAAGGTGCTAATGGTCATCTGGCACTGGATGAAAATAATATTTATCTTGCCTCGCATCTGGGCACACTTGACTCGAGTGGTAACGCCATCTTGATTGCCTTTTCCAAAGATAGTAGCAACTATCTCTGGGATTCAATCTGGGATGGGTTTCATCAGGACGACAATTTTTATGGGCTGGCGATGAGCAGCGATTCCTTTCTTTATTGCTTTGGTTATACCGACACCGATACTTCAAACATCAATCAACTTGACCTGATTCTGGTGAAATATACCCGCACCGGCAGAAAGGTCTGGGAAAGGCGCTGGGGTGGTCCAAATAGCGAGTGGGGACGCGCAATCCTTGCTGATGGGGATAGTGTCGTCTATATCTGTGGCAATACCGCCAGTTATGGTGCTGGTGCTACGGACATCGCATTGTTGAAGTACAGCTCCAGCGGTGAATTGCTTGGTTACCGGACCTGGGGTGGTCGGCAGGATGATATCGCTCATGACATCGTTAAATCCGGTGATTATTTATACATCACGGGAAAGACCGAAAACTTTGGCGCCGAACAAGATGATGCGCTCCTCATCAAGGCGAATGCCCGGACGATGGAATTCCCGGATACCTTGATTGGCATCAAAGAGCGAAGTGGCTATCACCCGGTGCGATTAAGCATAACTCCCAACCCGTTTATCCGCCAGACCGCGATTGATTTTAATGCCGGGAGCGCGCCAGCCTGTTTAACCGTTTATGACCTAACTGGACGTCCGATTAGAAATCTCCTGACACCGGAAACTTGGATTGGAACCGGACAGGTTACCTGGAACGGCAGAGATGATGCAGGCAGACTTCTCAGCCCGGGCATCTACTTTTTGCGCTTGCAGTTGGGCAAGGTCTGCCAGACCAGTAAAGTCCTTTTTCTTGGCACCCATTAAGTACCTTCGATGAGGGAAGAAAGGAAGAAAATCTCGATTGTCTTTTATCTCCACTGGAACGAGGCTGAGGTCAAAGAGCGCATCATACCGTTAAAACAATCTGGTTGGAAGGTGATTTCCCACTGGAGTACGGAAAAGACACCCCAATTGGGTAAAAAACGCCCGGATGTCTTTGTAATCTCATTGGCGCGCCTGCCTTCTCACGGCAGAGCAATTGCCCAATGGCTGCGGGAAAGTAAAAAGCGGGCGGCGGTTCCGCTGGTATTTGTCGATGGAAAACCGGACAAAGTGGCAGATACCCGGCAGAAATTTCCTGATGCAATTTTCTGCACGAGCGAGAGTCTAATTGAGGTACTAAGGACGGTTCTGAGTCGTTGTTAACTTAAAGATAGGGGCGGCGACATACACCCTTTTGGTTTTTCTTGACAGCGCCTTATTGGAACATAATATTTCACTATCAACTAGGACGTTTTTTAAAAACAGGTGCATCAATTCCATCTTTAGCCATTCTGCCTGCGGGGGTGCGCTGATTTTGGAAAAACATCTCCTGGTGTCGGGATGTTTTGATGCCGGCTTAATTTATTTAAAGGAGGTTAAATGAATCAAGCCAAAACGCTCCTATTTGTTCTTATCGCCATTTTGAGCTGTAAAGCGCCCGCGCCTCAGGGCGATTACGACTATATCTTAAGCCGGGATACCGATGTCATCACTCCGCCTTCCGGCACCGCTCAGGGATGGATAACCATCATCGGCGGTAACCATACCGGCAAATACTATGTAGCACCGGAAGGCAGCGACGCAAATCCCGGCACCGCCGCAGCGCCCTTTAAGACGCTCAGTTATGCGGCAGCACAACTTCAACCCGGTGACACCCTGGTGGTGTTTGCCCGGGACCGCAGCCGCACCCCGGTAATCGCCGGTGAAAATAACCTCATTTCCGCCTTTGACATCGCCAACTGTCAGTATCTCCGGATTGAAAACCTTGAAATCACCAGTAACAATGGCCGGCAGTTTCGCGAGGCTTTCACCGGCACCAACGGTCCGGTTGCTCACATTGTCCTGAAGGACATCAAGGTCCACCACATTGACGAGTTTGGCATTGACATCGGCGATGCCGACGATTTGCAAATCATCAACTGCCAGTTTACCTACTGCGGTTTTGGCTGTATTGGCGGTCCCGCGGGCGAGCACGGTGGCTGGCGTAATGTCCTGATTCAAAACTGCGACCTTTCTTACAGTGGCCACTACTATCAGGGTGGCGACGGTTCTAACCGTCCTTATGACCGACCGGATGGCTTTGGGATTGAGGCGTCCGAAGGTCCAATTGAGATTGTCAATACCACCGCCACCCATAACTACGGCGATGGTCTGGACTCCAAGGCAAAGCGCACTTACATCCACGAGTGCCTCGTTGCCAACAACTCCTGCGACGGCGTAAAACTGTGGGGCGACTCTTCCCGAGTTGTAAACACCTTGATTTATGGCCGGGGCGATGGCGACAACACCACCACACCCTGGTCGCCGCTCGTCATCAGCACCGAGAACCAGAACGCCAACTTTGAGATTATCAACTGCACAGTTGACGACTCTTTGGGCGAAAATTACTTGATGCATATTCAGTACGACAACCCCACCGTGCCGGTCTTCTTGCGCATTGTCAACACCATCTTTGTGAGTCGGGGCGCTAATGCGCCGGTACTCTGGCTTGCTGGTGCGGTCAATTACGACATCCACCACAGCCTCTTCTATGCACCGCAGGATGACCGGCTGTTAATTAAGGGCGACACCACTTACACGGCGGCTGAAGTAAGCCAGATTGGCACCGGCAACATCTACGGCGACCCGCTCTTTGTCCGCACCGCCTGGGGCAGTGCTGGAGATTATCATTTAAACAGTAACAGCCCGGCGGTTGATGCGGGTGACGCTGCCAGCGCGCCCGCTATCGACCTCGAAAACCAACTCCGTCCTCAAGGCAACGGGGTTGACATCGGCTGTTACGAAAGGTAGCGGCTGATAATGGTCCGGAGGAAAAAACAAAAAAGGAGGAGGTATGAAAAACATAGTGTTAGCCCTCATATCAGCCCTTTTTATTTCCGGCGGTTTCAACCTCGTGTCCGGATGGGGCGTTGATGTGCCAATTTCCACACACGACTCAGTCTATGATGTTAAACTTGATGTCCACCGGCAGAGCGGACACCTCTTCGCCGGGTTTGCTCGTCTCGCTAACAACGCATATTATTTTGGTGATGTCTACTTCTCAAGCGATAACGGCAGCAACTGGAGTTACAAACTTGGTTTTGGGAATACACAAAAAATAAACTCGGTGAGTGGTACAGTTCTGGGTGATAAATATTATTTTTGTCTTACCATCAACGGCGGTCGTCAGGTATGGTTATGCAGATTCCGCACCTCGGACGGCGCGCAGCTGAGATTCAACAATGGGGATAGTTGGATTGTTATTTTTACCACCCCTGTCGAAGATACGATTAAAGAACTTGCCCTAATAAGCGACCAGGACTTTGAGAACTACTGGCTAAACCTGCTGGTGATTACCAGTTCCGGCCGACTCCGCTACTTTTACAGCGATACCGCTGGTGTCGACTGGCACGAAATTACGACGGACGTGACCAACGCCAAATGCGGGCTTGATGCCTGCACCAACGACGGCTATTCCAATTATTATGTTCTGGTAAGTTATATCACCAACAGTGATAGCATTCAGATTGATGGCATTGACTACAATGGAACTCACTACCCATTGCGCACCTATTGGGTTGGACCAAACGCCCGCTTCACCTCAGTCGGCGCCTATCACGACACCCTGCTCGCGGCTTATGAGTTCAGTGGTGCCGCGGCTTCCTACTACTGCCGATTTCGCGCCTCTTATAACGGTGGGCAGGCCTGGTATGGTGGAATTTTCCCTATTGACACAACCTCTGTCTCCTGTATTCCGGATGTCGCCAGCCGTGCTGGTGGTGGCCAGGGGGTTGTTTTCGCCTTTGGCGATGGGTCTGCCCGTCGGCCGCAATTCACCTGGCGCTACTACATTGGTTCCTGGTCAACACCGGTCACCTGGGGTGACTTTCGGCCCCGCAGCGATGTCCGGATGGCAATTGAATACCTTGGCAATGGCGCCTATGGTGCCATCTATTCCAGTTATTCGCCCAATTACGGCAGAGCCTACTTTGACCGCAGCGACTGGACCGGAATCGCGGAAAACCAGAGCCCGGAGTTAATCGACCGCGGCTTGCGATTGGAAACCAATCCGGCACGGCACCAGGCAAAACTTTGCTATGGGGTTAATCAGCCCGGGCCGGTGGTAATCTCGCTCTACGATGCGACGGGCCGACTTTGCCGAACGCTCCTTAATGCCTATCAGACTCCGGGAAATTACACCCTGACCATTGACAACGCCGACCTGACACCCGCGGTTTACATCGTCCGGTTAAAAACCGGGGACGAGATTTATGCCGAACGCCTGGTGCTTATGAAATGAAAACCGAAGGCTCCTGAGGCTCAATTTTTGACATCATCTGCGAATTTTATATGATTATCGCAAAAATAAGGAGGCATTGTGTCAACTGAGACTAAACCGGCAGAAGGCAAAGATTGGCTCACCGCCCTGCTGTTGTCCATCTTTCTTGGTCAACTGGGCGTGGACCGTTTCTTCCTCGGCTATATCGGCTTGGGCGTGTTAAAACTCATCACCCTCGGTGGATTGGGAATCTGGTGGCTGATTGATGTGATTCTCATCGCCACGGGTCAGTTAAAAGACGCCAAGGGCAATCCGCTGGTGCGTAAATAGCGTTAACGCGCTTAGCAAAGAACTAAAGGCTTCTTCCCGGGAAAATAAAGAGGTCCTGGAATTAACTGGTTCAGGAGGTTGAAAAATGGCAAGCAAGAATAACATAAATGAAACCATCAAACAGGCCGCCCAGGAGGTCCTGAAAGTTCTTGGGTCGGGCTACAAGGAAAATGTTTACGAAGAGGCGCTTGCCCATGAGTTGCGCCTCCGGCAGATTCCTTATGAAAGGCAGCGCAACTTCGAAATCCTCTACAAGGGCTACAGCGTCGGCTTGGGTCGTGCCGACCTAATCATCAACCCGCTCTGGGCGAAAACCGGCAAGAAAGAGACCGTAATGGAACTGAAGGCGGTTAAGAAAATCGCCGAATCCCACCGGCGGCAGGCACAGGTTTATATGGTCTCACTCAACATCGACCAGGGCGCAATTTTGAGTTTTGGCGATGAAGTCCTTTTCGAGCCGGTTGCCCGACCGGACCGGAGCCTGAACATCAAAGTGGTAAAACCAAAAAAGCCGTCAAGAACCCCTTTGCAAAACACCCTCAAATCTGCCGCCAAAGAGGTGTTTGATTACTTCGGCAAGGAGTTCATCTACCGGGAAGATACCAAAGACCTGTTTCCCGCCGCAATCGGGGTTGAACTCCGGCTCCGGGGCGTTGAGTTCACCCGCACAAGTTATGACATCCTGTACAAGTGTCACAAGGTTAACGAATATGAGTTTGAATTTGCCTTTCCCGGTGGTGAGGTGGCAACAGTGACAACTTACAAAAAGGATGGTGATATTGAAGATGAGAAAGAAGAGTTCGGCTTCTATGTCAAACAGTTCAATCTGAAAAGGGGCTATCTCATCGCCATTCCGGCTGGGGAAGAAGGTAAAGTGATGGTTGAAACGGTGTAGCACATCTTGACCGGCTCGGCAAAAAGGTTTAACATTTACCGGTAAGGCTGGACATTCCGATAGCGTCGGGCAATACGAAAAAGAAAGGGCGACGATGGCGACCGCAATCTTTGCTGGTGGCTGCTTCTGGTGTATGGAGTTCGCCTTCTCCTTTTTAGGGGTGCGCACCAGGGTTGGCTACACCGGCGGCACAAAGGATAACCCAACTTACCAGGAGGTGTGCAGCGGCACCACGGGCCACTTCGAAGCGATTGAGATAACCTATCAACCGGAAAGTCTGTCTTACGAAAGGCTCCTTGAGGTTTTTTTTCAGAACATCGACCCGACCGATGATGGTGGCCAGTTTTACGACCGGGGCGAACAGTACCGCACCGCCATATTTTACACCGACGAATCCCAGAAACACCTCGCCCTTGAGGCGAAAGTAAGGCTCCTCGCCGCCGGTATCTTTCCGCGCATCGAGACAAAAATCCTGCCGGCAAAAAGGCTCTGGTATGCTGAAGATTACCATCAGAAGTACTACAAAAAGTGCCCGGCACAGTTTCAGTCTTACCACAAAGCATCAGGTCGGGAGGAAGGGGCTAAAAAGTTCTGGCAGGGGTATGAAAACTTCCGCCTGTTTCCCGAACGGCAGCAGTACTGGCTCGGCTACAAAAAACCCGCGCCCGAGAGTCTGAAAACAGCCCTTTCCCCGTTATCCTATCAAGTCACCCAGAACAACGGCACCGAACCCGCCTTCAACAACGAATACTGGGACAACCATCAGGACGGTATCTATGTTGACATCGTCTCGGGCGAACCGCTCTTCTCTTCCCTTGACAAGTTTGATTCCGGCACCGGCTGGCCCAGTTTTACCCAGCCCTTAGAACCGCCGAACATCGTCACCCGAACTGACACAACCCACGGAATGACACGAACCGAAGTGCGCAGCCGTTACGCCGACTCCCATCTGGGTCATCTCTTTCCGGACAACACCCCAACCGGCTTCCGCTACTGCATCAACTCTGCCGCCTTACGCTTCATCCCCAAAAGCGAACTCACCCGTCTTGGCTACAGCGCCTACTTAAAACTGTTCTCAAAATAAACTCTGGACAAACAACCCGGGCGTTCCTTTGACTCTTCCCTTGCGCTGGCTAAAATGAACCATGAAATGTCTTGTGGTCTACTTTTCCTGGAGCGGCATAACCGCTAAAGTTGCCCGGGCTTTAGCCAAGGCGCTACAGGACGACCTGGAAGAGATTAAGTGTAATGAGTACAAGAGCCTGTTTTCGGTTTTCTGGTATGGACTTTTCCTGCGAAAAAGACCTTTGACCCTGAAGCCGCTGAATTTTAACCCCGGCTCCTACGACCTTGTAATCATCGGCGCCCCAACCTGGGCCGGTCGTCCTCCAATGCCGGTTAAGGTTTATCTTGACCAGTTCCAGAACCAGTTGCCCAAAGTGGCATTTTTCAGCACTTCTGCCGACCCGCGGGAGCAGAAGGTCCTCTCAACCCTGGAGCTGTGGTCCGGCAAGAAGCCCGTGGCAACCGCCCATTTTCACCGGACCGCCGTCAAGACCGAAAAATTTCCTCAACTCCTTGAAGAGTTCCTTCAACAACTTCGCAACGCTGCCTTAGATTAACCCTTCATCGTCCTGAGAGCTGTTTCCACACCTGATACGCCGGCTTCTCGCTGCCGTCAATTTTAATTAACCCATTACCATCCTGGGCGCTTAAGTCGTGGAGCCATGCCCAACCCAAGAGTTTCAAATTCAACCCCTGGTCTTGGGTCAAACGGGTTACCAGTTGGTTGAGAAACGCCGCCTGCGCCTCTTCACCACCCAGTGCCGGCAAAGACGACCAGGCGACTTCCGAAAAGCCAAAAGGTTTACCCGGAAAGTACCCCGCGGCACGAGCATAGTAGTCGTCGGGAACGCTTTCCGGACTAATCCAGCCCAGCGCATAGGGGTAACTGGTAAAAACCAATAGGTCCATCTTCTCCGGGTTAAACAGAGAAAGAACAGCAAGGTCCGCCTCCCGGTTCTCGGCAACTAGCTCCCGGGCAAAAGTGCAGAACACCTCAGTCTCGGGCGCAAGCGTCTTCACCGCATCGTAAATCTCGTTGTAAAGTGTGACATAATGGCGGAAACCATTGACACCATCCAATCCGTACTTCTCATACCAGCGGTTGACCTCATTACCCAGCGACAGATAGCGCGGCTTTACCGCCCGCACCACATCCAGTACCGCCTTTTTGTAAGCCGCGCGCCAGGCAGAGTCGCTTAAAGTTGTACCGCTCATTCCAGGCGGGGTCGCCAGCGTCACTCCGGCATCAATAAAAGAGAGATGGACAAGCGGAAACATCCCATTATCCCGGATATAACCATTGACAAAGGTGTTTCCCCAATCGCCCTGCAAATCCGCCGCCAGATTGTAAAACGGCGTTGGTCTGCCCCAGACCGGCGCAAACTCCGCATAATCTGCTGCTTGTTGATATGCCGCACTGAAATCCTGCCCTTGTGCCGGTGACGGCAGCACCCCCATAAAGTACCCCCGGGCTGGTAAAGTTGGGTTGTCAATGGGAGTAACCAACACCTCCTCTTTGTGACATACAAGCAGTACAGCCGCCAACCCCAGCAAAACCAGACCGGACCAGACCTTCAGTTTCATCTTACCTCCTTAATGATTACCCTATCAAAGATGTCGGTGATTGTGGTACAACCGGCATTCAAAATCCGGGCTCCCTATCTTTACGGGTTCAGGACATTGCCGGTATTGCGGTTGTCGTGCCGGGACCTGGGCCAGGATGAGTTTGCCAGTCCCGAACTACCGCCTTCAAAGGCAAAAAGACCGCTGGGGCTCGCGCTATAAACCGTGCCGTCCGCACCGATTGCCGGTGCCCCCACCGCAAACACCACGACATTTCCTAATGGATAGCGCCATTTCAGGTTACCCTCAGCATCAAACGCACCTTCAACGGTGTAAATTGTGCCCTCAGAATCAATCGTCAGGTCATAAGCCTCCTGCAAATAATTGGTGGTCTGTTTTGTCCAGCGCACCTGTCCAGTTGGAGAAACGGCATAAAGCCCACCCCTTTCTGTGTCAGTGGCGCTACCAAGATAGATTGTGCCATCAAGCCCAATCACTGGCGTGCCGACATTAATACAGTTGCTGTCGAGCACGGTGCAGGTCCAGCGTAAAGCGCCGTCCGAAGTAAACGCGATAAGATTGCCCTGAAAGTTCAAGCCGGTGCCGAAGACATAAACCGTGCCATCCGCACCGAGCGCAATCCGGTCTTCACTATGAATCAGCGGCGCCATATCTGCCGCCCATTTCAGACTGCCGTCCGGGTTCAGGGCAATCAGGTCCCGGTCCGCGCCGATATAGATGGTGTTGTCACCACCCACAACCGGAAAGGTGATGCAGGAACCACCACCGACATAACTCACCCAGTTAAGGGTACCGCTGGGCGACAGAGCGTAGAGCGATTCCGGCGCATACACATAAATTGTGCCGTCCGCACCGAGCGCCGGTGTGCCGCAAATCGTTGGGAAGTCCGTTTTAATCGGAAACCGCCAGTTGACATTGCCGTTCAGGTTGATGGCGTAGAGGTTACCATCCGCCGCAAAAATGTAGATTGTGCCATTCGCTGCCACGACCGGCGCGATGAAGATGTTGGACGGGTGATAGAACACAGTATCGGGCAAACCGAGCCGCCATTTAACCGTGCCATCCGGATTAAATGCGTAAAGGGTATCCCTCTCACTGAAGGCGTAGATGGTGCCATCATTGCCGATGGCTGGTGCGTTCATAAATGCGGCACCATTGAACTGCCATTTTATCTTGGGCGCTCCCCCCTTCTCGCCACAGGCAAGAAAGGTTAAAACCAGCGCCGCAACAACCGTACCGGCTCTAAACAACCGAAACATTCTTCCTCCCTTCTATTACCGCGAACGCTCTTTAAGCAAATCCCGGATTTCGGTTAAAAGTTCCTGCTCTTTGGACGGCGCGGGCGGTGTTGGTACCTGTTGCTGACGGCGCTTAAGCAGATTGATGGGTTTGACGATGGCAAAAAATATCGCCAGGGCGATGAGCAGAAAGTCAATGACCGTCTGGATAAAACTGCCGTATCCTAACACCAGCGCCGGTTTGTCCCCGCTCGCCGCCTTCAGGGTAATCGCCAGATGAGAGAAGTTCACGCCCCCCAGAATCAAACCGATGGGCGGTAGAATCACATCGTTCACCAGCGAAGAGACAATCTTACCGAACGCCGCACCGACAATGATGCCGACCGCCATATCAATCACATTGCCCCGCAGGGCAAACTCCTTAAACTCTTTTAAGAAACTCATTATACCTCCTTTTGGTTGCACAGGCCGCGACACCTGATTATCCACCAATATATCATGATGTCAAAATCTCCCCACTTCTTTCTGACGCCCGCGTTAATGTTGAGACTCTCTCCTTGTTCAGCCCTGATTAATTCTTGATAATTACCTTGGTCGCCGGCATACTCTCACTGGTGACAAAGTAGATGCCGCTCGGTATACCACGGATATCATTCTCACCGGTTTTCAGTTTAAGCCTTTCTCTACCTGAAATATCAAAAAGGCGCGCCGGTGCCAAACTGGTTAGCGGTGCTGAGTTGCACACCACGGTCGCTTTTGTTATCATACATCCGGGGCTGGACACTCTTTCGGCAATCGCCTGCTGAAGGGGAAACCTCTCGCCCAATATTTCCCAGTTGTTACCCAGATAAGATTGCCAGACTGCAAAAAAACCCGCCTCAAGTGGACAGAGCCGGGGGTGCTGGCTCAGGGTACCGACAGCGGTAATGGGCAGAGAAGCCGACCAGGTTAACCCGCGGTCTGAACTGAACATCCCGTAAATTTCTGAACTACCCAGACGATAGTCAACCCAGACAACCGCTAAGGTATCGCCTTTGCACGAAATATGCGGTTGCCAAGCGTCCGCTCCGCTCTGCACAAGACAGGATGTGTCCCAGGTGGCGGTAACGGGATGGCGTCGACCATACATCACCCGCCAGACACCACCGCTATTTTCTTTCCGCGCCCAGACCACATGCACCATTCCTGAATCGTCCACCGCCAGTTCCGGGTCATAGTCATAAACCGGAGTGCCATCCGGGTCCGAAACAACCCATTCGGTTGACCAGTTGATGCCGTCAAGTGATATATGGTATCCAATGTCCCAGTCCTCACCCCGAAACTCGCTGGCAACCAAATGGTAAGCGGAATGGGCATCGACCAGCGCCAGGTGAATCGCCTTTCTTGTCGTAAGATTAACCGCTATGGTATCCCAGATTCCGTTCGGCACTCTTTGATTGAAGTTGATGCCCTGGTTAGTTGCTTCCCAGCTAAACTTACCGCATTGCCACCAGGCAACAGCAAACCGGTTTGGGCTCACCGCCACGGCAGGGTAGTTTGAACCCATTGAAGAGTCAAACAACGATTGAGTTTGCCAGTTCGAGCCAGCGTCAATGCTTGAGGCAAGCCAGGGGTACCACAAAAATGTCGTATCCATTCGCCGGGGTTCAATTGAATCAATGTAGTTTACTCTTTTTCCCCATCCAATTGCCCCAACCAGCACACTGTCCGCGGCGGCAATCCGGCAGAACCACATCTGACTGTCCGTGGCCGGGTAATCGAACAGGGTTATCGGTTCTGACCAAGTCACCCCCTCGTCGTTTGACCTGCTATAAAGTACCGCCCATTTGCCCGGGGTCTTGTCGGCCCAGACTAAATGGAGATTGCCCCGGCTATCACGGCATAGGTCCGGGTCACGGGAAAAACCCGGGGTGTGAGAGATGTTGAGGTGGAAAAGTGCGGCACCGTTGGTAGGAACAACTGGCACCGGTTGAAACCCATCGGCAAAGATTTCGCTCATCACTTCGCCTTCGGCGAAGGGCATCGGAAACCCGAGCAATCGGCTGATGGTAGGCGCAATGTCAATCTGGTCCCGGCTGATTTGGTCAACAGTTCGCCCGACCGCAACTCCCGGACCAAAGGCATAAAAAATAATATGCCGGCAGCCGTGGTCCCATTCACCATGACCTTTGAAACTGCCGTGGGCATCGTCGTTCCGCCCGTGGTCCGATGTAACAATAAAAATCGTTTTGTTTCGATAAAAAGTGTCATTATACGGTGGAATTGCCTGAATGTGCTTATAGAACTCATAGACAATTGAGTCGGCAATCCGAATCGCCTGAAGATAGCCGGCATACTCACCCTGATGCCCGAAATGGTCAACATCACCGAGATTAACAAGTACCAGTCGGGGGTGAAGCGAATCCATTACCCGATTTACCAGCTTTGAGCAAATCGAATCAGCGGTTCCTCCAATGCTGTCCCTTATCTGAAATCCGCGGTAGTTTATACCGAATGCCGGCTCCAAACTGAAGTTACAGATTGACCCGCAGTTTCCCCATTTGCCAACAATCACCCCGCAGGCACTCTCCGGCGCGCCGAGAAACTTGCGATAGCACTCAAACATCAATGGGTCATAAGAACGGATCTCCTGTTCATTACCCCCGTTATTGAGAATAATCTGCCGCACACCGGAAAGTATCGTCGTGTGCCCGGCGGTGGTCGCGGTCCAGCCCCGGTTATAAAAACGGGTGTTGATTGTCCCCAGAGGCTTTAAATCGTTCCAGAGATGGGGAAGGTAGAGCGATTCTACCTCAAAACCCTCATTATTGCGCAGCCCGTCAATGACGACAATAAACGCATTTTCCGGGGTCTGGGCAAAGGTTATATACGCTAAAAGAAGAACAACAAACCACCTCATGTTTTCTGAACGTAATGTCAAACCGGCGTCACCCCAAGAAAGCATCTACCCGGGGTCAAAAGATTTTTCTTGACAGGTGAACAATCGTTCACTATAATTGGGTTGATGGCGGAGAAACTGGATTTAACTGAACGCATCCGCCGGGTTCAGGAGTTTTATCTTGAGCACCAGCGGATGCCCTCTTATGCGGAAATCGCCCGGCTCCTCGACCTGCGCTCGAAAAATGCGGTATTCCGGCTCGTTGAGAAGTTGCGCCGCTTGAACATCCTCGACAAAGACGCCACGGGCCGACTTATTCCCAAGAACCTCGGTGCCCGTATCAAACTCCTTGGCACGGTTGAAGCGGGATTTCCCTCCCCTGCGGAAGAGGAGCTACTTGACCGGGTATCACTCGACCGCTGGCTTGTCACCAACTCCGCGGCAACATTTCTCCTCAAAGTAACTGGTGACTCGATGTCCGGTGCGGGCATTCTGCCCGGTGATACGGTGCTGGTTGACCGCGCCCTGACCCCGAAGAACGGCGACATCGTGATTGCCGAAGTGGATGGCGCCTGGACGATGAAGTTTTTTCATAAAGAAGGTGGTAAAATCGTCCTGCGTGCCGCCAACCCTCAATATCCACCAATTAAACCCCGCCGGGAACTGAAAATCGGCGGTGTCGTCACCGCGGTCATCAGGAAGTACCGATGAAAAATCTGCCCCTTCTCGTCCACGACTGGGACAACGCCATCCTCCATATTGACGCCGACGCCTTTTTTGCCGCTTGCGAACAGGCGACCAACCCCAGCCTTAAAGGCAAACCGGTTGTGGTCGGCAGGGAACGGGGCATCGTCACCGCGGCAAGTTATGAGGCAAAGCGCCGGGGCATCAGGCGCGGTATGCGCCTCAGTGAGGTAAAAAAGGTGTGCCCGGACGCGGTCCTCATCACCTCGGACTACGAGAAGTACAGCCTGTTCTCGTTCCGCCTGATGGAAATCCTCTACCGCTTCTCACCGCTCGTTGAGCCCTATTCCATTGACGAGGCGTTTGTTGACCTCACCGGCTTGCGCCGCCCCTTTCACGCCTCCTATCAGGAACTGGGCGCGCGGATAAAAAGCACCATCCGCAATGAACTGGGCATCTCGGTGTCGGTCGGCATCAGCCTGACCAAAACCCTTGCCAAAATCGCCTCCCGGCACCAGAAGCCGGATGGCCTCACCGTAATTCCCGGCAGAGAGATTCACCACTACCTTTGCACCCTGCCCGTCGGTGCAGTATGGGGCATCGGACCCAACACCGCTGCCTGGTGCGCCAAATTGGGGATTCACACCGCCCTTGACCTTGCCCGCAAACCCGCCGATTTCATCCAGCGCCACTTCTCCAAACCGTCTTACGAAATCTGGCAGGAGTTAAACGGCACCATCGTCTATCCGGTGAAACCCCAGCCCAAAACCACCTACCTCTCCATCAGTAAAGCCCGTACCTTTCCGCCCACCAGCGACCGCCTGACCGTTCTTGCCCATCTCAGCACCAACCTTGAAGACGCCTGCTTCAAAGCCCGGCGCTACCAACTGGCACCCCGAAGACTGGTCCTGTTTCTCCGCACCCAGGAGTTCAAGGAGTGTGCGCTTGAGTTAAAGTTGAACACACCCAGCGCCTATCCACCGCTCCTCACCCCTTTCTTTGAGCAGGGGTTCAACCAGCTGTTCCAGAACGGGGTCTGGTATCGCCAGACCGGAGTAATCCTCACCCATCTTGTGCCGGTTAACCGGGTCCAGCCCAGCCTGTTTGACGACCCAATCCGGCTGGAAAAGATTGCCCGCCTTTATCAGGCGGTTGACCGGCTTAAGGTCCAGGAAGGTCTCTCCATCCTCACCGATGGCCTTGCCCCGGGCACCACTGCATCATCTCAGGAACGCCTCGCAATCCCGGTGTTCAAAATCCGGGTTTAACGCTCAACCCGCCCGCAACCGCCGGATGTTGCGCACCGTCTCCTCAACCATAAAACCGGCAAGGAACAAAAGGGCAACCGCAATCACCCCCAAAGTGAACTTGTGCCCGGTGAAAAACTTTAGCGCCAGAAGCGCCAGCGCCCCGGTCGTCACAAGAAGCATAAATATCCCGGGGATTAAGGTGTAAAGGGTCGGCTTCCGCCGGCTGAAAAGCCAGGCGGTGACCACGAGCAGCGCCAGCGCCGCCACCAGTTGATTCGCCGCCCCGAAAACAGGCCAGATTGACTGCCAGGCACCAAACGCCAGATAGGTTGCGAGCCCAATCACCACCAGCGTGTTGAAGAACATATTCTTCATCGGCTTAATCCCCAGCCGCTCGCCAAACAGCTCGGTGCCGATGTAGCGGGTGATTCTCGTCGCGGTGTCAAGGGTTGTGACGATAAAGGTCTTGAGCATCGTAATCCCGATGAACATCCCGAGCCCGCCCAGAATCGGCTGGGTGATTACCCCGTAGCCCTTGCCAAACGCCACAATCCAGTTCCCAGCCCGGACCAGTTCGGGATAAACCATCCCCTGGGGACCACCAAACCAGTACAGCCCCGCAGTCACACAAACCACCGCCAGCACCGCCACCACCCCTTCGGTCAGCATTGCGCCGTAACCAATCTTCTTCGCATCCCCCTCCCGGTTCAACTGTTTGGATGTCGTACCGCTGGCAACGAGCGAATGGAACCCGGAAATTGCACCGCAGGCAACGGTCACGCAGAGCATCGGCAAAAGATACCCCTCACTACCCGAAAAACTGACAAACGCCGGGGTTTGAATCGGCGGATGGGTTAATACCAGCCCCAGAAAACCAGCCACCATCCCGAAAAGCAGGACAAAAAACGACAGATAGTCCCGGGGCTGGAGGATGATGTTCACCGGCAGAACCGATGCGCTTCCGGCATAAAAAATCAAAAGCACGAGTAGCCAGCCGTGATAACTCCACCTTATCGGAAAGTGTAATCCGGCAACAATCAACAGGAAAAACAGCACCATCCCAATCACCGTCGCCACAATTGAATTGACCCGCCAGCGGTAGAGCATCAGCCCGACAAAAACCGCCAAAACAACAATCCCGAAGGTCGGCACGACAATCTCCGGTGTCGTCTGCAGCGTCTTTGCCGCGGAGGCGGCGAACACCGCAATCACCAGAATCAGACACAGCCAGACAAAAAGTGAAAAAATCACCCGCACCCGGGTGCCGAGCAAACTCTCGGTTGTTTCGGCGATCGACTTACCATCGCTGCGCAAAGAGACCATCAAACTGGCAAAGTCGTGCACCCCGCCGACAAAGATTGAACCGATAAGAATCCAGAGCAGTGCCGGACCCCAGCCCCACACCGCACCGGCAATCACCGGACCCAGAATCGGTCCGGCACCGGCGATTGAAGAAAAGTGATGGCCAAAAAGCACCAGCCAGTTCTTTGCCGGTACATAGTCAACCCCGTCATAACGGGTGTGCGCCGGTGTCTTATTCTGCGGATTCATATCAAACAGCCGTGCCAGAAGCCCACCGTAAAGTCGGTAGGCAAAAGCAAAAACCACAATCGCACCGAACATTAGAATCAGTGAACTCACAATAGCCTCCTTATCCCTTATTTATAACCATCTTCCGAGTAATGTCAAGTGATAATAACCGTTACACCAAAATCTATCTTTTGTTGCCTCAACCGAAAAAACGCCGTGAATTTTTTGGGTTTTGGGGCTCTTAATGGTCGAAATGGAAATGCGCCATCTTTAGCGGCAGGGATGGCGCCCGAAAAATCCGCCGCAGAAAGGAGGTGATAAAATGAGCGACCTGATGAAGCGCATCAATCGCTGGACGGTGAAGACCAGTCCGGATAAGGTGAAGGCAAATCTTGAGGAGCTGCGTCCCTCAATGCTCGCCAACACCCAGGCGGTATTCCCGGAACTGGTGCAGATGGAGACCGAGACGAAACAGGTCTTGGACGGTGAAGGCGTTTCGGTAATCCAGTACCCGTTCTATCTCGCCTTCGCCCGCGAGTTGTGGCGGAAGCGCCGGCAGGCAATCTCCGGCTCGTCCCTTGCCCGGGAGGCGCAGGTGCTGATTGCCAAGTGGGAAGCGCGCGGCTTAGCGGTTTCGGTGCTGGAGAAAATCCGGACTCAGGTGTTCGACATCGCGCCGTTCGGTCCGTAACCAACCGGCGGGTGGCTCCCTTGAGCCACCCGCCTTTTTCATCTTGACCGGTCGCTTCTCGGCCACTATCTTTATTCTGTGAACACCGCACCTAAGTTGCTCACTGCCGGTAAATGGGTGACAACCGACACTTTTACCGATGTTGTCAACCCCTATGACCACTCGGTTCTGGACAAGGTACCGGTCGCCTCCGGTGCCGAAGTTGCTGATTTCTTAAACGCTGCTGAAGCCGGCGCCGGGGTGTTTACCTCGGACTTCAGCCGGGCGTTTCAGGCGGCTGAGGAACTTGAGGTCGGCGCGGTTTACATCAACGACTCTGCCACCTTCCGGGTTGACCATCAGCCTTATGGTGGGGTTCGGAATTCAGGTCTGGGTCGTGAGGGTCCAAAATTCGCCATCCAGGAGATGACCGAAATCCGGTTTATCTCGTTTAACCTCGACTGAAATTAAACCGGCTTGCCCAGAAATAGATAGGCGATGCCTAAATAAATCGCGGTGCCAAAGATGTCCGCCAGAGTGGTGATAAGCGGCGTGCTGGCGGTTGCCGGGTCGCGCTTTAACTTGGTGAAGATAAAGGGCAAAACGATGCCGATGGCGCAACCGACAATCACATTTACGACCATCGCCAGAACCACCACCGGCGCAATCTTCAATCCGCCCCGGACAAACCCCATAATTGAGATGCCCAAGCCCATTGTCAAACCCAGGCCCAGCGCCAGCAAAATCTCTCTGCCCAGAAGGAAAAGCCAGTCCCGCATTCGCACCGTGCCCACCGCCAGCGCCCGAATGACCAGTGTTGCCGACTGGGAACCGGCGTTGCCCGCGGTGTCCACCAGTACCGGCAGAAATGTCATCAGGACCACATACTGGGCAAGGAGTTCGGAAAACCCCTGGATGATACCACCGGTGATTAGGTCCATTATCAAAAGCGCCAGAAGCCACACCACCCGGCTGCGATAGAGCAGTTTCAGCGGCACCTCGCGCAGTTTGGTGATGAAGGTCAGGTCAATCTTACCCGGATGAATACCGGAAATCTTGGTGATGTCTTCGGTCTGCTCTTCCCGGACAACATCAAGGATGTCATCAATCGTCACAATCCCGAGCAGGACCCCATCGCTGTTCACCACCGGAAGCGCCAATAGGTCGTAGCGCTCGGCAACCCGTGCCGCCTCCTCCTGGTCCGCACTCACCTCAATCGAGATGAACTGATGGTCCATAATCGCCTCAATCTTCTCCTCGGGCGCGGCCAGGATGAGCCGGCGCAACGGGATGTCGTCAAGCAGCCGGTTTTGCTCGTCCACCACATAAACGGTGTTAATCGTCTCGGCATCAACCCCGTGCTTGCGGATGTGCTCAAGCGCCTGTTTCACGGTCCAGTGGGAGAACACCGCAACATAGTCCGGGGTCAAGAGCCGGCCCACGCTGTTTTCCGGAAAGCCCAGTGCTAACAGCGTCTCCTTCCGGTCTTCGGGTGAAAGGAGGTTCAGTGCCCGCTGAATCACCGCCGGGGGCAAATCTTCAAACAGTTCGGTTCGGTCGTCCGGCGCCAGTTCCGCCATCAGGCTCCGGACCTGCTCATCGGATAAGTTTTTTATCAGGGTCAACTGCTTGTCCGGGTCAAACTCGGCAAACACCTCGGACTGCAACTTCTGGGGCAACAGCCGGAAGATAACCACCTTGTCCGGGTCGGGTAAACTGGCAATCAGGTCCGCGATGTCCGGTGCGGGCCACTCCGTCAGGGCGTCTTTAATCCCCTGCCAGTTTTTCTCCTCGAGCATCTCGCGGATTTCCGGCTCGAGCAGTTGCTTTAAGATATTAACTCTTTTTCTGACCGGCATATTGCACCCGTCGCTATCTTACCGATTATTTCGTTTAAGGCAAGTTTTGCCCGTCGCACTTCTTGACATTACCGATGGAAAGGGCAAAATTTCTTGTTATGAGAGCACATCTTTATCTACCTTTTTTACCGGTTTTCATTTTTTTTGCCTGTGCCCGCCCGAGCACCCAGAAGAGTTCCCAACCACCACTGCCACCCCAGGTAAAGGAGAGCGTCCCAGCGCCCGCTGCCACCCCCACCACAGAAAAGTCAACCCCGCCCGAGCGTACCACCGCTGCGGTGTCCTTCGCCCGCGATGTTTTGCCCATCCTGCGCAAACTTGCCCCGGACTGCCACACCGCCGAAGATATGGCGGGCAACTATGCGCTCAACTCTTATGAAGCGGTGATGGCACCTGGCACCGATTCCATCCCCAATGTGATTCCGGGCAATCCGGAAAAGAGTCTGCTTTACATCTATTTACAAAAGGGCCATCCGTTCGGGAAAAAGCCCGACTCAACCCAGTTGCGCATTATCCGGGACTGGATTCTCCAGGGCGCGAAAAACAACTGAGGTGGAGAAAATGAACCTTGAAGCAACTGTCCGCTGGACAACAGATATGCAGTTTCTTGGAGTCAGCGGCTCAAGCCACACCGTGGTAATGGACACCGGACCGGACCACGGCGGTGCCGACACCGCACCCACCCCGATGGAACTGGTCTTAATCGCATTAGCCGGCTGCACCGGGATGGATGTGGTCTCGCTGTTGAAAAAGATGCGGGTCAACTTCACCCGGTTGGAAATGAAGGTTAAAGGTGAGCGCCGTGAGGAGCACCCGAAAATCTTTACCCGAATCGATTTAGTATACACCATCTACGGCAAAGATGTAAACGAAGATGCGGTCAAAAAGGCGATTGGACTCTCCCAGGAGAAGTACTGCTCGGTATCGGCACTAATCCGACCCGCCTGCCCGGTCAACTACACATACCAGATTGTGCAGGAGTAAAAGATGACGGCGCCCGCACCGGCGCCGTCAGGAGGTACGATGGTTCCTGTAACCGCTAAATTTTGTCGGGCTCGAGCGCTCAAATGTCAAAGAGAAATCTAAACTGTCCTCACCCGAAACCGGTAAAATTTTACCACCCCAGCCCCGGCTGTCAAGGATATTTTATATAATTGTTTAGTTATTAAAATTCAATAAGTTACATAGATAAGTCCGGTTTGCATCTGTTCCGGCACTGTTCATTACCTTTTTAGGTGTTGAATTTATAGTAATTTAGCGAAATATACCCCCTGAAATCAGGAGAAAATTAACATCCGGCAAAACCTGACCAAAAAGTGGCTAAAACACGGCTGGTTTTTAATATAACTATTTGAAAAACATAGCGTTACACCCAAAAAGCCATTCCCCTTCCATCCGAAACGGGCGATTGGGCGTGTCTGGGGTCAATTTTTCTTGACATTGCCGGATAGAGCCTCATAATAAGATGTTTTTATGAAAGGGCTTGTTTTGTGCGGCGGTCGGGGCACGCGGCTACGCCCCCTCACCTACACAATCGCCAAACAGTTGATTCCGGTTGCCAATCGGCCCATTCTCTCCTATGTGTTCGACCACCTTGCTGCGGCTAACATCAAGGAGGTGGGGGTTATCATCTCGCCCGAAACCGGTCCTGCGGTACGAGAATTTTTAGGCACGGGCGCGCGCTGGAACGCAAAAATCGAATACATCCTACAAAAGGAGCCGCTCGGTCTTGCCCATGCGGTCAAAATCGCCCGGCAGTTTCTTGGTGATGAGCCGTTTGTGATGTATTTAGGCGACAACCTGCTTCAGGATGGCATCGTCTCCGCCCTGAAAAGATTCACCACCGAAAATGTCGATGCCCTGATTATGCTCAAACCGGTCCCAAACCCTTCTGCCTTTGGCGTTGCCGTCCTCTCAGAACAGGGCGAAGTGGTCCGGCTCGTGGAAAAGCCTCAGAATCCGCCCTCCAACCTTGCCTTGGTCGGCGTGTACCTGTTCTCGCCCAAAATCCACCCGGTGATTGAAACCCTGCGCCCCTCCTGGCGCAACGAACTGGAAATCACCGATGCGCTACAAACCTTAATTGAAAAAGGGGCACGGGTTAAACCGGTCATCGTTGAGGGCTGGTGGCTCGACACCGGCAAAAAGGACGACCTCCTTGATGCCAACCACATCGTCCTTAAAACCTACTGCACCCGCACCATCGCCGGTACCGTGCACCAATCAGAAATTTTTGACAATGTTTCTGTTGCCACCGACGCCCGGATTGTCAACTCAAAACTGTTTGGACCCACGGTCATTGGCGCCGGTGCCCTTATTGAGAACTCAACGGTTGGACCTTACGCCTCAATCGGCAACGACTGCATCATCCGCAACTCCCATATCCAGGGTTCGGTTGTCCTTGAAAAAAGCTCCATCTTCGGCGTCAATCGAATAACCCGCAGTCTCATTGGCAGGCAGGTAAAAATTCAGGCGAACCCGGAACAGGAGCACGACCTGCACCTGCTCCTCTCTGACTCCAGCGAGGTTGAACTGTGAACCGCCCATTTCAGGAGTTGGACATCAAAGGGGTGTTACTTGCCCCTGCCCTCATCAACGCCGACCCGCGCGGCTGGTTGTGTGAAACTTTTCGGCAGGACTGGTTTGAAACTGCCGGCTTAACCGAACTCAATCCGGTAATGGGTTATCTCTCTTTTACCAATCCGGGCGCTATCCGTGGTCCGCACGAACACCGCAACCAGACCGACATCTTTACCTTTCCTGGTCCCTCCGACTTTCTTGTTGTCCTCTGGGACAACCGGCAGAACTCGCCCACCTTCCAGCATCGGCTCCAGCTTACCCTGGGCGCCTCAAAACCGGCGCTCTTAATTGTGCCGCCCGGGGTTGTGCACGGTTACAAAAACATCGGGTCGGTGCCCGGTCTCGTCATCAACAGCCCGAACCGGCTCTATCGCGGCAGGAACCGCAGCGAACCGGTGGACGAAATCCGCTACGAAGACGACCCGGACCGCCCGTTTAAGATTGAATAAAATGAAACTCCTCATCACCGGCGGTTGCGGTTTTATCGGCTCAAACCTGATTTACCACCTTTTGAACCACCACCCGGACTGGCAAATCATCAACCTCGACAACCTCTCCTATCCCGCCCAGGGTAAAAACCTCGCATCCCTGGAAAAAAACCCCCGTTATCGCCTTGTCGTCGGCGCAATTGAAGCCCCAAAGACCGTGCTCGCCGCATTAAGCGGCTGCGATGCGGTAATCCATCTCGCGGCCCAGACCCATGTTGACCGCTCCATCCTTGACCCAATCCCATTCGTCCACACCAATGTCCTCGGTACCCAGGTACTGCTTGATGCGGCGCGGCAGGCAAGCATCAGCCGTTTTGTCCACATCTCCACCGATGAGGTTTACGGTGCCCTCGCCGAAAATGCTCCACCCTTCACCGAAAACTCACCACTCGCACCCCGTTCGCCTTATGCCGCGTCCAAAGCATCTGCCGACCTTCTCGTCCTCGCCGCTTACGAAACCTTCCGGATGCCGGTGCTCATTGTTCGCCCTTCCAACAACTACGGACCGTACCAGTTCCCGGAGAAGTTTATTCCGCTCGCGATTACCAACCTCCTTGAAGGCAAAAAGGTCCCGGTTTACGGCACCGGGAAAAACATCCGCGACTGGATTTTTGTCGAAGACACCTGCCGGGCAATTGAACTCGTCCTCCTCAAAGGCACACCGGGCGAAGTTTACAACGCCGGCGGCGCCTGCGAAAAACGCAACATCGAACTAATCCAGGTGATTTTGAACCTTCTGGGCAAAGACGACCAGTGGATTGAGTTTGTGCCTGACCGACCGGGGCACGACTACCGCTATGCCCTTGACAACACCAAAATCAACCAACTCGGCTGGCAGCCAACTGTTGACTTCGCGCTCGGCATACAGCGCACCGTCCGCTGGTATCAGGAAAATCCGGACTGGTGGCAACCGCTCAAACAGCGTTTGCCGCGCGAGGTCAAGGGATTCTGGACTTAACCGGTTGACTGACTTTGAAAATCGGCTAATCTATCACCAATGAGCGAAAACATCTTTACCGACCTGTCGGCGCGTCCCCTCGAACTGGGCATCGCCGCGGTTGACCCGCTCGAAACCGAAAGGCTGCGCCGGGTCATCGCCGCTCAGGAACCGGGCTCAAATCTACTCACGCTTCCGGCTGAAGAGATGCTGAGCCGTCTGGGCATCTTAACCGCTCAGGGCAAACTGACCACCGCCGGTATGCTTCTGGTCGGCAAAGAGGAACTACTCCGCTCGACCATCCCGGGCCACAGCGCCATCTACCTCCATATGAAAAACGATGTTGAGTACGACCGGCGCATCGATTCCACCAAACCGCTCCTCGCCCTCCTCGAAGAGTTCACCAATTCGGTTGAACCTCACAACCGCATCTTCACCCTGAAGTTCGGCCTCTTCCACTTTGAAATCCCGGACTTTCCGCCTGAGGTCTATCGCGAGGCGCTGCTCAACGCCTTCACCCACCGCGACTACTCAATAACCGCACCCGTCTATCTCCGCCACTTTCCGGACCGGCTGGAAATCTCCTCACCCGGTGGATTTTTAAGCGATGTTACTCCGGAAAACATCATTGGCCATGAGCCCATCAGCCGCAACCCGCTCCTTGCCGAAATCCTTGAGCGCATCCGCCTGGTTGAGCGCGCCGGTATGGGCGTGAAACGGATGTTCCAGATTCTCCTCTCCTATGGCAAAGAGCCACCCGCCTACGAATCGGGCGCCGACTATGTCCGGGTTACGCTCCGCTCGGGCCGGGCAGAAAACAAAATTGATGAAAACTTTGCCCGCTTTGTTGTCCGCTGCCAGCAGGAGGGTAAAGAACTTTCCCTTTCTGACCTCTTGCTCCTCAACTGGCTCAAACGCAACCGCGAACTGGACCTTACCGAAGCCCGCACCATCCTTGGCCGGTCCGAACGGGAGGCGTACGAAGCGCTCACCGCAATGGTCAACCGCGGACTCCTTGAACCGTTTGGTGAAAAAAAGGGCAGGGTGTACCGGCTGTCAAAAATGGCTTATGCCCGGCTGCGCAAATCGGTAAACTACTACCCATTCCGCCGCGCCGAATCCACCTATGCCGAGACCACCATTCTCCACTACCTTGAAGACCTCACCGGACCCGAAGAGTCCCGCTTTATCACCAACGAGATTGTCCGCACCCTATTGCGCGTCTCACCGGACCAGGCAACCCATATCCTTAACCGGCTGGTAAAACAGGGCAAACTCACCCTTACTGGTAAAGGCAGGGGCGCCCGTTACCACCTTCGCAAAACCTCATAGCAACCCCAACCGCCCGACACACCAAGAGCCAGCACCAATACCAGCCGAAAATCGGTGAGACCACAATTTCCCATACCATCCCCGAAACTGTCCCGGGGTTGGGTAGGGAAAATCGGCTGAAAACAGATTAACCCACAAAAAATCATATCGTTATGTCAAAACCCACTTTTTCTATCGTTATACTTTAAAGTATACTTATCCCATTCATCGGCTCTGATTCACACCTTCAGCAAATTAGGTTAAAGTAATCCCTTTGACACCGACCCATCTCTTTCGGGCAAATAAACCACCCTGCATCTCTTTGACCGCACAATTTAGTTTAATATAATTTATAGATATAAACCTTAAAGGAGGACTGGTGAGTAAAACAATCTGCGCCAGCATTTTCTTAATGCTGTGCATCGTCCCAATCTCTGCTTTGCCCGCAGACCATTTTCGTTCCGGGCAGATTCACCGCTTTTCATCCGAACCCAGTGCGGAAATCAACTTCATCTCTTTTAGCAACGGCTATACCATTGACACCCGCTATGGCGAACCCAGCCTGCCGGTCGATTTGCGGCTTGAGCCCCTTGAAGCCCGCTACTACATTATTCAGTTTACCGGACCAATCCAGCGGTCCTGGTTTTCCCGATTAAACACCCTGGGCATCACGACCATCGGTTATCTGCCCTATTACGCCACCATCGCCCGTTTGACACCGGCGCAACGGGAGCAGGTCGCGCAACTGCCCTTTGTCCGCTGGACCGGTATCTTTCAGCCCGCCTACAAAATTCAGGCGGAACTGCTGAACCGCACCGAACCAACAGACATTGCGGTTCTCGTAACACCTGGAGAACCGGCGCAACCCCTAAAACAGATTATCACGCTTCAGGGTGGCACCGTGGTCCAGACCAGCGAAAGCCCATTTGGCACCGTGCTGCACGCCACTCTGCCGGGCTGGGCAATTCCCCTACTTGCCCGCGCGCCTGAGGCGTTCTGGATTCAGGAGTGGACCGAACCAACGACCGCCAACAACAACGGTCAATGGGTCACCCAATCGGGCTGGCGCGCCACTGCACCGCCCGACACCTCAACCGCGGCGCGGCCCGTGTGGCGCAATGGTGTGCGCGGTCAAGGGGTCATTCTTTCCACCACCGACACCGGCTTGAACCTCGGCCACGATATGTTCCGCGACCCGGCGCTATCGGTAACCCCGCCTGGAATCTGGCCCGAGCATCGCAAGGTGGTCGCCTACAAAAAGTATGCTACCGCTGATGCCAGTGAAGGACAGTATCACGGCTCCCATGTCAACGGCACCGTTGCCGGTGACGACTCAATTACCGGCGGCACCAGTTACTACGACGGTATGTCAATCAAGGGCCGTCTCTACTTTGTTGACCTGACCAACGGCACCAGTTTTGTGCTCGGCACCGACCTCTGGACCCTCTGGGACACGGTCTATTTTGGCCGGGGTTTGCCCGATTCGCTCCGACCCATCAAACAGCACTCCGGCTCCTGGGGCTGGTCCAACTCCTCGGGCACCTATCTCCTCCAGGACGCCTCTACCGACGCCTTCATCTGGGCGCACAAAGACTTCCTGAACATTATGGCAGCGGGCAATGAGTACTCAACCCGCCGGATTCGCAACCCGGGAATCGCCAAGAATGTTGTGACCGTCGGCGCGCTCCAGAACGGCACCGCCTCCAACGCCATCGCCTCATTTTCCAGCCGGGGACCAACCCAGGACGGCAGGCTCAAACCGAGCATTATGGCACCGGGCGAAGGCATCTACTCCGCAACCCGCACCGGCACCAACACCTATCAGTCAATGGACGGCACCTCAATGGCAACGCCGATGACCAGCGGCGCCATCGGACTCATCCGCTGTTACCTCCAGGAAGGCTATTACCCGACCGGCACCGCAACACCGGAAAACCGCATCTCCTACATCTCGGCGGCACTGCTCCGCTCAATGGCAATCGCCTCCGCCGACCCGAACATCGGCTCCTACACACCACCGGACAACAACATCGGCTGGGGCAGAATTGATGTCGATTCGGTACTCTACTTTGCGGGCGACACCCGAAAACTTCTGTTAAAGGACGACACGATTGGCATCGCCACCGGCGAATATGCCGAAGAGCAGTTCCGGGTTGAATCTTCAATCCCGTTAAGGGTCGCCCTTGCCTGGTCTGACACCGCAGCGGCGCCCAGCGCCAACCCAACCCTTGTCAACAACCTTGACTTAGAACTGATTTCACCCACTGGCACCTACTACCGCGGCAATAAGTACAGCGCGGGTCAATCCATCGCCAACCCCACCGGCTGGGACTCAATCAACACCGAAGAGTGCTGCCGCATCAATGCACCGGACACCGGACTCTGGACAATTCGGGTTTATGGCAGAAATGTCGCAACCGGTAGCCGTCAGCCTTTTGCCTGGACAATCACCGGCGCGCTCGCCCTGCCGACAATAACCCACGATGCCGGCGTAATGGCAATCATCACCCCGAGCGGTGACATCGACTCCGGCACGGTTATCACACCCCAGGCACTGGTCAAAAACTACGGCACGACCGACGAAGAAATTACAGTAATTTTCAAAATCTCATCAATCTAAACCGACACCCAGACAGTAACGCTCGCCGCAGGCGCAACCGAAACCCTTGACTTCGACCCCTGGGCCGCAGAAGTAATCGGCACCCAGACCGCAACATCCTTCACCATCCTGTCGGGCGATGAAAATCCGGCTAACGACACCGCCCGGTTTGAGTTTGAGGTCCTGCCCGGCACCGGCGTCAAAGAAGGCATCGCATCGCTCAATCGGGTATTTCTTGCTCCGGCCGAACCCAACCCCTTCCGCAACAATGTCTCTCTCCGCTTCAATCTGCCTAAATTTAGTTCGGTAAAACTCCAGATTTTCTCAGTTACCGGCGAACTTGTCGCCACCCTCGTCAACACCGAAAAACCAGCAGGCATCCACACCGTCATCTGGAACGGCACGATGGAAAATGGTAAAAGCGCCAACCACGGCGTCTTCTACTGCCGGCTCAGCACGGGCAACACCGTACTCACTCGCAAACTTATCAAAACCCGATAAAGAAGAAGTACCTATGCGCGGGGCGTCGGCTCATCCTGACGCCCCGTTTTATTTCCACCCTCATTTGGATTTAAGGCGACCTTTTTTGAAAATAAGACATTGTTATTGACACAACCCGTTCACGGGTTTATTATATTTTGATGGTTAAAAACCCGCTCTGGCTCTTCGCTCTCCTACTTGCTATAACCCGGGCTGAATGGGTTTCCATTGGACCGGACGGCGGTAACATTCAAATTCTGACAATTGACCCGCAAAGCCCGAACCGTCTACTGGCAATACCTTACGAAGGACTGGACACACCGCGTGTGTTTGTCACGGTTGATTCCGGTGCCCACTGGCAGACACTCAGCCGGTTCGGTGACTTCTATCCGCTAACATTGGCGATCGACCCCTATCAACCCAATCGGGCTTATGCCCTGAACGGAAGCGGCAACCTATTTCTTTCCACCGACAGCGGCGTCTCCTGGCAACTCGGCTCTTTACCCGGACTCAACCTCACCTTAAAACCGGACCCGCACATCGCGGGACGGCTCCTGGTCGGCGGTTATGATGTGGTTAATGGCAACTATCTGCCGGCGGTACATATATCAACCGATTTTGGTGCACACTGGGTCAGGGTGATTCCCGACTCAACCGCCCTTAATCAGCAAGCCCTCTGCCTTGAGTTTGACCCGGCGGTAAGCGATGTCATCTGGCTCGGCTGCTCCAACTCCCTGATTTATCGTTCAACCGATGGCGGAGTCACCTGGGAACGGCGCTGTTCTGGTCTGCCGGCAAACGCCCCAATCCAGGCGTTGTCCGTTAACCCGGACAACAGCGCCCTCGTCCTTGCCGCAACTGCGTTTGGGCTTTACCGCACGACCGATGCCGGAATGACCTGGCAAAGCGTAGGTATTGCCCGTACCACTGTTGTTCAATTCCCCTTAACCAATGGTGGAATCGGTTATGCGCTCGGTTATGACACCTTAACCCAATTCTACCGGCTGTTTGTCTCCCACGACAGCGGCGCAACCTGGAGTACGGCGCAGCCCGGAATTACCCTTGACAAAGGTGGCGGCTTGATTGCCGACCCGCTAATACCCGCTCGTGCCTATATCTACTCCCCGAAAGGTGTGTTCTGGTCTAATGATGCTGGTAACAACTGGTCTGAGCGCCATTCCGGGATGCGCTTTACCCGCATCTCAACCATCAGCGTCAGCCCTTCTGACTCCAGCCGGGTGTATCTGGAGTTTTACGAGAACGGTGTTTTTAAGTCCCTGGACGGTGGCAACACCTGGCACCGCTGCTCCGATTTTCTTGCCTGCGGTAACATCTGCGCAATCGGAATCGCCCCTGGTCCTGGCACCGATATCCTTTACGCCCTGGAAGGCAAGGGTTGAGGCTCTTCTGAGCTCTTTAAGAGCACCGACGGCGGGTCCGTCTGGGAACAGATAGACTCCTACTACGATGATGGTGGTTGCTGCCTTGTCCATCCTGCCCAGCCGGAGTTAATCCTCACCGGTGGCCGAGGACCGGTGAGCCAGACCAACTGGTCTTTTGTCGTCTCCTACTCTACCAACGGTGGTAGCAACTGGACCCGCTGTAACCTGTCCGGTTCCAGCACCGGTTTCTGTTATACGCTTGCTTTCGCCCCATCGCAAACCGAAATCTTCTATGCCGGTGGCGAGGTTGCGGGCTACGGTGCCGTTTACCGCTCGACAAATAACGGCATCACCTGGACACGGACAACTCAAGCACCGATTGAAACCGTTTTCAGCCTCATTGTCCATCCTCGAAATCCCAACCTTATCTACGCTGCCACTGCGGGCGGTGTGTACCGGTCAACAGACGCCGGAACAAACTGGACCAACCTCCTTTCCCAGCGCGGCATGCGGACGATAAAAATCTTCCCGGACGCACCCGACACCATCGTTGCCGCCGGTGACTATGGAGTGATGGTTTCAACCGATGCCGGCGCCCACTGGCACGAGATGAACGACGGCTTGGAATGTTTGCGGATAACCAGCCTTGAGTTTGTCCACGCCCCGGAACTCAGCCTCCTTGCCGGAACCACTAACGGTGCCGGATACCGCTGGACTTTTTCTACCGGTACCAACGAACTTCCCGATTCTAAGACAACGCCCTGGCGCATCTCGCCCAATCCCGCAAGCCACCGCGTCTCCGTCCAGACCAACCATCCGGTGCCGCACCTTGCCCTTTACGATGCACTGGGCAGAAAGGTCTGGCACGGTTCAGGCGCTCAAACGGTGACAATTGATGTCAGCCGCCTGCCCCGCGGTGTCTACCACCTTGAAGCCCGAACCGCTCTGGGAAGATGGATCGGCCGGTTTACCGTTGCCCGCTGAGTAAGCAGAACCGCCTCAGTTAATCAAAACCGCCTTCTTGACTCCCTTTCCACCCGGCACTATTAGGAAGTATATCCCGTTAGGAATAGACCTTGTATCCCAGACCGTGCATCCCTGGGAAGTTTTCAGCCGGGAAACCTCGCGGCCCGAACGGTCGTAAACCACAATTTCGTCATCGCGCCTCCCAGCCGGGTTCAACCGGATTTGTACCACACCCCGCACCGGATTGGACATAACAAACTTCTGCCCGGAAAGCCCGGTACCCGGGATTAGTAACCTGCTCTCCTCTAATCCGGTCGGCTCCACCGTGGTGAACTTTATTGCCCGGCCCGGTGCAATCGGCGCCGCGCCGTGGTGGTAATCACCATTGTAAAGCACCTGAATCGCAATCGTGCGGGTTGGGTCCTGAATTCCGATTGTTGAACTGGTAAGATTGTTTGCGGTTTGGTACTGGAACACAATCACATTGTCGCCCGTCGGTGTCCGTACCGTAGAGTCGTAGATTACCACCTGAAACTTGTCACGAATGGTACGGGGGTTGTAGTAACAGACGCTGTCGTACTCAATTACCAGCCGGTGGTTCAGCGAATCGTAGTGGTAATAAACAAACCCGGTGCTGTTGTAGTCCGGATAAAGGTCATCCCAGTTAACACCGATTACCCCGGGCGGTGTTTGGGAACTGGGTAATGGCTGGTTGGTGTAGTTCGGTTGTCGGTAAAAGCCCGGGCAGAGCCAGCCATCCGCCGAAATCGAAAGCGAGTCATACTCCCGGCCATAAAAACGAAAAGGACCAAAACCATCAGGAATCTTTATTACCTTTACGCTATCATTGTGGGGAAAATTCAGCCGCGTCCCGATACCGTTGACCTCCACCCATTCGTAAACCGGATGCTGTACCCAGGCGGTGTCGATGTCATCATAAGCCCAGTAGATAGGTGGTTCGCTATTGTCCGGAATCGGGTCGGTGACGAGATAGCGACCAACCGGTATCGTAAACTGGCTCTGATAGGTACTCTCCTGCGCCGTGATAAACAATTCAAACTCAACGGGATGCTCGCGGGGAGTATTAACCGCTGCAACCATCGTGTAAGGTTCGCTACCGACAACAGATTCACCGGCCCGAATGTCACCTAAAAAGATGCTGTCCGAAAACAGCGTAACAAAACTGTCCGCGGTGCTCGTCCGGGCGCTAACCGCATGGGCATCAACCATCCCAAAGTTTTTCAGGGTCACATACACGCCGACACTCTCTCCCGGGTCCCAGAAGCCGTTGTTGTTACCGGCAGCGTCGTCAACCCGGTAGCGCAGTAAGCCCAGCAGTGGCTGGTTTGATGGTACCGGTTCGCCCAATAGTGCCAACCCGGCAACACCCGTTTTTGTCACCTCGGTGCAGAACTCATTGCTGTTGTAGCCGGCACCGATTGAGTCGCCTGGTGTGTGATAGTAGGGGTTTACAGGCCAGAAGTCCTCTATGCCGCAGAACGCCAGATAACCGTTGTTCCAGAAGGGTCCGTGGTCTGAATTCTGGTTGTCGTTCACCATCCGCTTGTAAATCGGCAGTCCGGTATAGGTGTCCGCCACCGCGGTGAACCAGTCAACAAAAGGCTCGCACGCTGGATTCGCAATCTTCCCCATCACATCAAGGTTCTCGGGTGCCGCATCCACATAGCCAATCATATCAAAGTTCAAAACCCCGAGGATTGAATCGCCCTGCAGCCGTGCCTGATTCGCATAATACTCACTGCCGTAAAGCCCAAACTCCTCACCGGAAAATGCGATAAACCGCAGGTCGTTTTGAAACTGGTATCCCTGAGTAACCCGTGCCGCCTCAATCACCGCCGCGGTGCCTGATGCATTGTCGTCCGCACCGGGTGCGTTACTCGGTGCATAAGAGTCAAAATGGCCACAGACTATCGCATAAGGGTTGCGCTCGCCCCGTACCCCAAACTTAATCCCGATTACATTCGGTGCATGACCCGAGGTGTGGTCTTGCATTAGCACCGTGTCACAGCCGTAGGCAAGAAACTTCTGTCTTATCCACTCTGCCGCGGCCCGGCAGGAGTCTGATGTTGAATAGCGAGTCCGGTAGTTCTGCAGCCGCCGGACATAAGAAAGAACCGAATCGGCTGACACCCGGGAGACCATCTGCTCCACTAAAGGATTGGACAAAACCGGCGGCGCTTTCCACCCCGAACGGTGAAAGACCCAACCTTGAAGGCTTACCCGGCCCAAAAACGCGGGCAGGGTCATCAACTGTTCAACCCTATCAGGCGCAACCGCAACCAGGAACTCTGTGCCGTCAAAGTCGAGAATCCGTGCCCGCTCTGCCAGCTCTTCCCGTGCCGTCCAGTTAACAAGCCGCACCCGGTAGTAAACATTCTCATCCGGTCGAAAATCCAGCACTCTGCCCTCGCACGCTGTAATCTGCTCCTCTTTACCCACAACCAGAACCCCATTGCCGGTCTGGCCCACAACACGAAACTCACCTGCCAGTTGTTCGGGCAAAACGCCGGGGATAATCCCTATAACCTCTTCAGCAATCAGAGCACAGAAAACTGCACCCAACATCAAAAGCGTTCTTTTCACTTTTCCTCCTTTCTTAAATTACCATTAATTTTACCACCAGACCACCAAAAGACAAGTCTCGCACCCCCCAAAATGTCCATAGCGATGTTTTGTAATAACCCATTGTTTTTCATATAGTTATTAGATTAACCCGTGCTGGTTGTTATACTCAAAGGCAAACCGCACCTCTTGACAATCCTACAAAATCTGGTATATTTTCACTCATAATGGGGTTTACAAACCAGTCTGAAGCTGCTGATACCGGTTTGGGCAAGCCGCTTGTCTCGGTAATTGTACCGGCTTACAATGAGGTTGAGAACATTGAGCCCCTCCTTGCCGAACTGGCAGAAAAACTGGACGACTCATATGAGGTAATCGTGGTTGATGACGGCTCCACTGATGGCACCTACAACAAAGCCGATTCGCTTCGGGATAAGTATCCGTTTCTCAAAATCCGGCGCCTGAGTAGAAATCAGGGTAAGACCGCGGCGGTTCTTGCCGGCTTTGAACTCGCTCGGGGCCATTATGTTTCAATCTTTGATGCCGACCTGCAGTTTACGCCCGAAGACATCAAACATCAGGTTGAACTTCTTAAAAAGGGTTATGACCTGGTCACGGGCCGAAAGGTTGGCCATTACGAAAAGCGCACCGTCTCCTCCATCTACAACTGGCTGGCACGGAAACTGTTCGGATTGAAGGTCCACGACATCAACGCCCTCAAAACCTTCCGCCGGGAGGTTCTGGAAGCAATCTCGCTGCGCAAAGACTGGCACCGCTATATCGTTCCCCTTGCCGCCCAAAAGGGTTTTTCGGTCGTGGAAATCCCGGTCGAACTCCGGCCTCGTTATGCGGGAAAGCCCAAGTACTCCAATCCCGGCCGCATTGTCATCGGCTTTCTTGACCTCCTTGCGGTTGGATTTCAGGTTTCATTTATGCGCAAACCTTTGCTTTACTTCGGCACACTCGGGCTGGTCAGCCTTCTTATCGGTTTTCTTGTCGGCTTAATCGCCATCATCCTTCGCATCCTCGGTCATGGTTTTCGGCCGCTACTTTACCTTGTCATCCTCTCGGTTCTTGCCGGTCTATTGCTCTTTGCCGCTGGCTTCCTCGGTGAGGCGCTCGCCTATATCAACGAGCGGATTGAGCATCTGGAGCAGGCGCTGCGCCCCAACCCAAACCGAGAGAAAAGGCATGAAAAGTGAAACGAGCGGTATCAACTGCCCTCCGCATCGTCATCTCGTTTGGTTTACTCGCCCTCCTCGCATTCCTTTTCCGCAATCAACTGGGCTCTTGCCTGCTCACTGTTCGCTCTGCCGACCTGAAATTTCTCCTGCTCGCCTTCCTCACCTACATCCTTTTCATCTGGGTGTCAGCCTGGCGCTGGCAGATTCTCCTCAATGCCCAGGGGCTTCGCTTTTCCGCCTGGTTTCTTGCCCGGGTTTTTACCCTCGGCCTCTTCTTCTGCAAACTCCTTCCCACTTCAATTGGCGGTGATGTGATGCGCATTGCCTACACGGTGAAACCCGGCAAAGGACCCGAGGCGTTTTCCGCCACATTTCTTGACCGACTCATCGGATTTGAAAGTCTAACATTTCTTGCCGTCCTGATGGCACTTTTCATCGCCCTGCGCCGCAGCAACGCCTTGAGTCTGGGAAAAGCCGGCTTGACCGGCCCCGGTGTCATCCTGATACTACTTTTAATCTTCCTGCTTCTTGTCCTTGTCACCGCGGTCCTGTTTAACGACCGCTGCCATACAATTGCCCGCCGGCTCTTCGCCCATCTCCCGTTTCAACTGCAGCGCCTCACCCAAACTCTGGACCGGGCTTACGAAGCGGTAAAGCGCTACCGCCATCTACCCGGGGCGCTGGCTTTGAGTTTCATCCTTGGAATTGGCGTTCAGGCGACGCTGTCGCTTGCCTGGTTCTTTTGTGCCGCTGCGGTGCGGGCAGCGGTACCAATTGGTTATTACTTTGTTTTTATTCCGCTTTTGAACATTGTCGTCAACATCCCAACCATCGGCGGGCTTGGTGTCCGGGAAGCCGCTTTTCTCGCCTTCTTCACACCCGACTGGCTCCCGGGCAAAATGAGCGCTGAGCAGGCGCTGGCCACCGCCTTGATTTTCCTGGGGCTGGATTTGATATTTGCCCTCTTGGGCGGGCTGTTGTTTGCCTTTACCCGCCGTCCGATGATAGAAAATAACCCCCAAAAGGAGGAGTAATGTTTTTGCCCCAACCAAGACCAAACATCGAAAAGGTTACACCTTATAAACCGGGCAAGCCAGTTGAGCAGGTTGTTCGGGAACTGGGCTTAAAAGGACCGGTGATAAAACTGGCATCAAATGAAAACCCGCTGGGACCTTCACCCAAAGCGCTCGCCGCACTGCGCAAACACCTCAACCAACTGCACTTTTATCCCGAAGACACCTGTTTTTACCTGCGTAAAGAGCTGGCCGAGCGCTTTAAGGTTGACTACGACTCAACGATTGTTGGTAACGGTTCGGTTGACTTAATCTATATGGCATGCCTCGCCTACCTTGACCCCGGCGACGAACTGATTATGAGCGCCGGTGGCTTCATTGCCCCGCGCGTTGCCAGCCGGGTGATGAACACCCAGTTGATTGAGGTGCCAACCAGCGACTATCGTCACGACCTGAACCGAATGCTCTCTTCCATCTCCTCGCGCACCAAAATCATCTACCTTGACAACCCGATAAACCCGCTGGGTACAATCGTCACCAAGAAGGAACTGGACGCCTTTATGGACCAGGTGCCGGAACGGGTCCTTGTTATTCTGGACGAAGCCTATGCCGAATACATCACCAGCCGGGACTATCCAAAAGGGATCGACTACTACAACAAAAACAAAAACATCCTTATCCTCCGCACCTTTTCTAAAATCCATGGCCTTGCCGGCTTGCGGATTGGCTACGGATTTGCCAAACCGGACATCATTCAGAGCCTGATGAAGGTGCGTTTACCCTTCAATGTCAGCCGTGCTGCCCAGGTGGCGGCGCTCGCCGCCCTGAGCGACACCCGGCACATTCAGCGCAGCCGGCGCATCAACGAAACCGGAAAAAATCTCTTCTACAAGGAACTCAAACAGCTGAAACTTTTCTATCTGGAAAGTTATGGCAACTTTGTCTTTATCAACTTTGCGGTTGACTCGCAGCTCGTCTTCGAAGCGCTTCAGCGCCGGGGCGTCATTACCCGCACCCTGAAAGAGTACAACTTCCCCAACGCCCTGCGGGTTTCAATCGGTCGCGAACCGGAAAACAAGCGGTTTATTAAAGCCCTAAAAGAGGTCCTCGAAATCCTCCGCTCTTCATCGACACAAGCCTGAGCCGGGTATCGGAGGTAAGTTGTGTTCTCCCGGCTGCGTCGCTACTTTCTCACCGGTCTGGTTACCGTCCTTCCAATCGGACTAACCATCTTTGTTCTCTGGTTCATCATCTCCAGCCTGGGAAAAATCCTGCGTCCGTTCCTGCCCTACCCCCACTGGTTTGCGAAACTCCCGGCCAGTGTTATCACCATCCTCAGCTTTATTTTGCTTCTCTTCGGCATCACCCTGATTGGTGCCCTCACCTCCGGCTTTGTTGGCCGGCAAATCGTCCTGCTCGTTGACCGTTTTTTTCAGCGGCTTCCCTTTGCCCGCTCGGTTTACACATCAGCCCGTCAGCTCACCGATGCGGTGTTCATCCAGCGCAGCTCTTTGCGGAAAACTGTTCTTGTTGAGTACCCCCGCCGGGGTATGTTCGCGCTCGGTTTTCTTACCAGCGAAGAGCCGCTGACACTTGCCGACGCCGGTCGTGTTTACCTCGTCTTTTTCCCGACAACACCAAATCCAACCAGCGGCTGGCTTGCCCTTGTACCCGAATCGGACATTACTGAAACCAACCTCAGTATTGAGGAGGGTTTAAAATTTATTGTCTCGGGCGGCTTAGCGCGCGCTGCCGGCGCCACCTTCTTCCGAGCGAAACCGCCGGAACATCTCGGCTAACTCCCGCAGCCGCTTTTTCACCCGGCCATTGACCGAATCCGGGGGATATTCACCTTTCTGGTCCATCTTGCCGGCTTGCACCCCGGTTAGCAGTTCAATCCCTTCGTCAATCGTCTCAACCGCATAGATGTGAAACAGACCCTTCTTTACCGCCTCAACCACATCCTCCCGTAGCATCAAATCCCCGAGATTTGCCCTGGGAATTAAGACCCCCTGGGTGCCGGTGAGACCCTTGCTTCGACACACATCAAAAAAACCTTCAATCTTCTCGTTCACCCCACCGATTGGTTGAACCTCACCCTTCTGGTTAACCGAACCGGTAACCGCCAAATCCTGGCGCAAAGGCAGTCCGGCAAGTTCAGAAAGCAAAGCATAAAGTTCGGTGGACGATGCGCTGTCGCCGTCAATTCCGCCGTAGGACTGCTCAAATGTTATCGAAGCGGAAAGCACCAGCGGCATATCCGCCGCATATCGGTTACGCAAATAGCCGACAATAATGTAAAGCCCTTTATCATGGATTGGTCCGGAGAGCTCGGCTTCACGCTCAACGCTGATGACCCCGGCGCTGCCCACCCCAACTTTGGCGGTGATGCGCACCGGTATCGCAAAGGCATGTTCTACCATTTCGTAAACCGCTAAACCGTTCACCTGGCCCGGTACCGCGCCTTTAACATCAATAAATAAAACCCGTTCCCGGATACTCTCCTGCAACTTGTCTTCAATCATCTTTGCCCGCTGCCGCCGCGCCTCAATCGCCTGTTGCACAAACTCCGCGGTCACAACCTTTGCCCGGGCTTTACCCGCCCAGTAGTTTGCCTCCTTCAGGACATCACCAATCACATTGAACCGCGTGGACAGTTTACTCTGCCGCCCGGCAAGCCGGACCCCGTATTCAATAACCTTGGCGACCCCGGTTTTATCAAACGGCTTCAACTTTTCCTTCTCGCAAAGCGTTTTAATCACCTGGGCATACTCCTGCAGCGCACTACGGTTCAAATCCATCACCCAGTCAAAGTCGGCTCGGACCTTAAACACCTTTTTAAACTCCTCATCGTAGGCGGCAAGGATTCCATAGACCAGCGCATCGCCAATCATAATCACCTTCAGGTCCAATGGTATCGGCTCGGGCTTCAGCGCCGTCGTCCCGAACAGGGAAACAAACGGGTCATAGGCGGCGATTTCCAGTTTTCGATTGCGCAGGGTGCGCTTGAGATTGGGCCAGACGCCAGGCTCAACCAGAAGGTCAAGGGCATTGACCACCAAAAACCCGCCATCCGCGCGTAAAAGCGAACCGGCTTTGATGTGCGTAAAATCGGTACGCCATTGACCAGAGCGGTCCCAGACCCGTTCAATTGAACCAAACAGGTTGCGATAAGTGGGATTGGTCTCAAACACCACCGGCGCGGTCTTAACGCCCGAGTTGTCAACCATTACATTAACCCGGAACTCAAGGTAAGGGTCGACTCCCGTGCCGCTCCTTGCCTCCTCGGATGGGCGTTGCCGGAACAAATCAAGCCGCTCAATGATTGCGGCCTTGACTTCCTTTAGATAATCATCAACCCGATGGTCCCTGTGCCGCTCCCGGATTTCGTTAATTCGCTCCTCCAGCACCGGCGTTATGATGTCTTTATCCAGATTTGCCAGCGCCTCCCGTGCCTGCCGTTCAAACTCCCGGATCTCCTTAAAGATTGCCAGCAGTTCACTGCTCAACTCCCGGTAGCGGGTCTTTATCTCCTTTGCCCTTTCCTCGGTCAATTTACCCTCTTCCACCAACCGGTCCAGGACATCAACGCTCACCGGCTGTTTGTCCACAATCGGTGCCAGTTCGGGCCGGGAAACCGGCGCGGTCTGGACAAGCGCAAACCCCTCAGCCGCAACCTTTTTCTCAAAGTCGCGCACCCGGGCCGCACCCTGTTCTTTGAACCGGTCAACAATCTCCTGACGGGCATTTTGATACCCTTCGCCCTCAAACAAACGGGGGACATTTTTTACCAGATAAGAAACCAGTTCGTCCATCTCGGACTGCAACTGGCGTCCTTCACCCGCCGGCAAAACGAGCAGCCGTGGCTGGTCCGGGTCCTGAAAGTTGTTTACCAAACACTTGTCGGTAAGGTTTTTTATCGGCCGGCTTTTTTCCAACAGTTTCTGGACGGTGGTTGCCCGACCGGTTCCCGGTGGACCGGTAACAAATATGTTGTAACCAGCCACCTCAATCTCCAGTCCCAGTTGCAGGGCGTTAACCGCCCGCTCCTGACCCACAATCTCCCGGGTAATTTTAATATCGTCGGCTGTTTTAAACCCCAGTTTATCCGGGTCACAAGTCCAGCGCAGCTTGTCCACCGGCACCCGGAACCGTTCGTCGGAACCTTTCCTTTTGTTTGCCCCTATTTTTTTTCTCCGCTCTTTTTTCACGATATTCCCCTTTAAATCAATCGCCAACAGTTGATACCGTCGGGCACAGCGCACATATTTGCCTCCTGACGCTCCGGCATTTTCCTTCCCTGTACATAAATCCCTAATCCTTTGTCGCCACTTTCAGCGACGAGAAACTGACAAAAGGTAAAAAGGCGTCACCCAGGTCACGCTGGGTCCTGCCCACCGCCTCAACCCTTTGAAACATCTCGTACACATTACCGGCAATGTTAACATCTTTTACTCTACCCGCCACCGCACCGTTTTCAATCTTGAACCCGCAGGAGACATTGAGTGTCACCTCTCCGGCAAGAATGTTTGACATCCCGCCGCCGATAAACCCATAAACGAGCAACCCTTCTTTAATACCGCTTAAAACATCGTCCAGTTCGGCGCCGCCTGGTGCCAATTCCAAATTACTCGTTCCTGGATTGGGGGGCGCTGTATAGCCCCGCATTGCCGAACCGGTGGAAACAGTGCCACACGCCGCCGCGGTGGCAATGTCAAAGAGGAATCCCTTAAAGACCCCCCGCTCAAAAAGTACATTTTCTCTTGCCGGAATACCCTCATCGTCAAAGGGCGCCGATTTGAGCCCGAAGGGCCTCAGCCGGTTGTCAATCAAGGTGATTTTCTCGCTTAGAACCCTTTTTCCTTCCTTGCCGATTAAAGGTGATGTTCCCTTCTCCCGTTGTTTGCCATCAACCGCAACCTGCAGTGGTAAAAGCAGTTCACCCAGCGCCAGCGGTGTCACCACCACCGGATAATCACCGGTTTTCAGGCGTGCCCGGCGCTTGGCGAGCCGGACAAACCTTTCCAGCCGCGTCACCACCGCATCAAGCGGAAACGGCTTGGCGTCCGAAAGGTTGACATAGTCATAAAACCAGTAAATCCCTTCGTCCACTAAAAGCCCGGAAACCGAAACCTGCAACTCCGCACGCTCAAAACTCGCATCCAGCCCGGCACTGTTACTCAATCCAATCTCCTGGTAAACGCGGCTGAAACTGACATCAACCTTCAACTCCGGTACCCTTGAAGCCAGCGCATCAATCAGGTCCCGTCCCCATTCTGCCATCCGTGCCGCCGCTACCAGCATCACCTTATTCTCAAATGTGGTTACCGCGGGAGGCTCAATCGGTTTCGGGAAATCAAATCGTGCCTCCTTGCCATAGGCGGCAGCGGCACACGCCGCTTGAACCACCTCCTGCAATTTCTGCGGGTGGGAACTGGAGGCAAAACCGAGCCTGCCATCTTTTATCACCCGCAATCCCCAGCCTTTGGTCAGTTTGGTTCCCTGTGCGTACAACTTTCCCTGCCGGAACTCAACTTCGCTGCGGTCGGTCTCAACCGAGAAAACCTCCGCCTGTTCCGCCTGGTGGTCTGCCAGCTCCAGCAACTTTTCTCTCATTTTACCTCCGGCCAAAATTACCTGCCACCGACAATGACATTTTTGATTCGAATATGAGGCGCGCCCGTGCCCACGGGCAAAGGCGATTGTCCTGACTTACCACACCCGCCCAGCCCGCCGTGAATCACAAGGTCGTTGCCAATCGCATCAATGTTTTTCATCGTTTCAAACACATTGCCGGAAAGGGTGACATCGCGCACCATCTTTGTCAATTTGCCTTTCTCGATTAAATAGGCGTACTGGGAGGAAAAGGTAAATGCCTCAAGTTCAGTCATTCCACCCCGGCTGCCAACAACATAAAGTCCCGAATCGATTTCACCCAGCATCTCATCCAGCCTTTTGTCCCGGGGCTCAATATAAGTGTTGCTCATCCGCACGATGGGTGCAAATCGGTAAGAAACCGCCCGGCAGTTGCCGGTCATTTCTTCACCCATCTGCTGTGCGGTCTGCCGGCTATGCAGATGACCGACCAGAATGCCGTGCCGGACCAGTTCGGTGCGCTGCGCCGGTGTTCCCTCTTCATCAAAATGGTAACTTCCCCTTTCCTCGGGCAGGGTGGCATCATCCACAATCGACAACTGCTCAGCCCCAAACCGGGCGCCAATTTTCATCTTTTCCCGCAACCGCTCATTTTCCGCGATGAAATCGGCTTCACTCATATGACCAAACGCCTCGTGCACAAACACCCCGCCCAAAAGCGGGTCAATGACCACGGTGTACTTGCCCGCCTTCACCGGTTCGGCTTGAAGCAGGTCTAATGTAATCTTCGCCACCTTTTCCAGCCGCGCCTCCTGATTACGCAGCGCGGCAAAACCCTGACATTTACCAAAACTCTCGCCGTAACTTTGAATGTTGGTACCGTCCCGGGCAACGGCGCGACAGGCAACTCCGGTGTAAACCTGCTCCTGCTCAATATAACGGTCCTCGGTTGAATAGAAGTAAGTCACCCGATGCAGGTCATGATAAGCCGAGACCGTGGTTACAATCCCGGGCGTTTGCAACAGAATCGCATTGTAATTTTTTATCAGGTCGTGCTTTTCGGCAAGCGCCACCTTGCGCGGGTCGCACTGTTTGGGCAATCGAATGCGCTGTTCCAGCGCCGGCAGCAATACCAAACCACCTTCGCGCCGGGGCAGCGCCAGCGCCTGCAACGCCAGTTCGTCTGCCAGCTCCTTTAAACTTTCATCAATGGTGTTAAATGTTGCGGTAACCCAGTTTCCCTGATGAAAAACCCGGAGGCAGCCGCCTCGCTCAAAACTGGTTCCAATCCGGTCCAGCTCCTTGCCCAGATAGACCACCTGGGTTGACTCGCTCTCTTCAACCCGAATGTCAGCGTAGTCAACGGTCAAACCGAATAGAATATTATTAAGAAACTGTTTCATACATCAACCCGCTACCTCTTAGCATAAACAGATAAAATGGGTTGTCAACCAAAAAACTAACCCATTATCCAACCCATAAAAACACTACGGCGTGCCGTGGGCACTGGCACGCCGTAGAATTCGGTCCCCATTGAGAGTGCTGGACTGGTGAGGCGAGGACCTTGAGCGCGACACCCTCTACAATGCCTCCTCTGGCTCGGTCTAATCTACCCACCCCTTCTCTTATATATGTATATGAATAGCAAAATTCGTGCCAAGAGATATCGCTTTTATAAAATTACAACCCGCCAAAAATTTATAAGTTATAATTTTAACCGCCTATTTGTTGTTTATGACTGCCGTTTTTTTATGCTGTTGTGCCGTTAAAGTCGTCTATTGGGCTAATCTATGTGGTACTGCGCCATCTTTTTGCGCAGTGTGTCCCGGTGTATGCCAAGGAGCCTTGCCGCTCTGGTCTGGTTGCCGTTTGTTATCTGGAGCGCCTCTTTTATCGCCGCCTTTTCAATCTCGGCGAGTTTTAAACTGCCAACAAGTTTTTCAATCGACCCGCTGGCGCTATGGGCTTCGACGCTGGTTTTAATTCTCGGCGGTGAAACCGTTGCCACTGCAGCCGCGGTCTGCCCAACACTCACCGCATCCACATTTTCGTGCTGAGCCCGCTCGTACGCCCTTTCCATCAGGGCGCGTAAGGTTCGGATATTGCCGTTAAACAGGCTGTTTTCGCCGAGAAGATACTGAATCACTAAACGACTGAGAAACTTTATTGCCATCGGTTCGACCCTTAACTTTCGCCGATACCAGGGGTCGCGGTTGCGTTCCTCAACAACGAACTCAAAAAACTCGGCAATATCATCTTCAACCGTAACTGCTGCCTCTGCCTCCCACCGCTCCCTTAGTGAAGGCATCCAGATACACTCCTGAACCATCCGGCTATAGAAGTCGGGCCGGAACCGTTCCTGTAACTCCTCAAGTTGCCGGTTGGTTGCCGCGACGATTCGAACATCCACCGACCTCTCAACCGAACTACCCAGCCGCTTAATTTTCCGGTACTCAATAACCCGCAAAAGTTTTAACTGTAACCCCTCGTCAATATCCCCAATCTCATCAAGAAAAACGGTGGAACCGCGTGCCGTTTCAAAAACCCCGGCTCGTGCTGTTTTCGCATCGGTAAAAGCGCCTTTCTCGTGACCGAAAAGTTCGCTGATAACAAGATTGCGGTCCAGGGCGGTCATATTGAGCGTCACCGGCTCCTGCCGGGTAGGTTCGTTCTCAGCATAACGAAAACTCTTGCGATGCAACGCCCGCGCCACCAGCTCCTTACCGGTGCCCGGTTCACCCAGAATCAGGACATTGCCATCGGTGGCAGCAAGCCGCTCAATCTCATGTGCCAGCCATGCCATCCTCCGGGACTGGCCCACAACCATCATGTGCCTATCGAGCCAGACCCGCCGTTCATTTTCATTCAAGGGCCGGAGCGCATAGTTGTCAATCCCGTACAGAACCTCTTCTGCCTGGCCCGTAATGCGCGGGTCACCGGTGGCAAAGGCAAAGGTGGCGGTCCGGGTGGCGCAGAGGAATCCGGCAAAATCCCGCACCGTCTCGAACTGCTCGGCATCAAGGTTAAAAAGTACCGGTGCCACACCATCAACCTGTTCCTGCCGGATGTGCTGAAAGATTATCAGCCCCTGAATCTTCCGGATGTCCGCCAGCACACCAGGTGGACGGGCGCTAATTGAAAACGACACCAGTTTTTCGCTGCTTTCTGGTTTGATGCCGGAAAAGTCGACACCAATCACAATCAAAGCCACATACGCGCCCCGATTACGGCTGTACCAGGATTTCAACCTTGAAAAACTGTCACAGTACTCAAAATCAAACTCATGCAAAAGCCTGCCGCCCTCGTACCTTTGCGCCGCGGTAATTAGCGACTGAAACTTCTCCTCCTGGTCATAACAAACTAAAATGACCGGCTTTTTTCTCACCGAACTCATATATCACAAATTATAACCGCCGATAAATTCAAGGCAAGGGTTTTGTTATTGCCGATTTTTTCGCCAGAACCGGACAGCAATGCTGGTTGACCCTCACCGTTAGGTCTTAGACATCTTCCCCAATACAATCTCCTCACCGGTGTTGACATCGGATTCAACTCGTTGTTTACTTTTATGTTGATTCTTCTCAGCACCATCTGCCTGTTTTTCTATTTCTCCAGACCGGGGTTAGCGGTTTTACCCGAGCGGGGAACCGTAGCCGCAACGCCGGAAATATCTTCCATACCGACCGACCTTGCGTTTTCTTCACCCATCCTGATTGACAGTTCGGTCTTGACCGCGTTTGGTGCCACACTTGACGCCACTGAGCAGCTCTGGGCTGCGACGAGCACCCCGGATGGCAAACTGACGCTTTACCGTTCCCAAACTCCGGGAAACCTCTGGGAAGGTGTTTTGACCGTCAACCTCAACCAGCCCGCCCGGTTAATTGAACTGGTTGTACCAACCGTACCCGCACCCCTGTTCATATTTTACCGGACCGAAGAAAATCACGGCGACCTCTACCTTCTTCGTTTTGACCCGGCAACCGGGGACAGTCAAATAGTCCCATTAGCCGTTGGTCCGGATACGGTTGACGACTTTTCGGCAACCGTTGACCCGGACTCTAACTACTATCTATACCTCCTTTATGTGAACGAGCATCGGACCGGCTTAAATGGCTATTTTACTCGTTCCCTTGATGGTGGCAGAACCTGGGAAGGGCGCCAGCCCTTCTGGAACTGTTTTGACCCGGCACTTTCATTTGGCACCGGCTCACTTCTCCACTGCATCTGGCGCTACGCCCTCACCGGCCGGGAAATCCATTATGCCGCCAACCGCTACTACGGCGCTGCTGGCCGCTGGTCCGGTCTGTACACCCTGAAATCGGGCAGCGAAAGGTGCTTTGACCCGGTTATCGCTCAGGCGCCGGTTATACCGTACTGGCGGGCAGTGGTCTGGGCTTTTTGGACCGTGGCGCGCCGCGACACCGAGATGCTGGATATTGAATACACGCTCTCAACCGATGGCGGCCGTTCCTGGGGATCTCCGGTCAACCCCGGCGAACTGTTTGTGGACGAATGGTTTCCCGACCTCACCACCGCCACGGGCAGCGCCGAACTTTGCTACAACGCCGGTGCCCGTAACGAAAATGCGGCCACCGTGCTGTACTGGCAAACCAGCCGCTCTTATGCACCGCAACTGTGGTCATCACCAACCCGGGTCAACGCCCCAAGGCTCAACACCCGGATTCAGGGCGCCCGCCCCCGCCTGATACCCCTGTCCCGGAATAAACCGTGCCTTCCTGGTGTTTTCTTCAGCCTTTACGATTCGGCCGGCGCCCGCGGCCTTTACTTCTCCCCGGTGCTCGGCAAAACCAAATCCAGCCCGATGCCCGCTCCAACCGTGCGGCATCGTGGAGTTGAAGCCGGTGCCGACCTGTTTGATGTTGCCGGCAGAAAAGTAAGGTCGCCTTCTTTACAAAACCGGCTTGGCATCTTTTTCCAGCGCTCCGGCACCACCCTGAAGAAAATTGTCATATCAAGATAAAATCGCGCTTGGGCACGGAAAACAGTTATACCCTTAACCTCACCTCTAATTAGCCGGGCGGATTAATAACACCTGCCCCTCTGAAACAAAAAACCCGAACGCACCGTCTTCTGATTTCCCATACCATCCCCCTAACAGCCCCGGGGTTGGCTATGGATTTTTCTGACTTTTTGCCCAACTATTTAAAAACTGGCGCGTTATGCCCAAAAATGTTTTCCGCCCCGTTATACTTTAAAGTATAAAGCCAAACCCAAGCACCCGCACCAACCAAACAGATTTCTGGTTAAGCGCACCACCCGCGCCAGCGGGTTGACTTGAACCCGCGCTCTGCTATCATATTTTATTAACAACTTAACCCGAAAGGAGTATAAGATGCGTCAAGGACGCTTGGTCTTTTTGCTTGGTTTTGCCTTTTCTGTTTTAATTGGCAAGGAGTTGCTGCTGCGCGTTGACAAGCCCGCTGCCGACCTTTTGTCACGCGCCCTGCCGGTGGTTGCCGAGTTTGAGGGCTACTCCCTTGTCTGCGGTTCTGAGGCGGATTATGCCGCACTTCAGCACGAGGGCGTGCGCTGTGAACTGTTGACCGAAAACCCCCACGCCCAAACGATTTTCTATATTCAGACCCCACCCGACTTTGACCGGAGTTTGCTTGAGAAACTGGGCACGGTGCTCACCACCGACCCGGCCGGCGTTGTCCTCGCCACGACTGAAGACAACCTGTTAGCGCTCAACCGCCTGCCGGTTGAACTGACGCGCCTCAACCTGGAACCGCTGAAACCAACCGCCGGTTTAACACCCCGGCCTGTCCCCTATCCCGTGTCGGAAAGCCTTGTTCAGGAAATTGTGTCAAGGGTTGACGCCGATTCGGTTTTGGGCACAATCCGGCGCCTGCAGAATTTTTACACCCGTTATTCAACAACCGACTCCTGTCGGGCCGCGGTCGCCTGGATGGGTGAAAAACTCGCGTATTACAACTGCGACTCGGTTGCCTTTGACACCTTCCTGCCCAGTTATGCGCCCAATGTCATTGGCGTCAAGTTTGGGCGGGAGAACCCACGCCCGATTTACATCATCTGTGGCCATATCGACAACACCTCGGACTACGCACCGAACCACTGCCCGGGCTCGGACGACAACGCCAGCGGCACCAGCGCGGTGTTAGAGGCGGCGCGGGTGTTTCAGGACATCGACTTCGCCTCCACGGTCTACTTTATTGGCTTTGCCGGTGAAGAGCAGGGGCTTTACGGTTCGGACAGTTTTGCCGCCCGTGCCTATCGCCGGGGCGACTCCATCCGGGCGGTTTTGAACTTTGATATGATATCCTATGGCCGGCAGAACCGTGATACCCTGAGTGTCGTCGGCAAGAGCTCAAGCCCGAACTGCGCCTGGCTCGTTGACTCTTTTATCGCCAACGCCAATTTGTACACCACCCTGAAAACCCGGCGCCGGCTCGTAACCTCTTACCCTTCATCCGACCATCACTCCTTCTGGCTCCGCGGCTATGTTGCCCTCTGCGGGATTGAACGCGACTTTACCCCGAAGTACCACACCATCGGTGATACCATTGGCCCGCTCTATTATGTGGACTGCGGCACCAACAACTGGCTGATGGCGACTGAGGCGATTAAGGCGGCGGTGGCAACAATTGCCAAGATGGCGGGTGCGCTGCCCCCCGGCACCGGTGTCAAGGAGCGTCCGGCGTCCAAAACCATCACCCCGCTTATAATAACTCCTACGGTCGGCCGGGCACCTTTTAAGATTCAGGCATCGGGTGCGGTTGATGTGTTTACGCCGCTTGGTACCCGGGTTGCGCGCCTTGGGGTAAATACACCTTACTGGGACGGTAGAAATGATGCCGGGCAACCGGTTTCACCGGGTGTTTACCTCGTGCGCAGCGGCACCAGCGGCAGGCGCCGCATCGTTGTCACCCATTGACAAACCGTACCCTTTTATGGAAAATAAATTGCGATGATTCGTTTCGGGCGCCGGCTTTTCCCAGAACGGCATTACCGGCTGCCGCTCCGCTGGATTTTCTGGGTTCTCTGGGCAGGGATTTTTATCTTTCTTTTCTGGGTCCTAAAGGTTGTTCTAAAATGAAAGGGAGGAAGTAAGATGACCGGTTTGAATTTCAATTACAAAGACATCTTCCGGTCTTTAAGGCTGGGTTTTTCGGCAAAAAAGGTCGGAATGGTGATGACCGGGCTCCTGTTTGCCTTTGCCGGATACACCTTGCTGACCTATATCGCCCATATCGCTGCGGGTAACGACTGGCTTTCAATCTGGGAGACGCAACGCCTTTTACCGTTCCCCAACCCCAACCTGCCATTCCCCTGGTTCTCCTGGGTGATTTACTACGCCGGTATTGTCTGGTTCCTCATTGTCATGCTCATTACCGGCGCCGCCGTGGCAAAGGTTGCCTATGAGCAGCTGCGGGGCAACGAATTTTTTGAAGCCTCTTCCGGGTTTCAATTTGCCTTAAAGAACATCCGGGCGCTAATCTCAAGCCCACTCCTAATCATCGCCTTCATCGCACTCATCGTTGTTGCCGGTCTTGTCCTCAGCGCCCTGGGCGCCATCCCCCATTTCGGTCCCATCTTCACCGGACTTTTGTCCATCGTCGGCTTCTTCGCGGCGCTGTTTATTGTCTATCTTCTCATCGTGCTTCTCTTCACCCTGTTGTTTGCTCCCGGGGTTGTCGGTGCAATGGGTAACGACACCTTTGACACACTGTTTGAGGTGTTCTCCTGCGTCAACGAACAGCCGGCACGCTTGGTCTGGTACACCTTTCTCGTTGCCGTACTTGCCAAAGTCGGCTCCTTTTTACTCGGGCTTGCCTCGAGCCTTGCCGGCCGAATCGGCTCTTTGATTTTGAGCACATTTATGGGTGAGCGGTGGGCAGAAATGCTCAGCGGTGCCGAATTCATATTCAAACTGTCAATCCCCAACTGGGGTGTCTTGGCGCCCCTGCACCGGATGCTTGTTTTTGAAGCCAACCTTTATGGCTTACCACAGGTGTATTCGCCCTCGTACTGGGCAAATCCGGCCTGGAGCAGCGGTATCGGCGCAATCCTCCTTGGAATGTGCGGCTACGCCATCGCCTTAATGGTCCTCGCCTATGGGCTTTCGGTCTGGTTTACCGGCACCGTGCTTGCCCTCACCATAATCATCAAAAAGAAGGACGACAAAAACATCCTTGAAAAGCCCGAAGATGAAGAAGAGGAAATTATTGAACCGACCGAGCAGACCGAAAAGGCGGCTAATCAGTCATAACTTATTGTAAATCAATAACTTAATAAAGCCAGCACCGTTGACACCGCACCGCACATTAACCGCCCTTATAACTATCACGGGACAGGTTCAGGGGATTGGGTTTCGCCCCTTTGTTTACCGCCTCGCCCAAAAACTAAATATCAAGGGGACCATTACCAACACCAAAAAGGGTGTAAAAATTGTTGTCCAGGGCAAAAACCTCAAAAAATTTATCCATTTGCTCCGTACCAAGCCACCTCCCCTGTCCCAGTTTCATTCCTTTGTCGTGTCTTACTCAAAATCGAAATGTTATGATAAATTCACCATAACCCGAAGCGATGTAACATCCAAAAAAAGCGCAGTCTTTGTGTTGCCCGACCTCGCCCTGTGCTCCGACTGTCAGAAGGAACTTTTCGCGCCGGATGACCGGCGTTTTGGTTACCCGTTCATAAACTGCACCCAGTGTGGACCAAGATACACAATAATTAAAGCGCTCCCCTATGACCGGGAAAGGACAACGATGAGTAAGTTCAACCTGTGTCCGGACTGTTTTGAAGAGTACCACAATCCGACCAATCGCCGTTTTCACGCCGAGCCGCTCGCCTGTCCGAAATGCGGTCCCGCTTTAACCCTGCTCGACAAACAGGGTAAACCGCTGTCTCAGGACCCGATAACGGCTGCCGCTCAGGCGCTTCTTAAAGGAAAAATTGTGGCGATAAAGGGCTTGGGTGGGTTTCATCTTGCCTGCGACGCAACCTCAGACCGCGCGGTTAAACTTCTGCGGCAGCGTAAGGAGCGGTCGGGCAAGCCGTTTGCCGTAATGGTGGAAAACAGTTCTGTTGCCCGACAGTTCTGCCGCCTGAACCGGTCCGCATTAAACGCCCTGAACTCGGCCGCAGCACCGATTGTTTTGGCAACCAAACTGCCCATCCCCAAAATCCCGCTCTCCCCCTTTGTTGCGCCCAACAATCCGGCGTTTGGCGTGATGGTCGCCTATACCCCGCTTCACCGCCTGCTTTTTCAAGCCCTGCGCCAGCAGTCCGGAAAACCGGCGGTACTGGTTATGACGAGCGCCAACCGGAGCGACGAGCCAATTGTTGGCACCGACGAAGAGCTGAAGCGAAAACTGGGCCGGGTCTTTGACCTCGCCATCACCCACAACCGGGAAATCGCCAACCGCTGTGACGACTCGGTAGTGCTTACCGACCCAAGAAAGATGGTAATGGTGCGCCGGGCGCGCGGCTATGCACCACAACCAATCACCGTCGATAAAATGTTTCACGTGAAACATGAGACCCTGGCGGTGGGCGGTGATGGTCGCAACGCCTTCTGTCTTGCCCGGGGCGGCAACCTTTTTTTGAGTCCGCACATCGGCGACCTCGACTCAATTGCCAGCGAACAGTTTTTCAGTGAGACGCTCGAGCGACTGATTGAATGGACCGGGATTGTGCCCAAAAGGGTAATTTGTGACCTCCATCCCGATTACAGCTCAACCCGGCTTGCCGAACGGTTGAGTAAAAGGTGGAATGGGAAAATCTACCGGGTTCAGCACCATTACGCCCACATCCTTTCGGTAATCGCCGAGCACAACCTAAAGCCGCCGGTTATCGGCTTAGCCTGCGATGGCACCGGCTACGGAATTGACGGCGCGGTCTGGGGTTGTGAAATCATCCTTGTTCAGCCCGACCTTTCCTGGAAACGGCTGGCTCATCTCGGCTACCTCCGGCACAATGCGGGTGGCGGTATGCTCGCTGACCCGGAAAAGGTGGCGGTTGCCTACTGTTTCCAGTCTGGTTTGTCAGTTTCTGAGATGCGGGCGCTCGGTTTAAAGCCGAGCAGGGGAGAGCCCGAACTTCCCTATTTAACCTCAAGTATGGGCAGGTTGTTTGACTGTGTGGCCGCAATTACCGGTGTCTGCCGAACGGCAACATTTGAGGGTGAAGCCGCAATCGCCCTGGAAAAGGCGGCGCTTGATGCCGGCGGGCTAAAAATTGAACCGCCCGAGTTCGGGGCGGACCTCAATCCGCTGCCAATTTTGCGCTGGACTGCTGAGCATACCCTCAGACACACCCCGGCTCAACAGGTGGCGCTCGGTTTTCACACCGCCCTGGTCCACGGCTTGGGTGAAGCGCTGACCAGATTTGCGCGGGCTTACCGGGTAAACCAGGTGTGCCTTTCTGGTGGGAGCATCCAGAACCGGTTAATTCGGCAGGGGATAGTAAAGTTCCTCGCACGCCACGGGGTTGCGGTCTATCACAACGAGGCTGTCCCGCTTAATGATGGCGGGATTGCTTTGGGCCAGGCAATTGTGCCCACCAACTAACAAAAATTTAACCGCCATTTATTGACAACGGGCAAAATTACTTTATTATCAAATCCGGTTCATTAAAAAAGGCAGACAACTGTGGACAGAGTTCATTATTATTTTATATCTCTTTTATTCTGCGCCACTTACAGCAAGGATTTGTGTGGAAAAGTGTGTGGAAAAGTCTGGTTTAATTTTGTGGGAAATGAAGCAGGTGTATGAATAGCGAGCAGGTATGGACTGAGGTTTTGGAGCTGTTAAAGTTAAGGGTAAATCAGCAGGCTTTTCAGACCTGGCTTGCCCCAACCCGGTTGTTTAATATGGTAAACGGCACGGTTCAGGTTGCCGTCCCAAACAACTTCTTTGCCGACTGGTTACAGCACCATTACAAAACCGAAATCACAAGCGCGCTTAAGGCGGTGACCGGTAGAGAGTTGCAGGTTGAGTTCCTGGTACCGGTTGAGGGTAAAAAGCCGGTGGTCGCTAAGCCCCAACCGGCGGTAGCGGTTCAAGCCGGGACCAACACCGCTTCCCAGTTTCGGCTGCGCAGCCGCTACATCTTTGACACCTTTATTGTCGGGGAGAGTAATCGGCTTGCCTGGGCAGCAGCGCGCAATGTTGCACAGAACCTGGGCAAGGTTTTCAACCCGCTTTTTGTTTATGGTGGGGTGGGCTTGGGTAAAACCCACCTGATTCAGGCGATTGGCAATGCGGCACTGGCGCGTCATCCTGGGTTAAGGCTCTGTTACACTCCGGCCGAGGTGCTGTTTCTTGAGTTGATTCAGGCGATAGAGAAAAACACCCGGCTTGAGTTTAAAGAAAAGTATCGCGGTTTGGACCTATTGCTCCTTGATGATGTCCATTATCTGGTTGGTAAGGAAAGTTTGCAGGAGGAGATATTTTACACATTTAACGCACTTCAGGATGCAGGAAGTCAGGTTGTTTTTACCAGCGACCGCCCGCCCAAAGACATACCAACACTTCAGGAGCGGTTGATTTCCCGGCTGGGAAGTGGGTTGGTTGTGGACATCCAGCCGCCCGAACTGGAAACCCGCATCGCAATTTTACTCCAGAAGGCAAAGCAGGAAAATTTTGATTTGAGCGAAGATATCGCATGTTACATTGCCAACCGGGTACGCTCTAACATCAGGACGCTTGAAGCTTCTCTTGTCCGGCTGATTGCGATGCACTCCCTAACCGGACGACCCGTAACTACCGAACTGGCTGAGGCGGCGCTAAAGGACCTGATCCAGCACGAAGACCCTCTGGACCCGAGCCGGGTTATCGCTGCCGTTGCCGAGCATTTTCAGGTTCCGGCACAGGAGTTAAAGGGACAATCCCGTACCAAAAGGATTGCGCTGGCGCGCCAGGTTGCAATGTACCTGATGCGCAGTGTGTTAAACCTTTCTTTAAAGGATATTGGCTACCACTTTGGGGGCAAGGACCACACCACGGTAATGCACGCCATCGAAAAAATAAACGAGTTAAAAACCCGCGACCCTTTGTTTGCCAGCCAGATTGAGCGCCTCTCCCGTCACATAAACAACGGTTCCTAAGCAAACCGCTGTGCAAAAATCTGTGGATTGTTGCCCGTTCTTTTATTTTGCTTTGTTAGTACCCACTAAATCCACTTTACATTACACAACAACACACTCCCATAACTATCATTGTGGCATAGCCTTGTTAAGAACAACACATTTACACACTACCAGCAACCACACCAAAGTTATTCTTATCAGTTAATGATGTAATACTATTGGCAATTAAATTGGGTATTTATAATTAGTAACTATTTATAAGTAGATAATCCCATTGGTTTGTTTAAAAATTTAGTTGCATTGGTTTTTATTATTACTTTGTTTTACTGTAAATGTAAAATGCCGGCGATAGAAAGTACCAATTTGGAGCTTAAACTTTATATGTAAAAAGTTCCTGGCGCAATCTCAACCGCTCTTTTATCCAAGCAACATTGTTGTTGACATTTCATTTTATTTAAATATATTTTTATTCTTGTGACATCGGTTCAATATATTCGCTGGAGCGAAAGCCTTGATTATGGATTCGCTGTTGGTCGGGTTCGCGCCTTAGAAACGCTGCTTCTGGACCGTAATCAGTACGAACGGCTAATACGAGCCAGCGAGGTTGAAGGGTTTGTAGCCGCCCTTGCCGAAACACGGTACGGGCAACTGATGACCTCTGAATCGGATGTCAATAAACTCCTTTTAACGGTCCACCAGGAAAACATCTCTTTCTGCCAGGAATATGCGAGGGATGCCTGGTTAAAGGGGCTGATTCAAACGCCGGCGGACATCTTCAATTTAAAGGTGATGCTAAAAAACCGCTATCGGGGAAAGAACACCCAGTCGGATGAGTTGTTAAGCGGTGGGGGCTGGAGCGTAAAAGAGCTCAATGCGATGAGTTCCCCCGAAGTGCCTCGATTGCCCGTTGAGAAAAGAGATTTTATGCTGGCGTGGCGCCGTGCCCAGGAGGCGTTGCGGCTTGCCGAGGAGAAACAGGACCCGGCAGTGATTGACCTTGTGCTGGACCGGCTGGCGCAGGAACTAACTTTGCGCTGGACCGCAGGAAAAGATTTTGCCCTTGGTTACTACCGGCTTTTTGCCGATGTAACAAATCTCAAGACCTTAATCCGGGTAAAGGTATTAAACGAAGGTGTTGACACTTTCCGGTCCGCCTTTTTGCCCGGGGGCACAATCGCCTTTGAGCAGTTGCAACGGGTTTACGAGTTAGAACAAAGCGTCGTTAACGAACTGCGCATCGCCCCACCTTTTTTGACCATACTTCAAGCCGGCATCCGGGTGTGGAACAACAACGAAAGCGTCTTGCCCATTGAAAAAAGAGCCCGCGAGTTACTGCTTGACTACATCAATCAAGCCCGCTATGTTGCCCTCGGTTATGAACCGCTGTGGCGCTTTTTCCTGTTGCGGGAAAACGAGTTAACCAATCTCCGGCAGCTTTACGCCGCCAAGATTGCCGGCTGGGATGTAAAACAGTGTCAAGACGTTGTTGTCTATGGCTTCTGAACCGGGAAAGGTTGCGGTGGTTGGACCGGGCGCGGTGGTGACACCGTTCCAGGCGGTTGGACTTGAAGTATTTCCGGTTGAGGCTGGAGCCGACCCCGCCGCAGTCGTGCAAAATTTAATCAAGACCGGATACCAGTTGATATTCTTTACCGACGACCTGACCGAGCGGTTGCAACCACTAATCGAAAAGTTTCACAACACCGCCTTGCCCTGTCTGGTGGCGCTTCCTTTTACCGGCACCGATGTGGGCGAGGCGCGGTTGCGTGCCGCGGTACGCCGTGCCTGTGGTGCCGATGTACTCGGCGTTAGGATGGGGGAGAGTTATGAGTGAGACTACCGGAACCATCGTTCGGGTGTCAGGACCGCTCGTGGTTGCGCGCGGGATGACCGGTTCCAAGATGTACGATGTCGTGCGTGTTTCCGAGAAGCGTTTGCTAGGCGAAATCATTCAGCTGCGCGGTGACGAAGCGGCGATTCAGGTTTATGAGGAAACCGCCGGCATCGGTCCGGGTGAACCGGTTTATCCAACCTACGAGCCGCTCTCGGTGGAACTGGGTCCCGGGCTTCTCGAAACGATTTATGATGGCGTGCAAAGGCCCTTAAACCTGATTCAGGAGAAGGCGGGCTACTTTATCACCCGCGGCATTGAGGTACCGGCTCTGTCCCGGGAACGGAAATGGCATTTTGTCCCTACCTGTAAGAAGGGTGATAAGGTTGGACCCGGTGATGTTATCGGCGAAGTAGCCGAGACCGTTTTAGTTAAGCATCGGATATTGGTGCCGCCCGGAGTTCAGGGAACAGTACGGGAAATTAGCGAAGGAGATTTTTGTGTTACCGATACGGTGGCGGTACTGGAAAACGAAGACGGGGAACGCCGTTTAACAATGTTGCAGCGCTGGCCGGTGCGGCAGCCCCGCCCGGTGCGACGACGCCTGGCACCGGATGAGCCGCTTCTAACCGGGCAAAGGATTATCGACACCTTTTTCCCGATTGCCAAAGGTGGTACCGCTTGTGTACCGGGACCGTTTGGGTCGGGAAAAACGGTCATTCAGCACCAGTTTGCCAAATGGTCTGACGCCGAAATTGTGATTTTTGTTGGCTGTGGAGAACGGGGCAATGAGATGACCGATGTCCTTCTGGAGTTTCCCGAACTGAAAGACCCCAAGAGCGGTGAACCATTGATGAAGCGGACGGTGCTGATTGCCAACACTTCAAATATGCCGGTGGCGGCACGGGAGGCTTCGGTTTACACCGCCATCACCATCGGTGAATACTTCCGTGACATGGGGTATTCAGTTGCGCTCCAGGCCGATTCAACATCGCGCTGGGCTGAGGCGATGCGCGAGATTTCGGGACGGCTTGAAGAGATGCCGGGCGAAGAGGGGTATCCGGCGTACCTTGCCACCCGGATTGCTGAGTTCTACGAACGCGCCGGCCGGGTAACCTGTCTTGGTAAATACCAAGGGAAGGAGATGGAAGGCGCTCTGACCGTGATTGGTTCGGTTTCACCGCCCGGCGGCGACCTTAACGACCCGGTGGTACAGGCGACTTTGCGGGTTGTCAAGGTGTTCTGGTCGCTTGAGGACAAACTGGCATTCCAGCGGCACTTTCCCGCCATCTCTTGGCTCCGTTCCTATTCGCTCTACACCAATGCGATTGCTGATGCGATGGCAAAACGAGCCGAGCCGGAGTTTAACGAAAACGCCCGGCGTGCCCTTGCCCTGCTCCAGAAGGAGGCAGAACTGGAGGAGATTGTCCGTCTGGTGGGGAAGGACACCCTTTCCGCTGAAGACCGTCTCATCTTAGAGGTCGCCCGTTCCCTGCGCGAAGACTTTCTCCATCAGAACGCCTTCCACGACACCGACACCTACACCTCGCTTGAAAAGCAGGCGGCAATGCTAAAGGTGATAATGAGATTTTACGGCCTGGCACAGCAGGCTTTGAACCGCGGGGCGGAGATAAACCAGATTGAGAAACTTGCGGTGCGGGAGCGTATCGCCCGAATGAAGTTTGTCGCCGAGGCGGAGTTTGATGCCGCGGTTCAGAATATTCAACGGCAGATGGAGGCGGAAATAAACGGATTAACCGGAAAGGTATGATTAAAGAGTATCAAACTGTTCACTCAATTGCCGGTCCCCTGATGGTCGTTGAAGGGGTTGCCGGGGTCAAGTATGCGGAACTGGTCGAAATCAGCCTGCCCAATGGGGAAAAGCGTCGGGGCCAGGTTCTGGAAGCCGACCGGGACCGGGCGCTGATTCAGGTTTTTGAAGGCACAAGCGGCATCGATGTGCCGCGGGCAAAGGTGCGGTTTCTTGCCCGCGGGATTGAGCTGGCGCTGTCTGAAGAGATGCTGGGCAGGGTTTTCAGCGGTTTAGGCGAGCCGCGTGATGGTGGGCCAAGGGTTATACCCGAAAAGCGTGCCGACATCAACGGCGCACCAATCAACCCCTACTCCCGCGAGTATCCCAACGAGTTTATTCAGACTGGAATTTCGGCGATTGACGGGTTGAATACCCTGGTGCGGGGTCAAAAACTCCCGATATTTTCGGGTACCGGCTTGCCCCACAACCGGCTTGCGGCTCAGATTGCCCGACAGGCACGCGTGCTCGGTAGCGAGGAGTCGTTCGCGGTGGTGTTTGCCGCGATGGGGATTACTTTTGAAGAAGCCGACTTCTTTATTCAAAGCTTCACCGCATCCGGAGCCATCGAACGCACAGTGCTCTTTCTCAACCTGGCAAACGAACCGGCGATTGAACGCATTGCCACCCCGCGCACCGCGCTGACCGCGGCTGAATATCTGGCGTTTGACCTCGGGATGCATGTCCTTGTGATTCTAACCGATATGACCAACTACTGTGAGGCGTTGCGTGAGATATCGGCGGCGCGCAAAGAGATTCCAGGACGCCGAGGTTACCCGGGTTATCTCTACACCGACCTGGCATCGATCTATGAGCGTTGCGGCCGAATTAAAGGTCGTGAAGGTTCGATTACGATGATGCCGATTTTGACGATGCCGGAGGATGACAAGACCCATCCAATTCCCGACCTCACCGGTTACATCACGGAAGGGCAGATAATTTTGTCCCGGGCTTTGCACCACAAAGGGATTGCCCCGCCGATTGATGTCCTGCCCTCGCTGTCTCGTTTGAAGGACAAGGGTATCGGCGCGGGCAAAACGCGCGAGGACCATGCCGACCTTTTTAATCAACTCTATGCGTGCTATGCGCGGGGCAAGGAAGCAGAGGAGCTGGAGGTGATTTTAGGGGAGGCAGCGCTTTCTGAATCAGACCGGGTATATCTTAAATTTGCCCAGGTTTTTGAAGAAAGGTACATTGCCCAGGGCGAATATGAAAACCGGACGATTGAGCAGACGCTGGATTTGGGCTGGGAACTGTTGACGATGTTTCCCCGCGCCGAATTGAAGCGGGTACGCGAAGCGTACCTTGATAAATACTATCACCCCAAGAACCAGTAAGACCCCTTAAATAGTTGACAATCTTATTTTAAATCGTTATTATGGCGCTGGAGTCATTGAGGTGGCGCGCACAAGGCCTAAAAGAAAAAAGGCTGGTCTGGCTTTTACCAATATCGCCATCCAACCCGGTGATATTGTGGTAGTGTTAGACCAGAATGGTCGGGTCGTTGAGTGGAACGATGAGGCGGAGCGGGTTTTAGGGTTCAGTGCTGAGGAGGTTAAAGGTCAGCCCTGGGCGGCGTTGTTTCCTAACTCCGGCTTGGATATAAAATCAGTCCTAACCGGAAAAGAGTTTGCCAACGGTTTTGAAGCCCGACGCAAAGACACCGCCCGGGTTGGGCTCTATTTTTATGCAACGGTGGTGCGTAACGACCGAGGAATGGTTGATGGCGTGGTGTGTGTCGGGCGGGATGTCACCCATTTCTGGCATCCGCATGAGCAGGTTGAGGAGATTGAAAGGAGATTCGCTACCCTTACCGAACTGACAACCGATGCGGTAATGATACTTACTTCCCGGGGCCGGATTGTCAAAGCAAACGATGCCGCTGCCAAACTGCTCACGGTCCCGAATCCGGAATTCCTTGTTGGCAGAGAAATAACTGATTTTACCGAGTCTGCAACCAAGTCGGAACTGGCTGCCTTTCGCAACATCCTATTCCGGCAGGGCCAGCATAATGGGGTAATCAGGGTCAAGACATCTTCGGGAGAAGTCAAGCAGATTGCGGTGCGGGCTGCGGTCGTCGAAGGCGCACGGGAGTGGCACATTATCGTTGCGGGCCGGGACATAACCGAAGAGGTTACCGCAAGGACCGCAGAAATCTTGGCGGAAGAAAAGTTTCGCCGGCTGTTTGAAGCCAGCCCAACCCCGCTGTTCCTTGAGACGGTGGACGGCACGATTATCGATGTAAATGTTAAGGGTGTTGAACTGTTCCAAACGTCCCGCGAGGCGTTGATCGGCAAAAAGATGCGGGACTTGGTTCCCGATGATGTTAAGCCCCTTTTCCCGGAAATTCGAGCGATTCTTTTTGACCAGGGTGAGTTTCACGTCAATGTCGTATCAACGACACCGGATGGCCGCCGCATCTGGGTAGATGTTGCGGCAACACTTATTGAGGTTGGCGGTAAGGGTTTTATTCTCCTTAATATGAGGGATATCACCAAAGAGCGTGAACTTCTTGAGAAATTGAAGGAGAATGAGGCCCGGCTCGAGCTGTTATTTCGCTCAATTCCCGCATTCGTCTGGACCACCGATAAGGAGCTTCATATCACCTCGGCACTCGGTTCCGCCCTGAGTAAACTGGGATTAAACCCCGAGGAGCTGACAGGTAAAAATTGCCAGGAGTTCTTTAAATACCCTCAGGTCATTGAGGCGCATCACCGGGCGCTGAAAGGTGAGTTGGCCAACATTGACTTTACCTATCAGGGGCGGAGTTATCAGGGTCAAGTTGAACCCTTACGAAACGGTGAAGGGGTGCTGGTCGGCGTTGTCGGTGTTGCCCAGGATGTTACTGAAATCCGACAGGTTGAAGCCGAAGCAGAGGAAAAAATGGTTGCCTGCCAGACCGTGATGAACACCGCCCCAATCGGCATCGGCGTCCACCAGGATGGCAGGGTGGTGATGGTCAATCCGGCTGGGGCGCGCATACTCGGTTATGACGACCCGGCTGAAGTTATCGGGATGAATGTTATTGAGATTGTCCACCCTGATGACCGGCAACTGGCAATTAAGCGGATAAGGGATGTTATTGAACAGGGCAAAGTTGGTGCCCCGGTTGAAGAAAGGTTTCGGCGGCGGGATGGCAGTTATATAACCGTCGAGGTTGTCAACGCGCCGTTCACCTGGAAGGGTCGACCTGCGGTACTGGTTGTGGTTCGGGATTTGACTGGAGAAAAATGGTTAACTCGGGAAGCGGAAGAAGCCTGGTTCCACGCCCGGGCGATTCTGGAAACGGCGCCGCACGGTATCGCCGCCCAAACCGAAGGGCGTATTGTTTTTGCCAACCCGGCGTTTGCGCGGCTGTTTGGTTATTCGCTAAACGAATTAATCGGCAGGCCCATAAAAGACCTTATTCCCGAATACGAGGAAAAAAGAGTGACCGAGTACGCCGATAACCGATTGAAAGGTAAAGCTGCACCTGTCCAGTACCAGGCAGATGGGAGACGTAAAGATGGCACAAGCTTCCGGCTCAAAGCCGAGGTGACTACCTATGAGATAGGGGGCAAGCGGTATGTGCTTGGTTTCATTACCGCCATCTCGCCCGATTGACACAAGATAAACTTTAAGTAAAATTGCTTAATATGTTGAGTACAATGCGCAAACGCGTTAAGGTTATTATGTTTATTGTCGCGGCGGCATTTATCGCCGGTTTTCTGATGAGCGAACTGTGGCAGCTTATCCGCTACCGGGAACGGGGAAGCCGGCGTCAAATCCTATCGGGTGGCGTTGGTCAGGTGGACAAACAGACCATTGGATTTGACGATTATCGCCAGGTGCGTGAGTTCATTACCCAGAAGTATCGAAAGGATAGTCTGTTCCGCGACCTGACAAATGAAGACGAGACGCGGATTGAGCATCTTGCCTGGGATTATCTAATTCAGGAGATGACCTGGAATAAGGTGTTGAAGGAGTCAAAGTTGAACATCACTGAGGGCGAACTGGAGTGGATTATCACCCATTTCCCACCCCAGGCGCTGCAGAATAACCCTGATTTGATGACCGATGGTAAGTTTGACACCACGAAGTATCTACAGGCGCTGCAGAACCCGCAGAACCGGCCATTTTTTGCTCAATATGCCCGGGAGATTTATGAGCAGTTGCGGCCCCAGAAGTTGCAGATGTATGTTGCCGGCGCACTGGTCGTGAGTGATGCCGAGGTGGAAGATGCCCTCGCCCGGACGAATGCAATTGTCAGCGTGACTGCCCTGCGTTTTGGACCCGGGTCACTCACGGAAGAGGAGAAGAAGTTTGAGCCCACCGAGGCTGAGATGCGCGCCTATTATCGTGCTCACCTGAAAGATTATCAGCCCAAGGAAGAGATTCGGGAAGCGCGGTTTGTGTTCTTTCCTTTTGGTGTAAATGCCCAAGATTCGATTGCGGCGCGCGAGCGCATCGATGAGGCTTATCGTCGGCTGCAGGCGGCAGACCCGGCAAGTATCCGCGATAGTTTTGAAATGGTGTCCTACACCTTTGGTGATTTTGAGCCTGAGACCGCGGCAGTTGCCTTAACCCCCAGCCAGTTTTTTCCCGCAACCGAATCGGTGGTTCGGCGCTTAAAACCGGGTCAGTTTAGCCGACCGGTTGTTGCGGAAAATGGCTGGCAGATTATCTTTCTTGACAGCATCCGAAACGACACCTTCTGGGTTCGGCGTATCCGGACGCGAATCCGGCCCGACGAGACGCGGGAACTGGCACTCCTTGACCAGGTGAAGGCTTTTATCGACCAGGCGCAGGCAGACAATTTTGACTCGGTAGCAGCGCGGCAGGGGTTGACCATTGCCCCAACACCGGCTCGGGTGGTGGGAAAAAAGAAGTTGAACTGGGCGGTGGAGATTTACAACCCAGGACAACTGGTTGAGTGGGCGCGGGAGGCAAAAGAGGGTGATATCCTTGATGTACCGCTACGCGGTCCCTACGGCTTTTATGTGTTCCAGCTCGCCCGGATTGTCCCGGTCAAGCCGGCACCGTTTGAACAGGTGAAACAAGCGGTGCTCTGGAAATTGCGTCAGGAGGAACAGAAGAAACTGTGGCGTAAAAAGGCACAGGATGCGGTTGCCGAAATCAAGGCGGGAAAGACGCTGGAACAGTATGGGAGCGAGCATCCCGGGGTTGATTTGATTCAAGAAGAGGTCAAGGGAATATATGACTACCTGGCGCGGGGCAGGTATGGCGCGGAGTTCGTATATGCGGCGCTGGCACTGGAACCCGCACAGATTGCCGGTCCGATTGAAACCAACTGGGCCAGTTTTATCATCCGCTGTGATAGCAGACAGCAAACCGAACCGCCGGTTATGACGGCGGAAAAGTATGTCGAACAGAAACAGCAGCGTCTGTTTCAGGAGTTGTGGCAGAATATTACCGAGGAGCCAGAATCAAGAGACTTACGCCTGTTTCGGGGACATTGACACAGGGCGGTTTTAAATTAATATTATATTTAAGGGTGATGGGCCAAAGGGCCCCATCGTCTAGCGGTTTAGGACATCACTCTTTCAAGGTGAAGGCACCGGTTCGACTCCGGTTGGGGCCATCTGGTTGCGGTTTTGAGTGCGGGAGTAGCTCAGCTGGTAGAGCATCACCTTGCCAAGGTGGGGGTCGCGGGTTCAAATCCCGTCTCCCGCTTTTTTCTGGCGGCATAGCCAAGTAGCAAGGCAGCGGTCTGCAAAACCGCAATTCCGGGGTGCAAATCCCCGTGCCGCCTTTGGCTTGTTTGCCGGGGTGGCGGAATAGGCAGACGCAAGGGACTTAAAATCCCTTGACCCATTTAGGGTCGTGCCGGTTCGACTCCGGCCTCCGGCACCTTGCCGGAAATAGATTGGGCCGTTAGCTCAGCAGGCAGAGCACCTGGTTTTTAACCCGGTGGCCGCAGGTTCGAATCCTGCACGGCCCATTTTGGCGGGATAGGCTTGATTTTTTAACCGGAGTCGGGTAGATTTAACGCAGGTGAAAAACAACCAGTCACGCACGGGCGGAAAATCGGGAAAACCGCGCTTCTATTGTGATGTTATGCTGGGTAAACTGGCACAGAAGTTACGGCTGTATGGTCTGGATGTTCGGTACGAACGGAACCGAAGCGGGATTGCGGCGTATCGCGATGCCCGCGCTGAAGGCAGGGTTTTTCTGACCCGCAATCGGCGATTGCAAAAGTTGCCCGGGGTGATGCTAGTTCAGAGCGAGAAACCGGCAGAACAGGTTGAAGAGTTAAAACCCCAGCTCGGTTTGGAACAGGTTGTCTTAGAAAAGAAGGAGGAAACCGGACTGCTATCCCGGTGTTTGGTTTGCAATGAGCCACTGGCAAGGATAAGCCGGGATGAGGCAAGGCCCGCAGTGCCATTTTTTATTTATCAAATTCATTATGAGTTTCGGCGCTGTCCTAAATGCCGGAGGATTTACTGGCCCGGAAGCCATGTAGAAGATATGTTGAAAAATATCAAGGGAAAAGGTTAAAAGGAGGAGTTTTATGGCAATTGTGCTGGATGGCAAAGGATTGAAAATTGAAGACATTGTGCGGGTTGCGCGGGACCGGGAGAAGATTAAACTTTCTGCTGGGGCGCGCGAGCGGATAAACAGATGTCGGGAGTTCGTTGAGGAAAAAATCCGCCAGCGGGCGGTGATGTACGGCATTACTACCGGTATCGGCGAACTTTCCGAGGTTGTTTTGTCTCCAGAGCAGATAAGGCAGTTTCAGCGGTATCTGGTCTATTCCCATTCTGCCGGGTGCGGAGAGCCGCTACCGGAAGAGGTTGTCCGGGCAGCGATGTGCTCGCGGATTAATGTGCTGGCGAACGGGCATTCTGGTATCAGGCTGGCGGTCGTTGAGCTTCTGGTGGAGATGCTCAATCGCGGGGTGACACCAGTGGTTTTTGACCGGGGTTCAGTGGGCGCCTGTGGCGACCTGTCGCCAATGAGCCAGATGGCACTGGTGCTATTGGGTGAGGGTGAGGCGATTTTTCAAGGGCGGCGAATGACCGGTGCGGAAGCGCTCGCTGCGGCTGGGCTCAAGCCAATTGAGTTTGAAGCCCGGGATGGACTGGCAACAATTAACGGTTCCAATATGACTGCTGGTATGGGCGCACTGGAACTGTTCGATGCCCAGCGGTTAATAAAAACCTCTGAGATTGCGGCGGCGCTGACGCTCGAGGTGCTGAATGCCAATATGGCGGCGTACGACGAGAGGATTCACAAGGTGCGGGGGTATGCGGGTGCGGTCGCATGTGCCGAGAACATCCGGCGATTGACCGCTGATTCGGAAATGCTGAAGCAACCGGGTAAAAAGGTACAGGACGCCTATGCGTTAAGGTCAACACCTCAGGTTGTGGGCGGTGCCAAAGATGCGCTTTCTTGGGCGCGGCAGATGTTTGAGACGGAGTTAAACGGAGTCGGTGACAATCCGCTCTTTTTCCCGGAAGACCAGGCATATTTGACCGGAGCGAACTTTCAGGGAACACCACTGGCGCTGGCACTGGATTTAACCGGCACCGCGGTGACAATGATTGCGGTGCTGGCAGAGCGCAGAACGAACCGGCTTTTGAACCGCAACCTTTCGGTCGGGCTGCCGGCTTTCTTGACCAAGGGTGCTGGCATGTTTTCCGGTTTGATGTTGACTCAATACACGCAGGGGATGCTGGTTTGTGAGAACCGGATTCTTTCGGCGCCGGCAGCAACCGGCTCGATTCCGGCTGCGGCGGACCAGGAGGATTTTGTTTCAATGTCCTTTACCTCAGCCCGAAAAACCGCACAGATTCTTGAGAATGCCTGGTATGTAATTACGATTGAGCTACTCGCCGGTGCTCAGGCGGTTGAGTTCCGCAAACCGTTAAAGTTGGGTGTTGGGACAAACCGGGCGTATCAAGCGATCAGGTCTGTGGTTGAGAAACTGGAAGAGGACCGGCCCTTGCAGTACGATATCAACCGGCTGAAAGAGCTGGTGAGTTCAGGCGAGTTATTGGCGCAGGTTGAGTCCGAAGTCGGTCCCCTGAAATAAAGCGATTATTTTAGCGCTGAATGACCAGTTTTCTTGTTTGCAAAGCACCGGACGGGGTTGAGAGCCGAACCAGATAGATACCGTTGGGCAGGTTGGTGATGTCAAGTTGATGGATTGAGCCGGTAACGAAACGCTCGGATTTGACCAGTGTGCCCAGGGCGTTGAAGAGTTCAATTGTGAGTGGCGCATTATCAGGTGAAGCAATCGTCAGGATATGGCGTGCTGGATTGGGCGTGAGCGTCAAGGTCAGATTTTCCATCCGCGGTGCGGGTTCGGCGGTTATGCCATTGCGCCGGGGTGCGGGCGGTGAGAATAAACTCATCGTGTCCGGGATGTACACATAAAACTCGTTCGTGCCGTTACCCCGTAATGCCCAGACCTGGCGCCGCAGGAAGGTTAACGCACCACCCGCCTTTACGCGCTTACCCGAAGGTCCTTCGGGCATCTCCGACAACTCATACCAGTTGTTCGTCGTTAAGTTGAAGCAATAGAAGTAGTTGCGGTTACCACCGGTAAGCGCATACAGTGTGTTATTACCATCGCTGGCGATGCCACAACCGTCACCACAACGGGAGCGTTTACCCGATGATGAATATTCAGGCACTGCGGTCTTCATATGCCAGGCGTCCTCTTCAATCGAATACTCATAGAACTCGTTGACCTTGGACTTGATGGCGTAGAGATAGTCTGAGCCGTGGGCACACAAGGCAGAGCCGGACTTAAACTTTTTACCAGAAGGTCCGGCCGGTGCCTGGGCACGTGCCGCCCAGGTGTTGGTTTCGACCGAATACTCATAAAATTCGAAGGTGTTAGAGCCCTTCAAGAGGTAAACGAAACCGCTGTTGTTCCTGTTGACATAGGCTAAACCGGTGCCACCTTTTAAGGTTTTACTGCCCGCGGGCACATCAGGCAGCTGCGTCCAGGTGTTTTCGATGATATCGTAACGCCAGAATTCAAGGGTACCGTTACCCTTTGTCGCATAGACATACCGTTCACCATCGGAGCAAAGCGCCCCGCCTTTGCGCACCGGTTTACCGGATGGTCCGGTTGGCATTGCGGGCAGGGCACGCCAGATACCAGACTGGACATTGTAAACATAGAAGTCAAGCGTCTTATTGCCGCGCAGGGCGTAGATTCGGGCGGTGTCGGTTTCAATGCCGGCGAGGGCGCCGCCGTGCTTTACCGGATTGGCACCCGGAGGAAGGTCAGGTCGGCGTTGCCAGCCCAGGGCACCAGGCGAGACGCGCACTTTTACATTCAGGCTGTCGTTTGCCGGTTCAGCGTCACCGGGCGCGACTACCGCAGCAATCAGCCGATAGTAACCGATGGTTGCCGCCCAGGGGGGCAGACGCACATCACGGGTTTCGCCAGGGGCAAGTTCTGGGGTGGCAGCGGAATCGTAATAAATCAGACTACCGCTCACGGTGTCGATGATGGTCAGAAATACCTGACACTCGGTCGGAATCGAGCCAAAGTTCTTTGTCCGGGCGATGGGAGAGACAATCATTGGTCGCATATCACCCTGCGGCGAAATCGAAACCAGTCCGACATCCCGCATCACCACCCGACAGGTGGTTGAAAGGGTGTCGTTTCTGGGATTGGGGTCACCGAGCCCAACTGAGCAACGAACGGTGTAGTTACCCGGAGTTGCGGTCCAGGTTGAAAATTGGACATCGCGGGTTGAGTCTTGAGGCAGGAGGTTGACAAGTGCCGAATCAAAGAACACGGTGCCTGAGGTGCCGGTTATCTTTAAGAATGTTTTAAAGGAGCGAGCAGTGGGCGAGTAGTTGGCAACACGGGCAATTGGTGTAATATCGCCTGGGTCAACATCACCACTGGGTGCGATAATCTCAACAACACCAACATCGGTACCAACCACGCTGACCGTTCCGCTGGCGCGGTCGTTTAGAGGATTTTGGTCGCGCGAGAGCAAAGTGGTGCAGCGGGCGCTGAAAGTCCCGGGTGTGTTGGCGTACCAGTCCGGGAAGGATATCACCGTATCGGCACCGGCCGCTAAGGAGACCGAGAGCTGGGCAAGGTAGCCATCCGTGATGGTGAACCGGCAGAAGAACACCTCACCGGTTGAACCGAGGTTGCGAAGCCGTGCCTGAGGGGTAATTACCGCGCCCGAGTCTACAGTACCGGTGGGTGCGACAATGGCGACCGCGGCGACATCGTGTACCAGCACGGTTGTGCTCAACCCTGTCGTGTCGTTAGCGCGGTTGGCGTCATTTGCCACATAAACCGAGCACATAACCGCCAGGGTGCCGCGCGGTGCATTGACCCGCCAGGGTGTAAGGTTAATGGTATCGGTTGAACCGGGGTTAATTGTCGTTGATAACGAGTCGCTGTAAAAGGAGCCGATTCGAACAAAAACCCGGGCATTCTCCTGAACCGAACCTAAATTGGCAACCGTTACCCGCACCGGCACCAATGAGTTCGAATCAACAAAAGCGGAGGGCGAGACGATAGTGCGGGCGGCGAGGTCGTGCACCGCAACCGTGAACGAACCGGTGACGCGGTCGTTTGTTGGCACCAAATCACCGCTAAGCCTGGTTGAGCAGGCGGTAGCGTATGTTCCGCGCGGACCGCAGAGCCAGTTGGAGAAATAGACATTGACCGATTCACCCGGGGCAAGGTTGTTCACCAGCGCGCTGTCAAGCCAGGTGGTTGTGCCGGTGATCCGGAAGATTGCCCGGAAGTTTTCGGTGGTGTTCCCGAAGTTCCGGACTCGTGCCTGAACCGGTAAAGTGGATGCCGAATCAACATTGCCAATCGGTGCGAGAATTTTGGTACAGGCGACATCCCGGACCCGGACAAAAACATTGGCGGTTGCGAGGTCATTGGGCGGGTTGTTGTCCCCGGCCAGTTCGGTTGAGCACCGGACGGTGCGTGTGCCCCGCGGCAATGCGGTCCAGGAGGGGAAGTTAACGGTGTCAATCGTGCCCGCGGCAAGGGTTTTGGTGCGGGTGTGGCTATAGCCGGTGCCGGAAATCGTCAGAACGATGGGGAAGGTTTCGTTGGTGTTACCGTAATTGCGCACCGTCGCCTGGAGCGGGACGACAGTGCCGGAGTCAACCGTTGCCGGTACTGAGATAGACACAACCCCGACATCGCGATAACGGACAAACACCGAACTGCTGATACGGTTGTTTGCCGGGTAAGTGTCGCCGGCGAGCATCGTTGAGCACCGGACCGCAAGGTTGCCAGCCGGTTGCGCGGTCCAGACCGGGAAAGAGGCGAGGGCAGAGTCGTTGGCACCGATGAAAGGGATGATGGTGTCGGCGCTGTAGCCGGCGCCAATCGTGAAGCGGACCGGGCAGTTTGTCACCGGAACCGGTGAGTAGTTGCGGATGCGCGCCTGGGGTACAATCGGCGTGCCGTAGTCAACGGTGCCGGTGGGCTGAATGATGCGGCTGACCCCGACATCAAGGTTGGTGGCAATGACCTGCGCTGAATCCCGGTCCGGCAGGTAGTTCGGTTTGGTTGCGGTGACATACAGATAGCCCGGGGTGGTTGGGTTGATGGAGAATGTCACCTGGCCCGCCGCGTTGGTGTAGTTGCGGGTGTAAACCTCGCTGCCTTTCCAGAGGCAAACAAGGGCGCCCGATACCGGGTTTGAGCCGGAGCGGACGGTCACGGTGAAGTTCTGGATGCCGATATTGATGGGTGAAGCGAACTGGGCGTCAAGTTGCGCCGGAACCTGTTCATACATCAACTGGAGCGGGTCACCAAAGTAGTTCAGTTCAAAGTAGCACCAGCGCCAGGCACCGTCACCGGCGTTAGCCGAACTCTGATAAACCTCTTTGGATTCGGCATGGGTTAGACCGATGGGCATTGTGTCGTGGTTAAAGAAGTAGTCGTAGAAGCGGATGTCCAGTTTTTCGGATGGTCCAAGCGCTGGTGGTGTGCCCCAGCCATAGCGGGAGTTCATAATCACATTGAGGGCACCGCCGGTGGCGCAGTTGTGGCTTGCCTCGGCAAGGCAGTCCGAGTATTCAAAGTTTCCAGGGTAGCAGGCGATGGAGTTGATTAAGCCGACGCGCGAGCCGTTGTTGTGGCCCGAGGTGACACTGGTTGAGTAGTAGGCGGTGGAGTTGTGGTAGATGCCGACATCGTTGCCATGGCCTACCATATGGGCGAACTGGAACCCATGGTTAAGGGAGTCGCGCACCATCGTGGTGTTGGTCGGATAGTGAATGCGCACTTCTGACCAGCCCGAAGGTAAAAGGTTCGCGATGGAGTCGTTGCACATTGAGTCGTTGTAACCACTCCAGAGATAGGCTTCCACCAGGAGGATGCGGCGCAGATAGTCGGTGGGCGGGTTGGTTTCGTGGGTGATGACCTTATTGACAAAGGTCTTTACCTGATTGGTGTCGTCAACACTTGCCCGACCAACATAAAGGTCGTAGTACAGGTCGGTCGTGTCCTGGCCATACTCGCCAAAGATGTTGTCGTTGTCTCCGTCCCAGGACCACTGCAGGTCAACATAGTACAAGTCGCACGGGATATTGCCGGTTTCCCCGGCACAGTAGGTACGCGCCTGCCGGGATGGGACGATGCTGTGGTCGCCACCCAGAAGCACCCACATTGTGCCATAGTTGTTAAAGTAGTCCCGGACGAAGTTGCGGATTTTTTCCTGAAGGTCCCGGCCCGAGTAGTTGCTGTTTATCCAGGAGGTGGTGCGGGCAACGGTGGAGTAGCCCATTTTTGTCCGCCAGTTGACAAGAGGCTGGAAATAAGGTTCCAGGGTGCTGTTGGTGACAATCACATAGTCGTAGGTGCCAAAGTCGGTCGCCTTTTTCGGTGGGGCATAACGCAGGACATCTTCCGGGTTGGCAACGATGGACTGGACCGCAGCCGAGAACAGTTTTTGCTGCTTTTCGGTTAATGAAATGTTCTCAGCCGAAGGGTCGGTTTCGTAATTTATCGACAGTTTTAATCTTGAGGCGATGATGTAAGAGCGGGTTTGCGGGTCGTATCGGACCGGGTTCAGGGTGATGGTAACAAGTCGGAACCCGGATTTGATGCCCACCGGGCTGATTGAAAACAGGTTTTCGGGCCAGAGCGCAGAGCCCTGATAGACCGTGGGGTCAGGCTCGACAAAGTCGGGCAGTTTGGGCTGCGAGACCGGCACCGGTGGCTGCGCCGGAAATGGCGGATTTTCTGCTGGTAATGTCACGATGTTTTCCGGCGTGACCGTGACTGCGCCCGGTTTCATCCCCTGAGGGATGACAAGGGTGAAAGAGTAGACCGGAAGGATTGGTTTGCCTATCTCCCGGGTGTAGTCAACCGTAAAATGATAGCGGTTGAGTTGCGGGTCATTGGTGGGGGCAAGGAGAGAAAATGCCCTGCCCTCCTGGTAAATCGGTTCCACATTAAAGGACTGAGGTGAAAATTGAAATGTTTTAGACCAACCAGCGCCGATTAAATAGCCGATTAGTCCGAATAACAATGTAATGAGTGTGACAATGACCTTGTGCCGCATTCTGGCACCTCCTTTGGTTTATAGGTGTTTAACTGAATGGGTTCTTTTAACTGATGCTTCCACCGAATTGGGGTGGAGGGTGGTTTTTGTTGCCAGACCGCAGTAGATGGTCATAAGCACCACGCCTATGGTTTAATCCGAGCCTGATTATATTATGCCAGAAAATGTCAACGCTGTCAAGCAAAATTTCCCGGCGCCTCAGGACAGCGCAATTAACGCCGGTTGCGGTTCGGGTCGGAACCTATTGGATGGGTTGACAGGGTTTGCGCTGGGTTCAATAAAGCGGGCATTAAGGCAGATATTGAGGCGTGAGTAGAAAATATTCAGCATATACCCCAAAAGATTCTTGTGCCCGGTTTTTCGGGGTGGGTATCGGGTAGGGATTATGGTGTAACACTATAGATTATCAATGAGATAGGTATTATGATGGCGTTGCAAACCGAATTATCCGGGAAGATGCCCGATGACAGGGTGCGGCTTATAATCGCAAATTGATTTGAGCCCTTTTTGCCGAATAAGGCGGTAATGGGAAGAATAAAAAAAGACCGGATAAGGGTATCCTTGACTTTTTTAAGGGTCGTGGTATTTTATTTATTAAATGAGAAGCAGGTCGGTATCGGATGGCGTTTTTGCCGGCGTGCCGGAGGTTCTGCAGGATTTCCGGAAGGGTAAGCTGGTTATTGTGGTGGATGATGAGGCGCGCGAGAACGAGGGTGATTTAATCGGCGCAGCGGCAAAGATTACACCGGACAAGGTCAACTTTATGGCAAAACATGGCCGGGGTTTGATATGTGTTGCGCTGACCCCGGAGCGGTGCGCCGAACTGGACCTTTTGCCCGCGGTTCAGAACAGCACCGCGTTGCACGGCACCGCCTGGACCGTTTCGGTTGATGCGGTGAAAGGGACAACAACCGGTATATCGGCACACGACCGGGCGGTGACAATCAAGGCGCTGGTGAACCCTAAAACCAAGCCGACCGATTTGGCGCGGCCCGGGCACATCTTCCCGTTGATGGCGCGACCCGGCGGGGTGCTGGTTCGTGCGGGCCATACCGAAGCGGCGGTTGACCTGGCGCGGCTTGCCGGGCTTTATCCCGCCGGGGTTTTGTGCGAAGTGATGGCGGATGATGGCAAGATGGCGCGGCTGCCTGAGTTGCAACGGCTGGCAAAAAAGTTCGGGCTAAAGATTCTGACAATAAAAGACCTGATTGAGTTTCGGCGCCAGCGCGAGGTGCTGGTGCGCCGGGTTGTGGAAACAAAGCTGCCCACAAAGTTTGGTGAGTTTAAGTTGATTGTTTATGAGGATGAGGTTGAGCAGTATGCCCATCTCGCTCTGGTCAAGGGCGATGTTGCCGGAAAGGAGCGGGTACTGGTGCGCGTCCATTCCCAGTGCCTGACCGGTGATGTGTTTCACTCCTTGCGTTGTGATTGCGGGCAGCAACTGGCCGAGGCGATGCGCATAATCAGCCGTGAAGGGCGCGGAGTTGTGCTGTATATGAGGCAGGAGGGCAGGGGAATTGGTTTGACCAACAAGTTGCGGGCGTATGCGCTTCAGGACCGCGGTCTGGATACGGTGGAGGCAAATCTGGCACTTGGGTTTCCAGCCGATTTACGGGATTATGGGATTGGTGCGCAGATTCTCTGTGACCTCGGGCTGTCGTCAATCCGGCTTTTGACCAACAACCCGCGCAAGGTTGTCGGGCTGGCCGGTTTTGGCTTGAAGATTGTCGAGCGGGTGCCGATTGTGGTAAAACCAAATCGGCGCAACCTGCGTTATCTGGTTACCAAAAGGGACCGCCTGGGACATATCTTGGGCGACATTGAGAAAGGGGTGAGTGATGGAAAGGCGTGAGTTTAAAGGCCGGTTTGATGCCAGCGGCAAGCGATTTGCCGTTGTTGTTGCCCGGTTTAACGATTTGATAAGCCGGGCGTTGCTCGATGGTACCCTTGACTGCTTTGAGCGGCACGGCGCCGCGGGTGTCGATGTGGTCTGGGTGCCGGGCGCTTTTGAGATGCCCGCGGTGGTTTTGGGTCTGGCACGTTCCAAACGATACAACGGTATTGTCGGCTTAGGAGCGGTGATTCGGGGTGACACACCGCATGCCGAGTACATTGCGGCTGAGGTGACGAAGGGGCTGGCAAAGGTTTCTTATGAGACCGGAATGCCGGTTTCTTTCGGAATCATTACCGCGGAAAGTCTGGAACAGGCGCTGGAGCGGGCTGGTGCCAAACAGGGAAATAAGGGCTGGATGGCAGCGCTGGCGGTGATTGAACTTGCCAACTTGAAGGTCGAGGGCTGAGCGCCCAGGGCACAGTGCCTTTTGAACTGCGCGCCGACAGGAGGGCGTGATGACCCAGCGCCGATTGGCACGGGAGAGCGCGGTTGAGGTGCTTTACCGACTTGATTTGGTGGCGGACGAGCCGGAAGCGGTGATTCAGGAGATTTGTGCCCGCAAAAACCCGTCCGAAGAGGCGGAGAGTTATATGCGTCGGATTGTGCAAACAGTGGAAAGGCATCAAGACGAGATTGACCGGGTATTGAAAACACACCTGAAGCGGTGGCGGCTGGAGCGGTTGACATTTATCGACCGGGCGATTCTGCGGATGGGTTGTGCCGAGATTTTGTTTTTTGATGATGTACCACCCAAGGTGGCGATAAATGAGGCGGTGGAGATTGCCAAGAAGTTTGGCGACGACAATGCCGGCAAGTTTGTAAACGGGGTTCTGGACGGGGTGTACAAAGACCATTGTGGGGGGCAAAGGGGTAGTGGCGATGATTCTCGGGGTGTTGAGTGATATCCACGGAAATCTGGAGGCGCTGACCGCGGTTTTGCAACTGTTTAGCGAGAAGGGTGTGCAAACGGTGCTCTGTGCCGGGGACATTGTGGGTTATGGACCAGACCCGGAACGGTGTATTGAGCATATGCAGAAAGTCGGGGCAAAAACGGTCGCGGGCAATCACGAATGGGGTGTGCTGGGGAAAACAGATATTGACTCTTTTAACCATTCAGCCCGGTTTGCGATTAAGTGGACGCAAAAGCGGTTGCGCGCGGCGCAAAGGGAGTATCTGGGAAATTTACCGCTGATTTATCAGTTCGGTCCAATTCATATGGTGCACGCTGCGCCATCAGACCCGCCGAGCTGGGACTATTTGCTGAGCCTTGAGGATGTGGCGGGTGAAATGGGCACATTCACCCAGGACATCTGTATTGTGGGTCATACCCACATTCCGATGGCGGTGGAACGGATTTCCGGAAGCCGGGTTCAATTGAAACACGGTGATGGCTTCTATATCCGGGAGGATGCTAAATATCTGCTGAACGCCGGTAGTGTGGGCCAGCCGCGTGATGGTGACCCCAGGGCTTGTTGTTTGATTATCAACCTGAGCGAGCGCTCGGTAGGTTTTTATCGTGTGGGATACGACATCCGGGCAACACAGGAAAAGATGCGACAGGCAGGTTTGCCCGAAGAGCTTGCCGACCGGCTTGCCCGGGGTCGATAAAATAAAAGGGGCGGCAGCACGCCGCCCCAATTTTTTGCTCGGTTAACTTATTTGAGAACCACCGCCTTCTGGGCGTACACACCAGCCGGTGTTTTTAACTGCACAAGATAGGTTCCGCTTGCAAGGTCGGCAGCACTCAAATTCATCCGCACATAATCTCCAAAGTTAACCTGTCTGCGCTGGGTGGCTTTTAGCGCACCGGTAAGGGTGTAGAGGGAAAGTTCAACCGTTCCAGTAACCGGCGCGGTGAATTCAACCGTTGCCATCCGCTTGATGGGGTTGGGGGTGATGTGGAGCGTATAAGGACGCCGTGCTTGCCAGAGGGGTGTTAGGTCTTCAACACCGGGCAGCCTTTCGCCCAACCATTCGAAGATGCGTTTAATCAGAGTCCAGCGCTGGAGATAGCGGGAGGAGTGGTCAATCGCTTCAAACGCCACTGGGAAGAAGGCGAGTTTGTAGTTGCCCGAGTAGCGGATAAGAGAAGCGGCGGTGGTGTCGGCGTAATCTTTGAACCGGGCACAAGCCGCAGCATCACCGAGCGGACGAATCGCATCACTGGAGCGGGCGTTACCAGCACCACCACCACCGGCAAGAACCATCGTGTCGCCCCGGGTTATCGGGTCTCCGGAAATTCCCGGGAGAAACGGTTTGCCCGTGGAGTCGGCAACAAACTGGGCATGCAGGTAGTCGCTCAGGAAAGAGGAGCCGTTCAGTTCGCGGGCGATGTTCTGGCCGGAAAGGATGAGTTTGCCACCGTTGTTCAGGTAGGTTGTCAGATTTGCCTGGTCGGTTGCGGTCAGGGTGTTACTGGTGGCGTCACCGGTGAACCAGATAACAACCGGATAATGGTTAAGCGTGTCCGCGGGTGGCGAGCCTGAAGCCTGAACCGAATAGGTGCGATAGAGTACGCCGTTGGAGTCGCAAGCCGATGTGTAGAAGCGCTCATAGTTCTGCCCTTCATCATCGTCAACAATTAATACACGGGGTGAACCACACACGGCGATGAAGTTGGTGTCCGGATAGGCAGGGTCCGGTGTGGCATGGACGGTGAGCAGGAAACGAATGCGCTGGGGCGGGGCGCTGGCGTCAATATGAATGACAAACGAGTCGGCCGAACAGGAACCGCTTGAGCCAGCAGGGATGTCCGGGAAGGTGGCGTTACCTTTGACCACGGTGACATCGGTGCCGATGGCGTTGAGCGTTGCCGAGACACCGGTGGCGTTGCGCCAGCCCGCGCTGTTGGCATAAGTAACAATCAGGGCAACGGTCTCACCCGGGTCAGGCTGACCGTTGTTGTTGCCCGCCTGGTCGTTAAAGCGCCAGCCAGTCATAGTCAGGTTGCAGTAGTAGAGGGGCAGAACCACATTTGCCATTGATACCCGGCCTGCTCCCAGTTTTCCCTGAGTGTAAAGTGGGTCAGGCATTGAGTCGCAGGCGTCGTGCAGCATCTGGATGCAGGTAGCGTTGGAGATGGTGGTGTCAAAAGACTTTATCCAGCAGGCAACACCCGCAGCAAGCGGGCAGGACATTGAGGTCCCGTCCATTGAGCCATAGGAACCGGCAATTCTGGTAAGAGTTGAGTAAATCCCCTGACCTGGTGCGGTGACATCAACCCAGGTGCCGTAGTTGGACCAGGATGCCCTGGTGTCGTTGGAGGTGGAGGCGGCAACATTTTCAACCCCGCTGTAGCAGCCCGGATAGCGCATTACCTCCAGCCCGTCGTTGCCGGCCGAGCCAAAAAGGACCAGTCCGGAGTCCCAGGCATACTGGCAGGCGTCCGCCATGGGCGGATAGGGCGATGCCGAGCCAAAACTCATTGAGATTGACCAGGCACCCATTGGAACAAGGTAGTAGATGGCGCCGATTGCAGCAAAGATTGAAATGCCACCACCGGCACCACAGTGGAAAGCCATCGACCGGGAGTTCCAGGTGGTGCCGGCGACACCGGTCGCATTGTTGGTAACCGCATTGGTGATACCCCAGCAGTGGGTGCCGTGGGTGTCGGAACCATCAGGCATCGGTACAGGGTCGCCATAGAGGAAGTCCCAGCCGACAACATCGTCGGCGTAGCCGTTCATATCCTGGTCAATACCGTCAATGTCGCCGTCCGGATAGGGCAGGGTGTCAAACTGGCCATTGCCATTGACATCTTCGGGCGTGTTGATCCAGAGGTTTGCCTTAACATCGGGATGGAAGATGTCCAAGCCATCGTCCAGTACACAGTTTATCACCCGGGTTTTGCCTTTTGCCACCTCCCAGGCGGTTGGTGCCCCAAGATTGGTGTAGTGCCACTGATAGGAGTAGTAGGGGTCATCGGGCACTTCGTCAAAGCGCATATAGCCGTTGGGGCAGGTGTAGGCGACTTCAGAAAGTCTTTCGTAATCGGCGGCAACCGGTGCAATCGGCTGGTCAACATCAAACTGAATCAGGTACTGCAAATCACAGCCGTACTTCTGCGCAATCGGGTCAACCGTGGGCCGACGCCAGAGCGGCGCAATTTCATTGACCCGCCACTTGCGGTTGAGCGCATCGAGCGCCGGGATGCCAAACAGGACGATACCGTCTTCCGATGTAATATTGACTCTGCCCCGCAGTTCGGGGTTCAGTTCCAGAATTAACTGCCCGGCGATGTGCTCTGCGCCATCGGTGCTACGCACCACCGGCCGTTTAAGGTCGGGCCAGGCAAAAGTGGTAGCGATAACCAGCGCGGTTAACGCTAAGAGTTTCCGTTTCATCAGATGCCTCCTGATAGGTTTTATTAATACACTAATCTACCGATAACATAAAAGCATAAACAAAAGGCGGCTTGTGTCAATTTTACTTCTGGGGTTTGTCGGCGGCGATTATCAGTTGTTCGGGCATACCGGAGAGGTTGGGTACTTCCCAGCGCTGGCGGACATCACCCACCTCCTCCAGGCCGAAAATATGAAATCCAGCCCGGGACAGGAAGTAAAAATGGTCGGACAAGGTCCAGTGGTAGTTGTATCTACCAAACGCCTTGCCCGGAGTGGTGATATCTTCTTCAAAATCGGCTTCAGTTCGCGGCCGCCGGCGCTCAAAATAGGAAAAGGCGAGACGAGGGGGTCCTGGTTCCTGCTTCCAGATGCGGCGAATCGGGTGGTATTCGTTGATGACCAACCGACCACCGGGTTCGAGGATTGAGAAAACCGCCTGATAAAATGAGCCCAGGTCTTCAACCAGCCCGGCAACCTGAGCCGCATAGGCGATTTCGCAGGCGTTTTCACCAAGGGAAGAGAGGTTGGTTAACTCCGCTTCCTGATATTCCAGTTCCACGCCGACAATCTGCGCCCGGACCATAACCACATCTAAGCCACTGTTCGAAGGGTCAATCAATCGTACCTTTGCGCCCATTGCGGCAAAGGCAAGCGGTGCCATCCCGTCACCGGTGCCGATGACACACACCCTTTTGCCCGCGACCGGACCAAGAAATTCCATCTCTGCCTGGTTCAGGGCAAGCGATGGCATAACCACCACCCGGCGCCAGATGTCGTTGTCGTCGGGATTGCGCTCCCAAGCCGGTGCTACGGGGATGTAGTCGCGGGGCGGCATCAACTTCTCACTTTCCGCGCTGGTATTCGACCAGGAGCTCTTCACCCTGGGCGGTTTGTTTCCGAACTATGCCGATTTCGGGAGCAAGCCACTCGGTCCAGGATGTTTCGGTCGTTTCCCGGGCAAAAATCTTTTCGGTAAACTCAATCCGGTAGCAGTCGTAAAAGTCTCCAGCAATCGTTGGCACATTTTCCAAGGCGGCAACCCAGGCACGGACCAGATGGGTGAATTGAATCGTATCGGTTCCGTAAACAAGGGTGGTATCATACCGGTCAAAACTACTGTCACCGAGCACAAAGGGCAGTTGGTAGAGCAGACCAAACCGGTATTCAACCGTGTCCGGTGCGTTGGGCCGGGAGATGGTATTGACAACGAGGCGGCGGATTTCGGTTGGGTTACTCAGGTAGTATTCCGGTGCCCCATTGCGGTAGACCCTGATACAATTTTGGTTTAACATTACGGCGGGCAGGGTATCAACCTCAACATAGATGGTGTCGGTTCCAGCAAGATACTTCCAGTGGCTGCCCGGAATTAACGGAAAGTAGTTCGCACCGGCACGAAAGAGGAGCGTATCGGAGCAGGAGAGGAGAGCGGTGAAGAAAAGCGCAGAAGTTAAGTAGAGCAGAAGAGCACAAGACCGGCTTGCCCGGCGCTCCGCGATTTTGCAGTACGAATTTCTAAAAGGCATAGCCAACCTCCGCATAGATAGCCGGGAAGTAAGTAAAAACCGGTGCCCGATTGGGCGGTGCGCTAAAGAAGATGGTGTTGTCAATGCCGGCACAGACCCGGCTGTGGCGCTCCTGTTGATAGACAAAGAGATTGATATGGCAATCCGGTGCGTAGCCGGTTTCCTGGGCGTAGTTGTAGGTGCGGCGGATATAGCCATAACCCGGGCCCGCGCCCAGCGCAATTCCCCAGTTTGATTTTGCGAACAGGGCATAACTGTAAGAGAGGGAGAGTTCGTGGATGGTCATTTCGTAACGGATGTTCTGCTTACCGGCGAAGTCAAGGAGGGAGTAGTTCAATCCCAGGCGCTGGCGGGAAAATGTGTAGCCGAGCTGCGCACCCAAGAGGGTACTGGAACGGGTATGACGGTTGATGCCGCCGGTAGGAAACGCCGCGCCCACCCGGCCTCCAAAATCAAAGCCCGTAAAAATTAATGTGGCAGCGAGCAACAGATTTAACACCATTAAACTTTACCATTCCGACAAATTGTGTCAAGAAATGTCCATCATCCGCTGCAGGGCGGCACGGGCACGAGCGGCGACCTCCTCCGGGATGATGATTTCCGGTTGGCTGCCGGAGAGGGCAGCGTGGACCTTTTCGAGGGTGGTCAGTTTCATATTGCGGCAGACCGCGGTGCGGCGCAAGGGGTGGCAGATTTTGCCCGGATACTCCCGGCGGATGCGCTGGCACATCCCGATTTCGGTGCCCAGAACGATTTCATCGTAGTCCCGGGCGAGCCGGAGCATACCACCGGTTGAAGCAACTTTGTCGGCGGCGGCGATTACATCCGGTTGACATTCGGGATGAACGATGACGATTGCGTTCGGATGCTCTTTTCTTGCCTGCGCCACATCAGCCGGCGTGAAAAAGGCGTGGACATAACAGAAACCTTCCCAGGGGATGAGGTCGCGGCCGGTTTCGTGCGCCACCCAGAGGGCAAGGTTTTTGTCCGGAACAAAGAGGATGCGCCGGTTGGCGGGCAGAGTGGCAACAACCTTCACCGCATTTGCCGAGGTGCAACAGATGTCGGCTTCTGCCTTGACTTCGGCATCGGTATTGACATAGGCGACAACGAGGTCAACACCCAGTTCGGCTTTTTTACGGCGCAGGGTCTCGGCGGTAATCATCTTTGCCATCTGACAGCCGGCGCGGGGTTCGGCGAGCACAACCCGGGTTTTGGGGTTGAGGAGTTTGGCGGTCTCGGCCATAAACTTAACGCCGCAGAACACAATCAGTTCGCAGTCTGCCTGTTGTGCCTGCCGGGCAAGTTCGAGCGAATCACCGATAAAGTCGGCAACTTCGTAGATCTCGGGCGGCTGATAGTTGTGACAGAGAACGATTGCCCGCTGCCGCTTCTTTAATTCGACAATCTCGTTTATTAACTCGGTGTTCATCGGCGCCGGGGTGGTTTTGGTTTCCCGGGTTGCCAGAACCGGTCCTCTTCAAGGATGTGGACAACCTCTACCCCATTGCGGGCGACTTCCTGGGCGAGGATGAGCCGGCGGCAGAACTCCGGTGTGTAGCAGGAGCAGAGGATACAGCAGACCCGGGTGGGAACCCGGCTGCTGATGATTTTCAGCCCGCGTTGCACCTCTTCGGTCTGGAGCCAGTTCTTTACCGCGTGGCGGTCAGGTGCGGCGAGCAGGGCGCGACAGCCACCGCCCAGTTCGTTGCCCAAGAACACATAGTTAATCCGGTTGTCCGAGCACAACTTTTCCATTCCGGCGCGGGAAAGGTGGGGCAGTTTTTCGGCAATCGGTCCGGGGTTGGCACGGATGTCGAACAGAACCTGGATGCCGAATTTATAAAGCAAACGGCTGAACTCGTATTCCGGGCGATGACCGGTGCCGATGGTATAAAGCTTCATTTTTGGTGTCCCCTTTCAACAGGTAACATGAAATATTGCCGCTTTGGGCGGGTTGAGTTGATTGTAAATCTTTATCGCCTCCGGAGTCGGGGCAGCGTGGTAGTCGATGTTGTTGGTCTGGAGAAATTGAATGGCATCCGGGCTTAGTTGCACAACCCCATCCTGGCCGGTACCAATAACGAGGCGGGCGTTAGTGCCTGCGAGCACCCGCGCCACCTCCTTCTTACCGACGGTGTGGTTGTCACCGGTGAGATGCCGATAGCGGTTCTCAATTCGGTCATCAGGATAGATGACGATATCGGTGTCAAACCGGGCACGGTCGGTTTCAATCCAGCCAAAACCAGTGGCTTTTATCTCCACAGATTGATGTTAAACGGTTATGGGCAATTGTCAAGTGTTGGGCGGTGCAGTTCAATCGGGGCAAAGGCGTCGGGCTGGACGACTTTGACCTCACCGAGGCGCACCAGTTCTAACAGGGCAAGGAAGGTGACGATGATTTCGGTGAGGGTAGCGCCGGTCACCGCCTCCTCAAAATTCAGGCGTTCCTTCTCTCTGAGCAGGTTGCGGAGCACGGCAATTTTATCCGAGACTTTGAGGCGCTGCGGTTCAATCGTGACGGCGGGCGTGGGTTTGAGCCGGGCAAGGAGCCGGCTGAAGGCACGGGCCAGAAGGGTGATGTCTTCGGACTCAGCCGGACGCGGTGGTGGCGATTCGCCCGGTCGGGGAAAGCGCTGGCGTTGCTCGGCTTCGCGGTTGGCGAGGAGCCGTGCCGCCTGCTGAAATGAGCGATAACTTTCAAGAATCTGCTCAAGGGAAATCTGGGGTGGGGAAAGGTCTTCTTCGGCGGTTCGGGGTAAGAGGGCACGGGTTTTGAGGCGCAGAAGCACCGCCGCCATAACCAGAAAGTCGCTGGCGGCGTCAAGGTTTAAAAGGTTCTCGCTGCGCAGCAGGGCAAGGTAATCATCGGTCAAACGGGCAATCGGGATGTCAAACACATCCAGTTCATTTTTACGCACGAGGTAGAGCAACAGTTCCAGTGGTCCCTCGAAAACATCGAGCCGGACCAGGGTTTCCTTTGTCATAAAGACACCAGGTGGTAATTTCGGTTACCCAAGCCAATCTCCGCGCCGCGTGCCAGAACAATTTCCGGGTTGAGGTGCGGGTAAATCTCTTTCAGTGCCGCACGGGCGTGGTCCCATGCTGCCTGGTCGCATGCCACCGGGTCAAAAGAGGCAAATAGTCCGGCGTCGGGCATAATCGGGTTCTCGGTCTGGGGGTAGCAGTCGCAGTTCGGAGTTACCTTTAACAGGATGGCGAAGTGAATCGCCACCCGGTCTTTGAGCACCGCATAGCAGTATTCGGCAAGTTTCTTTTGTACCGACTCGGAGGCGGCATCCCAGTTAATTTTGATGGCACCGTGCGGGCAGACGGCAAGACAGCCACCACAGCCCACGCAACTGCGGCCGATGTGGGCGACATACCTGACAAAGTCAATCGCATCGTGGGGACAGTAGTCAACGCAATTACCGCAACTGAGGCACTGCTCTTCGTCCACATAAGGCTTGGAAGAGGAGTGCATCGCCAGTTTGCCCGCCTTTGCCGCCAGCCCCATCGCAATGCTTTTTATCGCGCCGCCAAAACCGGCAACAAAGTGTCCTTTGAAGTGGGCGAGGTTGACGAGATAGCGAAGGAAACGCAGTTTGCCGGCGAGCAAGGCGGGGGTCTGGGGAGAAAAGTCGAGCGCTATCGGATAGAAATGCTCGCCGTACTCACCGTCGAGGATTTCAATCGGCACCAAAGTCCGCTCAACGGTAAAGCCGTGCTCGCGGGCAAGTTTGATGTGCTCGGAGGCGCGCTGGCGCCGGCCACGATAAAGCGCGGTTGTTTCCACGGCAACGGGCTGGAGGTCGTGGTTGATACAGGCGATGGCGGCGCTGCGCACCAGTTCCGGGCTGATATGGTTGTTGTTGTCCTTTTCGCCGAAATGGGCTTTGATACCCACCTTCTTGCGCGGGCGGGTGCGGCCGAAGAATCCGGACTGTTCAAGGATTAAACCGACACCGTCGGTCACCCGTTCCGGCGGCACAAACCAGACAACTGATGAACTCATCGCCACACTCCTGAAATAGGTGTTTTACAGAATTTGCATTTGCCATTGACAATGTTGTTTTCCAGCACGGTATAGCCCTGACGCCGGATGAGTAAACTGCCACATTTAGGACAGTAGGTGTTTTCGTCCTGATCGCCCGGGACATTGCCGATGTAGACATACTTCAAGCCGGTCTGACGGGCGATGGCGATTGCCTTTTTTAGGGTTTTAACCGGTGTTACCGGCGCGTTTTGTAACTGGTAGTCGGGATGGAACTGGGTGAAGTGCAAGGGGATGGTGTCACCGCAATTTTCCTTTATCCAGGAACACATCTGGCGAATGGTCGTGGTGTCGTCGTTAAAACCCGGGACAACAAGGTTGACCAGTTCTAAGTGACAGGAGGTCTGAGCGACCGTTTTAATAGCGGTTAGTACCGGCTCAAGGCTTGAACCACAAACGGTGCGATAAAACTCGGGCGTAAAACCTTTCAGGTCAATCTTGATGGCGTCAACGACCGAACACAGTTCACGCAGCGGTTCCGGGTTGATATATCCCCCGGACACGACCGCAGTTTTGATACCCCGGGCGCGGGCAAGGCGGGCGATGTCAATCATATACTCAAAAAAGACCACCGGTTCGGTGTAGGTAAAGCAGATGATGGGCAGGTTGAGTTTCTCCGCAAGGGCAACAACCTGTTCCGGGGTCATCTCCTGGCTCGGCACCGCTTCCGGTGTTGCCTGAGAGATCTCCCAGTTCTGGCAGTACTTGCAACGCTGATTACAGCCAACCGTGGCAAGGGTCAGACGCAGGGCACCGGGCAGGAAGTGAAAAAATGGTGCCTTTTCAATCGGTTCGCGGTTGATGGAGCAGGGTTTGCCATAGACCAGCGAGTAAAGGGTGCCGTTGCGATTTTCCCGTACCCGGCAGAAGCCCCTTTTGCCCGGAGAAATGACACACCGTCGCGGGCACAGTTCGCACTGGACCATTTTGTTTTCCAGTTTTCGGTAGTAACGGGCTTCCATAAGTTCAACATTTCCCTTCTGGGGTGCGGGTGCGAGGCTTATAAGCAGGAGCAGAGCAAAAAAGAGAAACCGGTTCATCGGTTAATGGGCAACAACACCGATGATTACACCGCAAACCAGCCCGAGCGTAAACACGCCGCCAATGCCCCCAAAGACCAGCCATTTTGCCCGGCAGGCGTTTTTCTCCATCGTTTGCCGGTCAATCAAAACCCGGGTTTCAAGTCCGGGTAAAAGTTCAACCTGGGAGGTTGCGCCATCAATGCGCGCCAGGGTCCAGAGGGCGTGCAACCGCGCGCCCACGGTTCCAGAACGCAACTGCCGGTAGAGCGCTTCGAGGCTGTCGTTGGAAACAATTGTCACCCAGTAACGGCCCGGGTCCAGTTGATATCGTTCTAAGGGGGTCAACCCCGCGGTGTCGCCTTCAACAAAAATGTTGTAACCCGGAGGGTCAGAACGGACAGTAAGGAAACCGGGTGCTGGAGAAGTTTGTCCGATAAGAAGGATGAATGATAAAACGGTTACCACCATTAAACAAAGGGTAGCGGAAAACAGCGACTCAGTCAAACAGAAATAGTGGTTGCTGGCAGTGGGCAGAGGATGCCGTGGGCGATTTTTGCCAAAAGTAAAATAGCGGCGCGGGTAAGATTTAAGCGTTGCTGGTGCCGGGCAGAATTCAGTTAGCGTTGACATTTAAGTAAGTTATGGTATATTATTAAGTTAGTTACAAAGGAGAAAAGGGAGGATAAATTGGCAGAGATTAATCTGGCAAGCGAGATAAAGAGGAACAGGGTCCGGTTTGTCCAGCTCTGGTTCACCGATGTTTTGGGGTTTCTCAAAGGGATTACCATTTCCAGTCGGGAACTATCCCGGGCGCTGCGGCACGGATTCAGTTTTGATGGCTCGTCAATTGAGGGTTTTGCCCGGATTGAGGAGTCGGATATGGTTGTCAAGCCCGACCCGAACAGTTTTGCGGTCCTGCCCTGGGAGGTGCAAGGCGCACGGGCGGCAAGGATGTTCTGCGATGTGTTTACGCCCGATGGCAAACCGGTTGATTTTGACCCGCGACAGGTGCTGCGCCGGGTTGTGACCAGGGCGCAGAAGATGGGTTTTACGCTCTATGCGGGCTGCGAACTGGAGTGCTTTTACTTTCAGAACGGCGGGGCGCCGAACCTTTTGGACCAGGGTGGTTATTTTGATTTGATACCGACCGCCCTGCCCGAGCAGGTGCGCGAGGAGACAATTGTTGAGCTGGAGAAACTCGGGGTTGGTGTGGAGTATAGCCACCACGAGGTGTCACCGAGCCAGCATGAGATTGACCTGCACTACACCGACGCCCTGACGATGGCGGACAATGTGGTCACCTGCCGGTTTGTTGCCCGTCAGGTGGCAAAGCGGCACAACATCCATTGCACCTTTATGCCCAAGCCGGTTTTTGGCGTCAACGGCTCCGGGATGCACACCCACATCTCCTTATTCCGCAATGGCAGGAATGTTTTTTATTCGGCAAAAGACGAGATGAACCTCTCGCCAATCTGCCGGCAGTTTATCGCCGGTCTGCTCAAGTACGCTTCGGAAATAACCGCGGTCACCAATCAATGGGTCAACTCCTACAAAAGGCTCGTGCCCGGATTTGAGGCGCCGGTTTATGTGTCCTGGGCAAGGGTGAACCGCAGCGCGCTGGTGCGGGTGCCGGCATTTTCCAAGGACCGGCCCGAGGCGGCGCGGATTGAGTACCGTTCACCCGACCCGGCATGCAACCCCTATCTGGCGTTTGCGGTGATATTTGCCGCCGGTTTAAAGGGTGTGGAGGAAAAACTGCCACTCGCGCCACCCACTACCGACAACATCTATCGGATGACCGAAGAGGAGCGGGCACGGGCAAAAATTACCTGTCTGCCCAAAGACCTTTCTGAGGCGATAAAGTTAACCGAGAAAAGCGAACTGGTGCGGTCAACGCTGGGCGATGAGCTGTTTGCCTTCTTTCTGCGCAACAAGCGTCAGGAGTGGGATGAGTACAAGGCACAGGTGACCGAGTTTGAGATAAAACGGTATCTGCCGATACTGTAAATTGAGTTATGGACAAGAAGGTGTTTGGGGTGGCGATTAACTGTATGGACGGCAGGGTGCAGCTGCCCGTGATTGATTATCTGAAAAGGGGGTTCGGACTGGATTATGTTGATATGGTGACTGAGCCGGGACCGAACAAAATTCTGGCGGAAAATCAGGAACGCGCTACGGTTGATTCCATTAAAAGGCGGGTTGCGATATCGGTCGAGAAACACAATTCAACGGTAATTGCCCTGGTGGGTCATTTTGACTGTGCGGGAAATCCGGCAGATAAACCGGTACAATTAAACCAGTTAAACCGGGCAGAGGAAACGGTTAAGTCCTGGGGGTTCAAGGTCCGGACGGTAAAACTGTGGGTGGATGAAAACTGGCAGGTGCATCCGGTAAAGTGAGCCGGAACAAAGGTCCGATTGTTGTAACACCGTGCTCATCTTACGGTTGAACCAATCAACCGGATATTATCATTTATTTCAGATGAATGCCGGGCAGGGTCCCGGATACGATTTACCCGGTCAATTACCGAATCGTTGGGGGAACGGCTCCCGGAGTGGTTCCCTGAGTCGTTACCGGGATAGTATGGAGCGGGGCGTTTGAACCTGATAGGGCTTTTTGGGTAGATATTGACCGGCAACTGAGTATGGTTTAAGGTTAATCCCGATGCTGATGTTGCTAACACTTTTGATTACCGGGCAACTGGTGATTACCGAGGTTATGGCAAATCCCAGAGGCGGGAGTGGTGTTCTGATGCCGGAAGACCGGAATGAGTTCATTGAGCTGTACAATGCGGGCAACGAAGCGCTTGACTTGTTTAACTATACGGTTGATGATGGTGATGCGTTGGACCAAATTGTTGCCTGGTACGATTCGGCGATTTTGCAAAACAACCCGGGCGTGATTATCGGTACAACCTGGCTCAAGCCCGGTGGTTTTGCGCTGATTCTGGACCCGGAGTATGCCGATAGCGGTGGTCTGGGTGGCTATCTCCAGCCTTACCAGATTGGCGACTCCTGTTTAATTGTGACCGTCGGCAACACCACGATTGGTAATGGGCTGGCAGGTAATGACCCGATAACGGTTGCGTCGAGTTATGGTGATACAACAACCTTTGGCACACCGCAGGATTTAGAAGATGGGTTTCCGGTTGATGCGGGTGACGGTTTTTCCTGGGAGAGGATAGATGTCAATGCGCCGGACCACAAGGAGAACTGGGCGGTGTGCCCGGACTCTTCCGGCGCGACTCCAGGCTTGCCGAATGCGGTCTGCTCCTATTTTGATCTGACCATTACCGAAATGGGTTTGATAGACAGGGTTGTGCCGGAACCGGGCGCGCGGTTCAATTTTCAGGTCAGGGTGAAAAACTCCGGGTTTGTGCCGGCGCCGAACTGGCGGCTGTTGTGGGGCTGGGATAAAGGCGAGGTTTTGGTCGACATTGAGGTGGCGTCTTTAAGACCGAAGCAGGAGAGTGTGTTTGTTTTTGAGGCGACCTGTCCCCAAACCCGGGCTGAGTTGTGGTGCCGGGTTTTATGCCCCGGGGACAAGGACACAACAAACAACCTTTACCAGATGGTTGTGACACCAAAAGTTGTGGGTGGGCTTTTGAGTTTGGGGTTAACGAGTTTCAGTCCAGATGGTGATGGTTTTGAAGACAGCCTGCCGATTAATTTTGTTTTACCTGAACCCGGGGGCAGGATGAGTTTAAAGGTTTTTGACCTTTCGGGCAGGACGGTTCGGATACTATTTGCCGGTCGGGAGATAAATGAGACCCAGGGGATAGTTTACTGGAATGGCAGGATGGACCAGGGCGGACTGGCACCGGTTGGGTTGTATGCGGTGTACCTTGAATACCGCTATTCCGGTCGCAAGGTTGGCGCGAAACAACCGGTTGTCTTGATTAAACGGTAAGGTTATCTACCCTTACCGGTAAGGATATAGTCGGCAGGGTTGACCCAGTTACCGTTGACCTTTATTCCGTAGTGGAGGTGGTTGCCGGTTGCCTGTCCGGTGGCGCCGACCGTGGCGATGACCTCGCCCCGTTTGACCTGCTTACCAACCGTAACCCGGATGGTGTTACAATGGCCATAAAATGTTCGGACACCCCAGCCGTGGTCAATCTCTACGGTTCTGCCAAAGCCTGGTTTCCATCCGGCAAACACCACCTTACCGTCAGCAGGGGCAACAATTGGCGTACCGCGCGGGGCGACAATGTCCATTCCGGCGTGCATCTCCCTTCTGCCGGTAAACGGGTCCTGGCGATAGCCAAAGTTGGATGTGACCCAGCCCTGAACGGGCCAGATTGATGGGGTGCATTTTAGCCGCTCCTGCTGCCGGGTTACGGTGCGGTCGATTTCGAGTAGGGACCGCTGGGTGAATTTAGCCCGGCGGAGAAGTTCATCAACCTCAGGCGCTGGACTCGGGGTTTGAACGCCGCCGACACCCATCAACCGGACATCAGCCGGTACAAGCCCAAGGTTGACTGCAGCCCGAAGTTTATTGTCCATCTGTTCGGTGAAGGTAAGGAACTGGCGGAAACTGTCCACTGCTGCGGCATAGGCGGTGAGTTGCTGGTTCAATCGGCTGTTTTCGGCGAGGAGGTGGTTTAAAAGTCCGCGGTCGGTAAACCGGTTAACGATAAAACGGGTAAACGCACCGCTGAACACAAAAAAACCGAAAAGTACCGCTATGGCGAAATATATATAGTATATAGGAAAGGAAAGGCTCAAAGCCTTGTTGCGTCGGGTCAGGTGAACCAGAACCTGAAGCCTTTCCACAATAGGATTTTACCCGGCTGAACCCGGCTGTCAAGAAAATTTTACCGGTTTATGT
>JBBISL010000007.1:0-65915 GCA_037441285.1 Caldifarciminota bacterium
TCAAACACCACCATCTGTTTTGAGCCAACCACGACCAGCCGTTGCTCTTTGAACGGGTGTAACCAGGAAACAAATGTGTAGGCGTGAACCCCGGAAGGAAATTCAAGGGTCGTCAGGGTTACATCAGGAATGTTTTTCTGGAGAAAAGCCTCACCATGGGCGGATACCATCGTGGGACGCTCCTGGACAAGGGCAAGGATGACGCTGATGTCGTGCGGGGCAAAACTCCAGAGGATGTTCTCTTCGGTGCGCAGGCGGCCGAGGTTGAGGCGATTAGAATAGATGTAGTCAATCCTGCCCAGTTCCCCTTTTTCAATCATCTCGCTTAACTGGACAATCGCGGGGTGGTAGCGCAGGATGTGTCCGACCATCAAAATCCGCTCTTTTTTCTCGGCGAGGCGAACCAGTTCTTCTGCCTGAGTGAGGTCCAGGGCAAGCGGTTTTTCGACGAACACATCCTTTTCTGCCAGCAGGGCGCAACGAACAAATTCATAATGAGTGACCGCTGGCGTGGCAATGGCAACCGCGGTAATATCCGGGTCGCTAAGAACGGTAGCAAAATCGTTTGTGAGACGGACACCATTTGAGATTGGTAACCCGCTTAGTGCGGCGGGGTTGGTATCGCAAACGGTGTGCAAACTTTTCAAACTATCAAACACCCGCACCAGGTTTTTCCCCCAGGTGCCGGCGCCGACGACCGCAATTGAGCGACTCATTTTCCCCTCCTTCCCAGATTATTTTTTAAACCCCGCTACGGGGTGAAAAAAGGTACTCTTCTGCGGTAGCTGCTTTTTTTAGTTGTTGTGTTTCCGGGGAGGTTGCTGTATGGGCTCCCCCGGTAGCCAATTGGTTCATCTGCGTTCCTCCTTGTTTTGCCCGCCTCAGGCGAGCACTTCCTCCTTCCCCGTGTTTCCCTGCTGTGATATATTATAAACAAAAATTGTCTAAAAGTCAACAGTTTGGCATGACTTCGAAAAGATTGGTGATGGTCAGGGCAGCACCTTAATTTTTAGACCAGTAAGTGCCGATATCAGGCGAGTTCTTTTTGAGCGGGGGTACGATTGGCGGAATATGTAGTGGGCGGGATGACCTTTAAAACGGCGGGTGCGGTTTCAGATGTCGATTGCCACGGTGCCGTAAAACTCCCGGCCAATTATCGGTCCCCAGTAATAGTCGGTGGAACCTTCATTGTGGGAGCGGGGAGGCTGGTGATAGTCCCACAGGTTGTTGATGCCGCCACTGAGCCGAAAGACTCCCAGTTGTTTTGTTAGACGTAGGTTGAGAACTGAATAAATCGGTGAGTCGTGGCTCTGGATATTGTTATTTTCGTAAACGGTCTGAACCAGCATCGGGCCATTCAGTTCACCGGTGAGGTTCAATTCCAGTTGCCAGCGGGGGATTTTATAGGTGGCGGAGTAGTTCCCTGCCCAGCGCCGGACAAAGGGCAGGATTTGGTTTGAAGCGGTTCGGGGCGAAAGTAAGTAGGCGCTGATGTTGGTGGTGATGTCAGGTAGCAGAAAAAGGCTGATGGACAATTCGGTTCCAGTGGAAAGTGCGGCTGTATTTAAGTTGTGATAGTAGAACAGCGCGCGTCTGGTTACCGAGTCAGTGCCAATAAGTTCGGCGGTGATGAGGTTGCTTACCCGGTGATGGAAAAGGTTTAGCCGCAGGTCGGTGATAACAGTCTGAGTTGTGATGCGTTTTGTTGCGCCGAGTTCAAGCGAGAAGCCCGACTCGCGGGTGAGGTTAGAGTCACGGCGAATCGCATATTGATAACCGTTAGGCAGGTTTTCCATACTTTCAAATATTACCATCGGGGTGCGAAAGCCCGTTCCGATTGCAAAATTCAAGTCCAGAAAGCCGGGGTAGATATTCACTGCACCGTAGGGTGAAAAGATGGTGCCATATTCGGAGTTGAGGTCCACTCTTAAGGCGGGGAGAATCTCGGTCGGAGTGTGGAGGAAAACCGCCGAGATGTTTTTGCCTGCGGCCCAGATGCCGAGATTGTTTTCAACATAACCGTGGTCAAAGAGGCGGGAGTCAGTAAGCATCTGGCGGGAAAATGACACACCGGAGTTGAGCTGGGATAGGCTGCCACTGAGTTCGGTGTAGAGCGTGGTTTGCCGGGCGGTGTAGTCACGCTGCTCAACAATGCCCGTTTCCCGGTGTTCGGAAGCGGCAAGGCGTAGTTGGAGTTCTTTTCCGTTCGCTGTAAACGAAGTGCGGTGCCAGAAATCCCAGCGGCGGGTGTTAACTTTTTCCGCCTGCAGGGTGGTATGGTATGCGGAGTCCGGGACGATTGCGCCGGACCGGCGCAATTCGTCAGCAAATGACCCACCGGTGTTTAGCCGCCAGTTCAATCCCGGGAAGTAGTGGAGATTGGTGAGAAGGATAGAGCGTCGGAATGCGGTGTTTTCTGCGATGGTGTCACGATTGAGGTCAACGAAAGCGCGGTTGCTGTGGGCGCCAATCACGCTGAAACTCCAGGGTTTCTGGTTCGTGCCTAAAAACGCAGACAGGTCGTTACCATAACTGCGCCTGGTGTAGGTCGCCTTTGCCCCAATCGGCTGGACCGGCTGAAGCAAAAGGATGTTGACCGCACCGGCGATCGCATCACTTCCCCAGATGGCACCAGAAGCGCCTTTGAGTATTTCAAGTCGGTCAATAAAATCTACTGGTAAAATGTCTAATATGTACCGAGAGGCGAGGTTGGAAAAGACCGGCGTGCCTTCAAGCAAAATCAGGGAAAAACGGCCTGGCAGACCTTGAATTGACAGTTCACTTGCTTCGCAGGCGCTACAGCGCTTTTGCAATTGAACGCCTGATTCAAGGGTGGCGGCTTCGCCGATGGTTGACTTTCCTGCCCGTTCCGCGGCGGTTTGGGGAATAACAACCGCCGGTTCTGGAGTTTTCGATTGGTGCACCACCTCCCGGTGCGCATGGGCTTCAACGGTTGGCACCGGAATTGATGTTTGTATTAGTTGGACATTACGCTGTAACCGCTGGCCGTGGCTTACAGTGACAGTGAGCGTTTCGGACTTATAGCCGATGAATTGGTAGATGACCTTAAACTTGCCGTGCATCGGCAGTTCAAGGTAGTAGCGGCCAGCGGTGTCGGTTGCGGTGCCAGCCGAAAAGCCGTCCAGCCACACCTGGGCGCCAGTAAGGGGTCGGTTTTTATTATCGGTAACCCGTCCTTCAATTGCGCCGTGAAAAGCAACTACGACTTGAATTAGAGATAAAAGGCAAATCGCAATCAAGAACCGGTGAGTCACATAATGCTTGGACGCGCCGGTTAGTTTCAAACCGGGCCTGGGCTTAAGCGTCATTTTTGGGCGCATGGATACGAAATGCTTGAACGATTTGGTGTAAAGTTTGTCAACTGTTTGTCTCATATCATCTGGTAATATATAGCAGGAATTGTGCCAGAGTTGCCCGGTTATAACCGCTGGGTTGTTAAGGGGTTACGAAATGGGGTCGCACCAGTGGACTTAGAAGTGTATGATATGCTACAGAAGGTGTCGGATTGTTGACAGCTATTCCAGTCCGTATTTCTTCATCCGATAAAGCAGGGTTGCCCGGGAGATGCCCAGAAGTTTTGCCGCCCGGGTGCGGTTACCTTTGGTCTTTTTCAGGACCGCAACAAGATAGTTTCGCTCTATTTCAGCAAGGGACATACCGTCATCCGGGATATCGGGCAATTGTAACTCATCAACCCTGCTGGGCATCAGCCTTTCGGCGATATGCTCCGGTTTTATCTGTTTACCCTGACTTAAAATTAAGCCAAACTCAATCACATTCTCCAGTTCCCGGACATTACCCGGGAAGTCGTGCTCCTGTAACAGTTTTAGCGCATCGGCGGTAACCAGAGTTGGGTCCTTGCCGCGGCGTTGGAGATAGTTGACGACCAGTTCGGGAATGTCTTCCGGGTGTTCCCGCAATGGCGGGATGTAAATTGTAAACACCGCCAGCCGGTAATAAAGGTCTTCGCGGAAGGTTCCCTGCTTGACCAGTGCTATCAGGTTCTGATTGGTGGCGCTCAAAATTCGGACATCAACCCGAACCGATTCGCTGGCACCGATGGGCTGAATCTCCTGCGTGTCAACCGCCCGTAAAAGTTTTACCTGAAGTTCCCGGGGCATTTCCGCTACCTCATCAAGGAACAGCGTTCCGGCATCTGCCTGGACGAACTTTCCCTGGTAGTCACTGGTTGCGCCGGTAAAGGCGCCCTTCTTATGGCCAAAAAGCTCACTTTCAACTAAACTTTCCGGTATCGCGCCGCAGTTCACCGGTACAAACGGTCCTGGGGCGCGCCGGCCTAAAAAGTGAATCGTTCTTGCCACCAACTCTTTGCCGGTGCCGGTTTCACCCAAAAGAAGGACCGGGGCATCACTCTCCGCCGCCAGTCGGACAAGGTGGCGTACCTTCATCACGGCCGGACTTTTGCCTACAATCGCCTCCAGACCAGCATCTTTTTTAATCTCCTGGCGCAGCCGGATATTCTCTTTTGTCAGTTTCTGGAGTTGGAGCGCATTTTTCACCAAACCTTTGAGGTGTTCATTTTCAAAAGGTTTCACCACATAGTCAAAAGCGCCTGCTTTCAGCGCCGCTACCGCACTTTCAATCGTGGCAAAACCGGTAATTACAATTACCGGCACCATCGGATAGCGCTCCTTGGTGAACTTTAACAGCCCAATTCCGTCCCCATCGGGCAGCACCAGGTCGGTGATAATCAGGTCAACCGTTAGCGCATTTAAAGTTTGCTGCGCCGCGGCGAAGTTTTCCGAAACCGTCACTTCATAACCGGCATCTTGCAGTAAATTACGGAGAACCAGACGGACGCTTTTATCATCATCAACAACGAGAATCCGTGGTTTCATTCAGCCTTAAGGGTGACCAGGGCGGTTGTGCCCTTTCCTAATTCGCTCTCTAATTCCAGTTTGCCGCCGTGTTCCTTGACAATGCGCTGGGCAATAGCGAGTCCCAAACCGGTGCCCTGAGGCTTGGTGCTCCAGAACGGCTCAAAAACCAGTGCGATTTTACTCTTTGGTATCCCGGGACCGTTATCCTTGATAAACACCTGCACCATTTTCCCTTTCCTTTCAACTCCCACCTTTATTATTCCCCCGGGCTCAACCGCCTGAACTGCGTTTAAAATAAGATTAAGAAAAACCTGGCGCAACTGATTCGGGTCCACAGAAACCCTCTCTCCATTTTCGGGGTAATACCTTTCAATCCGAACTTTCTTATCCACAATTAACGGCTCAAGAAACTTAACCGCCGAATTTAGAATTTCTTGAACCTCTATGGACTGTAGTTGCAAGGGTGCGGGACGGGCGTATTGCAAAAACTCTTCAATCAACCGATTAAGCCGGTCAATCTCGCTCAGTGCCAGTGCCGCGAGTTCCGAATCGTTACCAGAAATGCGGTCCGATAAGATTTGTACGGAGCTTCGAATTGCGGTCAGGGGATTTTTTACCTCGTGAGCGATACCGGCGGCAATTGTTCCCATTGTTTTCAACCGGTCTGCCTGGAGCAACTTGTTCTCGGCGCGGCGCTGCCGGTCGCTGAGAACACCGGTTACCACGCCCACCACTAAGTAGAGGGGAATTTCAAAAACCGCTTCTCGTGCCTGACCGATTAGCGTACTGCGGGTTAAAAAGACATGGGGGAGGAAGAGAAGGGCGATGATGCCGGCAGTTCCAATTCCACCTTTTAACCCGTAACGAAAACTGGCGATGATTATCGGGACATAAGAGAGCCGACGAAACAGGTCGTGCCAGAAATGGTTGTGGGGGTTGATTAGATAATGTCCTGACATCAGGACCACAATCGCGCCCACTGTTGCCCAGAACTCAAACTGGTGCCACAGCGGTCTATTCATCTATCAAGATTATACCGAAACAGTTGGTTCCAAGTCAATCAATTGGGAAATGGTAGGAATAAGTAATTGCCACTTTTTCAACTTGACGGAGGTAATACCGCCATTCCGGTCTGGTAAAGCAGATAGTGGCAAGATGGAATCGGTTTAATTAGGGTCGGATGTCGTAGACGGCGCCAAGGTTGTTTCGGGTGACGCGGAGCAGGGTGAATCTTAAGCCGCCGGCGATGGTGTGCTCGGCATCGTCCATTGAGGAGAAGAGGCTGAGGTGCTCGCGCGGGTCGTCAAAGAGCCAGAGGGCAAGAATCGGGGTGTAGTCGTCAATTGACTTCTGCCGGGTAAAGATTTGCCGGGAGATGGTGCGGTAGTCAAGGATTTGCGGTCTTAAATGGATGGTGTCGGGCAGGGGCGGAATGTCGGCAAAGGGCCAAAGGATGGTTTTGTAGGTGTTGACAAAGGCGGTGTCGGCAAGGGTTGCCGCAAGGTCGTCAAGGGTCTGTTTGAGCCGGGAGTTTTCATACTTGATGTCGGTGAGGAGGCGGAGGGTGTCGCAACGGGCAAAGTAGTACTGGCGGTTGGGATAGGCAAGGGTGAGGGCGGCGTTGAGATAACCGTAGTCTTTGGCATAGACGACCGGACCCTGGAGGTCAAGCCGGTTGTAGGAGAAGCCGGTGCCGAAGTGGTCGCAGAAGACGAGGGCATTTTTAAGTCCAGCACGGCGGACCGCTTTGTGGACAATGGCACTGACCCCACCGTAAACACGGTAAAGTTTATACAAGGGCGGCAGGGCGATGGTGATGGTGAAGAGCAGGGTCAGGGGTATCGCCCGGAGGAGAAAGCGGTTTGTGTTAGGAGCGGGGTTGAGGCCGAAGGTTCGGTTCAGTAGTTGGGGGAGTTGTTTGATGCCCCGGGCACCAAGCAAAAAGAGGCAGGCGCTCGCTTCGTAGAGGAAGCGGGGTCCAAAGCAGACATTGTGAAACCAGTAGAAGAAGTAGGCAAAGGGCAGGGCAAGGAAGCCGGCAAACAGGAGCCAGTCGTAACGGTTGCGATTGGAAAGGGCGAACGGGATAAGGATGAGAAGAAGCGCGGGCCAGGGTGACTCAAACAGGAATTTGTTGATTAAATTGAAGTTGTTGCCCATATTCAGGAGCCCCTGATAAGGGGTGTGCGGCGGTCCCCAGCCCGAATGGCCAAATCCAACTTCGTGGCCCGGTCCCCACTTGACCACATAGCCAAACAGAAGCGGATTGCCATTGGCCAGGTAGTTGTAGAGAAAAAGGAGGCTGGTTACGAGAGCGGTGGTAAGGGCGATTAAGACAAAGGGTAAGAGGTAGCGACGGTGCTGACGCATGAGGAGAAACAGGGCGTAGAGGGCAAAGGGCACAGCGATGGCGAGTGCGGTGTAGGGTCGGATGTTGACGACGGCACCGAGGGTGATGCCGGCAAGGAGGGCGCTCAGAATTGGTTTTTTGCCCTTGACGGTGCGAAAGTAGAAGAGGAGAAACAGGGTGGCAAAGAGGAGCGCAGAGGCGTGGTTCATATATTCGGCGGACATATTGATGATATAGGGCGAAAAGGTGGCAAGGAGGGTGGCAATCCGGGCGATGGTTTCGTCGTAAAGTTCTTTGCCGAGATGGTAGAGCGCGAGCAGAAATAAGGCACCGAGTAAGGGGTTTAAGAGCCAGGGTGTGCCGAGAAAGACAAAGAACATCAAGAGGAAGGAGTGAAGCCAGGGGTACTGGGAGTACCAGTTGCCGTTGTTGATGATGTGGGTGTAGTCAAAGAAGTCCGGGAAGGGCGGAGAAGGGAGATGGATTTTGCCCTGGGCAAAGATGCGCGCCTGAAATAGTTGGGAGATGGAGTCCTGGATATGGGGGATGTGTTCAAAGACAAAATAGGAGACAAGGTTGGCAAGGAGGAAGAAGAGTCCGGTGGTGAATAAAAGGAAGTAATGGGGTTTGAGGTTGAAGAGCCAGTTGAGGGCGGTTTTCAGCGGCTTTTCAAAAAAACCGAGCGCCGGGTACAGGGCAAATAAGAGGAAGATAAAGCCGGCGCTGGCAAGCGAGAGGTAGAGCATAAACTGGGCACCGGTTTCGTTCTGTTTTGCGGTAAGGAAATCCCAAGGGTAGAGGGTAAAGAGGAAAAAGGCAAGGGTGAACAAAAAGGGCAGGGCGGTCGCTTTTGACTTAAACAGGTGGGCAAGACCGGTTCGGAAGGGGCGAAACAGCAAGCCAAATAGGAGCAGAAGAAGGACGATGCCCAAAAGCAGCCAGGCGAGGGGAAAGTAGTAAAACTGTTCGGGCGGCGTTTTGGGCAGATGGAAGAATACGGTGGATTTGTCGGTCAGGACCCAGCGGTTGGCAAAGAGGTAGTTAGAGGGGTTGTAGCTGGTAACCGCGGTAAGGAAGAGAAAGGTGATACCAAGGAGCAGGGCGAGCAATTTTAACACCAAATGGGCTGGGTGACGGGCACCCGGGCTGGTTTCAGAAAGCGTCGTCAAGGGTTGTTGCACCAATGGTTAATTATAAGGCGTGGTGTTTTGGTTTCAAGGTGGGGCGGTTGGGCGCGGCCGGAGGATGACGATGGGCGTAAGGTCGCCACCCTGTCCAGCCGGGTTGTCGCGCATCGCTTCGGAAACCAGCGCCGCATCCAGGTCCGGGGAAGCGCCGACCACGGTGCAGCCAAAGATGTCGTTGGCGTCAACCACTGCCACCGGACAGGAAAGCGCCTGAGCAAGGCGGCGGGCAACACCGTCCGGGTCTTTGGGTCCGAGGATGACGCACTCGTAAAACTCTTTTACACCCGAGGTGTGGGCGGCGTCAATCATCGCTGCCTGTTTGCCGGCGATGCGATAGAAGATGCCGCTGATACCGAAGAGTTTGCCGAAACCGCCGGCAAGGGCGGCGATGAGGATGCGGGGTAAACCAACCTCGTCAATGGCGCACTGCATTGAGTAGGGGCTGCGCAAGCCAATGCCATAAGGCACCTTCTTGACAAACCGCCAGAGCAGGCGCGCCCAGATGCCGGGTTTTATCTCATTCAGCGGAATCGCCCGGCCCTGGGTGGCGGCAACCGGGCTTTCGGCAATCGTCAGGATGTCACCGGGTTGAAGCAGGGCACCGGCGTAGTGGTGGACCGCGGCAATCAAATCGTCGCCTTGGTTGAGGACATGGGTTTTGACCCGGATGCGCTCAACCGGACCGCGGCTGGTCGGAATGATGGGCGGTTTTTCCTTTGCCACAATTGAATTTAGCAACCGTTCCGGGAAAATCAATTTCCGGGCAGGGTCGGCGTTCCGGGTTTGCGGGCAACCGTTTTTTGACATTTTCGCAGGTAAGATTTATACTCGGCTGTGGCTTCTGATTCAGACACATCGACCGTTGCTTCGGGACGGTTTACCCGTCGGGTCGGATTGTTTACCATCGGTACCTTGATTTCCCGGCTTTTGGGTGTGGCGCGGGAGTCGGTTTTTGCGTATCTGTTCGGTGCCGGCATGGCAACCGATGCGTTCAATGTTGCCTTCCGGATTCCCAACTTTCTGCGCGACCTGTTTGCCGAGAGCGCGCTGTCCGCAGCGTTTGTGCCGACCTTTGTGGCGCGGCGTCAAGCCGGCGACGAGCGGCGTACCTGGCGATTCGCCGCCAATATGTTCAATACGATTTTGCTGTTTATCGGTTTGCTGGTGGTTTTAGGAATGGTTTTTGCGCCCCAGGTGGTACAGGTCATTGCCTGGGGTTTTCGCACCAACCCGGCGAAGTTAGCACTGACCACAACATTGACGAGGATAATGTTCCCGTTTCTGTTGTTTGTTGTTCTTGCCGCCTGGGCGATGGGTATTCTCAACGCTTGCGGTAGTTTTTTTATTCCGGCGAGCGCACCGGCCGCGTTCAATCTCTTTTCTGCCCTATTGCCGATTGCACTTTACGGATTTTTGCGGCAGCGCGGGATTGAGCCGATAACCGGCATGGCTTATGGCGTAACCCTGGGCGCGGTGGCGCAACTGGTGGTGCAGTTGCCCCGATTGCGAACCTTTGGTTTTCGTTACCAACCGGTGCTGGACCTGAGGGATAGCGATTGGCACCAGGTGGTGCGGCGCTGGGTGCCGATGATTCTCGGTTTTGCCAGCTGGCAGGTGAACTTTTTAGTCAACACCCTGCTCTTGACCTTTCTGCCCCAGGGTTCGGTTACCTGGGTGAGTTATGCCTACCGGATTCAGCATCTGCCAGCCGGGCTGTTCGGCGTGGCGATTGGCACGGTGGCGCTTGCCGAGTATGCGGGAGACGCCGCAACCGAGCGCCGGATTGCGCCCGAGCGATTTCGCCACGCCCTGAAACTGGCAGCGGTATTGACACTACCCGCCGGTGTGCTGCTTTTAGTGCTGGCGGTACCGGTGGTAAGACTGGTTTATCAGCATGGGCGGTTTACGGCGCTGGATACGATGCTCACGAGTCAGGCGCTGGCGCTTTATGCGCTGGGGGTTTTGCCCGCAGCCCTGACCCGCAACTGTGCCGCGGGCTTTTATGCGCGAGGCGACACCCGGACGCCGGCGCTGGTTGCGCTCGGTGTTGTCGCGGGCAACATTGTAATCAATCTGATTTTGATGCGTTTTATCGGGTTTCGCTCCTTTCCCCTTGCCGCATCGCTCACCAGTTTTCTGAACTTTCTCCTTCTATTTTATCTTCTAATGCGGCGCCAGCCCGACCTAAACGAGCGCACCCTTTTGGGGATGTTCGGCCGGACTTTGTTTGCGGCACTGATAGGCGGTGCGGTTGCTCTGGGCAGCCGTTTTGTTTACGAATCGTTTTTACCGATAAACCGGGTGGTGTTCCAACTGGCCGAGGTGATTCTTACGGGTGGGCTCGGGCTATTTGGTTACTATCTGATGGCGCGGATTTTGCACATTGATGAGGTGAAGGAGGCGATGAAAAGTCTAATCCAGCGGGCTGGATGAAATTTCCAGCTGCAATTTGTTGTATACTTTAAAGTATAAACCGGGGAGAAGCGTATTTTTGGTTAAGGTGTTTATTATCAATGGGTTGAGTCGCTTCGGGCAACTTTTCCCTGCCCAACCCTGGTACAGTCTCGGGGATGGTATGGGAAATTGATATTTTTACTGCTCAACCGGCGAGTTCACTGGTTAAAACCGATGCAAGACAGTTCGGGGTTTCGTGAAATATAATAATGGTTGATAATTGGATAATTTTATGTTAGAATTAAAGGGTATATGCCAGTTAGATATTTGAGCGAAACGAGGGTGAAAGCGCCGGCGCTTGTTGCCTGCTGGCCCGGAATGGGTCATGTGGGAATTCTCGCGGCGAGTTATCTGCGGATGAAGTTGAAGGGTGTGCCGTATGCGGAGATTGATGCGACACCCTATTTTTTGCCCGATGCGATTGAGGTTGCCGATGGCATCGGCCGGATTCCGGCGCCACCAAGGCAGATGGTTTATCAGATTGCGGAGCCACCGCTTCTGGTGTTTGAGGGTGAGGCGCAGATTTCGGGCGAACCGGGAATTAAAATTGCCGGGGAACTTCTGGATATTGCGCAGGAGGCAGGAGTCAGAACGGTTTATACCGGTGCGGCGTTTGCGGTGCCGATGAGTTTTCGTCAGCCGGTAGAGGTTTATGGGGTTGCGACCGATGAGACGCTGCGCACACGGTTCACGGCACTGGGTGTTGAGCCGCTAAAGGAGGGCAGGGTTTCCGGGCTTAACGGGCTGTTGCTCGGGCTGGCAAAGTCAAGGGGTTTGACGGCGGCTTCGTTTCTCGCAACGATTCCTCAGTATGCGATTGAAGCGCCGAATCCGAAGGCGTCCAAGGCGATTGTTCAGGTTTTGGAGCGGATTTTTAATACGACGGTTGATATGACCGAGATTGATGAGCGGATTGGTGAAACCGACCGGATGATGGGCGAGTTTGAGCGCCGGGTGGCGGCGGCGATTGAGGCGCTGCGGCGTAATGCCGAGGAACGGCTGGAGGGTGCCGAAGGCGAGGGTGTTGAAACCGGGGAAAGGCCCGAACCCCATGAACTGATGGCGCACATCGAGCAACTTTTTGAAGAGGCACAGCGCGACCGGAGCAAGATTCAGGAGTTGAAAGAGGAACTGGACCGCTGGGGGCTTTTCTCGCTTTACGAGGACCGGTTTTTAGACCTGTTCAGTAAAAAAGAGAACCGCGAATAAACCGCAGTTGATGAAGGAATGATGAAGGATACGATTGCGGTTCTTGACGAGTTTTTCTCAAAATACTTAGAGTGTGATTTTGGTAATGTGGCGCCGGGTCGGGTCTGGGTGATTCCTTCAGACCGGCGTGATGTCCGGGAGGAGCGCTACGACAACATCATTGCGCTCTGGCTGATTGCCAGCGGTAACCGGTGTGTTGTTTCGGTGCAGAGGGGCGTTGAGGAGGCGGTGAAAAGGGTGGTGAGCCGTCTGGCGCTGGGCGATTTTCGTACCCCTTATGGGCAGAAGGCGCTTTTGGAGGCGCTGGCGGGGAAGGTTAAAAAGCCGCAGGCGGTAACGGGCAATTCGGGACCGATATTTTTTGCCACGAGCGCCACTTTTCGGCGTATTCCGACGGGTAACTGCCGGCTTGTTAGCGAGGCGGATATTCCGGCATTGCAGGCGGTCGGGCTTTACGGCAAGTATCTTGATAAGAGTATTGCGGAGGGCACCTGTTTTGCCGCCTTTGTCGGTACCGAGCCGGTGGCGGTTGCCGGTACCTGGGATGTGCCCCATATGGCAGACCGGGTTGCGGATATCTGCGTTCCCGGGACGATTCCCGCCCGAAGAAGGGAAGGTTTTGGTAAGCAGGTTGTCGCTTGCACTACGGAGGCGGTGCTGAAGAGTGGCCGGGTGCCAGTATATGTGACCTCCGATTTAAACTTTGCCTCAATCGCTACGGCCAAAGCGGTTGGTTATCAGCCTTATGGCTGGCAGTTTCGGGTGGAGGTCGTTCCGGAGTAAAAAGGGGTCGAAAGCCGGATGGTAATTTTCTGCTTGACAGGAATGGAGAAATTGGTAATTTCAGTTTGAGAACAGGCGGTACCGGCGATGAGATTTTTGAGCAAGACATCGATTGCCGGAAGGTGGGGCGACATTATGAGAGGGAGAGATGTTTTCGAAGGAGGAAGGCGATGAAGTCAAAGAAGAAGATCCGGAGAAAAAGGTCGGTGCGGCTGCGGGGTCATCCCGAGCCGGAATCGGTAATAGAACAGGACCAGTTTCTCAAGGAAGATGAGGAGTTGGACAGCGAATTCTTTGAGCTTGATGAGCCGGATGACTTCGACATCAATCTGCGACCGGATGACGAGTCGGAATGGTGAACTGAATTGACCGGCGCTGGGGTTCAAGTTATCATATCATTCGGGCCCGTAGCTCAGATGGTCAGAGCAACTGACTCATAATCAGTTGGTCGTCCGTTCGACCCGGACCGGGCCCACCACCGATGAGGAGCAGAAGGCAAATATGAGATTACAAGAGGAAGCAGGGGCAGGACCCTCCACGGTGGTTCCTTCCATTAAGGGAGGGGAAAGCGACGAGAGAGAGCCATCAAGGGAAGGGAATATGAAATTAGATTCCGGCGCCACTCCGATTTCCTGGAAGGTGCATCGGGCAAAGGAGATGCCTGGACGCACGGTGCTGGTGGGTATTTTTATCCTTGCCTTTCTCGTTTTCACCCTGCGGGCGTTTGGCTTTCTGCTGTTCGGGGTGGCGGTGGTTGTACTGTTCGGTGCGACCCACACCTATTTTTTGCCGGTGCGCTATACGCTATCTTCCCAGGGTGTGACGGTGGACAAGGGGATATTTTCCTACACCTATGAGTGGAGCCGGTTCCGCCGGTTTTTCCTGACAAAGGGCGGGGTTGTGCTTTCGCCTTTTCAGAAGCAAAACTTTCTGGACAACTTTCGCGGGGTGCATCTTTTGCTGCCGGCGGAAGCGACGCCAATTCTTGACTATTTAAAAAACCGGTTTGCCCGGGCGGATGATGTTTCTTGACTTTGGATGTCGGCTGAATATGATGAGCGGATAAGATGAAACAGAAATCTGAGAAGAGTCAAAAAGCGAAGGTACCACCCGCCAGTAAAACTCCAGCAATACCCGAGTTGAAATTGACCAAGAAGAACTACGGGCTGATGGCGGCTGGTTTAGTAACGATTGTTGCCGGTTTTATCACCCTGGCGGGAGGCTCAACAACGGTGGCGCCAATTCTCCTGGTTTTAGGCTATTGCGTACTTATGCCGCTGGCATTGCTTTTGAAATGAAGCGGCGACTCCTTTCCGCAGCAGAGATTGGCACGCTGATTCGCAGTTTGACCGCCGAGGTGGCGCGGAGCAACCAGGACCAGGGAGATTTGCTGCTTGTGGGAATCCAGCGCCGGGGCGTGCCTTTGGCGCAGCGCATTGCGGTGGGCCTGGGCGGAGTGCCGGTCGGTTCGATTGACATTACCCTTTACCGCGACGACCTGCAACTGGTGGCGGAGACGCCGATTGTCCGGGGCTCAAACATCGAATTTGATATCAACGATAAAACGGTCGTTTTGGTGGACGATGTGATTTTTACCGGCCGGACGGTGCGGGCGGCGCTGACCGAATTGCTTGATTTTGGCCGACCCCGATTAGTGCAACTTCTGGTGTTGATTGACCGGGGGCATCGCGAGCTGCCGATTCAGCCGGACTTTGTGGGGCGCCGGATTGAAACCCGGCGGGACGATATTGTTGACATTTATCTGAAAGAAGTTGACGGACATGATGAGGTGGTGTTAATCCGGAAGGAGTAAATGGCAGGACTCAAGCATCTGCTCGGAATTGCCGAACTGACCGGAGATGATATTCTGGCGATACTGGAGCAGGCACGCCGGTTTCGCGAGGTACTGGACCGGCCGATTCCGATTGTGCCGGTGCTGCGGGGCAAGGCGATTGTCAACCTATTCTTTGAACCGTCGACCCGGACGATAACCTCTTTTAACCTGGCGGCAAGCCGGCTCTCGGCGCAGTGCCTAAACTTTGCGGTGGGTGGTTCAGCGGTCAAAAAGGGCGAAAGTATCCTTGACACCGTTGCCAATATTGAAGCGATGCGGGTTGATGGGGTTGTGGTGCGGCACAGTGCGGCCGGTGTGCCCCATTTTCTGGCGCGGCATGTCTCCTGTTTTGTGGTCAATGCCGGTGATGGTTGCCACGAACATCCAACCCAGGCACTGCTCGATGCGTTTACGCTTATTGAACATTTTGGCACCCTAAAAGGGAAACGGGTGTTGATTGTGGGCGATATCGCCCATTCGCGGGTGGCACGGTCCAATATCCTGCTCTTGAACAAGTTGGGGGCGCAGGTGGCGGTGTGCGGTCCACCAACCCTTTTGCCGGCGGGTATTGAGGAAATGGGCTGTGAGGTTTTCTATCATCTGGACCGGATTTTGTCCGAGGTGGATGTTGTCAATATGCTGCGGCTGCAGACCGAGAGGATGACGGCAAACTTTATCCCGAGTCTGCGCGAGTACCGGCGGTTTTACGGGTTGACCCGGGACCGCCTGGCAAAGATTAAGCCGGAAGCGGTTATTATGCATCCCGGACCGGTAAACTGGGGTGTGGAGATGGACTACGATGTGCGGGAGTTTCCCCAGACATTGATTATGAATCAGGTGAAGAACGGCGTTGCGGTGCGGATGGCGGTTTTCTACATCCTTGCTTTGAAGCGGGGCATTTTGAGTGAGGAGGCAAAATGAGCCGGCGGCTTTTTACCGGTGGTCGGGTGATTGACCCGCTTAAAGGCACAATCAAGATTGCCGATGTGCTGGTTGAGGACGGCAGAATCAAGGCGGTGGGGAAAAATTTGCGTGCCGCCGATGCGGAAAAGATTGACTGCCGTAACCGATACCTGGCACCGGGCTTCATTGACCTGCACTGTCATCTGCGCCAACCGGGTGAGGAGCAGAAAGAGAGTATCGCTTCCGGATGCCGGGCAGCATTTGCCGGGGGCTGGACCCAGATTTGTCCGATGCCCAATACGGTACCGCCGATTGATTCTGAGGCGCTGGTGCGGTTTGAACTGGAGGCGGCACGGGCAGCAGATGCGGCGCGCATCATTCCAGTGGGCTGTTGCACCAAGGGCCGGCAGGGTAAGGAACTGGCGGAGCTGGGCGAGATCTGGCAGGCGGGGGCAAGGGCGATTTCTGATGACGGCTCCTGGGTGAGCGATGCCGGGTTGTTTCGTCGGATTCTGGAGTATGCCAAGACATTTGACTTGCTGGTGATGTCCCATTGTGAGGTGCCGGAACTGGTTTCAGAACTGGCGGATGAAGGGGTGGTTAGCACCCGTCTCGGTTTGCACGGCGCACCCGGTGTGGGCGAGGCGATTGCGGCGATGCGGGACATCCTTCTTGCCCACTGGACCAGGACCCGGCTTCACATCTGCCATGTTTCCAGTGCGGAGACGGTTGAAGTATTGCGCTGGGCAAAAGAGCGGGGTATTGCGGTGACGGCGGAAACCTGTCCCCACTATTTAGCCCTGACGGTTGATGCGCTCAACGGCTTTGAAGCCAATTACAAAGTTAATCCACCTTTGCGGAGTGAGGCGGACCGAAAATCGCTCATTCGGGCAGTGGTTGACGGGACGATTGATGCGATTGCCACTGACCACGCGCCGCACGCACCTGAGGACAAAGACAAGGAGTTTAGCAATGCCGCGAGCGGCATCATCGGATTTGAAACCGCTTTCAGTGTTCTTTACGAGACGCTGGTTTTGAAAAAGGCGCTGACCCTGCCGGAACTGATTGCCCGGTTGACGGTTGTGCCGGCGCAGATTTTAGGGATTGAGCCACCGCGGATTGCTCCGGAAGCGGCGGCGAACCTCGTTGTCCTTGACACCGAGGTGTCCTGGGTCCTCACCCGAGATAAGATTGTTTCCTGTTCCCACAATACACCGTGGTTAGGAAAGAAGTTACGGGGACGGGTGATAGCAACCGTGCTCGGAGAAAGTTTTAGGTTAAACCAGTAACATAGTTAGATAGTGCAGAAGGCGAACAACCCGATGGTGCGAAAATTGGGCTTCCTTCCTGGTGCATTTCTCCATTTCGGCGCTCTCAGCCTTTTCTGCTCTTCTTTTCTTATTTTGGGTGTGGGATTTGGGGCGGAGCGTGTTTTAGAGGCACGGTACACAACAACCCGACCGGTTATTGATGGTGTGATTGAAGAGGTTTGGGCAAGGGCGGATTCAGCTTATGGCTTCATCCAGCAGAGACCTGAGGCGGGGAAGCCGGCAAGTGAAGCGAGCACGGTGTATCTGCTTTACGATGAAGAGAATATTTATGTCGCGTTTCGGTGTGCGGTTTCGGATGTAACCCAGGTTCATGACCGGTTGAGTGAAGATGCCGACGGCGTGCGGTTACTTCTTGACACATTTCGAGACCGAACTACCTGTTACAGTTTTAGTGTCGGTTTCAACGGCGTCGAAGCCAGTTACCGGATAACGGCGGATGGTGCGGGGTTTGAATCCTGGGATGGGGTTTGGTGGTCAGCGGTTAAGCGGTTTCCCGGCGGGATTGGGGTTGAGATGGTGATTCCGTTTAAGACGCTGCGTTATTATCCGAATGCGGATGAGTGGGGGATTGACTTTGCCCGGCAGTTTGTTGCCCGGGACGAAATGGCTTTCTGGTCCGAGCACGAGCGAACCGGTTTCAAGGTGTCGCGGATGGGTCGGCTCAAGGGAATCAAACCAGCCCCCCGCGGGTTGCATCTGGAAGTGTATCCGGTGGGGCTGGTGCGTCAGGAGAAGGCGGGTCAGGATGAAACGGGCTGGCAAGACCGGGTGCAAGGGGCGGTTGGTTTTGACGGCGCGTACTTCCCGACGCCGAGTGCCAATATTCAGTTGACGGCGTTTCCCGATTTTGCCCAGATTGAAGCGGACCCTTATCAGGTGAACCTCTCCCGGTATGAGTTGTGGCTCGGTGAGCGCCGGCCCTTTTTTACCGAGGCGGTGGAAACCTTTGGTGGCAGCAGTCAGCCGATAAAATTGTTTTACTCCCGGCGCATTGGAAAACCGCTATCCAGTGGCGCGGTGGTTCCGATTTTAGGGGGTATTAAGTACACCGACCGATTTGCCCAGAGCCAGATTGGCGCGCTTGCGGTTGTTACCGGTGAGTGTCAGGAGGAACCGCAGAGTTTTTACTCGGTCGCGGCGCTCAGACGCCGGGTCTTAGGTAGTTCTGAGGTCGGTTTGCTGTATGCGGGTAAAGACAACCCGGTCTATTCCAACCATGGCGGCGCGATTGACGGCATCTTCCGCAAGGGAGGGTTTAATAGCCGAATTTTCTTTGCGGGGAGTCAGTGGGGTGACAGTGTTGACTGGGCGTTGTCGACCGAACTCGGGTTTCAGTCGCCGGTATTTGTCAGCCAGTTTGTGTATCGACAGATTCAGCCGGAGTTTAATATGAATGGACCGGGTTATACAACCTGGCGCGGGCAGTATTTGAGCGCCTATGCGGGTCCGGCTTTTTACAATCGCGGGATTCTGGTTTCTGCAACTCTGATACCCGGGATTGAGGTTCAGCGCGAATGGGGAGATTCGGACCCGGGCTTTTCCTGGGTGCCGTTTGTCAACTGGGAGAGTCAGTTTCAGAACAACTACTATGCCGGTGCCTGGGTTGGTTCGGGCCGGTGCCGGGATATGGGGCTTTGGTATCATCGTTCTTATTGCGGTGGTTACGCCGGCACCGACAATACAAAACCGGTTAGCGTTTCGCTCTGGGGCAATTATGAGAGCCGGGCGGCTAATTATCGCCGGGAAATACTGGCGCCCACAGCCCAAGGAGGCTGGAGGATTAACGCCCGAATTGGTGACCGGCTGGCAACCGGTCTGGAAAATTCGGTTATTGTTGAGGCGGACAGTGCGGGAAAGGTGAACTTGCCGCAGGATGTGACGGTCATTTTACGCCCATCTGCCGGATACAGTTTTTCGGCAAAATCGTCACTGCGTCTGAGTGGTGAGATGGTGCGGGGTTACGAAGCTCAATCGGCGCAATTCTGGAACAACTGGACGCTGTTCTGTCTTTACACCTGGCAGTTCCAGCCCCGGTCGAATTTTTACTTTGCGGTAAACTGGAGCCGGGATGCGGCGGGTGGTTTGAAGTTAATTCAGGTAGTCAAAATCCGTTATCTTTTCAATATCTAATCGTCACCTGCCCCGGGCAGAATAGCCTTGCAAACCTTTACTTTTATATATCCCGCCCTTGAAGGTTGTCTTCCATCACTTTCCCTTGACGGTTTTTCATCTCCTTCTCCCCGCCCTTGAAAGGAGGGGAAAGGGGAGGGTGAAAATGGGATGATGAAAAAGGGGGATGGTTAAACCATCCCCCGATGTTTTGCATTGAGGTGTTAGTGCTGGAAAGTACCGAACTTACCGGTGTGGCGCATGTCGTGCCGGAACATAGGCCAGGGGCTGGGCATCAGATAACCACTATTGCGACCGGCAACCGCAAAGATGCCACGGCTGGTGGCGATGTAGATGATGCCGTACTGGTCAAGGACGGGTGATGGGAAGATGTCGATGAAGAGTTTCCGGGGTTTGGAACCGTTGCCTTTACGGTCAGTCGAAAAGGTCAAGGCTGTTTCCCACAGTTTACTGCCATTGGCGATGTTGATGGCGCACAGTTTTTCGGTTGCGGTATCGGCAGCGCCGGCGATATAGAGGACGCCATCCGCAGTTAGTATCGGGGTACTGCTTAATGAAGCATTGGGCCAGACTTCACAATCCCACTCAAAGTTACCGGAAGAATTTAGTTTGTAGACCCGACCGTTCTCGCAGCTGAAATAGATGTTGCCGTCAATGTCAATGACCGGTGACGAGTTGATGTCGTTGTACCCACCCGGAACATGGTAGGTCCAGTGCAGGTTACCATCGGGTGTTAAGGAAATCAGGTCGCCCTGGTCGGTGCCGATATAGATATTGCCATTCTGGTCAACCGCGGGTGACGATGTGACGCCGGCGTCAATCAGGTACTGCCAGGACAGTGTGCCGCCCGCCGAGACGCAGGTAACATAACCCGAGTCGTCCACGACCACAACGCGTCCATCGGGCAGAATAACCGGTGATGAGTTGACATCGGTGGGTAAGGCGTAGTTCCAGAGTTCGGTCCAGGAGGTGCCGTTGTCCTGAAGTTTGCGTAGAATTTTGTCTTCACCCGCAATGTAGATTGAGTTACCATCGACCGCGGCGGAACCGGAGAAGGCGTTCTGGCTCAAACTGTCCGGAAATCCCCACTTGATGTTGCCGCTCGTGTTGAAGGCGTAGAATCGGCCATTTTCATTTCCAATATAGATTGTACCGTCGCTGCCGATTGCGGGTGAGGAGAGAAACTCCTCCCAGGTACCAACGCCCTCGGCCGAAACAAACAGGGTTTCCGCCTGATACGGGTCGTAGGCGTAAAGCCGTTCATCGGTGCCACCGACAATCAATGCGGGCCGAATTTCACTGCCCCGCGCCGCATAACTCAACGCGGGCGACGAAACGAACTCTTCGCCCGGTAAACCCCACAAAAGTGCGCCTTCGCCAACCACGGTAAACGACTTGACAGCCGATGTTTCGGACACAAGCCCGAGCGAGTCCTGAGCGATTGCCCGGATTTGATAGGTGCCGGTCTGGCTATAGCGAACCGAATCCATACCGATTCCGCCACTGGGAAGGAACGGCGTCCACTCTGATTCTCGGCCATCACCCCAGATGAACTTATAACGCACCCGGTCGCCTTGCGGGTCGATGGTGCGGGCGTAAAATCGGTAGTAGGGACCGGTGGCGATACCCCGGTTTGGGCCACTGACAACTGGTGCCGGCGGCGCGGTGTTCGTCTGCAGGGCGGTGAACGATTTTACGGGCGAAGTGTCGGAGATAAGGCCAGCCTTATCCCAGGCGACGCAGCGGATACTCTTTACCCCGCGATAAAAATACTTCACGGAATCGGTAACCGTATCACCGGAAGAAACAAGCGGGCTCAACAAAGAGGTCTGACCTTCGTCCCAGAGAAACTTTATCCTTACCGAATCGCCATTCGGGTCGATTGCCACCGCTTTGAAGACCTGCCATTCACCAACCCAGCCCGAGTCAGGACCGATGGGCGCCCCAACTACCGGTGGCAGGTTTTCGCCGAGAGTAACATTCACAAGCAGGGTGTCACTCCAGTCCGCGCTAAAGTTTCCCTTGTCGTCTTTGGCGCGCACCCGCACCGGGTAGGTTCCAACCGCTTCCCACAGGTGAGTGGCATAAACCGTGTCCCCGGATGGCACAAGGGCTGATGTGTCAAACTTGCCATCACCCCAGTCCCAGATGTAAAGCACCCGGTCACGATTGGGGTCGGTGGTAACCGAGCGATAAGTGGCGCTGTCCCCAAGGGTGACGAGGGCATTGCCAATCGGTTTTGCAGGTATCTGCGGTGGTTTGTTACGGCAGCCAACTCCGATGGCGACGACCACAATCAGAATTGCTGCCAAAACTAACCTTTTTCGCATTTATCCTCCTTTTTGTTATTATAAAATGTTTACTGTCATTATGTCAAGGAGAGTTGTTTTCCAGTTTTGGGCTTTTGACCTCAACATAGATGTTGCGTTCCACTCGGTTAAGGTATTGCCGCAAGCGCTCGGCAAAGGTCTGTTCATAGAGATAGTTGCGAATCGCATCCTGGAGTTCAAGGAAGGAGAGGATACGGGTGGGCTCTTTGGCGAGGATTTTGATGATATGAAACCCGTGCTCGGAAAGTACCGGTTCGCTGACCGCACCAGAGTCCAGTTGACCGATGACCTGGTCAAAAGGCGGCATCAATCCATCAATGTAAAAGGTCCCGAGGTAGCCTTCCTGCTTACCGGTCTCGGGGTCATCTGAGTAGCGGCGGGCAAGGGATTCAAATGGGACATCCTGTTTGAGCATACTTTTTATCTTGCGAGCGGTGGCAAGGGCACGCAGGGTGTCGCTACGGGTGATGGGTACAGCGATTAAGATTGAACGAAAACGAAGCCGGTTTTTACTTCTTTCGGTTAATTGGGCAATGCAGTAGCCGGTCCGGATGCGAAAGGGCGGAGAAGTCTGCCCCGGTTTTAACTGGTTAAGGACCAGTTTAAACTCCCAGGGTATGGCATTAGTGTCCTGCCAGCCCCAATCGCCACCACAGCTGGCGGTTTTTTTGTCATCCGAGAAGGAGCGGGCAATGGTGGCAAAATCGCCGCCCTTAGCAAGGAGGGTCAAAATATCCTGGGCACGCTGGGCAGCGGCCGCTTCGGCCGAATCGGATGGTTTCAGGGCAATGAGGATGTGACTTAGTTCTACCCGGCCCGGAACACGGGCAATTGAGTCTTTATGGGTGTTGTAGAACTGTTCGGCTTCGGCGGGCGAGATGTAAATCTGGGTCAGTCCTTCTTTCTCAAGCAGTTTGCGGGCAAGGAGGTTGCGCCGGGCCTCTTTGCCGATTCGGTCGCGAAGCTGTTTTTCGGTTAGACCTTCGGCGGCGAGGGTCTGTCGAAAATCTTCTTCCGAAGCGAATCGCTGCTTTAACGAGTTAAGGTTTCCCCCAACTTCGGCGGCAACCTCTTCCCGGGTGACATCAATCGACTCCTGTTCTGCCTGTTCGGAGAGGAGTGCTTCATCAATCAGCCGGCGGAGGACGCCGGTCCGGAGTGTACTGTCATCGGTAACGGTGTCGCCGCTCATCAGTCGTAGGTAGTTCATCAGTTGCTGAACTTCACTTTCGAGGACGATTTTATTGCCAACGATGGCGGCGATGCGGTCAGCATTGCCGGCAAAGGCAGCGCCGTCGAAAAGCGAAAGAAGCAAGAGTAAAAGAGAAGCCAGGGGGCGACGGGACCGAAACATTGACTGTTAGCGCCGGCTGTACTCTTCCGGTTTCAGAGTGATTTTTGCCTTCTCCCGGAGGCTGTTGAGGATACTGTCCAGAGCGGTACGCCGTTGCTCACTCTTTAACGCTTCCGAAATGTAGTACTGGGTAATTTCGTTAAAACTGGGGTTTTCATTGATTTTTTTCTTCTCTAACACTTTGACAATCTGGTAGCCAAGCGGGGTGGCAATAACCGGCGACACCTCTCCCGGGTTAAGGGCAAATACCTTTTCTTCATCACGCAGGCTCCAGCCCAGCGACATACCGACGCCGCGCGTTGGATAACCGGGGATATTGAGCGCGGTGGTGTCCATCGAGCGTTCGCGCGCCAGACGGATGAAGTCTGCTCCCTGCTTCAGTTCAGCAAGGGTCTGTTCGGCAGTGATGGAGTCGGGCAGAACCATCAGCATCATCTTTAAACCGAGGGTAAAATCGGTGCGGTGCTGTTGAAAGTATGCGGAGATTTCCTCGGGCGTGGGTTCGATTGATTCCGCAATCCGGGAGGCGAATTCGTTGGCTAAAAACATCCGTTCCATCCAGGCAAGGCCAGAAACGACCTTTTCGTCTTTCAGATAACCACGACGCACCGCCTCCTCGGCAAGCAAAGAGATTGAGGTCATCCGGTCAAGGATTTTGGGTAGATTGCCGGGTGAAATCTGAGCTCGCAGTTGCTCGGCGGCATAGTCCACCTGGGGTGTGGTGATTTGGTCACGGTTGACCTGGGCGACGACCTTGCCTTTGGGAGGATGCAATCCGGATGGACTCGCGGTGCAACCAAGAAGAAGTACACTAAAACTAAAACAAATTGTCAACAGGTTTTTCATCGTTCACTCCTTGTTTTGTTTTTCTTTGTGCTTTTGGGCAATTTCGGCGACGACCTTTTTGAGTACGCCCTGGTTGATACTGATTTTTGCCCGGGAGCGGAGCTGGGTGAGATACTCCTGATACTGGGCGGCGCGTTGTTCCAGGATTAGGTTGTTGCGGATGAGTGGGGCAACGAGTGCGAAATCTTCTCCCGGGTAACGGTCGCGGTGATTCTGATAGTAGTTATAGACATCAGAGTCCGAAACCTGAATCTTACTGATGACCATACGGTTGTACAGGGTTTCGTAAAGCAGTTTACGCCGGCGGCGCTCAATTTGTTCCTTTACCTTCGGCGCCTGGTCAAGCTTGCGCTGCAAGCCATCTTCGTACATCAGGTCGTCTTCAATTGCTCGCTTAATCGCATAGGTGCGAATGGCGGTGTCCAACCCGGCTGGAAAGCGGCGTGCGATGTGCAACAGCCGGCCCACTTTGACATACTTACTTGAATCCCGCACCGCAACCCATACCTCTTTTTCCGCTTCGGTGATTGAATCGACCGGTTTGTAGAACACAGCTAAGCCCTGGGGGTTGTAAACGAGGCGTGCTCTTAACCGGGCAACATACTCATTTGCCGCCTTGCGCTGTCGGGAGATTTTAATCTGCTCTTCGAGTTGCTGCTTCGCTTCACCAAATGGGGGAAGGGGCGGGTCGGTTGGACCCCGGTCCAGCAAAAGGACAATCTGATAAGTAGAGTCAAAAAAAATCGGTTTGGTGAACTCGCCCGGTTGCAGTGCCATAACTGCGCTGCGCATCGGCTCTTCAATATAGTAAACGGGAATCGCGCCCACATCACCAGCCCGGGTTCGGGTCGGGTGTATTGAATAACGGACCGCGAGGGTTTCAAATTGGGCACCGTTTTGCAGTTCCTGGTAAAGACGCTGAGCAACTGTTTCTTCCTTTACGACGATGACCCGACAATGAACCTGAATGCTCAACAGGTTGTAGGTTTGCTGCAACTCCTGGGCGCGAACCGGTGGACTGGAGCGAGCGATATCAGAAAAAAGTTCCGAAATTACCAGCCCCTTCTTTTCCAGTTCTAAGGGATAGGCAATCGCGGAGTCCAAGCCAAGCCGTATCGCCTCCTGGACGAACAGTTCATTATTAATTAATCCCGCGAGACACTCCTGAACCGCAGTGGACTCTTTTCCCGGCTCAATCGATTGCGGCAGGGAACTGAGCAGGGTGGACTTTCTTATTGAAACATCGTTTACCCGGGCAACTACCGGGTCGGCACTGCTACAGGAGCCGGAGAGGAAAGTTGCAACTAAAATGACCAGAATTGCGAAGGGACGCATCAAACAAACATTACCGGCAATCGGCTGAAAGTCAAGATAAAAAAGCAGGGGGATGGAAAACCATCCCCCTGCGCGTGTAGGGGCAAATAATTATGTGCCCTACTTTTTACCGGTGTTGTACTCGTCTTTTTGCCACTTGGGCCAGGGCGCGCCCTGCATCAGGGTGCCATCGGTTGGCCCAATTACGCAGTACATATAGTTACTACCGACGACGATGATGTCACCAGTTGGACCAACCGCAAGACTCGGGTTGGTTTCTTCCAGCAGTGGGCGCGGCCGATGCGTCCTGCTCCGTCCGGCAACCTGGGTATAGCAGTCAGCAACCCATTTGAGGTCTCCGGTTGCCTGGTCCAGCGCCCACAGTTGGTCTTCATCATCCATAAAGTAGAGGTAGCCGTTGGCAGCAAGGAGCGGGGAGCCGATGATTTCGTTTGTGGTGTGCTGCTGGCTCCAGCCTTCGTTGCCGTTGGCGGGCTGGAGGGCAACAACCTTACCACCACTGGTGGCAACAAACAGATACGAGGGGCTTAACACCAGACCAGCAATTCCTGCCGGGTCAACAAGTTTTTCCCACTTCTTGGAGCCGTCTTCGTTTATCGCATAAACATAACCGGAGTCGTCACTAACATAGATGACGCCGTCGTCACCGATTACCGGTGAACCCAGGGCAGAGTTGTAGCGAAGGGTGCAGACCCAGGCCGGGCTCTGGATATTCGGTTCCAGCTTATAAAGCATTCCGTTGTCGAGCCCAACCAGCACATAGCCGGAGCGGTCAATAACCGGTGCACCAACAACACTCGCCGGCAGTTTGTAAGCACCCAGACGGTTGCAGGCGCTGCCCGCATCCTGGAGATAGTAAAGGGTGTCATCGGCATCGGAAACAATGTAGATGTTACTGCCGTTGATTGCGGGTGTGCCCCAGCCGTGCTCGGTGGTGTCAGGCTGCCACTTCCACGCCGGACTCAGGTTACTGGCACCAAGCGCATAGAGATAACCGTCGTCGCAGCCGATGATGATGTGCGCCAGGTTTGCACAGTAGGCAGGGTTACCCTGGAAGATGTAAGATTCCGGGTCCGGTTTACTGCTGTTTGCCGAGCTGTTTTTTCTGCCGTCACCGTATTTGACCGAGTAGAAGTAGCCGTCGTCGCAATAGGTGTAAATCAAAGTGTCAGCACCGCTAATGACCACCGCCGGTGATGCGATGGGTGGTTCTGAGTCTCCGCTTACTGTCCCGGCGAAGTACCAGCGGACGCGTCCCTGCGCAACAACGGTAAGCACGGTGGATTCCGGAGCGCACTCGGACCGTTTATTATCCCGGGCTTTCACCTTTACCGTAAAGTTGCCGGTGTCGTCGTATTTGTGAGTGTAGGAGAGCGTTTCACCGGAAGCGACAAATGTACCAACCCATCCCTTGGAACCGTCGCCAAAGTCGAAATAAAACTCAATCGAATCACCTTCGGGGTCGGTAGCGCTGGCGACGAACTCCTGGTCAACCTTCTTCGGGACTAAGTTCGGCACCCAGAACCAGAGGTTTTCCGGTGGGTTGTTGGGCAGGACACGAATCTGTTTTGCCTCAGACCATTCCGAAATCTTTGTCGGGTCTTCGTCAAGATAGGCAGCGACTTTGTAATTGAAAGTTCCGACCTGGGTCCACTTCGGGGTGATTACCACGGTATCGCCGCTCGGCGACACATCCGAAGTGTCCATTTTGCCATCAGACTGTCCGAGGTCAACGATGAAGCGGACATCCTTGTTTCCGGAAACAGAGGTGAACACCCGAATTGAGGTCGTGGCGTTGACCCAGGTTGATTCCGGTGAATAGGAGATTATCGGTGTTGAGGGCGCCTTGGATTTGGGGCAGCCAAGGGATATTAGTCCCACGAATGCCGCAACCAAAGCGACCAGAGCGAAACTTCTCTTCATAACATTTCCTCCCTTTTCATTTTTTGTTTATTATCTTGTTACAACCGGTCCGTGGAAATAGCCAATTTCCGGGTAACGGCAGAACCCGCCCTTACCGTCTTCAAAATAGAAGTAATAGTTGTGGAACGCGCTCGGATAAAGCCGGGTTTGGTACCGGTAAAGACCGGTGTGGGGTTTGCCGTTGACCAGACGCATCTCAAAAGGTTCGCCATTTATATAGATTTCGGCTCGAGCCGGTGGGTCGTTGTTCGGGTCGCGGTATTCTACATAGTAGGTAAAAACGGTGTTGGGATAGCCAGCCGCGGGTTCAACCTTTTCACCCATCAACGCTGGCGAGCGGTTTTCCAGTTCGCCGACGCTCGGACCGAAGATGACGCCGTACTTGGGATGGAGCACGCAGGAACCGCAATCGTCAATCGCCGCAAAGTAGTACACATGGTTACCCGGGGTTAAAGTGGTTTTGTGGTAATAGATTCCGGCCGCGGGTGTACCCTGAAGAAGTGTCATATCGTAGGGTATCCCGTCAATTACTACGCGCACCGCCTTTGGGTTTTTGCCGTCCTTATCGAGATACTCAACGGTAAATGTGTACATATTGGTCCCGGTGAAATAATCTTCATGAACGCCACCGTTACTAAGCACCGGTAGCCGGTCGTAAACCTGTTTGCCAGTGCCCACATACGGTCCGGGTTTTTCGCCGTAGCGAGGGAAGCGAATTGACATTCCCCGCACATCCTCGGCGTAGAAGTAGTACTTGTGTTCACCCGGGGGCAGGGTCAACCGTGCCTGATAAATACCGGCGGATGGCTTGCCTTTTACACGGCGCATTGGATAAGCGATGCCATCGATATAAACTTCAACCTTTGCCGGCGGGTCGTTGTCCGGGTCAGAATACCGGACCTGGGCGATATAAACATTTCTGGCGCTTCCCTGAATTGGCGTTATCTTTGCCCCGCAAAGGCAGGGGCTGTTGTTTGCCATCTCGGCAAAAACGGGCAGGGTAAGAGCCAGAAACATTATCGCAGCTGCCGCAAAAGCGATACCTTCTTTGCGCATTCTTCCTCCTTTTAGATTGCAGCTTGCCAAGTTAGATAAATTATAAGTTGAAGTTGTTCAATGTCAAGCAAAGGATTGCGGCAAATAAAATACCGGTTTGACAGCCCACAAGGCTGATTTATCATTAACTGTGCAAGTTTTTGTTGGTACCTCAGGCTGGTTCTACTCCTGGAACTTAGAGCGCCGGCTCGACTGGTTTGTTGCCCGGTCGGGTCTGAATGCGGTGGAACTGAACGCCTCGTTTTACCGGTTTCCGTTTCCGAACCAAGTTAAATCCTGGGCAAATAAGGGCAAAAATTTACGCTGGGCGGTGAAGGTTTCCCGGCTGGTCACGCACCGGTATCGGTTTACCGAAGAGGGTTATAAAGTCTGGGAAAGGTTTCGTGCGCTCTTTGAACCACTAAATTCCCTGATTGATTTTTATTTATTTCAACTTCCACCTCAGTTGACCCCGCAAACGAAGCAACAAATGGGCGATTTTGCTCGCCAGACCGGTTTGGGCAAAAGGTTTGCCCTTGAGTGCCGGAACAACGAATGGTTTAACCCCGAGACCGAAATCTGGGCAAAGGAACTGGGAATTACCCTGGTTTCGGTAGATGCGCCGACGCTCGCCCGCGAGATTTTCAACAGTTCCGGGCTGATTTATCTCCGGATGCACGGCAGGGATGGCTGGTATCACCACAATTACACCAGCCGTGAGTTACGAGAAGTGGTCCGAAAAGTCCGGGCGAAGAAACCGAAGGCGGTTTATGTTTTCTTCAACAACGATGAGAATATGCTAAAGAATGCCCGGACGATGCTCAAACTGCTTTCCACCTGAACGGTGCCCGGTACCGGTGAAATGGGGTGCCGTTAAGTACCGTGATTACCCTTAATCAGGAACGAGAGCGATTTGTTTGTAACATAGCATCACAGGATAATGTCCGATTTGAGGTGTTTGAACTTTCGGGCAGGCTTGTGTTAGAACGGTGGGTTTGGAAGAGAGCCCGGGAAGGTGTCGTCGGGTTTAACTAAGGGGTACGAAATAGTTAGAATACTGTTGAACAAGGTGTTGCTTTGGCGGTTTGGCGCAACAACAGGACCAAAGGAGGGAAGGCAACCTGTATCAGATAAGTCAATTAGGTATACTCCCGGTAACGGTTCAGGGAACGGTTCCCCCAACGACTCCCGGAATGATTCACTCTCTGATTCCCCGAATGATACCGAATGCCCATTCAGGGTTTAATAAGAACAAAGCAGGGTTGGTGCTCCCCTCACCCCGACTCCTCCCGCAAGGGGCGAGGAGAAAGGGAAGAGGATGACCAGACCAGTTTAATGAGATACGACCGAGAAAGGTTAGGTGCTTTTGAAAAACAGGATGGTTAATTTGTGTTGTAAAACTGGACAGGGGCAAATTACAGAGTTATAATTCTGACTTCAACTATGGCGGAGTCATCTTCATTTGAGCCTAAGATTGTAGCGTTTCTGTGTAACTGGTGTTCTTATGCCGGTGCAGACCTTGCCGGTATTTCCCGGATGCAGTATCCACCCAATGTGCGGGTTTTGCGGGTTCCCTGTTCAGGCAGGGTTGACCCGTTTTTTATTTTACAGGCATTACAGCAGGGTGCGGACGGTGTTTTAGTTTCAGGATGCCATCCGGGAGACTGCCATTATCTGACCGGTAATTATGTTGCCCGGCGGCGGTTCGCGGTTTTAAACGACCTCCTTGAGTTCTGCGGAATTGAACCGGGCAGAGTGACATTTGCCTGGGTTTCAGCATCCGAGGGCGAGCGTTTTGCGCTTTTGGTGCGCGAGGTGACGGAAAAGGTTCGGCAGCTTGGTCCGAATCGAAAGCTAATAAAGGAGCAGTGAACGGTGAGTAAGGTGGAACGGTTGCGGCAGCGGGCAAAAGAGTTACTGGAACGGCAGGAGGTGGTCGTGGTTCTCGGTTACAGGGCGAGTTCGCGGCCTGGAATTTCTCAGGCGGCGTTTATAACCCAAAAAGAGGATGCTCGTCACCTGATATTTGATTCAACCTGCAGTCAGAATCTGGCGAATTACCTGTTGAAGGTAAAAGGTAAAGGAAGGGTGGCGGTGGTGGCACGGGGTTGCGACTCCCGGTCAATTGTGGTTCTTTTGCAGGAAAAGCAGATTGAGAGGGAAAAGGTCTACATTCTGGGTGTGAGTTGTGAAGGCGTTGTGGTGCAAGGGGAAAAGTCGGTCGCCTGCAGGAGTTGCCGATATCCGAATCCGGTGATTTATGACGAGATGATAGGAGAAGAGGTGCATTTTGAGCCGGAGACGGTGGACGATGAGTTTGACCAGTTGACGCCGGATGAACGGTGGGAGGTTTTGAGTGCGGAGGTGGAGCGGTGTATTCGGTGTTATGCCTGTCGCCAGGTGTGTCCCAACTGTTACTGTCCGGTGTGTTTTGTTGATGCCTCGATGCCGGCGCTGGTTGGTAAGACGCACAATGTTTCGGACAACATGGTGTTTCACATTATGCGGGCGCTGCATATGGCGGGCCGGTGTGTCGAGTGCGGTGCGTGCCATCGTGCCTGCCCGATGGGGATTAACCTGATGCGGTTTAATCGGCAGGTGGCAAAGATTGTCCGGGAGCGGTTCGGGCTGGTTGCCGGTGCCAAGCCGGATGAGATGCCCGCACTGACGATTTTTAAGCCCGAAGACCCGCAGGAGTTTATCCGATGAAGGTGTTTTTGAAGCACGATGATTTGAAGAAACTTCTTGAAGGAATCGCCCGGGAGGGCAGGCTGTTTGCACCGGTGAAGAAAGACTGGTATTCAGGCTGGGCGCGAGTGAGTTCGATGGGTGAGATTGTATTGAGAGGCGAGCAAGCCCAATTAAAAGGTGAAGAGGTCAACAGCCGGGAGCCGGCAAAGGTTTTTGTGTTTCCCCAAAGTGAGGTGATGTTTGAGTTTGATGAGGAGCGGGCGGTGGAGGCTACTGAGGTGCCGGCGGTGGTGGTTTTCGGGTTGCGGTCATGCGATGGGAGAGCGATGGCGTTTTTAGAGCGGTTTTTTGTCGAAAATAGGCCAGAAGACCCATTGGTACGGCAGAGGCGGGAGAAGGCAACTTTGATCGGGGTCGCCTGCAACAGTCCGGCGGACAGCTGTTTCTGCACGGCGGTGGGTGGCGGACCACACGAGCGCAAGGGTCTGGATGTTCTATTAAGGGAGGTAAACGGCGGTTTTTTAGGCGAGGCGGAGACCGAGAAGGGTGAAAAACTTTTAGCGGGGTTTCCGGCGGCGAACGAAAAGGATGAGGCAGAGGCGGAAAAGCGGCGCCAGGAGGCAGAGGGGAAAATGGCGCTGAGGATTGACCTCAAACGGCTGAAAGAGGTGCTGGATAAAGGGTTTAATTCACCGGTCTGGGAGCGGCTTGCCCTGGAGTGCGTGAATTGCGGTGCCTGCACATTTCTCTGTCCGACCTGCCACTGTTTTGATGTTACCGACGAAACGGTGCGGGGTAAGAAAAAGAGAAGCCGGGTGTGGGATTCGTGCCAGTTCACTCTCTACTCCCAGCACGCTTCTGGACACAACCCCCGGCTCAATCCTGCCGCCCGTTACCGCAATCGGGTTATGGACAAGTTTAAGTACACCGTGGATATGGTTGGTGAACTGTCGTGTGTTGGGTGCGGGCGGTGTGTGCGGGTTTGTCCTGCCGGGATTGACATCCGGGTAGCGGTAGCAGAGATTTTAAGGGAAGAAGAGGCAGGGAAAGATGGGCAATAATCCTTATAAGCCTGTACCGGTGCGGATTGAGCGGGTGACGATTGAAAATGACGCCCGGGATTTAAAGAGTTTTGACCTGCGGTTTGTTGATGAAGGGGAAAGGGAGAAGTGGAATTTTTTGCCCGGGCAGTTTGTCTTTCTTTCCATTGCCGGGGTGGGTGAAGCGCCGTTCGGGATTGCCAGCGCCCCGGATGAGGAGTTGTTGAAGTTTACCGTGAAGCGAGTCGGTGCTTTTACCACGGCTTTGCACGAGATGGAAGAGGGCATGGTGATCGGCGTGCGGGGACCGTTCGGGTCAGCATATCCGTTCGAACTGATGCAAAAGCGGGATGTTTTAATTGTATCGGGCGGTTTTTCCTTCACCACCCTGCGCGCAGTGATTGTCCACATTTTGAAAAAAGAGAACCGACCAAATTACGGCAGGCTGGTTGTGGTTTACGGCGCCCGAACACCGGGAGAACTGCTTTACAAAGAGGAGTTAAGAGCGTGGAGCAAAAGCCCGGAGCTGGAGTTGAATTTGTGCGCGGACCGCGTCTGCGGCGCGGACTTTTTTGCTCAGGGTAATGAGGGCGAAACAGCGGTGCAGGAGGGTTTGGTGCCCGATATTTTGAAGGGGGTGAAGATTGAAGTGGGTAATGCGGTGGCGCTGGTGTGTGGACCGCCAATAATGCTACGCTATACCCATCCGGTTTTGAAAGAGATGGGGTTTAAGCCCGAGCAGGTTTTCCTGTCGCTGGAGAATCGGATGAAGTGCGGGATTGGTAAGTGCGGGCGCTGTAATATTGGACCGAAATATGTGTGCAAAGATGGTCCGGTCTTCTCTTTTGAGGAGTTGTTGCGTTTGCCCGAGGAGTATTGAATTATGGAAGATACCAGCAAGGGTATGATTGGGCTTGCCAGATGTCCCGGGTGGGTTAAGATATTGTTCTTGATGCGGCGCAGAGATTTACCGCCAATTTGGGAGCAACGGTATGAATAGAACACCTGAAGAGGTGGTGCGCGAAATTGAGGCGCTGTCCGGTCAGCGCGTTGCGGACTGTTATCAGTGCGGTTGTTGCAGTGCTGGGTGTCCAATTGGAACGGCGATGGAACCGCCGCCCAGTAAGGCGATTCGGCTTTTGCAGTTGGGCCGGGTAGATGAGGTGCTCCAGAGCGAGGGAATCTGGCTCTGCGCATCCTGCCTGGTTTGCGGTACACGCTGTCCCCGAGGTGTGGATTACGCGCGGATTGCCGAGGCGTGTCGGTTATTAATCCTGCGAACGAAGCGCAGTGTTGTTGACCCGGACCGGGTTGTGCCTGTTGACCTTGATGATGTGCCCCAGCAGGCGTTTATCGCCAGTTTTCGGAAATTTTCGGTATGAGGTATCTGTATTATCCCGGGTGTACGCTGTACTCAAAGGCAAGGAATCTTGACAGATGTGGAAGAAGGACTGCGGAGTTGGTCGGAATAACCCTTGAGGAGTTGCCGTCGTGGAACTGCTGTGGCGCGATTTATAATACGGGGAGTGATGATATCGCGGGTCAGGTCGGACCGGTGCGGGTTCTGGCAAAGGCAAGCCAATTAGGAGAGAAACTGGTGACACTTTGTGCCGCCTGCTACAATGTGTTGAAGCGCGCCGGGGCGCGGCTGAATACACCGGGGAATGAACTGGAGCGACAGCGGGTTCTTGAGTTTGTGGACGAGAAGATGGAACGGGATGTGAGGGTGGTGCACTATCTTGAGGTGCTGAAAGAGGATATTGGCTGGGAAGGGGTGCGGAGCCGGGTGACAAAGCCGTTGAACGGGTTGAAGGTTGCCTCTTATTACGGGTGTTTGATGGTGCGGCCCAAGGAGGTTTTAAGTTTTGATGACCCGGAGAATCCGATGGTGATGGATGGGTTAATTGCGGCGCTGGGTGGGGAGCCGGTGCGGTTTGAGTTTAAGGCGGAGTGCTGTGGTGGGTATCTGGTGGTGAATCGGCGCGAGGTGGCAGAGGAGTGTTCGATGCGGGTTGTGGACAATGCCAGGAACTGGGGAGCGGAACTGATTGTGACAACCTGCCCGCTGTGTCAGTACAATCTTGAGATAGCGCAGAAGCGCCGAAGAGCAGAACAGTACCTGCCGGTTTTGTATTTTACTCAGCTATTGGGTCTGGCGCTGGGATTGTCCGAGGAAGAACTTGGGTTTGAGGACAATAAGTTGAGTCCGGTGGGTTTTTTAAAGGGGAAGGGGTTGTTGTGAGGTTATGAAGCGGGTTGGTGTTTTTATCTGTCACTGCGGAATTAACATTGCCGGTGTGGTCAAGGTGCCGGAGTTGCGCGAGCGGGTAAAGAGTTTGCCTGGGGTGGTGAGTTGCATTGACTATGTGTACTGCTGTTCCGACCCGGGGCAGCGGTTGATTCGGGAGACAATTGAGAAGGAGAAACTGGAAGGGGTGGTTGTTGCCTGCTGTTCGCCGAGTCTGCATGAGGCGACTTTCCGCAAGGCGACCGAGGAGGCGGGTCTAAACCGGTATCTGTGCGAAATTGCCAATATCCGCGAGCAGTGTTCCTGGGTGACGGCAGACCGGGATGCGGCAACAAGTAAGGCAGAGGGAATTATTGCGACTGTCGTTGAGAAGGTGCGAATGGATGAGCCGCTGGAGCGGGTAAAGGTGCCGATGAAGAAGCGGTGTCTGGTGGTCGGCGCGGGTATTGCCGGGATTCAGGCGGCGCTGGATGTGGCGAATGCGGGTTACGAAGTTGTGCTGGTTGAGAAGGAACCTTCAATTGGCGGTCATATGGCACAGCTGTCCGAGACCTTTCCGACGCTGGACTGTTCGCAATGCATTTTGACCCCGCGTACTGTGGAGGCGGGCCGACACCCAAAGATTAAGTTGTTTACCTATTCTGAAGTGGTGGATGTGGCGGGTTTTGTCGGGAATTTTCGGGTGAAGATTCGGCAGAAGCCGCGTTATGTTGATATTGAAAAATGCACGGGTTGCGGAATCTGCCTTGAGAAGTGCCCGGTGCGGGTGGAGGCGAGTTTTGACCGGAATCTGACCCGGCGTCGGGCAATTTATCGGCTCTTTCCCCAGGCGGTTCCGAATAAGGTTGTGATTGATAGCGAGAACTGCCGGCAGTTGCAGGGAAAGAAGTGCGGGGTGTGTGCAAAGGTGTGTCCGGCTGATGCGATACGATACGACGACCAGGAGCGGTTTATTGAGGAGGAGGTGGGTGCGATTGTGCTCGCCACCGGGTATGAGCTGTTTGACCAGAAGCGGCTGGGATATTACGGTGGCGGTGCGGTACCGGATGTGATCGACGGTCTGGCATTTGAGCGGATTTTATCGGCGTCCGGTCCATTCGCGGGTGAGGTACGCAGGCCTTCGGACGGTAAGGTGCCACAAAGGGTGGTGTTTGTGCAGTGCGCCGGTTCGCGGGACTCAACTCAGGGTGTGCCTTACTGTTCAAAAATTTGCTGTATGTACACCGCCAAGCATGCGCTACTTTACAAGCATCGGGTGCATAACGGTGAGGCGATTGTCTGTTACATCGATGTGCGAACCCCGGGTAAGGGTTTTGAGGAGTTTTACCGCCGGGCAACCGACGAAGGGGTACAGTATCTGCGCGGCAAAGTTTCCAAGATTTTTCGACGGGGTGATAAGGTGGTGGTCTGGGCCGCAGATACTCTGGCGGGCAAGAAGATTGAGATTGAAGCGGATATGGTGGTCTTAGCAACGGCGGTTGTGCCGAATCCGGCTGGTGTTGCGCTGGCGCGTAAGTTGAAAGTAGCGCTGGACGCCAACGGGTTCCAGACCGAAGCACATCCCAAGTTGCGGCCGGTTGAGACGCTGGCGGCGGGGTTTTTCCTTGCCGGTTGCGGGCAGGGACCAAAGGATATTCCGGAGACCGTGGCACAGGCGTCGGCTGCCGCTGCCAAGGTACTGTCGATGTTTGGCACAACCGAACTTTACCACGAACCGGTTGTGGCCGAGGTTGATGCGGAGATTTGTGTCGGCTGCGGCAATTGCGAGCGAACCTGTGCTTATGAAGCGGTAAAGGTTGACCCGGTGCGCGGCAAGGCGGTGGTGCAGTCGGCGATGTGTGAAGGGTGTGGTGCCTGTGCGGTTTCCTGTCCTTCCGGAGCGATGAATTTAAAGAACTGGACAAAGAAGGCGCTGGCAAGGATGGTGGATGCATGAATGCTGAGCAGAAGAGCAGAAGTGCAGAAGAGCAGAAGGGTGTTGAGCGGGTAGGCGCGGCGCTCGTGGTCGGTGCCGGCATCGCCGGGATTCAGGCAGCGCTGGAGATGGCGGAGTCCGGGTTTAAGGTTTACCTGGTGGACCGGGCACCGGCAATCGGCGGGGTGATGGCGATGCTGGACAAGACATTTCCGACCAACGACTGTTCGATGTGTATCCTCGCGCCGAAGTTAGTGGGAACCGGAAGACACCCGAATATTGAGATTATTACCGGTTGCGAGATAACCGGGCTTGAGGGCGAGCCGGGTTCATTTACGGTGCGGTTACGGCAGAAGCCCAGGTTTGTGAACCTTGAAAAGTGCACCGGTTGTATGGAGTGTGTTAAGGTCTGTCCGGTGCGGGTGCCGGACCAGTACAATCAGGCGCTTTCGGCTCGGGGTGCGGTTTACAAACTTTTTGCCCAGGCGATTCCCAATGCGGTCGTAATTGAAAAGAATACAAATCGGGCACCCTGCCGTTTAGGTTGTCCAGCCGGAGTTAATGCCCAGGGGTATGTGGCGCTGACCCGGGCACGGAAGTTCCGGGAGGCTTATCTTTTAGTGCGGGAGCGGTTGCCATTTGTCGGTGTCTGCGGCAGGGTCTGCCACCATCCCTGTGAGCAGGAGTGTAACCGGAAAGAGGTTGACGAGGCGGTTGCGATAAGGTCGGTTAAACGGTTTTTGTTTGACTGGGTTGAGAAAAATGAGCCGGTGCCCTATAAAAAAGGTGAAGGCGCATCGGGCAATGGTGCCCGGGTAGCGGTAATTGGTGCCGGTCCGGCAGGTTTGACCTGTGCTGTGGACCTGACCTTAAAAGGTTATCAGGTCACGGTGTTTGAAAAAAGCGAAAAGCCCGGCGGAATGATGCGCTGGGGAATTCCGGCATACCGGTTGCCCCGGGAGGTGCTGGACAAAGAGATTCAACTGATTCTTGATGCGGGAGTTGAGCTGAAATTGAATAGCCCGGTGAGTTCGACCGCGGAGCTGGAACAGCTTTTAAAAGATGGTTATCAAGCGGTGTTTGTGGCGCTGGGGTGCCACAAGAGCCGCACCCTGACAATTCCTGGAATGGATTTGAAAGGGGTCTGGCATGCGGTTGAGTTTTTAAGGGCGGTGAATGGAGGAGCCGAGACCAAGGTGTCAATCGGCCGGCGGGTTGTGGTGATTGGGGGCGGTAATGTGGCGGTGGACTGTGCGATGTGCGCAAAGCGGTTAGGAGCGGAAGAGGTGACGATGGTGTGTCTGGAGAAGCGGGAGGAGATGCCCGCCCATCCTTGGGAAGTTGAGGAGGCGCTAACCGATGGGGTCAAATTAATGCCGGGCTGGGGACCGAAAGCGATACGTGGCGAAAACGGGGTTGTGACCGGTCTGGAAACAGTGGAGTGCGTGCGGGTGTTTGATGAGGAGCGCCGGTTTAATCCGGAGTTTAATCAGAATAACACCGGATTTGTACCCGGCGATACGGTGATTGTGGCGATTGGCCAGGCGGTAGCAGCGGATGGTTTTGATAAGGTAGAACGGGGTGCAGGGGGAACATGGAAGGTTGACCCGGTTTCACTGGCGGTACAGGGGTTTAAGGGTGTGTTTGCGGGTGGTGATATGGTTTCAGGTCCGGCATCGGTAATTGAAGCGGTTCAGGCAGGACATGAGGCAGCAATTTCTATTGAGAGATTTCTGAAAGGGGAGGATTTAACCGAGGGTCGAGCAAAATCCAAGCCGCTGCCCGCGAAGCTGGAGGAGTCGGCAGCGGCGCGGTGGGGCAGGATTGAGAAAAAACCCAGAGAAAAGGAAGCGGTGCTTGAAGGTGCGAAGAGGCTGGGTGGTTGGGCCGAGATTAATCTTGGCTTTGATGAAGAAGCGGCGGTAAGGGAGGCGGAGCGGTGTCTTGATTGTGGGGTGTGCTCTGAATGTCTGCAGTGCGTTGCGGCGTGTGAGGCAAAGGCGCTGGAGCACGACGATAAAGAAAAGGAAATGGAGTTGAAGGTCGGGGCGGTGGTACTAGCGCCCGGGTTTAAGGAGCATAAACCGGTTAAGGAGTGGGAGTACGGATATGGAAGGTATCCGAATGTGGTGACCAGCCTGGAGTTTGAACGGATTCTGTCCGCAACCGGTCCTTATGAAGGCCAGGTGTTGAGGCCAGGAGATAAGAGCCACCCCAAGAAGATTGCCTGGATTCAGTGCGTTGGTTCCCGGAACGAGGAGCATTATTACTGTTCTTCGGTCTGCTGTATGTTTGCGACGAAAGAGGCGGTGATTGCGAAGGAGCATTGTGCCGGTGACCTTGAATGCCACATCTATTATATGGATATGCGCTGTTTCGGCAAGGGGTTTGAGCGGTATTACGACCGGGCGGAAAAGGAGTATGGAGTAAAGTATCGGCGGTCAAGGGTCGCGCGGGTGGAGGCGGCGCCAGACGGTCAGGACCTGGTTATTTCGTATGAGGATGAGAATGGCGTTTTGCAGCAGGAGGTTTACAATATGGTGGTGCTGTCCAGTGCGCTAACCGCGGACCAAGCAACGAGAGAGTTGTGTGAGCGGCTGGGCGTGAAGACCGATGAGCAGGGGTTTGTGAAAACCGACCCCGAATATCCTGTAGCGACATCCCGTGCCGGGGTTTATGCCTGCGGGGTTTGCGTTGAGCCCAAGGACATTCCGGAGACGGTGACCGAGGCAACCGGTTGCGCTGGTGCGGTTGAGGCGCTGCTTGCCCCGGCACGAGGCACCCTGGTGACGAAGAAGGAGTATCCACCCGAGCGGGATGTTTCGGGGGAGGAGCCGAGGATTGGGGTATTTGTTTGTAACTGCGGGATTAATATCGGCGGGGTTGTAAGGGTGCCGGAGGTTGTGGAGTTTGCCCGGAGTTTGCCCGGTGTGGTTTACGCCGAGGAGAATCTGTTTACCTGTTCGCAGGACACCCAGGAACGGATTCGCAAGGCGATTGGGGAGCACCGGTTGAATCGGGTTGTGGTGGCATCGTGCACGCCCCGTACCCATGAGCCGTTGTTCCAGGAAACAATGCGCGAAGCGGGTCTCAATCCCCATCTGTTTACGATGGCGAATATCCGAGACCAGTGCTCCTGGGTGCATATGCACTTACCAGAAAAGGCGACAGTGAAAGCGAAGGAACTGGTGCGGATGGCGGTGGCAAATGCCCGGCGGTTGAAGCCGCTGTGCGCGGGAAAACAGTCAATTGTCCAGAAGGCGCTGGTAATCGGCGGCGGTCTGGCGGGGATGACCGCAGCGCGGGCAATTGCCGAACAGGGGTTTGAAGTTTACCTTGTGGAAAAGGAGCGGGTGCTGGGTGGAACATTGCGCCGGCTCAGGTACGATGAAGAAGGCAGGGAGACTTCCGAGTTGCTTGCCCGTCTGGAAAGGCAGGTACGGGAAAACCCAAAGATTGAGGTTCTGACCGGGGCTGAGGTTGAAGGTGTTTCCGGTTATCTGGGGAACTATCGGACCAGAGTGAAGACCGAAGCCGGGGAGCGGGAGCTGGTACACGGGGTTTTTGTGGTGGCGTGCGGTGCCTTAGAGTACAAGCCGAGCGAGTATTTCTATGGTGCGGCGGAGCGAGTGATGACCCAACTTGAACTGGAAGAGGCGATTGAGAACGGGAAGGTAGGAAAAGAGGAAGGCGGGCAGGTGATTGCGATGGTTCAGTGTGTTGGTTCAAGGGATAAAGAGCATCCGTGGTGTTCAAGGGTGTGCTGTACCGAGGCGATTAAGAACGCCCTGCGTTTGAGGCGAATAAATCCGAACAACCAGGTTTACATCTTTTACCGGGACATCAGGACTTATGGGTTCCGGGAGAAATTGTACCGCGAGGCGCGGGAAGCCGGTGTGGTCTTCATCAGATTCGACCCCGATGAACAGGAGCGGGCGCTCGTTGTTGAACGACAGGATGGCAGGTTTCACATTTCGGCGTTTGACCCGGTCTTACAGGCGCGGGTGGGCGTGAAGGCAGACCTTCTGGTGCTGTCCAGCGGTGTTGTGCCGGCAGCCAGTAACCCAAAACTGGCACAACTTTTAAAGGTGCCATTGAACGAGGATGGGTTCTTCCTTGAGGCGCATATGAAGTTGCGGCCGGTAGATTTCAATACGGCGGGGATTTTTATGGCCGGGATGTGCCATTCACCAAGGTTTATACCCGAGACCATTGCCCAGGCATTAGCCGCTGCGGCACGCGCCTGTGCGGTGATAAGTCAGAGCGAAATAACAACTCAGGCGGTGGTGGCACGGGTGCGCGAGCGGTGGTGTGTGGGGTGTGGTGTCTGCGAGCGCATCTGCCAGTACGAGGCGGTACGGGTCAATCAGACAACGGGCAAGAGCGAGGTGACGCCGGTGTTATGCCAGGGGTGCGGTGCCTGTGCCGCAGCCTGTCCGTCAAATGCAATTGAGTTGCAGGGGTTTGAGTCCCGACAGTTATTGTCAATGGTAGAGGAGGCGTTGTGAGTGAATTTGAACCAAGGATTGTAGGTTTTCTCTGTAACTGGTGTACTTATGCCGGTGCCGACCTTGCCGGAACATCACGGATTCAGTATCCGCCCAATATGAAACCAATCCGGGTGATGTGTTCGGCCGCGGTGGATTCAGTTTACATTGTGCGGGCACTGATGGAAGGTGCTGATGGTGTGTTTATTGGCGGTTGTCATCCCGGTGACTGCCATTATGTTTCGGGCAATTACAAAACCCGACGCCGGATGGTTTTGTTCAATTCCATTATGCGTTCGCTGGGTCTGGACGAGGAGCGGGTGCTGTTGCGCTGGATTTCTGCGGCCGAGGGGAAGAGGTTTGCGGATACAATTACCGAATTTACCGAGAAGTTACGCAAGAAGGGACTTAGTCCATTTAAGACGCTCTGGGAGGTGTGAATGAGTCCAGAAGAGCCCAAGAACTTAAGAGCAGAAGGGCGCAGCGGTAGATTAAAGGTTGAGGGTGGAGACCCGGTAGCGACGATTAAGGCGGTTTGTGCCCGGTGGTTAAAAGAAGGCGTGTTAAGCGCGGTTATGCTGCCCGCCGTTTCCCGAAATGGGGTTGCGGCGCCGGCGCTCTTCTCAGACCCGGAAGCGGTACGCGACAGTGGGGTACCATTTCTGCCGGCGATGGGGGTCAATACGGCGTCGGTGGTGGATGAAATTGCCTTCAATCCGGCACCGGGTGTGAAGGTTGGGGTGTTCTTGCGGCCCTGTGAGGCGCGGGCGGTGGTGGAACTGGTGAAATTGCAACAGGTGGTTCTGGACGGACTGGTTTTAATTGGAGTTGATTGTCCGGGCACCTACCGCGCGGCGGATTTCGGTGAAGTCGCTGGGAGCGATGGTGCTAATTTTGTCAATCGTTTTTTACAGGAGCAGGACCGGTACCTTGCCGAGAACAGGTTCCGTACCGCCTGTACAATGTGCGAGTTTCCCACCCCGCTGGTTTTTGACCTGCACATCGGGTTTTTGGGGATGAATTCCAAGGAGGCGTTGTGGGTGGCAGCGGGAAGTGAGAAAGGGGCAGAGCTCCTTAATGGGATAGATATTGAGGCGATACCAGAGCCGGAGTCAAGGCAGAAGTTTATCGAGGAGTTACGAACAAAACGACAGCTGCGGGCAGAAGAACAGATTAAAGAGCTGGACAAAAGGGCGTTGGGACCGGAGAATTTAGTAAGGTACTTCGCCGCCTGTTTGAACTGCCACAACTGTATGAAGGTGTGTCCGGTGTGCTACTGTCGGGAGTGCTTTTTTGAGTCCGAAGCGCTGGAACGGGACCTGGATGAGGTGGTGCGCATCTCCCGTCACAAAGGAGGAACCCGGATGCCCCAGGGCACGCTGCTTTTCCACATCACCCGGATGAACCATATGATGACATCCTGTGTTCAGTGTGGAATTTGTGAAGACTCCTGCCCGGTGAAGATTGGTTTAAGCGTGTTGTTCAAAAAGGTTTCCCGCAACGCCCAAAAGGAGTTTGACTATCTGTCCGGGCGGTCGCTTGATGAGCCTTTGCCGCTGGTGACATTCCGGGAGGACGAGTTCCGGACAATCGGAGAGTGAAGATGCCAGAGATTATTCTCAATGAACTGGATACTAAGTTTCGCGACCGGATTGCGGCAAAACTGGGTGACAACAGTTTTATGCACTGCTTTGCCTGCGGCTCCTGCACCGCCGCCTGTCCGGTACGAAGGCTGGATGAGAAGTACAATCCGCGGCGGTTGATTCGGATGGCGATTTTAGGGCTGAAAGAGGAGGTTTACCGCTCGGAGTTCATCTGGATTTGCTCCTATCATGCGACCTGTCTCAAGCGTTGTCCCCAGAAGGTGAATATCGGGGCGGTTTGTGATGCGGTGGTGCGGATGGCAGAAGAAGAGAAGAATACAGGAGCGAGCAAACCTTTTTCACCCTCCCCTTTTTCCCCTCCCTTCAAGGGCAGGGATAACGATAGGAAAAACCGTGCCGTTACGAAGGAAGGGCAGGAGTTTCGAAACGCGGTGCGGACGCTTGTACCGGAAGTTGCCGCCTGTTTTATTTGCGGAAGTTGCACGGCAGTTTGTCCGGAGGCGCTTATCGACGAGAAAAAAGACCCGCGGCGGTTTATCCGGAAGATAAATCTTGGGCTGCGGGACGAGGCGTTCCTTGATGAGTTTAAGGACATCTGCGCCACCCATTACCGATGCGAGAGCCGGTGCCCGCAGGGGGTGAAGATTAACCGGTTGATGCAGGCGTTACGGGAACTGGCAGAGGAGGATGGTTATACCTATCCGGAATCTTTGAAAGGACTGGAGCGGTGAGGATGGAAGAAGAGCAGAAGGTAAATAGCGCCGAAGCGCAGAAGGGTACAGAACCGATTAGTGCGGCGCTGGTGGTTGGTGGGGGAATTGGCGGGGTTCAGGCGGCGCTGGATTTAGCCGATAGCGGATGCCGGGTTTATTTAGTGGAACGGGCACCGGCGATTGGCGGTTATATGGCGATGCTGGATAAGACCTTTCCGACCAATGACTGCTCGATGTGCATCCTTTCGCCCAAACTGGTTACCTGTGCCCGCCATCCCAACATCGAACTTATGACCCTGACCGAGTTGAAGTCGATTCAGGGTGAGCCGGGCAACTTTGAGGTGCAACTAATGCGCTATGCCCGTTCGGTTGACCTTACGAAGTGCACCGGTTGTGGTGTCTGTTTAGAAAAGTGTCCGGTGAAACTGCCCAATGAGTTTGAAGGCGGATTGTCACAGCGCCGGGCGATTTACCGGCTTTATGCTCAAGCGGTACCCAACGCACCGATGATTGACCGTACCCACTGTTTGAAGTTTACCAAAGACCGCTGCGGTAACTGTGCCCGGGTGTGTACGGCGGGTGCGATTGATTATAGTCAGAAGGACGAGGAGATAACACTAAAAGTGGGTGCGGTGGTACTGGCACCAGGGAGTGTGATTGTGCAACCCGGGGTGCGGCCGGAGTATGGTTATGGTCGTTTTCCGAATGTTGTAACCAGTCTGGAGTTTGAACGGATTATGTGCGCCTCAGGTCCGTTTGGCGGGCACATCAAGCGGCCCAGCGACGGCAAGGAGCCAAAGCGGGTTGCCTGGGTTCAGTGCTTCGGTTCCCGGGATGAAACGGTGGGCAAAGGTTACTGCTCTTCGGTTTGCTGTATGTATGCAACGAAGGAGGCGGTGATTGCGAAGGAGCACGCCCGGGAGATTGAGCCAACGATTTTCTATATGGATATGAGGGCGTTCGGGAAAGATTTTGACCGGTATATTGAAAGGGCGGAGCGGCAGTACGGGGTGCGTTTTGTGCGGGCGCGTATTGCCGAGTTGCGCGAGGAGCCGGACACAAAAGACATTGTCGTGCGCTATGCCGACGAAAGCGGACAGCGGTCCGAGCGGTTTGATATGGTGGTTCTTTCCTGCGGCTTTGTACCACCGGAGAAGGTCCAGGCGTTGAACGAGCGTTTGCAGGTGCCGATGAATGAGTTTGCTTATCCGGGTGTGGACCCCTGGGAACCGGTAACAGTCCAGGAAGGGATATTTATCGCCGGTAGCGGTCAGGGTCCTAAGGACATTCCGGAGACGGTGGTTTCGGCTTCAGCGGCCGCGGCCCGGGCATTGAAGTTGGTCAAGGTTCACAAGACGGAAGTGCCGAAGCGCCGAAGTGCCGAAGCGCCCGAGCCGACCGGAACGGTTGAGATTACCGGTATGGCACCACGCATTGGCGTGTTTGTGTGCCACTGCGGCATCAATATCGGCGGTATCGTGCGAGTGCCGGAGGTTGTGGAGTTTGCTAAGCATTTACCCGGGGTGGTTTTTGCGGAGGAGAATCTTTACTCCTGTTCCGCCGACACCCTGGAAAAGCTCAAGCAGCGTATTAAGGAACAGCGTCTGAACCGGGTGGTGGTTGCGTCTTGCTCACCCCGTACCCATGAACCGCTGTTTCAGGCGACCGTTGCCGAGGCGGGTTTGAATCCGCACCTGTTTGCAATGGCGAACATCCGGGACCAGTGTTCTTGGGTGCATATGGATGAGCCGGATAAGGCAACCGAGAAGGCAAAGGACCTGGTGAAGATGGCGGTAGCGCGGGTTCGTCGTCAGGAGCCGCTTGAGCCGGTAAAGTTACCGGTGACCAAAGCCGGACTTGTTATCGGCGGTGGCGTTGCCGGGATGAGTGCGGCACGGGCGCTGGCTGATGCCGGGTTTGATGTGTATTTGGTGGAAAGGGAGCCGGAGCTGGGTGGTAATGCCCGAACCATCGCGCGGACGATTGAAGGTGAAGATGTCCAGGTGCGGCTTAAGAAGATGCGCGAGATGGTGAACTCCCATCCCCGGATAAAGGTTTACACCGGCGCAACCGTGAAGAGGGTTGATGGGTTTGTTGGTTCATATGAAACGACCCTTGAATGCGGGAGTGATTTAGTCAAGGTCAAGCACGGTGTGGTGATTGTCGCAACGGGCGCGAGGTATCGGGAACCGTTGGAGTATCTCTACGGGCAGTCAAATCGGATAAAAACCCAGAAGGAACTGGAGACGATGATTGCGCAAGGGGAGGTGGCTAAAGGGTCGGGCAATGTGGTGGTGATGATTCAGTGCGTGGGTTCGCGTGAGGATGAGCGTCCTTACTGCTCCCGTATCTGCTGCACCCAGGCGATTAAGAATGCAATCGCTTTGAAGGAAACAAAACCGGAAACAGAGGTTTTCATCCTGTATCGGGACATCAGGACTTACGGGTTTAAAGAAAAGTACTATCGTAAGGCGCGCGAACTCGGGGTCAATTTCATCCGGTTTGAAAAGGAGCGCAAACCGGTGGTTGAGACCAAGGACGGCAAACTGACCGTTCAGGTTTTTGAGCCGATATTAGGTGCCGAGATTGAGATTGAGCCGGACCTGTTGGTGCTCTCTTCTGGGGTCGTGCCCCAGCCTGATGCCGGTGAACTGGCAAAGATGTTGAAGGTGCCCCTGCATCAGGATGGATTTTTCCTCGAAGCCCATGCGAAACTCAGGCCGGTTGACTTTGCCACCGATGGGGTCTTTCTGTGCGGGTTGTGCCACTATCCCAAGTTTATTGATGAGGCGATTGCTTCGGCGCAGGCGGCAGCGGGACGGGCGGCAACGGTCCTTGCCCGGGAGTTGATTGAGGGTGAGCCCTATCAGGCGGTTGTTAACCCGGCACGGTGCTCGGCGTGCCATATGTGCGAGACGCTCTGTGCCTATCGGGCGATTGAGGTGAAACTGGTCAATGAGCGTACCGGGAAGTTCGCGGCGGTGGTCAACCCGGCTTTGTGCAAGGGCTGCGGTGCCTGTGCCGCCAACTGTCGGAGCGAAGCGATTGACATCAAGGGGTTCAAGACCGAGAATATCGTGCGGGAAATCGCCGCGCTGTTTCAGTGAAGTTAGATAGCGCAGCGGCGCGGAAGGGCAGAAGTTCAGCGCCGGTGCTATTGGTCAATTGGGCTTGGATATGAGATATCGTCTTCTGGAACACACCGCGGACCTGATGGTGGCGATTTATGGTCGGGACCTGCCCGAACTATTCCGCAATGCAGCGTTTATGCTTTTTGATGTGATGGTGGACCTGCAGCAGGTTGAGCCGAATCTGACCGAAGAGGTGGTGTTGAATTCGGCTAACCTTGAAGAACTTTTTCTTGACTGGTTGCGCGAGTTGCTCTATCGATTTTCCACCCGGGGTTTTGTGCCCGGTCAGGTGCAGATTGAACATCTTGCGCCGGAGGCGGGCGAACTAAAGGCAAAACTGACGGGTGAGATTTATCAACCGGAAAAGCACGGTTTGAAGATTGAAATCAAAACCCCAACCTATCATCAGTACCGGCTGGAGAAGGGACCAACCGGCTGGACCGCAACGGTGGTCTTAGATGTTTAACCAGCCGATTTCAGAGGCGAAATCTCCCGCAACCTTTTGACCACCCGCTCAAAAGCCGCAACGGTGTGGTCAATATCGGCTTCGGTGGTTTCGTCACCCAAAGAGAACCGGACAACCGAATTGCGGAAGAGGGGCGGGATGTTGATCGCCTTGACCGTAGGTGAGGGTTCTGGTTCACCGGAAGAGCAGGCGGAGCCCGAGGCAACCGCGATCCCTTCGAGGTCTAAATTCATCAAGAGGGCTTCCCCTTCCACATAGGCGACGCTGAAGTGGCTCGTATTGACGAGCCGTTTTTCCGGATGGCCATTGAGCCGAACATCGGGCACCCGGGAGAGGATTTGTTCTTCAAGGCGCTGGCGCAAGCGCAGCATCTTTGCGGCGTGGCTTTGCCACTCGTTTTTCAAGATGGCACAGGCGGTACCCATTGCCACGATGCCGATGATGTTTTCGGTACCGGCACGGCGCCCCTTTTCATGGTGACCACCGTGAATCAGGGGATGAATCTTGACGCCTTCCCGGATGAAAAGGACGCCAACCCCTTTGGGCGCGTGAATCTTGTGGCCCGAGATGGTCAGAAGGTCAACACCCAGTTCCCGGACATCGAGTTTCACCTTACCGGCGGCCGAGACCGCATCGGTGTGCAACAGAACCCCGGCGTCTTTACAGATGGCGGCAATCTCTTTAATGGGCTCAATTGTACCAATCTCGTTGTTGGCGAGCATGACACTCACGAGCGCGGTCTCTTTGGTTATTGCCTTTTGCACCGCTGCCGGGTCAACAATGCCATAGGAGTCAACCGGCAGATAGGTTACCTGCCAGCCCTGTTCGGATAGATACTGGACGCTGCCGAGGATTGAGGCGTGTTCAATTGGGCTGGTGACGATGTGCCGGCCGCGCTCCAGCATCAGCGCCACCGCTACCCCTTTAACCGCCCAGTTGTTCGCCTCGGTGCCACCGCTGGTAAAGAAGATTTCTTCGGGTTTGGCATTTAAGAAGTCGGCGACCTGTTCGCGCGCCCGGGCGATACCTTCGGCTGCTTCCCGACCAAAGGAGTGGAGGTTGGACGGGTTGCCGAAGTTTTGGTTCAGATAAGGCTCAATCGCCTGCCGGACCCGCGGGTCAATTGGTGTTGTTGAGTTGTTGTCCAGATAAATTCGTCGCTTCATGCTCTTTTGCCTCCTTTAATTTCTGCCGCCGGCTTTTGAGCGTGCCGGCGATTTCGTAAAGGAAAATCATTATCACCCCGATAACAACGAAGGCGTCCGCGAGGTTGAAGGTAAACCAGCGGATGTGGAGCGGACGCAGTTCAAAATCAATAAAGTCGATGACAAATCCCAGCCGGAACCGGTCGATAAGATTGCCCAAAGCACCGCCGAGAATCAGACCGTAGGCTGAGCCGAGCCAGGTGCTTTTGGTTTTCAGGGCAAATATGAGGACAAGGATGGTGCCGATGCCGGGCAGGATGAAGTACATCAGCCGCGGACCAAATGGGATGCCAAAAACACCCCGGGTGTTGGTGGTGTAGGAAATTTTCAGAATGTCACCGAGAATCCGAATCGGGGCGCCACCTTCAACACCGCCGGTGAGACCGTAAACAAGGATTTTTGTCAACTGGTCAGCAAACAGCGAGGCGATGGCAGTCCAGACAAACGACCGGCGCAGGGCGGCAGCCATCAGATGATGTGCTCGGCGCCCGCTAGTAGCCGGTCGAGCGCTTCGGCGTTATAGACCCGGATGTGGTAGTGCTGGGCAAACTGTTCGGCTTCGGCTGAGAGGTGGGGTACGGCGATGAGGATGATGTCCTGGGCACCGACATCGTAAGCCTTGGCATACAGTTTGATGACCTCTTCTGAGTCAACGGCGCGTTCGGCAGAGGCGAAGCCCACGATAAGGCGGTGCTCAAGTGGACCGGTGTGCTTGGTGGCGAGGATGTCAATCGTGTGCTCGGCGCCGGACTTGCCGACCAATCGCGCCGATTCCTGGACATCGTAGCCTTCGCGTTTCAGTATCTCCAGCACCTTGGCACGCGGGATGCGCTCGAGACGGAGTTTTGAGATTTGTGATGGGTCGAGCACGAACCGGTACAGGACCAGTTCCCGGGCACCATCTTTCGGGAAAACGCGGTTACAGCCCGGACAGTGCCACTTTTCAACCGGAGTGCGGGTTATCTCCCGGCAGTTTTCGCACTGATAGCGGCTGCCCAGGTCGTCATAGTCGTTGCCGACAAGAAAAAGTTCGGCACGGCACTTGGGGCAGATGCGCTCGTCTTTGCGCTGGAAATCTTTTTCCGGTCCGGTCCAGTTGCAGACGCGGTGTCTTAAAAGCCGAATGCGCGTTAGATTGGGCGAACCGCATTTCGGACAGGAGATTGACCACTCAAGGTTATGGGAGTTGCAGACCGGGCAGAAGAGAAAGCGGGCGGCAAACTGGCGTTCAAGATAGCCCAGACGGTGCAGGTCACTGAGCAACCGCTGGGCATATTCGGCATCAACCCCGAGGTGGTTTTCGACCACCGGATAACTTACCCAGCCATCCGGACGCGGAGCAAACACCGGTTCCAGCGCCGGGAGTTTGTTCTCGGCGAGGAGTTCTAACAGGCTCAAGACCTTCGGGTCGTTAATCATCTTTAGCCTCCATAACAATTATACCAGAAAAAGCCCGATAAGTCAAAGATATATTTCCCACCCTCCCCTTTGTTCCCTCCCATCCCGGGAGGGGACAGAAAAAGTTCGATAAGTCAAAAGGAGGGGCGAATGATTATTTGCCCGGACAAGAGCAGATGAGCAGAAGCGTAGAAGAGGAGTTCTGGGTCAAAATGAGGGGCTAATATTTATTCGCCCGTACAAATTTGACACCATACCGGCACCGGTTACACTGAGATAAAGAAGAACAGAAGGGAAATAGTGGAGAAGAGCAGAAGCGCAGAAGAGGAGGAGCGAATGATTATTCGCCCGTACTTATCAGCCAATGCAATTGAGGTGTTAAAGCGCCGCTATTTGCGCCGGGATGAGCAGGGTAACATCATTGAGACACCCGAGGCGATGTTTTACCGGGTGGCAAGGGCGATTGCTGAGGTCGACGCCCAGTATGGTGCCAGTTCGGCTGAGGTTGACCGGTTGACTGAGGATTTCTACGAGTTGATGAGCGGTCTGCGGTTTCTGCCCAATTCACCCACTTTGATGAACGCCGGGACCGAACTGGGCCAGTTGAGCGCCTGTTTTGTGCTGCCGGTGGGTGATTCAATGGAGGAGATTTTTGATGCGGTGAAGTATGCGGCACTGATTCACAAGTCGGGCGGCGGTACCGGGTTCAGTTTCTCGCGGTTGCGTCCCAAAGGGGATGTGGTCGGCTCAACCAAGGGGGTTAGTTCCGGACCGCTCTCCTTTATGAGCGTTTTTGATGCCGCAACCGAGGCGGTAAAACAGGGGGGCAGGCGCCGGGGCGCCAATATGGGGCTTTTGCGAGTTGACCATCCTGACATTCAGGAGTTTATCACCTGTAAGGACGACCCGAACCGGCTCACCAACTTTAACATCTCGGTGGGTGTGACCGAGGAGTTTATGCGCGCGGTGCTGGAGGATGAGGAGTACGCGCTGATCAATCCCCGTTCCCATGAGGTGGTGCAGCGGCTACGGGCACAGGAGGTTTTTAATCTGATTGTCCATCAGGCGTGGAAGAACGGCGAACCGGGAATAGTTTTTCTCGACCGGGTGAATGCGGCGAATCCGGTGCCGGCTGAGGGCGAAATTGAGGCAACCAACCCCTGCGGCGAACAGCCACTCTTACCCTATGAGTCCTGCAACCTGGGTTCAGTCAACCTGGCGCGGATGGTTAAAGACAGCACGGTTGACTGGGAACTCTTAGGTCAGGTGGTGCATAAGGCGGTACACTTCCTGGACAATGTGATTGATGCCAACCGCTATCCGCTGCCGGTGATTGCCGAGAAGACACGCGCCAATCGGAAGATTGGTCTGGGTGTGATGGGCTGGGCCGATATGCTGGCGCAACTGGGGATTCCGTACAATGCGGCGGAGGCGCTCGAGTTAGCCGAGGCGGTGATGAAATTCATTCTCGAACAGGGCAAGCAGGCGTCCCATCAGTTAGCAAAGGCAAGGGGTGTGTTTCCGAACTTTGAAAAGAGTGTTTACTATCCCGATGAGGAGTTGCGCAACGCGACGATTACCACCATCGCACCGACCGGCAGTTTGAGCATCATCGCCGGTTGTAGTAGCGGGATTGAGCCTTACTTTGCCCTTGCCTTTGAGCGCAACATTCTCGACGGCACAAAACTGAAAGAGGTTAATCCTTATTTAAGAGCGGAACTGGAAAAGCGGGGTGTCTGGAACCAGGCGGTGGAACAGGCTTTGCTTGCCGAGGGCAGGCTGAGCAAGATTCCCGCTGTGCCGGACGATTTGAAACGGCGGTTTGTTACCGCACTCGAGTTGACCCCGGAGGAGCACATCCGGATGCAGGCGGCGTTCCAGCACTATGTCCAGAATGCGGTGAGTAAGACGGTGAATCTGGCAAATCAGGCGAGTGAAGAGGATGTGCGCCGCGTGTTCCTTTTAGCCTATGAACTGGGCTGTAAAGGGGTGACGGTCTATCGGGACGGGTCAAGGGCAGCCCAGGTTTTGTCAGTGCAGAGTTCGGCGGAGGCGGTTAAACCGCGGGGTCGGGCGCCTTTGTTAACCGGGGTGACACGCAAAATGGCAACCGGCTGCGGCAACCTGTATGTGACGATTAACCGGGATGAGAGCGGACGCCTGTTTGAGGTGTTTACCAACATCGGCAAAGCCGGGATGTGTGCCCAGGCGCAGGCGGAAGCGATTGGCCGGCTGGTTTCGCTTGTCTTGCGCAGCGGAGTTGAACCCAGGCAGATTGTCAAACAGTTGAAGGGGATATCGTGCCAGTCCCACGCCTGGTCAAAAAATGATAAGATTACCAGTTGTGCCGATGCCATCGCCAAGGCGCTGGAGCAGGAGTTGGGTGAGGTTGTGGAGGTGGATAAAGGTAAAGAGGGCGCCTGTCCGGACTGCGGGGGCAGGGTGGAGTTTCAAGAGGGGTGTCTGGTTTGCGTCTCGTGCGGTTTCAGTAAGTGTCCGTAAGCGGGGGAGAGTCAGGGCAGGTTGTTGCCGCTGATATTGAAGGGCGGACCGGTTTGCCGGTTTTTTTATTTAGAGCCCAAAATTGTGTGATGTTAACGGTCAAGTTCGGTAGCATACTTATAACCGACACTTTTTAAAGTCGTTACGAGATTCTGTACCCCAGGCATAGGGCTCACCAATGAGCCGTTCCGGGGATGGTATTGGGGATAAGGTTGTTTGCCGAGAAGGGTGCTTTTAAAGGGAGGGTTTGGTCCGGGCTTTCCGGTGATGATGGGAGCGGTGCTGGTTAGTGGATGAAGATGAGAGCGAGGAGCGGGGCGATGATGAGCGCGGGCAGGAGGTTGAGGATTTTTATCTGCTTGATTTCGAGGAGGTTGATACCGAGACCGAGAAGGATGAGACCACCAACTGCGGTTAGTTCATCGGCGACGATGGGGTTTAAGGTGTTGCCGAGCAGGCGCACGATAAGGGTTAGACCCGCCTGGTAAAGAAACAGGGGCAGGACCGAGAACAGGACGCCGATGCCGAGCGCGGCGCTGAGTGCGACTGCGGCGACGCCGTCCAGTAGCGCCTTGGTGAAGTAAAGGGTGGGCGGTTTGCCCAAGCCTTCTTCAATGGCGCCGAGGATGGTCATTGAGCCCATACAGAACAAAAGAAAGGCGGAAATCAGCCCTTCGGTGAAGCGGTCGGCTTTTAAGGCAAAACGGGTTTTCAGTTTTTCAATTGTCTGGTTGAGCCGCTGGTCAATTTTGAGCAGTTCGCCGATGATGGCACCGGGCAGGATGGAAAAGACGAGAATCAAAATGTGGTGGGTTTTCAACGCCATTGAGATGCCGAGGAACAGGGTGAAGATGCCAATCGCGCCAAATGCGGTTTGGGTGAGGCGTTGCGGCAGACGGGTGTGGAGGAAGATGCCGATGAGGCTGCCGATGACGACGGTGGCGACATTGACGAGCGTGCCAAGCACAGATTAATGTTAGCGACGGTTTGGTGTCAAGGCAATTGTGGAGTTCAGGGGTTAAAACTTGACTTTATTGCGGAGCGGGGTAAATTAAGTGCGGTGCGCCCGTAGCTCAGATGGATAGAGCGGCAGACTCCGGATCTGCAGGCCACGCGTTCGAATCGCGTCGGGCGCTGGTTTTCATAAGGGGGTAAGATGGAGTTTTATGAGGTGATAAACCGGCGTTTGAGTGTTCGCTCGTACAAAAGCGACCCGGTGCCGGATGAGGTTTTGAACCGAATCCTTGAGGCGGGAAGGCGGGCGCCCTCGGCGAAGAACTATCAGCCCTGGAAGTTTATTGTGGTGAAGGACGCGGCGGTACGCCAGGCGCTGGTGCCGGCGTGCCGCAATCAGGGGTTTATCGCGCAGGCGCCGGTGGTCATCTGCGGTTGTGCGATTGAGGAGCAGGCGTGGAAGGGGATGGGTGGTTACTGGTCCGCGGCGGTGGTTGATGTGACAATCGCGCTCGAGCACATCATCCTTGCGGCAACCGCCGAAGGGTTAGGGAGCTGCTGGATTGGCGCATTTATTGAGGGGGAGGTGCGGAAGGTCCTGGAAATTCCTGAGGGGGTGAAGCCGGTCGCGCTCACGCCGTTAGGTTATCCGGCACAGGAGCCCAAGCCCCGGGACCGAAAGCCGCTTACCGAGATTGTCTGTTTTGACCGTTACCGATAGGCAAGCGGCTCGTTACTTTTTCGCCTCAACCTCCAGTTCCATAACGATGGCATCTTCGCCGTTTTCGTAATAGCCCCGGCGGATGTAGGTTGGAACAAAACCGAATCGGCGGTAAAATTTTTGCGCACCGGTGTTGGAGATGCGGACTTCAAGATAGACCGAATCGGCGCCCTGATGCCGGGCAAACTGGAGTGCGGTCTCCATTAAACGGGTGCCGATACCCTGACGCCGGAGTTCATTTGCAACCGCGATGTTGGCGATGTGGACCTCTTCCCGACCCCAGGCGATGAGATAGCCGACAACGCCCCGGGCGTCTTCGGCAACGACACAGAGCGCATCGGGCCGATAGATGTCCGAGGCAAAGAAGGAGCGACGCCAGGGGTTGGGAAAGGTCTGGGTTTCAATCGCCATTACCCGGTCCAGGTCCGCTTCGGTCATCTGCCGGATAAGGACATTCTCTTTTTTGTGATGCGGTTCCATCTATCCTCGGTTCAACGGGCAATAACCGTCTTTACGGTGAAGGTCTGATTTTCACCGCTGTTGTCGATTGCAAGGCGGAGGAAGTAAACTCCCGGGCTTAGCTGTTTGCCCTGTTCATCCTGTCCGTTCCAGGTGAGCTGGTGGATGCCAGCCGGAAGGTTGCCGCAGGTAATGGTACGCACATTTCTGCCGGTTATGTCAAACAGTTTGAGGCTAATCTGCGCCGGAGCGGGCAGGGCAAAGCGGATAAGCGCTTTGGTGCGGATTGGACAGGGCGCGACCATCAGGAGGGGCCGGGAGGTCACAGGCTGGCCAGGGTTCTCGGCTAAACCGGTGGTAGGTTCACCGGTAATACATCGAATGGCACGGCCGGGATTGATGCCGGCAGCACCGCGATGGTAGGAGTTGTTATAAAGGTACTGAATGGCGAATGAGGCGGTGTGATTCTGAATACCCACGGTACTGGATGCGGTGTAATTTGCGGTAAGGTACTGGAACTCAATCTGGTTTTCGCCGGTTGGGGTTGGTACGGTGGTGTCGTAAATGACAATCTGAAATTTATCCCACTGGTCACGGGGATTAAAGTAGTGGACCGAGTCCCATTCAATGATAAATCGGTGATTAGCGGTGTCGTGATAGTACCAGACCCCATTACCGGTTTGTGGGTACAGGTCGTCCCAGTTGGCGGCAAGGAGTTGGGGCATTGAGGTGTTAGGTAGCGCCGTGTTCTGATAGGTCGTGAGCGTGGTATAACCTGGTGCTGCCCAACCATTGGAGCAAATTGAGACCTGGGTGTAGTTCTCGCCATAGAAGATAAATGGACCGAAAGTCGGCGGTAGAGTTATCTGCACGGTCTGGTCGTCACTTAAACTCAGCCTTGTTCCCAAATTTCTGATTTCAACCCAGTTGAACTCAGGATGCTGGGAGTAAAGGGTGTCAATGTTGTCGTAAGCCCAGTAGCGGGTAGGTTCAGCGTTGTCCGGAATCGGGTCTGATGCCCTAATTTCATTGACGACAATCTGCCAGGGTAAGGTAACGGTGTAGCCGCCCTGGGCTGATACGATAAGGGTACAGGAGATGGCGATTTCGCGGGATAGTGAGGTATCAGCGTAAAGCAGGAACGGGTCCGCGCTGTTGGTGCCAAATGAGTCTTTGGGAATGAAGCCGAATTGAGCCAGGGAGTCAAGAATCTGTAAGCGGGGGTCGGCAGAGCGCACGATGCCGGTCACATCGTAGCCGTGTCCCAGACCGATGTTGCGGATGGTCAAAAACAGTTGCGCGGTTTCCCCGCGGTCCAATCTGCCGTTGCCATTGCCTACGGGTGGTGAGTCGTTAATCTCTCTGGTGGCGTAGATGATAACCGGCGTGCCGACGAACAGAGTAAAGTTGGAGCGCCAGACCGAATCGGCCTGGTCCCGGCATTCAAGGTTGAACCGTAATGGATAGCGATTGGTACAACCGGGTGCAACGGTGAAGTTAAACCCATCGGTGCCGGTAAAGGCGGAGTCTCCGGGTAAAATCGTGCCGAAATTTTTTACCGAGTCGGTGATATTAATTTGTGGGTCACTACTGCGCAGGGTGGCGCGGACGCTAACGGCGCTGACCGAGCCCCAGTTTTTAATCCAGACCGGTAGTTCAATCGTTTCACCGGGGTTGATGATTTTGTCGTTGTTTCCGCCCAGCGAGTCGTCAACCGTTGAGCGGAGGTAGGTGCAGTATGGGGTGCTGGGCGCAATGGTTAATGCAGCACCAAGATAGGGAAGGAGGTTGCGACCCGTGACCGTGACATAAAGGGAGTCGCCCGCGGTTGTGCTGTTGATATTAAAAGTCACCTCGCCGGCGGCATCGGTATGGCCAACATAGTACAGGGAGGTGTCCTGTAAGGACATAACACAGACCTGGGCATTGGGTACCGGGTTGCCACCACTGCTTACCTGGACCGGAAAGTTGAAAGAGCCGATGTGAACCGTTGCGGGATGTTCGACAAGTAAGGTTTGTGGGGTTTTCGACCAGACATTCAACTCCGGTTCGCCAAAGTTGTTGAACATATAAATCTCTTCTTCTGATGTTTGATCGGGCAGGGGGTAGGCAAGGAGCATAAAAAGTTTGCCCCACTGAGTGCACTGGGCGAAGGTGTAGGCAAGACTGTCAACATAGGAGATAAAGGTGCCGGCAGCAAGGGAGTCGTTGTAGCCGGAATAACTTACCTCCGAAGCGCCGAAGTAGCCAACACCGCCCCGGGTTTCACCGGCTTTGAGCCAGGCTTCAGCATGGCAGTCCGCGGCTTCATCAAAGTTGCCGGAGAGGCAGGTGGGTGCGATGACCATCGGCGTCATCCCGCCGTTGTTTAGGGCGTAAACATTGCTGTTGTTCCAGGAGGGGCTGACATTCGCCCAGGCGTCGTTATCGCCATGGCCCCGGTAGAGCATCCAGGCACGGCCCGAGTTCAAGGAGTCGGTCAAACGCTGGGCGGTGTTTAAGCCCCAGCGTTGAAACAGCGTGTCAAACTGGACAAAAGGTCGGTTCATTACATAGTCGCGGATTCTGATGACAACGGTCCAGAAACGACTCGGGCTGCCGCTTTCGTAAGCGGCTAAGGCACAAACCTTGTTAAACCAGTCGGTGTTGCTCAGGTCCGGTTCCATCTCGTATCTGTACAGTTTATTCAGAACCGCCTGGGCTTCAGCGCGGGTACGGACGCAAACCCGGGCGATATGAAGGTCGGCAAGGATGTCGTTGCCCTCGTGGAGGGAGTAGTAAAGGTCTGAGGCGTCGGTGTTTCCGGGCCAGTGGCTGCAGCGGAGAAAGTCCGGGGCATCACCGACAAGCAGTACATATTCGGGCGGATAGGGCCAGTTCAGATAGGCGTTGTGGATGTAGTTGTAAATGAGCGCGGTATCGTTGCCCCCGATTTCGGAAAGGGTGACGACTTTTGTGCGCCAGCCTTTGCGCTGTTTCCAGCGGGCAAACGGCGCAACCGCCGAGGCAAAACTGTCGTGGGTGATGATGAGGTAACTACCGTCTTCGGCGCGATTGGGGTGCAGAAATCGGTAATTGGCGATGAAAGAACGGTACAGCGGTTCGAATGCATGGGAAATAGTGACAGTGCGCCGGGTTTTGATATTGACATTTGATGGGTTGTCGTAGTGCAGTTCAATGCGGATTTTGCGCGCCACCAAGAGTTCTTTTGCTACCGGGTTGAACTGGAGCGGCTGAAGGACAAGTTGCACGAGCCGAAAGTCACGCATAATCATTGGTTGACTGACTTCGGCAAATGCCACCGGGTAAAACTCATCGGTTTGATAACGCTTTTCATCGATGGTGAAAGGCGGTTCGGATTGATTTTCGGGCAGGGGTGGTTGTGCGGGGAACAGGTTATAACCGCGGCGCCGGACCGTGTCCAGTTGTACAATTTCCACCCTGACATCCCGGTCATCAGGTATGGCGATAAAGTGGGCAACAACCGGAATCTGGGGGGCGCCAACTTCGGCTCGGGTTCCGCCGGCGGCAATGCCGAGATTGACAATTTGAAATGAGGTGCCCTGGACCGTTGTATCGGTGAGATAGCAACCGTCAAGGTTCAATTCAACAACCGTCTTTTGCGGTGAAGAACTTAACACCGCAAATTGGGGCGATTTTTCTCCCTGATTACCAGTAAAAGAAAGCCACCGCGCCTGAAGAGTGGTGGCAAGGATGGCGAGAAGCAAAAAATAACGGTTTCTTTTCATTTTACCTCCGGGTTTTGACATTATGATATGTTAGCCCGAGGAGCGGTTAAGTCAAATCGGATTTTCTTGACTCAAGATTGCCGTAAGGTAATTTTTATCTAAGGGACAGCGACAGACCGGAAGCGTAAGTCGCAAGCCGGTTGTCTTCGGAAAGAGCCAAAGACACAGGGAACGCCGTGCAAATCGGCGACGGTCGCGCCCACTGTGAGCGGCGAAGAAGTGTCCATCAACGCCACTGGTAATGCCGGGAAGGCGATGGACGGTGCCGCAAGTCAGGAGACCTGGTCGCTGTCAAGGTCGGTAAACTCTTTGCACGGAAAGGAGTGCCACAATGGTTCTTTTGTTCTTAATTTCACTTCTTGCCCCAGCCGGGGTTTTCCAAGGTCAGGTTTTTGACGCCACAACAGGAGCACCGGTGCCCTTTGCCGAGATTGAGGTTGCGCCCGCCGGGTTAAAGGTAACGGCAGATTCCCTGGGGAATTTTCAGATTAACGTCGGTGATTTAGAAAAGAGGGTGACCGTTTCAATATCAAGGCTCGGGTACGAAACGCGGGTGTGGAAGGATGTTGCTGTTGATAAAGCGGCGGTGTTTTACCTTTTGCCCCGGGCGATTCCGGTTTCCGGGGTAACAAGTACCGCAACCCGGCTCGGTGCGATGGTCGCGGTTGCCCAGCCGGTATCAGTGATAAAATGTGAGCCGAGCCGGACCCGGGGGTTTAACGATGTCGGAGGGGTTATTGGAGCTGATGGGGGTGGGCAGATAAACGACTACGGCAATCTGACCACGGTGATGTTGCGCGGGGCGAGTGCGGAGCAGACGGTGGTGATGCTTGATGGTGTGCGGTTAAACTCAAGCCTTAACAACATTGCCGACCTGAGTTTGATTCCTCTCGTGTTTGCCGGTGAGGTGGAGGTGATGCGGGGCGGTGCCTCGGCGTTGTATGGCGCGAATCCGATAGGTGGTGTCGTGAACATCAAGAGCCCGGAGCCGAAAAGGGGTGGTGTAAGAGTTGGTTTAGGGCTTGGTTCACTGGGCAGGCGCAATGGTAGCGTGGTGATTTCTGTGCCGGGAACGGTGAATTTCCTTTTTGCCGGCGGTGGGTTGCAGTCAAAAAATCGGTGGAGTTATCGTGATGCGCTTGATTCGGTCCGGACCCGTTTGAACTGTGACATCAGCCGGGGTGATTTGCTGGTCAAAGCGCAAACAAAATTCGGGAGTCGGCACTATCTTTCGTGTTCAGGAATGGTTGGGGCTGCTGACCGCGGTTCGCCGGGTCCAATTTCCTATCCTTCGGACAGTGCGCGGCTACGGGATTTAAGGTTGATGACGATTCTTGGTTACGACCTGCAGGAGGCGGACAACGCCCGGCTCAGCTGCCGTTTCTCTCATCAGCGCACCTGGGAGAACTACTTTAACCCTTCAATTTATTTTACCGCGAATGACACCCACCAGATCCATCAGACCGGGGTTAATGTCAATCAGTGGTTTAGCCCGGTGCGGTGGTTCACCGGTAATCTCGGCATGGAGATGTTTCTTGAGCAGGCAAAGAGCACAAAGGTGGGCAGACCGAACCGGACAACAACCGCCCTGTACTTTGAAGCCGGAATTGCCGGTGGTGGTCTGGAAGTGAAACCGGCGGTACGCTACGACCTCTTGATTAGCAAAGGTGAGTTAAACCGGGGCGAGTTTATCAACCGGAGTTATGGGGCGGTTAGCCCGAAACTGGCGCTAATTGTAAGCCGGTTTTACCCGATAAGTTTTTATGTGGGGGCAAACCGCTCTTTTCGGTCACCAACATTTAACGAGTTGTGGTGGCCCGATGATGGCTGGACCGCAGGTAATCCCAGATTGGCACCCGAATTTGGTATCGGAGTTGATGGCGGCGTGGGTTATGAGATAGCGGGTAAAGGCAGGTTGCGATTGGGAGTTTATGGAACACAGTTTACCAATCTGATTCAATGGCTACCAGACAGCGGTTTCAAATATCAACCGGTAAATGTGGCATCAGCGACGGTTAGAGGTGCGGAGTTGGAAGCCGATTTTGGGTTCAAATGGTTTGGGTTCAATCTCAACGCCACTTTACAGCGGTGTCAAACCGATGGTAAGGTGTTGCCCTACAAGCCCTTACTTTCCGGAAAAGGTGGGGTATGGCTGGCTTATCTAATGAACAACGAACAACCGGTTGTTAAGTTGCTCTTAAGCGGAAGGGCGGTGTCAAAACGATACACCGACAAGGAGAACACCGACACACTCCCCGGTTATGCAGTTTTCGATGCCGAGATTGTTTTCGACCCGGCGCGCATGATACTCAGCAATAGCAACCTGCACTGCCAGCTGGCATTGGGCTGCAGGAATGTCTTTAACCAGGAGTATCAGGAGTTAAAAGATTATCCACTACCAGGCAGGAATATCTATTTAGAAATAGATATGGGTTTATAGGTAGCGCTGGTTGAATCTTGCTGGTTGAGTGTGTGGACTCTTTTAATAAGAGACAGGTAGTAATCTTTAGTCTCGTTAAATTGCTGGAGGTACTTTTGGGCGACCGGCTCTGCCCGGGGTGGAATAACCTTTAACGGGTTGACCGGTTTGCCACCTTTGCGAATTTCAAAGTGGAGATGAGGACCGGTGGCAATCCCGGTGGCGCCGACATAGCCAACAGTTGCGCCCTGGTGGACAAATCTGCCCTCTTTTATTCCGGGACCATACTTAGACAGGTGGCCATAGCGGGAGACAAGGCCACCGGAATGTTTGATTTCCACCAGATTGCCGTAACCACCAGTCCAGCGTGCCATTGTCACGGTGCCGTCGGCGATGGCGCTGACCGGTGTACCGCGTGGAGCCACATAGTCAACACCCTGATGCGGGCGGTAAATCCGTAAAATGGGATGGAACCGCATGCCGAAATAGGAGGACACTTTGGCAAAAGAGAGCGGCGAACGGAGCACGGTCTTGCGCAGTGATTGGCCCTTTTCGTTGTAGTAGTCCCAGCGGCCTGAGGGGTCCTTAAAGTAGAAACCGTAAACATTTTCGGTTTTGCTTTTGTAGTGGACCGCATAGATTCGGCCATAGGTGTAGGTTTTGCCCTCAACATTCAACTGGTCAACGAGCAGTTCAAAGGTGTCACCGTTGTTGCATTCGGTGAAAAAGTCGATGTCGTAGCGCAGGATTTCGGCGAAGTTGACGACCAGTTCGGGGGTGCCACCCATTTTGAGTAACGAGTTCCAGAGGGTGTTGTCAATCGTACCAACGATGACGCATTTAACCGTGTCAACCGGTTTTATTATTTTTTGCGCGGTTGCGCCGCCGGCGGAGTCCAGGGAAACTTCATAGGTGGTGATTAAGTTCGGGTGGTAGTCGACACGGGCGAGGTTCAAGCCTTGATAGTAGAAGGAGACCGAGTCGCCCGGTTTCATCTTGCGGAAGTCGAAGTCGGTGCGGCGGAGGGCGGCGTAGATGGTGTTAATCGTCGTTTCGCTCAGGCAAAAGCGGCGCAGGAGCTGGGCAAGAACTTCGTTTTTGTCAAGGGTGACACCGGTTTGGTAGATGGAGTCCGGGTTGGGAAGTTCGGGACCGCATACCGGTGCGGTCGGGCGTTTGACTCGGAAGAGGAAAAGGGCGATGAGCGCGGCGCTGATAAGCGGGACAAGGAGTAGCCAGCGGGAAAGCGGTTTTGCGGTTTTCGCGGGAGGCGGGGTTAGGGGTGAGGGAATCATAAAATGGTCCTGCCTAATTGGTAGATGCCGGTGGCGGTGAGCCAGGAGATGAGAAGGGTGTAGAGTGCGGCAAAAGCCGCCCAGCGTCCGCCCAGTTCGCGCCGGATTGCCGCAAAGGTGGCAACACAGGGAAAGTACAGAAGGGAAAAAACCATAAAGGCGTAGGCGGAAAGCGGGGTGAAGTAGGACTGGAGTGCGCCGGTTAACCCTTGCGGGCTACTGGTGTGGATGGTGGCGAGGGTGCTGATGACAATCTCTTTTGCCACAACACCGGCAAGGAGTGCCACCGCTGCCCACCAGTAGCCGAACCCAGCGGGTTTCAACAGCGGTGCAATCAGATTGCCAATTTTTCCTAACAGGCTCTGGGCTGAGGCGTTTGGCACTCCCCAGGGTAATCTGCCCAGGAGCCAGACGACAACCACTGCCGGTGCAATCACCACGCCGGCGCGCCGGATGAACAGCAAGGTGCGGACCCAGGCGGGACGGAGAACGGTGCGCCAGGCAGGCGTGTGATAGGGTGGTAGTTCCATAATCAATGGGGCATCTTCGCGACGGAAGAAGAGATGCCGCAAAAGCCGGGTGGTGGCAACGGCGATGAGTACCCCCAAGAGATAAAGGGAAAATACGACAAGGAATCGTGCCCGGTTAAAGAAAACGCTGGCAAACAGGATGTAGATGGGCAATCGCGCCGAGCAGGAGATTAGCGGGATTGCCAAAATGGTGAGGATGCGGTCTTTACGCGCTTCAAGCGTCCGGACGGCAAGCACCGCCGGTACATTGCAGCCAAAGCCCAAGAGCAGGGGGATGAACGATTTGCCGTGCAATCCCATCTTGTGCATAAATTTGTCCATAAGAAACGCCGCCCGCGCCATATAACCGGAGTCTTCAAGCAGGGCGAGGATAATGTAAAGGATGATTATGTTCGGAATAAATTTCAGAACCGTACCGATGCTGGTGATGAGCCCATCGGCAATCAGCGAAGTAAGCCATTCCGGGGCGAAGAGGTTGGTGAGGACAATGGTCGCGCCGCGGGCAAACAGGTTAAATAATTTGTCAAGGAGCTGGCTCAAAGGTGTCCCGAGGGCAAAGACAACAAAGAAGGTTAACGCCATCATCAAAAAGAAGAGCGGGATACCCAGAACGCGGTTGAGCACGATTGAGTCGATGACTTCGGACAGGTCAAGCGAGCGCTGGATTTTTGGGGTCTGGCGCACACACTCTTTCAGTACCCCGCGGATGAAGCCGTAGCGTCGTTCAATGATGGCGCTCTGGGCGTCGTGCCGGTGGCGCTTCGTTAATTCGGCGCGGAAGGCGGACGCCACTCGGGTTGCTTGACTCAGGGCGGCATCAGTCATCGGTAATGTTTCGGTTCCCGTTTCTCCGGTTTCCAGCAGTTTCAGCGCCTGCCAGCGGCGCTCGTTTTCCGGAACGGTCGCGGGTAAGGCACTCATTATCCGGGCGACATCTTGCTCAATCTCTTCGCCGTAATCAATCCGCAAGGGTCTGACAGATTTTTCTTCCCGGCCCAGGTTGTGAATCGCCTGCCTTAACTGTTCAATTCCTTCAAGCCGGGAGGCGACGAGCGGTACAATCTTAACTCCCAGCAGCCGGCTCAGCCGTTCGGTATCAATCTCAATCCCTTTTGCCCGGGCAAGGTCCATCATATTCAGGGCGACAATTACCGAAGCGCCCATCTCAAGCAGCTGGACGACAAGATAGAGGTTGCGCTCCAAACTGGAGGCATCAACGACGGCAACAACACCATCGGGTTTTTCGGTGATGAGGAAGTTACGGGCGATGCGCTCGTCAAGCGTCCAGGCGTCAAGGGCATAGGTGCCCGGTAGGTCAACAACGGTGACCTCATGGCCCTGGTAAAACGAACGCCCTTCATGTTTTTCCACCGTAACGCCGGGCCAGTTACCAACCGCCACGGCACCGCCCGTGAGGGCGTTGAAAATGGTACTTTTGCCGGAGTTGGGGTTGCCGGCGATGGCGATTTTAATCGGTCGTTTGGGCTTCATCTCTTTCGGCGATTACCGTTATGCGAGCCGCCATACCCCGGCCAATTTGCCGCAACTGGCCATGAATTTCAACCAAGACGGGACCGGTTTGCCCCTTATCTTTAAGGACCACAACCGCGTCGGGGACAAATCCCTGACCGGCAAGTTTTTCAACCAGCCCGCGACCACCGGAAATCCCGATAACCTTGAATCGACCCGGTGGTGCTTCACTTAACCGATAGGTTTTAATCGGTTCAACGATGACCAGTTCTGCTTCTTCCTGACGCAGGGAGATGCAGTAGCCCAGTAGTTCGTAGGCACGAGGGTCGCCCATTGGTGCACAGCGCGAAACCCGGACCCGGACTCTGGGAACAAAACCCATCGTTTCCAGCCGGCGCCTAAGTGCCGGTTTTCCTTCAACTGTTTGGATAACACCCCAGTCGCCCACGGCAAGTTCGCTCAGTCTTTTCATCGGACTCCGAGTCGGCGGATAAACCCCATCAGACGCTGGGTGGTTTGCGGCGAGAGGGCGTGCTCTAAACGGCAGGCGTCCTGCGACGCAATTTCAGCACTGACACCGAGAACCTGATGCAGGAACTGTTCAAGAAGGAGATGGCGGCGATAAACTGCCGTGGCGTAGTGCCGGCCGGTATCAGTGAGTTCAACGCCACCGTAGTGCTCGTGTCGCACCAGCCCTCGGGTTTCCAGCTGGGTAAGGGCATTGACCACCGAAGGCCGGCTCACCCCTAAACAACGGGCGATATCCTTTACCCGAACCGGACTTTTTTGGGCGCCAAGCAAAAGGATGGCTTCGAGGTAATCCTCTCCGCTTTCACTTAGTGAGGAATGAAAGCGACCGGAGTTATTCTTAACTAACATTGTTAGCCTCATCTAATTTTAACCGTCAAAAGGCGTGGAGTCAAGCGATGACCAGTCGAAGCGGTCTGGGGTTGGGGGTGAAGTTTTTAGCTACCCGGACACTGCCGGCATATTATCGGGTCCAGGCCCCGGCCTTCGTAGGCACGGTGGAAGTGGTTCTGGAATTCGGTGATAAGTTTTTTTGCCCTTTCTTCGTATGCGGCTTTGCTGTCCCAGGTATTTTTCGGGTTGAGAATTTTGGGGTCGGCGACATTGGGGCAGGTGATAGGGATGGCGAGCCGGAAGTAGGGTTCGGTTTCGTAGTGAACGGTTTCAAGGATGCCGGCGAGCGCGGCTTGAACAATCTCGCGGGTGAGGGTGATGTCAATTCTCTTGCCCACTCCATAAGGACCGCCGGTCCAGCCGGTGTTGATGAGGTAGACGCGGGTGTTGTGGCGTTTGAGTTTTTCGCCTAAGAGGTGGGCATAGTCTTCGGGCTTGCGTGGCATAAAGGGCTGGCCGAAGAAACTGGAGAAGGTGCTTTTTGGTTCAACGATGCCGGTTTCGGTGCCGGCAAGTTTTGATGTGTAGCCCATTAAAAACCAGAACATCGCCTGTTCCCGTGTAAGTTTGGCAACCGGGGGAAGGACACCATTGGCATCAGCGGTGAGGAAGATAATCGTTTCCGGGTGGTTACCCATTGCCGGGGTTTTGATGTTCTTTAAAAAGGAGAGCGGATAGGAGCCGCGGGAGTTTTCGGTAAGGCGGGAGTCCGAAAGGTCAAAGGTACCGTCCGGGTAGACGAGAACATTTTCAATAATTGCCCCATGTTCCAGGTAGGGGGCTTCGTGGAAGCAGGCGTGATAGATGTCTGGCTCTTTTTCCGGGTTGAGGTTGATGAGTTTGGCATAGCAGCCGTTTTCAAAGTTGGCGATACCATGGTCGGACCAACCGTGTTCGTCGTCACCTAACAGTTTACGCCGGGGGTCGGCGGAAAGGCTGGTTTTGCCAGTACCGGAGAGTCCTAAAAACAGGGCGATATCGCCGCTGGCACCTTCATTTGCCGCACAGTGCAGGGGCAGGATACCGTAATCTGGTAAGAGGTAGTTCATCACGGTGAACATCAGTTTTTTGATTGTACCGCAGTAGGCAGAGCCGAACACAATCCCGATGTGGTTGTCGTAATCGAGGACGATTGCCATGGTACTGGTTTTGCCAGTTTTCGGCAGACGGCGCAACCGGCCGCTGTACTTTTCCGAATCGAGGCGGTCGTAAGGCAGGGCGATGAGGATAAACGGCGTTTGCGCAAAGATGGAACGGTTGATATCAGGCGGCAGCGGCAGGAACATATTGTCGCAAAATAGGGCATGGAGGGCGCGGTCGGTGATAACGCGCAGGGGCAGGGCGTATTGGGCATCAGCGCCAATCACCCGGTCAAGTTGATAAAGCCGGGGTTTAGTTGCGAGCCGCGCCAGTGCATCGTTGAAGAGCATATCAAATGTTTCCGGTGTTATCGGCAGGTTGTTCGGGGAGGACCAGTCGATTTTGCCTTCTGACTCCGGGCGCAGAACCGTTACGGTGTCCTGCGGAGAGCGGCCCGTAGAGTCGGCGGGAGTCCAGATGGCAAGGCAGCCCGGTTTTGCCACAAGCGCCTCACGGCGTTCAACCGCCTCGGCGATTAACTGGCGACGGATAGGGTTGTGCTGAATGCCGGGATGGTTGTTCAGGACCTCTTCAAGTTGACGATGAAACGGGTTCATACGGAACCTGAGCCGGGACTTTCGGAACCTTTACTGATTGCGGATTGGGCGGCAACAAGTCGGGCAACCGGGACACGGAAAGGTGAGCAGGATACATAGTCAAGGCCGATTTTGTGGCAGAATTGAATCGTTGCCGGGTCTCCACCATGTTCACCGCATATGCCGATTTTGAGTCTGGGGTTTGCTTTTCTCCCATTCTGGACGGCAATCTTAAGGAGGGTGCCAACCCCTTTCTGGTCCAGGGTGTCAAACGGATTTTCCTTCATAATGTTAAGGCGCTGATAGTCGTTGAAGAACTTGCCGTAGTCGTCGCGGGAAAAGGCGAAGGTCAACTGGGTAAGGTCGTTGGTGCCGAAGGAGAAAAAGTCGGCAACACGGGCAATTTCCTGGGCGAGAAGGGCGGCGCGCGGTACTTCAATCATTGTACCGACTGC
>JBBISL010000007.1:65925-88598 GCA_037441285.1 Caldifarciminota bacterium
GAACTCAACCGGCACACCGGTTTCCGCAAACACCTGAGCGGCGATTTCTTCAATCAAACGGCGCTGGCGGGCAAGCTCTTCGGCGTCACTGACCAGGGGAATCATAATTTCCGGATGAACCCGGCCGCCTTCGCTTTTTACCTGGCTCGCGGCTTCAAATATCGCCCGGGCTTGCATCGCAGTGATTTCCGGATGAATGATTCCCAGCCGGCAGCCACGAAAACCGAGCATCGGGTTTTGTTCTTCAAGAAGATGGATTTTTTCCTGAATTTTCTCAACCGCAATACCAAGACGGTCGGCAAGCTGGGCGATACGCACCGGGTCTTTGGGCAGGAATTCGTGCAGCGGTGGGTCAAGGGTGCGAATCGTTACCGGAAACCCATCCATCACCCGGAAGATATGGACAAAGTCCGCGCGCTGCATTGGCAGGAGTCGGTCGAGTGCCTGTTTTCTGCCAGCAGCATCGGCGGCAAGAATCATCTCCTGCATCACCCCAACGCGGTCCGGGGCAAAGAACATATGCTCGGTGCGACACAAGCCGATACCCTGCGCACCAAACTGTCTTGCCCGGGAGGCATCTTCGGGTGTGTCGGCATTTGCCCGGACGCGCAGGCGACTCATTTTATCTGCCCAGGAGAGCAGGGTGTTGAACTGTTCCGAGAGCTGGGGCTGTTGCATCGGAACGGTGCCGATGATGACCGCACCGGTTGAGCCGTCGATGGTGATGATATCACCTTCTTTCAATTCATGGGTGTTGATGCGGACGGTTCCCTTTTCATAGTCAATCTGGAGGGCACCGCACCCAACTACCGCCGGTTTACCCATACCCCGGGCAACAACTGCGGCGTGCGATGTGGTACCGCCGGCTGATGTGAGGATGCCTTCTGCCTTTGCCATTCCCGCGACATCGTCGGCTGAAGTCTGGTGTCGGACGAGAATTACCTTTTTGCCCTGTTCGGCAAGTTCACGTGCCCGGGTGGCGCTTAATACGATTGCGCCGGCAGCGGCGCCGGGTGAAGCCGCGATACCTTTTGCCACCGCATCGTATTTAACACCAGGGGGTATGGTCTTGTGAAGAAGGGCACCCACCGTTTCCGGTTCGATACGGAGGATGGCATCCTGACGGCTGATAAGCCGTTCTTTGGCCATATCAACGGCAATTTTAACCGCTGCGGTTGGAGTGCGTTTGCCACTACGACACTGGAGAATCCACAGTTTGCCCTTTTCCAGAGTCCATTCGACATCCATCATATCCTGGTAATGGCGTTCCAGCCGGTTAAGTAGTTTTGTTAGTTGTTGATAGATTTTCGGCTGGGTTTGCGCAAGGGATGAAACGGGTAAGGGTGTGCGGATGCCGGCAACGATGTCTTCACCCTGGGCATTGGTGAGGTACTCTCCGTAAACCTTCTTTTCGCCGGTTGCCGGGTCCCGGGTAAAGGCAACACCGGTCGCCGAATCTTCACTGGCGTTGCCGAAGACCATTGCCTGAATGTTGACTGCGGTTCCCCAGTCGTCCGGTATGGAGTAAAGTTTGCGATACTCTTGGGCTCGAGGGTTGTTCCAGGATTCAAGCACGGCGATGATTGCGCGCCAGAGTTGCTCGTATGGGTCCTGAGGGAAGTCGGCACCGGTTGTCTGCCGGATGACCTCTTTAAAGCCGGTAATAACCCGGCTCAGGGTTTCTTCGTCCATTGGCAGCGGAGCGGTAGACTGTTCCTGGTGGACAATCGCTTCGAACTTTTCCCGGCTGGTTTTCAACACGACATCGCCAAACATTTCGAGTAACCGCCGGTAGGCGTCAAGGGCAAAGCGGCGATTTTTCGTTAGTCGGCTGAGTCCTTCGACCGTAGCATCATTGAGTCCCAAGTTCAGGACGGTGTCCATCATGCCGGGCATTGAAGCGCGGGCGCCCGAACGCACCGATAAGAGAAGCGGGTTTTCCGGGTCACCAAAACTTTTGCCCGTAGCCTTTTCGAGAAATTTAATTCCCTGCAACACCTGGGTTTTTAACCCCGGAGGCAGTCGGTGGTGCTTCATATAATAGACACACACCGGTGTGGCGATGGTGAAGCCGGGTGGTACCGGCATTCCCAATCGGGTCATTTCGGCAAGGTTGGCACCTTTGCCGCCCAATATGTCTTTCATCTTTGCCGTGCCATCGGCATGTCCGGGACCGAATCGATAAACAAGTTTTTTCATTTTCCGTTCTTCATAATGGTTATCGCCCGCGCCAGAAAATGAGATTTAGGAGCAATGTAAGGATGAGGGAGATGAGAATTCCGGAGGCGAGCGGGATGTAAACGGTCAAATTGGGACGCTGGATTACAATGTCTCCGGGTAAACGGGCGATGCCAATTCGACCGAAAAGTATTAGGGCACCGCCGATGATGATGAACAAAGCGCCGATCAACAGAAGTAATCTGCCGAGGAGTTGAAGGTTAATCATCATTCGAGGTCTCAGGAGGGGTGTTTGATTCGGGATGTCCACCCGCAGCGAGAAAACCTTCGATGAGGTCTTTTGCCAGTGCCGAATCTTCTTCTCGGACCAGAACTTCGCCCCAGGCGGGTCGCATCACCTGAGCGATGCCGTCGTAAGCCGGAATCTGGAAGGAGTGAATCATCGCGGGAATCCCATTGTTTTCCAAAAGGTCTTTAATGGTATTCGCCATAAACTCATTTTCCGCACGGTAAATCGCAATTAAAGCCATAGAAAAATATATTATAACAAACTCTGGTTTGTATTCAATTTATTAGACTACGAGTTTGAGGCATCAGTTGCTAAAAATAAATTAGTTATATGCGGTGAATTGGATTGAAATCGAAAAAAGAGGGGCGGTCTTCCGCCCCTCTTCTAACTGATAGGAGGTGTTATTTATTTTCGATTTCGCCGATCACCACAAACTCAACACGGCGGTTAAGGGCACGGCCCTCAGGCGTGTCGTTTGAAGCCTTGGGCATACTTTCGCCATAACCGCGGGCAATGAGTCGAGAAGCATCAACGCCCATCTGTTGAACAAGGTAGTTTACCACCGCCCAGGCACGCTGTTCGGAAAGTTTCTGGTTGTATTCGTCCGAGCCAATGTTGTCGGTGTGACCCTGGATTTCTACTTTGATGGTCGGGTTGTCTTTAAGAATCTGATAGGCAGCCTGCAATGCTTCCTGGGATTCGGGGAATTTAAGGGTCGCTTTGTTGAAGTCAAAGTAAACACCTTTCAGAGTTACGGTTGTCCCGACCTTGACCAGGGCGAAGTCGTGTTTTGCCGGTTTGCCTTCTTCAACTACTAATGCCGCTGACTGGTCGATGTAGCCCTCCGAATGGACAACAACCGCATAAGGTCCGGCGGGCAGTTCGGTGGAGTAGACACCGGTACTCGGGTCATTGTCAACCTCGGTGAAGACCGTGCCATCGCTGGCGTTCTTGAAAGTAACCTTTGCGGGCAGTGGTTTGTTCGTGCCCCGGTCGGTTACGACGCCAGTGACGATAGATTTTACCGCGAGTGGAGTGAGGATGAACGGTTGGTTCGTTACCCGGTTTTCTTCAATCTTTACCGTCGCGGTGGCAGGGAAGTAGCCATCGGCTTTAGCGGTAAGAGTATAGGTACCGACCGGGATGTTGTCTTTACGAAAGGCGCCGGTCGTGGGCTCAACGGTAATTGTACCGAGCTCGGCTTCGGAGAATGTGATGGTCGCGGATAATGGCTTACCAGTGCGAGCGTCGGTAACGGTGCCGGCGAGGATGCCGTAGGTAACAAGGGGATGGAGTTCAAACTGGATGGGACCGGCTGGTTTGGTTTCGATGTTGACAAATGTTTCGAGGGGCCGATAACCTTCCGCTGTCACCCTGACCTTGAGAACCCCGACCGGCAGTTTTTTCAGGGAAACAAGTCCTGAGGAATCGGCAACAAGGGGCTTTAATTTTGGATTGTCCGGGAATTCAACGGTTGCGGCGAGCGGGTTCTGGGTTGAGGCGTCAATAACCCGGGCGTTGAGCATTCCGTAAACAACCGGCGCTTTGCGGAAGAAGGGGGTGGCGATGTTCATTCCGAAAATCACCTCGTTGGGAATACCCTCACTCAAACTGAAGGTGTAGTCCAGTGATAAGGCAAAGCCGCGCGGTGAGCCAAAGGTGACGCCGGGTGTCAGACGCACGATGCCATTGTCGGTGTCAAAGATACCGGTGGAGTTTTCGGGCTGGCGGGAGGTGAGTTCGGCAAACACCGCCAGACCTTCGGCTGCCAGTTCGATGCCGGTGCCGTAATTTGTCCCGGAGCCGGATTTGCCATAGTTGAAAATCAGATTCGGTGCGGCGGGAACGAGGTCCTGGAAGCGAAGTGTTGCCAGTCCTGCCCAGGACAAGGTGTCGTAAGGGACGGCTAAAGGGTCAATCCAGTTGTAAGGTGATTCTGGTTGGGACCGAAACTTGAAGGTGTAGGATGCGGTGCCGCCCAGTTTTAAGACCGGCAAATACGGGATTGACAGTTTTGCGCCGGCTTTGAGGTCGTGGAGTCCAATGCCATAGGATTTTTCCCCGATTTTAGCGTACTGGAAAATCCCGCCCCAGGTGGCAAAGATTTCGGCACCGACATAACGGGTCGAGATTGGGGTGTAGTGAAGTGTTGGGGCGATAAGGTCGGCAATGTAACCTTTGTTAGACTGTTCGCCATCGAGATAGGATGGGTTCCGGCCCAGGATATGAAGGGCGATGTTTAAGCCCGCTTCTTCGGTCTGGGCATCCTGAACCCGGAACAGCCCTTTGCCACCACCGATTTTGGTGTAGCCAAAAACTGTGGTTATAAGGCAGGCGGTTATCAAGATAGTACTGAAAAGTTTCATCTTTGACCTCCCTTTGTAACAAGCGGCACAGGTTTGTTTTTCTCTCCTGTGCCGCCTGAATCTATAATAATCCTTACTGCCCGATACGGGTCGGGTCGTCGTAAAAGTCTGAGACCGAAACCTCCAATTTGTTGGTGGCTTCAATCGGTTTCCCCGATGCGTCGTCATAGCCCGAGAACTTGACCGTTGCTTCGAGGACAAGGTAGTCGTAGCCACTTAGATACTCTTCTTTATACCAGGCAGAGAAAAGTTCAAATTCGCCGGTGACGGTTTTTTTGCCGGTTGGGTCGGACTGGACCACGATGTTGCAGGGGACAACGATTTGAGGCAACGGTTCAGCTAATTCGTCGCCACCAGTGCGCTTAAAGGTGATGGTCGCCTTTTCAATGTGAGCCTGATAAGGGGTCCAGGTTGGTAGCCCGGGTCCAATTTCGACATACTGGAATTCAGCCTTGACTTTATCAATTGGAACTACTTCAACTTCTTCTGGTTCACCGGTTTCCGGGTCGTGTTCAATTCCATAGTCTACCAGGTCGGCGTAATAGGGTGTTTGAATAGATACAACCCGCAAGGCGTTCTCCCGCTGACAGGAGACCATTGTAAACATTGCGGCACAGACGAGTAAAAGGACAAAAAGGTTTCGACGCAAAGCAGTCCTCCTTTTTAATTTGTAACATTTTATAATTTCCTAGCCTGTTGTCAAGCATTATCTTGATGGCACTTTTTAACGGTGAATGATGAATTTGTCACGAAATGATGCCGAGCGGTGCTGCAACTGGTCACCGGTGAGAATTTCGCCGGTTTGGGCGTCAATTTTGTAGAGGTAGATGCCGTTGGCAAGTGGGGTGCCGTCGCGGTCGCAGCCATCCCAATCAAGCTGATTGTAGCCAAAACCGCACTCCTGGGGACCGATGATACGCACCAGGCGGCCCGAAATGGTGAAAATTTTTACCGTGACCCGAGCCGGACGCGTAAGAGTAAAGGTAAATCGTGCCCGGTCTTTTACGGGATTGGGAAAAACAAGGCAGGTGTCGATGCGGAGTTGTTCCCGCAGGTCAGTTTTGAGGCAGTAAGTGCCAATACGACGGTTGAGGAGGTTGTCGGCGACCAGGACAATCAGAGAGTCAAATGTTTGCTCCAGTGTTAAGGGATAAGAAAACCTGCCGGTGGTGGCGGAGTTGTCTTCGTAGGTGAAGCGGTCGGTCAACAGGATTTGTTTAGCCGGGTCGCTCAGATAGAATTTCAAACCATAAGCAGGGTCGGGTAAAAGCAGAACCCCGGATGGGTCAGTAACAGTGCCGTGCAGGGTAAACCGTTTTGGAACCCAGGTTGTGTCTTTAAACCGGAGCAGGACATTGTCAGCGCGGAGGGTGATTTCTGGTGGCAGGCTGTCGGCTGTTGGTACCGGGTTCGGGCTGAGGTACATCGGTGCGGAGAGTAAGGTTCTGGCGTCGGACCCGTGCCAGATGATTGCGGAGATTAAACAGGTTTCGCGTTTGCGGACATATCTGCCATTACCGACAACCACGGTGTCCGGATAGTCGGTTTTGGGGACGATGAAGGTTCCGGAAAAGGTGCTGTTCTGGAATCTGCCGGTGCCGCGGAAGATTTCCTGTCCGGGAAGGACATAGGTGATGTTCGCCGCATCCGAGAAGTAGTACCGCTCGCGGGCCGCTTCGGTTGCTCTGATTTCATAATAGCCCTGGTTTAAAACCGGCGTGATTTCCCACTGAACCCGGCCACCAGGGTAAAAGGTATCCGGGTTTGCGGTCGGGCTATTGCCAATCTGGGGGAGTCGCAGTTTTGTTGCCGGGTCGCCAAACAGAATGTAGAGGTTACTCTGGAACCAGGCTTCATAGAATGCCGGACCAATCGGCTCTTCGGGATGGGCAAGGAGATGGGTAAAAAGTTTGTGGGCAAAGTTTTCATTGGAGCCCGAGTAGGTCGCTTTTGAGGCGCCGATAGTGGCGATGCATCCTTCGGCGCTGCGCACCAGTTCTTCGGCAATCGCCTCATATTTGGTGTCGTCATAGCGGCCCACGCCGCAGGAGCCAAAAAAGGCAAGGGGGTTACGGCTGCCGTTGTGGACCAGCGGTATGTCTTCAATATTGAACGCCCGTTCGTGACACAACTGGAAACCGGCGCCGTGCCCAAAGAAACACCAGAGAAGGGCACCGAGGTTTAACTGGCGCAAAAGTTCGGCTTCGGCTTTGGGCTTTGATTTGATTGCTTCCAGAGGGTATTCGGTAAGATATACTTTGACAAGGTCAAGCTGGGTGCCGGCAAGCGGGGCGATGCGTTCGCAGCCTTCGATGTGAATGGTACTCTCCCTTTTTGTGGGGTCGCCAAGGTACTCGTCATCGGCGAGGAGGAGGAGCCGTTTTGCCCAGAGCCCGAGTTCCTGGGTTTCATATCTTTTTACTTTATCCAGAAACTGACGCAGTTCCTGAGGGGTGCGGCAGGTAACCCGGGCGAGAATCATATCCGGGCTGGAGCCAGTGCCATCAAAGTCGGCAAACCAGGCATCAAGGGCTTTGACATAGGGGTTGTAGACTTCGTAGTCAAGGTCAAAACCGATTTCGTATGCGGGCACACCGGGATGTTTCCCCAGCCCAAGGTTGTCTTTGTAGTCATAGGTGGCATCACCGGCAAGGAGTCCGTAGGCAGGCTGTTTTGTCGCGAGGAAGGTTTTAATCGCACCGGGCTCTTCCATGCCGAAGGCATAGTCGTCGTAGATTTGACTCAACGGGACCGCCTTGGCGCTTGCCCCAGTGATACCCGAAATGTTGTTTTCGCGATAACGAGCAAATTGCCGGGCAACTGGTAGAAACTCATCCGGGCAGATGATGTAGTAGTCGGCTTTCTCCTGCGGATTTCGCAGCGTGCCGGGTTGGCGTTTCTTAACCGAGACCGGTGCGCGCAGTCCGGCAGCGGTGGTGCCGAAGAAGTTTCCCGAGCCGTTCCACTGGAAACGGGCTTGATTTTCCGCTAAGGCTAACGAAATGCGCTGGGGTTGGAACGGATTTGTGACATCGAGGATAATAAAATCTTCACCGACACCGCTGATGGAGAAGGCGCCGCCGCTGCGGGTGTAAAATTCGAGGCTGGATTGATTGCGGGCGATCGTCAGGTTTTGGGTGTAGTCCGCCTCGATGTAGTCGAGATAAACATCAGCCGTGCCCAGGAGCGTTACCGTGAGGGTGTCTTTCTTATTTCCCGGAGCGGCAGCAGCGAGCGGCAGATTTTCAAACACGAACACATTTGCCGGGCAGTTCTGGTTAGTGGCGGCAATTGCCACTGTGTCAAGAAGCGTGCCGTTAAGATACAGCGCTGCATGATAGGTTTCAGATGTTTTATCGGTCCAGGCGTAAAAACGGACGGTAAGTTTGTTTATGGTGTCGCGGTTGGGCAGATTGAGTTCGCGGTAGAAGGTTGCGCTCGGGGCACCGGAGTTGGAGTAGCGTTCCCAGACCCAGAGTAGTCCGGAGCGAGCCGGACAGAGTCTGTCTTCTTCAAGACGGAGCCGGTTCGGGGCACGGGTTTGCGGGTTTGCGGGGTTTCCGCCTGGAACCTGAGCCATCCTTTTTCCGTTGCCCGAGCCCCAGGTGAGCCAGAACACCCGATAACGGGTGTAGTAGTTGGTTTGCCATTCCGTCAATGAGTCGTTCCAATAGGATGGCGCCCGGGCATAGAACAGGATTTGGTCCTGAGGGTCAAATTTTCCATCTTCAGCACCCGAAACATCGGTGGCAACCTCAATCATCGTATCCGGATAAGGACCATTCGGGGGATAGGGACTGATGGTGTAAAGCCGGAAGGTGCGCGGGTCGATTGTTACCGGGTCAAAGCCGGCGTTTTTCAAATCGTTGGGGGTGATTTTATAAATGCCGGTGGTCTCGGTTTTCACCTGGCACCAGACCGGAAACCGGTTGAAGAAGTTGAAAGAGTCTTTTTCTGGCCCGGATGTTTTCCAGTGGATTGCGGTTTTGCCGTTAAGGAGTAACCGGGTTAGCACCGAATCGAGGGGGTCGGGCTTGAGATTTTCCCGACCGGGACGGCTGAAGTTGAGGACACAGTTCACTTGACGGTGAATTAATGCCCTTTTCCGGACCGGGTTGTATTGAATCGGATTCAGTTTGATGCGGGCGACTCTGATGTTGCGGATTGTCTCAATGCTCAACAGTTCTGCCCGGGTGCTGGGCCAGAACTCATCTTTTTCATACATTGCGCCCGGTGCGACCGGTTGTTCGCTCAATGCCCGGGCTGGCGCAATTTCCAGTCCGGTCTTCTCTTCGGTTTCCGAAACCGAGACCTGAAGCTGGACGGTTCCTTCCTGAGGCACGCCGATTAACACGATTTTGCCCGGCAGGTCGGGTTCACCGGGCAGGGCGATATGTTCTCCATCGGGCAAATCTATTCCGGTTCTCTCAGCGCTGATGTCAAGGGAGTCAATCCGGAACTCAAACTGGACTTGGGTTGGGGTTTCCGAGATTAAGCGGGTGGCGCTGGCACCGAAGGTTAAGAGCGGGAACAAAGATAAAAAAATGTTAAGGGCGGGTGCCGGTTTTTTCATAACTAAAAAATTCTAATAGGTAAATGTTAGCGGTCAAGGTAGAATCAGTCCCAGAAGCGCGCCAGCGAGAATCAGCCAGATTGGCTCAACCCGGAAACGCAATAGCAAAATCAGGGTGATAACGGCAATGAGCGCTGGAACCAGCCCGGTTAAGGTGGTTTTGGCAATAAAAACGGTTGACACCAGAAGCATACCGCAGACCGCGGGCATAACCCCGCTGAGAAACGCCTGTGCCCAGGGGGTTCCTTTTATCCGGTTGTAGGCGTGAATCAAGCCGAGAAGCATCAGGGCAGAAGGCAGAAATGTTCCGACCGTGGCGATGAGGGCACCGGGCAAGCCGAGTACTTTGAAACCGATAAATGTTGCCATAATTGCAACCGGTCCCGGGGTCATCTGACCGAGCGCGACCGCATCGACGAACTCCTGCATGGTAAGCCAGCCCCGTAACTGGACCACTTCGTGCTGGAGAAATGGGATGGCGGCAAACCCGCCGCCGAAGATGACGGTTCCCATTTTGAAAAATACCAGCGCCAGTTCGCCCGCTTTCTGGATTGATGGTCCTAATGAACGGGCGGTAGTGATAAGAAATGGAACTGGTGTTAGGGTCATAATCGGAGGGGTTTTCTTGGGCTTAATGCCAGACAGGACAATTCCCAGTACCCCACAACCGAGAACAACGAGCAGGACATCACCTTTGAAAAAGAGCGCAATTGCGGCGATTATGCCGATTACCACTCCCTTTAAATTTTTGATGTTTGACCTGCCAATAGACCAGGTTGCCCAGGCAAGGATGCCCACAACCACCGGTTGAATGCCGGCAAAGATTCGGGCAATCAAAGGCAGCGTGCCAAAACGGAAATAGAGAACACCAAGAGCACACATCAGGATAAATCCGGGCAAAAGCAGGGCAACCGCAGCGCATACCATCCCCTTTAAGCCGGCGAGGCGATAACCGATATATTCGGCGTAATTAGAGACAAAAGGACCGGGTAACATCTGACCCATCGCAACCGCGGTTGCCAGTTCCTCATCGCCAATCCACTTTTTCTTTTCAACCACCTCCTGGCGGATGATTGCCAGCATACCAGGTCCGCCGCCAAATCCGATTAAGCCAACTTTAAAGAAGGTCAAGCCAATTTGTTTTAGTGAAGCCGGTTTGGTGTTATCGGGGTCTCGTGAACTGCTCACCTGCCAATTTTAGAGTGCAGGCAGCAAAACTCAAGAAAAGTTACGGGTTACCTTCCGGGTTTATATCCCAGCCCGATACCAAGCGAGGCGTCAGGCAGATGTTCTGGCATCCCAAACATATCCCCCGATGTGAGGTTGGCACCGATGTGCAGCAAAAGGTTGCGCTTCAGGGGCAGGGTGCCGGTTAAGCCAAGTGCGATGCCACGCAGACCGATGCCGGCGGTGCCGGTAAGATAGGGGTTGAAGTCATATAGAAACCAGATGTCAAAAAGTCCGGGGAAACTCAGGGTGGTCTGAAGCGCGCTTTTTCTGCCAGTGCGGAACTTGGCGCCGAATTGAATGTCGTAAATAAGGGGTGAAAAGTATGGACCCTCATGACTGTGTGTTAACCATATACCGTTACCAACGCTACCCTGCAAAACCAACCCCGCCTTTTCGGAAAGTCCGTAGCCAAGGCGGAAGGTTCCTGCTATGTCTAAGTAGTAATCTTCATAAATGGAACCTATCGGAAAAGGTGGTACTGGTGGAAAACCAGAGGTCGCATATCCGGTGTTCAGGCTTATTCCGCCGGCGATTTTCGGTCCGGGCACTATTTCTGCCCGGTCGAAAAACGGGATTGAACATCCAGCAACGGTCAGCACGATAAGTAATATCAATCGGCAGCCATTTTTGAACATCCAACCTCCTCAGCGCGGTTTTTACCACCGCTTATTTGATAGTTGCCGAAATCAGTTCGCCGTGATAGATGTAGGTGTACCCGCTGTAACTCTGTTCCGAATGGTACTGGACATTGCCCACCCTGTCGGCATACCATTCGAACATACTTACGGTGTTATTACCGTAAACGGCGCGGGTTTCAATTTTCCAGGCGTTGCGGTAGGTGCCGGCGGCAACCGTGATGTCCTCCTGTTTTAAAGCCTCAGCGGTCATCTCTTGATTTACCCGCCACTGGTTTCCCGCGGCAAGCGGCAGTGCCAGAATGGTATCGGGTTCAGGGTCGTTCTTGTTGTCATAACTCAAAACAAATTTGTCGGTTTCCCTTACATAACAGGTCTCATCAATCGTGTAGGTGCTTTCCCGGGGGTAACGGATATGGACGGTGCCAACTTGTACCAGTTCAACAACATCTTCCCCGGATGACAGTTTTTCGTTTCTGGTTGCCCGGGTGTTGATGGTTAAGGTTTGCACCGTGTCCGGTGTGCCGTCGGTACCGGTGTTCATTAATGTCCAGGCATACCAGTTCCAGGTGCTGCCAATGGAAAGCGGGTAGTAATCCGGTTTGCTGCCGAAGATGTCGCACGAGACGAATAAGGCGAGGGTGCCGAACAGGGTCAGGGCAATTAGCGCTTTACGCATAAGCCTCCTTTCTAATAAAAAGGTATAGTTTTAACCGACTTCTGTCAATCCGGGCGTATTTTGTTGCCCAAGAGAAGATTTCCGGTATATTTTGCGATAATGAAGGTTTTAGTTACGGGTGGTGCTGGCTATATTGGCAGCGTTACCAGTTTACTTTTAGCCGAAGCCGGTTGTGATGTTGTGGTGTTTGATAACCTGAAAGGTGGGCATCGGTCTGCAGTTTTGCCGCCGGTGCGGCTGGTTCCGGGCGACCTTGCCGATGGCGATTTGATTGACCGGGTAATTAAAGAGGAGAAACCGGACTGTGTGATGCACTTTGCCGCTTTGATTGCGGTTGGTGAGTCGGTGGAAAAGCCCGATTTGTACTTTTACAACAATGTGGGGTGCGGGCTCAATCTGTTGAATGCGGTGGGCAGGAACCGGGTGCCACGATTTATCTTCTCCTCAACCGCAGCGGTTTACGGCACACCGCAGGAGGTGCCAATTACCGAAACCGCACCGTTGCAACCGGAGAATCCCTATGGTGAGACCAAAAGGTTTTTTGAAGAATTATTAAAGGTTTATGCCCGCATCTACCGGTTTTCCTACTGCATCCTGCGTTACTTCAATGTTGCCGGTGCGTATAAGGGGCTGGGTGAAGACCATCGTCCTGAAACCCATCTGATTCCGCGCATTCTGCGTTCGGTACTGCATCCAGGCGAGAAGTTTGAGATTTATGGCGACGACTACCCAACGAAGGACGGTACCTGTGTGCGGGACTATATTCACATCTACGACCTGGCACGGGCACACCTTTTAGCCTTGCGGGCGTCAAACGAGGCTAACCTTTTGTTCAACCTCGGGTCTGAGACCGGTTACACGGTCAAAGAGGTTTATGCCACCTGTGAAAAGGTTGTGGGTACAAAGATTAACTATCGGATTGGTGCGCGCCGGCACGGTGATGTGCCGATACTTATTGCCTCTTCGGCAAAAATAAAAAGGGAACTGGGCTGGATGCCGGAGAAGACGCTCGAAGATATGGTGCGTGATGCCTGGGAGTGGCACAAAACACACCCCCGGGGTTACTTAGATTGACAAGATAGGTTGAGGTTGTTTAAATAATTTAATATGAAAAAGGTTGGTATTGCAGGTGCAACCGGGCTGGTTGGCGAAACGCTAATCCGGCTTCTGGAATCAGGACCTTATAAAATTGATGAATTAAGGCTTTTCGCCTCAGAGAAGAGCGCCGGGAGAAAGGTGCAGTTTCGGGATGAGGAGATTGAGGTTAAGACGCTTTCGGTTGACGGGTTCAAAGGGCTGGACCTCGCCTTTTTCTGTGTTGAGAATGAACTGGCGCGGCAGTTTGTGCCTGAGGTGGCGAAGTCCTGTCCGGTGATTGACAAGTCAAGCGAGTTCCGGCTGAAAGATGGTGTACCGCTGGTTGTGCCTGAGGTCAACCCCGACGCGGTTAAAGAACACAAAAACATCATCGGTAATCCCAACTGTACAACAATTCCGCTGGTGGTTGCAGTCAATCCCCTGCACCAGGAGTTCGGGCTAAAAGAGATTTTTCTCTCTACCTATCAGTCGGTTTCGGGTGCGGGTCGGGCTGCGCTCGAACAACTTTATTACGAGAGCGAGTTTTTCTGCGTCCAGCGCCAGCCGGACACCGAAGGGAGCCCGTTTCCGGTGCAGATTGTGGACAATCTGATTCCCTGGATTGGCGGGGATGCCGGGTCCGGTATGAGCGGTGAGGAGCAAAAGACGGTTTTGGAAACCCGGAAAATCCTCGGGCTGCCCGATTTGAAAATCAACTCAACCTGTGTCCGGGTGCCGATTACGGTTGGACACAGCCTTGCGGTTACCTGCCGGTTCGAGAAGAAGGTAAACCAGGAAAGGGCACAGGAACTGCTTAAGAAGGCGCCTGGTGTGGTGTTAAAGGAGGGTATAGAACCGCTTACACCGCTTTACTGTCGGGCTAAAAACGAGGTGTTTGTCGGTCGGGTGCGGCAGGGCGCAACCGAGAACGACTTAAACCTCTGGATTGTTGCCGACAACCTGTACAAGGGTGCGGCGACCAATGCCCTGCAGATTGCCGAGCTTTTATTCAAATCTTAAAGGGGGGCGGATGAAAAGTTTTCTTTTCTCTTTTTTTGCTATTTTGCTCGTGCCGGGCGCAATTTTTGCCCAGACCGAGTTTGACCAATTTATACCAGAGCACGGCCGGCAAAACCAGTTCCCACCCGGCACAACTTTTGCCGAGTCGCTGCACGCTTACGATGTCCGGCATTACCGGCTGGACTTTGACCTGCCGATGAGTGATGCCAGTTACCGTTGCTTTGAACGGGTGACAATCAAAAGCAATGTTTCCTCCCTTGACACCTTCAGTCTGGACTTTGCCGGGTTGGTTTGCGATTCGGTGAAAAGGGGCCCGGTGGCGCTAACTTTTTCCACACCGCCCGAACGGCTTTTAATTCAACTTGATAGCCCGCTGCCGCTCGGTGAGTCCACCTCGATTGACATCTTTTTCCATCGGGAGTCGAGCGCTACGCCGCGGGGTTTTTTCTTTGCCCGACCGCCCACAGTGCTTTATGCCCATGCGATGACCTGTGGCTGTCCCCGTGACAACCACTACTGGTTTGCCTGCTGGGACTGGCCCAGCGATAAGGCGGAGCGAGGTTGTGCAATCAATATCACGGTGCCGGACACCTTTCAGGCATGTGCCAACGGGATGCTTGATTCGGTGACCAGTGCCCCGGGTGGAAAAAAGACCTACTGGTGGCGCCATCCTTATGCCATCTCCACCTATCTGATGACCTTTTCCGCTTCAAGGTTCGCTTACTGGGATACGGTGGTTGTCTGCCCGAATGGTGACACCGTGCCCTTGATGTACTTTATGTGGCCCCGGGATTCGGCGGCAACCCGAACCGGTTACCGGATGGTGCCGGATATGATGGTCTATTTCAGCGACACCAGTCGGTTTGGTCCTTATCCGTTTGAGCGGTTTGGCTTGGTGCCGGGGTATTATGGCTTTCCCTGGGGTGGAATGGAGCACCAGACTCAGGTGATGATTCACACCAGTTATCTTGGTGGGGGTGGCGAGGCGACCATCTGCCATGAACTTTCTCATATGTGGTGGGGCGATATGGTTACCCATATCGGTTATGCCGATGTCTGGCTCAATGAAGGGTTTGCCTCCTGGGCAGAGTGTTTATATATGGGGCACCTGAACGGCAGGAACTACTTCCAGAACTACATTGCGGGCAAGGCGCGGCAGTACTTCACCCAGCACCGCAGCCGGGACTTTCCGATTTACAATCCACCCTGGAGTGAAATCTACAACTACGGGATTGTTTACTGCAAGGGCTCCTGGATATTAAGGATGCTGCAGTTTCTCATTGGTGACACCACCTGGCAGAACCCGGGGGTACTGTTTCGGGCGCTGCGGGTATATGGTGACTCGTTTAAGTACGGGACGGTGTCAACCGCCGACTTTCAGCGGATTGTGGAACAGGTTACCGGCGTTGACTTAGACACCTTTTTCCACGAGTGGGTTTATGACCGGGGCTATCCCAAATTTTATTTGTACTGGACAAAGAGTGTAAGGGCAGACTCGTATCAGGTGGTGATTAACCTTTATCAGCGCAACGACACCAACTCGGCACGGCTGTTCCACATTCCATTGCCCATCAGGTTTAACTGCGCAGGGGAGAGTGTGCGGGCGACCCTGGATGTTCAGGACACACTGGTAGTTGACACATTTATGCTGGCACAGGAGCCATTGAGCATCACCGCCGACCCGGACAACTGGATTTTAGACAGTTGCTATGTGACGCCGGTTGGGTTAGAAGAGGAGGCACAAGTTGCAGTTCGGCTTCAGGGGGTCCAGCCCAATCCAGCAAAAGTCCGGGTGCGGTTTATTCTGAACCGGGCAGGCACGACACCCATTGAGATTTACGACCACACAGGCCGTCTGGTTGTAAAAGTTCAACCCGGCAGGGAAGTAGCGGATTGGAACGGTGTTGACCAAAAGGGGAATCAGGTACCCGCCGGGGTTTACTTTGCCCGGTTGGGCAAAGAAGCGGTGCCAGCGGTGCGGTTTGTTCTTGTAAGATAAAGGGAGAAAAAACAAAAGGGGCGGCAGAACGCCGCCCCTTTTTTCGTCTCGGTCTAAGGTTCCCGGATATCGCCGTCAACACAGTCGTAAAATGTGTTGTTGGCGCGGAGTTCGGTGGGTGATGGATATTCGCTACCGGTGAGATAGATGCCATAGGCGGCGCTGTGCCCGATTGAGTCGCCCTGAATTTGGGGCAGGGCGTCGTCGATGTAGATGTTGCCATAACCGTCACCCGCGCCATACTCAATGGTGCAGTTGATAAGTTTGGCATCGGTGTCAATGGTGTTGTCGTAAAATCCGATGGACTGCCAGTCGCCCCGGCTTGGTGATGGTGAGGAACTGGTAAAGCGGATGCGCCCGCTGGTGCCGTCGGCTTTAATCGCACCCCTGCCACTGTAACCGCAGTAAAACTCAACATCGGGCATAAGTTGAATCGTGGTGCCGGGCGCGATGGTCAGAACCGGGTTGTTGGTGTTGCTGCCAACGCTGACATCGCCGTTGATAACATAAGGGACACCGGGATTTATCCAGGTGCCGGAGGTGATGACATCGCCTCCTTTAATCAGGATACCATTTTGGGTGTTGCCGGTAAAAATGTTGCCGGTGCCGATGGTCCGGGCGTATTCGGCATGGATGCGCAAGGGGTACTGGTTGCAACTGGTAATGGTATTATTAGTGAAAGTCTGGAAACCGGCAGCGTCGGCGAGATAAACACCGTAATTTCCACTGTAACGGAAGGTGCAGTTGGTAATTTTAACGCTGGTGACGGCGCTGGCGTAGAGCTCGCCGGGCCAGCTTGACGAGCCGCCACCGTACTCAAATGTGCAGTAACTGAAACTGGAGGTGCTCATCGTTAGGTCATAAAGGCCCACATTGTACCAGTCACCCGGTGCCGGCGTGGCAACATTGGAGGTGAAGAGGATGGTGGAGTCCGGAGTGCCGTTGGCGATGATGGCACCGGCGGTGCTGGCGTAGCCGGTATAAAGTTCAATGCCCGGGGCAAATTTAACAATACAGCCCGGTTTGATGGTCAGGGTGGCGTTGTTTTCAACCGAGATGTCGTTGTCAATGATGTGCGGGTTGCCTGAAGGGTACCAGGTCTCATCCTGAGTTATTGAACCGGAATGGTGCGTTGGTCCGGTGCCACCGCCTCCGCCGGCAATCACAATCGTGATGGTCGTTGATGTTGCCGAATTATCAGCCCCGTCATAGGCTTTGGCATAGATGGTGTGAACTGAACCAGGGGTTTCGGCAGCAGCATCCCAGATGTAGCGGAAGGTGTCGGCGGTGCCTGCCTGGTCTGAGCCCTTAAGGCTATTGTCAATATAGAATTCAACTTTGGTTACCGCTTTGTTGTCAGTGGCATAGGCTTTAATCAAGGTGTTACCGGCAGCAATGGTATCGTTGTTTAATGGACTGACGATTGTAACCTGGGGGTTGGTGGTATCACTGGTCACGCAGGTTGCCAGTATCGCAACCAGGGCAGCGACTACAGTGAGAATAGTTACTTTTCTCATCTTGACTCCTTTTGGGTTAGAGTTTTTGAATACCTTGTCTTAATTAATAAAGACAAACGGCATCCACCAGTAGTATACCCGGTGCCGGGGTTTTGTCAAATGGATAATGACCAGAGAGATAGAGCCGGGTAGTTGCCGGTCTGGTCTTGGAGCGGTATTTGACCTTGCGAATGAGGCACAGTTGCGGCGCAACAATGGCAGGAAACACAATATCCAATACTATCCCCGATACCGTCCCGGGGTTGGGTAGGGAAAATTGAGCCCTGATTGTTCAACAGTTTGAAATACAAAAAGTTAGGCGAAAAAGGGCGCTCAACGGTATTATACTTTAAAGTATACAAGTATCGCGGTAAAAGCCGCCCGGTGGTGAAGGTGGTTTGGGCTGAAATTTGAGCAGCAAAACAGGCGATACTTGACCGCCGGCGATTTATCAGGAAGATTTTAGGGAAAGGAGTTGCAAGATGAAAAGGTTAATTGTTGTCATCAGCGCGTTGCTTTTTATTGTCTGTGGTGGACAGAAGCCGGCAAAAACTGAGGCACCGGCAACGGTCCCGGACACACTGAATTTGAAAACAGCCGAAACGGTCAAGCCGGAGTCAACGGCATCCACAGTTGCATCAGGACCGACACCGGCAACGCCGGCAGAAAATGTCAAGCCGGAAAAGGTGGCGGAAAAGAGTGAAAAGCCGGCAGAACTGCCCAAACTGTGGGACTTTTTTGCCACCTGGTGTCCGCCCTGCAAAAAGCAGGCACCGATTGTGGAGGAAATTGCCCGGGAATTTGAAGGCGTGGTTGAGGTGCGTTCCATTGACACCGACAAAGAGCAGGAACTGGCACGCAAGTTTGACATTCAGGCGATTCCGACGCTGGTGTTTTTGGACCCGTCAGGCAAGGAACTTTCCCGTAATGTCGGCTTGATGAGCAAGGACTCAATCATCGCCCGGTTCAAGGCGCACGGGTTTATCCAATAAGGGTAGAAGAAAGTACTATTTTACTTCCTATTCAAGTCTCAAGGCGGGGTTGCCCGTTTTATCAATATAGCCAAGCCCGTTACATGAAAGAAAAAGGAATTAGTATAAGGGGCTTTTTCACTCCTCACCATACGAGACATAAGTTCTTGCCGGACCTTTAAATAACCAATAATACGCCTGATTATATCCACAACAACCAACCCAGCAAGAGAATGCAGCATAGTTAAGGAGCTATGATGGCTTGATAAAAAAGTTGACAGCCAGGAATACGGGTTAATAATGTGTTATATAATTATGTGGGAAGATTCACTAACCCAAAGGTTTGTGTTATGAATACTCACCCAAATCGTTTGGGAACTTCTTTCATTTTGGAAAGGTTAAACGGGATAGGTTGCTTACAGGAACGAAAGAGCAAGAGAGCAAAATGTCATTGATAGATTTAATACGATGCTTGAGGTAAGTAAGAAGGCTGCGCTTAAATTTGGCATAGATACAAAACTTATTGAAGAGAAAGCGAATACTCGCAAGAATATTGAAATTTTGGGTAACGATTTAACTTTTTTAAGTGTTAGGGAATCGGAGCGAACAAAGCATGTTCATCGTTTACATCCCTATCTTGGCAAATTTATTCCGCAGTTAGTAGAAGTATTTCTGAAAAAGTTTTTTAAAAAGGGCGATACTATTCTTGACCCTTTTTCGGGTTCAGGAACAACCCTCGTAGAGGCGAATGTCTTAGGGATGAACTCTGTTGGTATTGAGCTGTCTCCGTTCAATGTCTTGATTCAAGTAGTAAAGACGAAAAAATATAATCTGATAGAGGTAGAACATGAAATAAGGCATGCTTTAACCCGACTGAAAGATTTCAGTTCCAAGATACAGGCGCGCGAGGGCTCTCTCTTTGAAAAAGAGGTAAAAAGGCTGGAAACTGATAGTGAATACCTAAAAGAGTGGTTTGGAGATAAGGCTTTACAGGAGATTTTGTTTTATAGAAGCATAATTAAAGATTATAAAAACCAGGATGTTTTAAAGATAATTCTTTCAAGGGCTGCTCGCTCAGCAAGGCTTATTCCTCATTATGATTTGGCTCGTCCCAAGAAGCCAGTCCGAGAAACTTATTGGTGTATCAAACATAAGAGATTTTGCGAGCCGATAAATGAGGCGTTAAAGTTTATCAACCGATACAGCTGGGATACGATAAGACGATTAAAGGAGTTTGATAAACTGAGAACCGATGCTTTTATAAAAATCTTTCAAGGTGATGCCAGAACCATTAAATTATCTGAAGATTTAAAGATTGATGGAATTTTTACTTCTCCTCCTTATGTTGGTGTTATCGACTATCACGAACAGCATAGATACGCCTATGAACTTTTTGATTTCCCAAGGCAGGATGAATTAGAAATAGGTCCTGCTACTAAAGGACAAAACGGAATTGCAAAAAAGGAATATGTTCAAGGAATAGTAGAGGTTTTTAGAAATGTCTCCCGGAACTTAGTTGATAGAGCACCAATTTTTATTGTTGCGAATGATAAATTCAATCTATACCCTGATATAGGAGCGCAATGTGGATTTGAATTACTTGATGTTTTTCACAGGCCAGTCCTTATGAGAACCGAGCGGGACGAGAATAAATATTTCGAATCGATATTCTATTTCATAAAAAAATAAAAATGGCTTTATCGTCTGAAACGAAAAGGGAGATTGCTAATCTTCTTATTATGACAGTGCGTGAGAAGTTAAGGGCCTATCAACCCGAGACGCTGCATATGCCATTTCATCATCGATTACTCGGCAAGGACAGATATGCGATGTTTTCTTTTATTCAGTCAATGAATACAACTTTTGGGATGTCAATCTGGGAGCAGGTTGCGGTAATTCTGGCAAGGAGTGCGGGTAATTATGCCGAGAGGCAGTATAAATTACTCGGGGAAATAGATTCTGAGACAGACAAGTTGATAAACGAAATTCATTACCAGTTGAGAAAAGGTGAAATCGTTGCGAATAAGACAGGCGAGGTTGAACAAATTAGAAAGAAGATAAAGAAGGGTAAGGCAAAAGTTCATCCAGATTCAACAGTAGATTTGTTTGAGAGGATTAACAATCAGGAAAATTATTTTGATATTACCAGTGCGAAGCCGAATATGAAAGAATTCGTCGCTTTGAAACTTAAACTTCTCAGATGGATTGGACTGAGGTTAAGCCAGGATAAAAATATCCAAGTTTTTACGAGACTGGCGATTCCGTATAACCCTTATCATCCTGAACCTTATGAAAGGTGGACATTGCAAGGATTATATGACTTAAAAGCAGGAGAAATTTTAGTGGGAGAAGAGTTCTGGAATTTTGTTGCGACTGATGATGTCTATGAAGATTTATTGGATGTTTTTCAAAAAGTGGGGGAGGAATTGAGGGGGGAGATAGATGAAAAGTTTAAGGAGTTTAGAGACAGGTGATAATTTTCCGCACTCGGCGTAGGTACCGGCTTATTTACAAATAAGACATTTTTATTATGGATTCGTTTGCTTTGATAAAAACGGAGGCATCTTTTTAACAAGAACCGAAGATAAAGTTGAAAAGTAGTTTCGGTTTTGCGAAACAGCAAAAGATATAACACATTCACCGCGGGGGAAACCTTACAAATAGGATATTTTAGAGACACAAAACTATTGACAAAATTATTTTTTGCATTATAATTAAACTGGACGCTGAGCGCGATGAGTGCTGAACTTAACGGCTATCCTAAAAGGGTTCCCCTAAAAAGAAGGGAAGGAGGCGAAAATGGTAAGTAGGTCGTTGTGTTTTTTCGTCGGTTTAGTCGCTTTGGGTTGCATTTCTTTTGGTACCCCGGTCTCACTGCTATCCTCCACCCCAAGCCAAATCAATTCTGTTTCGGCAAAATATTCCGAGAGTTTTTACCTAAACAACAACCGCTATGTCACGAGAATTTATGCCCAACCTGTTGACCAGCATCGTAATAGCGAAAGGCTGCCGGTTATGGCAGAATCGACCCGGCGCGCTTATCCCCAGAATGATATTTACTGGACCGGTAATGTGAGAACCAGAACCAACAATTATGAGAAAAATTCGGGGGATATTATTGCGACCAGTGAACCCCAAAGCGCCTCCCAGTGGTGGTATCAAGGGTGGTTGAAATTTGACCTGTCCACAATTCCGGACGATGCGATTATTGACACGGTGAGTCTTAACTACTACTGCTATGAAGCGACAAATGGTCCCAGTACCTTTATCCGTCTGTTGCCTGGTGACCCGGTGCCGCAAACACCCCAGACGCTCTGGAACTGGATAACAACCGGTACCGCAGTAACCTTCGCCCAGACGCATGGCACAGGCTGGATAACGCGCGTTCTGAACAGTACGGGACGAGCCGCGGTCGAGTCCTGTTTAGCCCAGAACTGGATTGCTCTTGGGGTACATGAATGGACCACTCGCACCGGAGCGAATTTAAAAGCGTACGGCATTGGTAGCGGACAGTACACACCTTACCTTGAAATCGCTTACAATCTGCCAGCGCGCACCGACATTTCGGCGGAAGAGGTACTGGAACCGGTGGGTGATATCCCATTGGGGACGATAATAGTACCGACCGGAAGGTGGCGCAATCGTCAACCCCATCCGGATGATTACTATGCCTGGTTTATCTTTATCAGTCCGGCAAATCAACGCTACACATTGCCCGGAAAGTTTGTTCAGGGGCAGCCGGGTCTGAGTGATACCATTCTGTTCTTTACCCCATTTGCTTTAAATGACACCGGGCGCTGGACCGTTAAATGTTCCACCTATGCCGAGGGCGACATTGACCCGAATAACGATGTTATTCTGCGGTTCTTCCGGGTAATTTCCAGTGGTTCGGGAAATAACTTTGATGTAGCGGTTACCGAAATTTTTGCGCCGGTTGGTGTGTATGATACCAATGCAACGATTGTGCCCCGCGCCTCCTGGAAGAATAACTCTGCCAATTCAGCGACATTCTATGCCTATGTTGGCTTGACCAATCCTGCCGGTATTAGAACATACACCAATTCGTGCATTGTTAGCAATCTGCCAGCAGGGGCTGATACCACAGTTGAATTTGTTCCGTACAATGTGGGTATGGATACGGGACGCTGGGCTGTGTGCTG
>JBBISL010000008.1:0-71562 GCA_037441285.1 Caldifarciminota bacterium
ACCTTGGTGACGACCGTTACCACGCGCCGCTTAATACCCATCGGCCGGAACTCATTGTCCAGAACCTGTTGAATCATATAACCAATTTCCGCCTGGGTCTGGGCATTCGCGGCATCGAGCGGAATCTCCGGGACCCGCATTCTCGCCAGGTGCGAACGCAACAGCACAAATCCAACCTGCGGACCATTGCCATGGGTAATCAAAACCCGCTCACCCGCACGAACCATCTCGGCAATCGGACGACAACTGCCCTGCAATGTTGCCATCTGGTCCGCAAACGAACTCCGCTCCTTATTCCGGATAAGAGAATTACCGCCAATCGCTACAACCGTTATCGCCATATTCCTAATCATACACCGCCCGGGGCGTGAATCAAGCCTGTAGATTTAGAACTTGATTTCACTTCCCCCCACACTAAACTTATCAGCGTAATGCAAAGGGTTCTGAAAATCACCTGGCAAAGGCTTTTAATTGAAGACCGCACCTGTCCGCGGTGTAATGATACGGAGAATGAACTGGACAAGGCGGTTGCAATATTAGAAGAAAAACTGGCACCGCTCGGCTGGAAAATCGTTGTCGAAAAGAAACCGCTCACCAGAGAACAATTTGATAAAGCACCATTGTCATCAAACCTCATTCTGCTTAACGACCGCCCGATTGAGGAGTACCTTGCGGCGCATACCGGACAAAGCCCCTGTTGCGATGTGTGCGGACCGGCTCAATGCCGAACGATTGAAGTCGATGAGCTTTCCTACGAAACCGTGCCCGCTGACTTAATTGTCCGTGCTGCCCTTACAGCTGCGGGCATCGTCTGATGTTAAACAACAACCATTTTTGTTGTTTATCCGGTCCTTTGTCGCTCAATTATAACTGACACTGTGCCTCATCGGTTTGACCCGAAAAACCGCGCCGCGCTCTTCAGCCCGGAACGGCAAAAACGCCTCCCACCCCAACCGGTAATAAAGGTGCTCAACTTAAAACCCGGTTTCACCCTGCTTGACATCGGTGCCGGTACCGGCTACTTCACCTTACCGGCACTGAGGAAACTGGGCAAAAAGGGGACAATCATCGCCCTCGATATCGAGCGGAAAATGCTCGAAGAACTCGAAAGCAAACTTCCCCCAAACACCGGAAATGTTCAGCTCCTTCACGCCCGGGCTGAAAAAATCCCCCTGCCCGCGGCAATCGCCGATCGCATTTTGATGGCACTCGTTCTCCACGAAGTCGGTAACAAAACTGCTGCACTTCAGGAAGCGCGACGCCTGCTAAAGCCCGAAGGCGTTCTGGTTGTTGTTGAATGGGAAAAAGTAAAACCTCCACCGGGTCCCCCCATCCGTGAAAGAATCTCACAAACACAACTGAAAAAACTAACCCGAAGTGCTGGCTTCGCCCTCTGCCACCACCAGCAACTCAACCCCTTTCACTACCTTGTCACCTTCGAACCCATCCCCGATTTTTAGCCGCCCCAGCAAAAATTGCCGCACCCTGCTTAACCTTTCTTGACTGTGGAAATTAAAAGGCTATTATTATATGTAAAGGAGGAAAAATGCAGATTACACTCACCGCGCGTCATCTGGAAATTACCCCTCATCTCCGTGAATATGTAACCAAGAAGTTAGAAAAACTGGGAAAGTTTGACCATCAGATTTTGAAAAGTGAGGTCATTCTCTTTCCGGACCGGGCATATGAGGTCGCCGAGGGCAAGGTTCATACCGGGCATTTTGTCGTTACCGCCAAGGGCCACGGCAGCGACTCTTATCAGGCGGTAAATGACCTCGCTGACAAATTGGTAATCCAACTGGAACGCCGTCTGGGAAAAATCCGCACCCGGCGGCGACGGGCACCCGGCCACAAACTCCGCCCAGAAAAATCAAACCCGTAAGGGTAAATGGAAATTTCTTCAAAGCAAATTACGGTCGGAACCTTACTCGAAGAAAAGAAAGCCGACTGGCAACTTGAACTGCTCGCCGGTCACAATGGACTGGAGACTAACTTCATCTCCACCCCGGATATCAACCGGCCCGGAATGGCACTCGCCGGTTACACCGGTGTATTCCTGCGGGAACGAATTCAGATTGTCGGTAGCACTGAACTTTCCTACCTGGAAAACTTATCCTTAGAGCAGTACGCTCAGGCGGTCCGCACCCTTCTGGAACTGAAACCGGTCGCGGTCATCATCACCAAAAAATTACCGGTGGCTGAGGTCTGGACTCAGGAAGGCAATCGGTTAGGTGTGCCGATAATCCGCACGCCGTTCGATACCACACCTTTTATTCACCTTTTGAGCGTCTTCCTTGACTACCGACTGGCACCAGAAACTTACATCCACGGCGACCTGGTTGATGTCTTTGGAGTGGGACTGCTCATCACCGGTGAATCAGGCATCGGAAAAAGTGAATGTGCCCTTGACCTTGTTGACCGTGGTCATCGTCTGGTTGCCGACGACCTGGTCCGAATATTACGCCGGGGCACGGGAATTCTTATGGGGTACCCGGCGGCGAAATCCCCTGCCCTCGCTCACCATATTGAGGTTCGGGGTGTCGGTATTGTTGATGTCTATAGCCTCTACGGAGTCCGGGCAATCCGCATCCAGAAAAGGATCGAAGTCGAGGTTCGTCTCATCCAGTGGCAAAGCGGCGTGGAATGCGAAAGAGCCGGCCTGGAAGAACAGTTTTCCGAAATCCTTGGGGTCAAAATCCCGCTGGTAACAATTCCTGTTGTCCCGGGCAAAAACCTTGCCCTGGTGCACGAAGTCATTGCCAAAAATCACATCCTTAAAGTCTTCGGTTACTATCCGGCACGGCGGTTTAACGACGAACTGATGCGGGTAATGAGTAAATCACCCATTGACCCCTATTTAACTGAAGACCAGGAATAAAACCGAAGAAGTCAGAAAAACACCGCAACCCGCACCTCTAACTACGGCTCGGCGAGTCGCTTGGTCAATGATGTTCGCCATACTTTGCCCGCCTCATTAAGGTCAAGTTTTACCACTTCACCTCCATCCAGCCCCGAAATCGTTATGTATTGACCTTCCACTGTCCTTCCCACCGGAGCAAAAGGCAACCCGGCAAAAATCCTTTCAAACGCCTCCCGTTTCTGTGGCGCCACCTCACAGAGAAAACGACTGTTGGACTCACTGAAAAGTAAAAAGTCGTCGCGTTCAAACCAATGCGCCCCGGGCACATGGCGCAGTTGTACCTCAACACCTATTCCACCGGCAAAACTCATCTCGGCAAGTGCTACACCAAGACCACCCTCGGATAGGTCGTGACAGGCAAGCACCAGTCCCCGGCTGATTGCCTGAAACATCTTTATCATCAGCCGCCTTGCCCGATGCGGTTCCACCTTTGGCACATCGCGACCAATACCACCATGTACCCGCATAAACTCACTCCCACCCAACTCTAAAAAGGTTTCGCCCACCAGATACACAAACGAACCCGGTTTTTTAAAGTCCGGCGTTATTGTCTTACGAACATCTGGAATTACACTTATCGCCGAAATCAACAAGGTCCCGGGTATTGGTAATGTTTCCCCCTGCTCGGTTTTAAACTCGTTGTAAAGAGAGTCCTTTCCGGAGATAAACGGTACCCGGAAGCCGCGTGCGGTATCATAACAACCTTCGGCCGCTCGCACCAGACCGCCTAACTGCTCGGGTTTTTCCGGACTCCCCCAGCAGAAGTTGTCCAGAATTGCGGTGCGTTCAATATCCCCGCCCGCGGCAACACAGTTCCGCAACGCTTCATCAATTGCCGAAGCCGCCATCCAGTAAGGGTCAACCAACCCAAACCTTGGGCACAATCCGCAAGCTACAACACACGCCCGATTAGAACACTTTACCGGCACAATGACGCAGGCATCAGTTGGCCCAAAACTGTCCCGGCCGGCGAATGGCTTCAAAACCGTACCGGCTTGCACCTCATGGTCGTACTGCCTTGTCACCCACTCCTTACTGGCAATATTGGGCGTCGCCAGCAACTTGAGCATTATTTCGGTCAATTCCCGGCGATGGGGCACAAACGGCTCCGGAATGTCCTGCCTTTCCCAGTGTGCTATTCGCTTGACCCGGCGCCAACCATGATGAAGGAACCGCATCGGCAGCTCAGCAACAATTCGCTCCCGATACTTCAACACCAGCCTTTTTGTTCCGCTCACTTTCCCGATTATTGTTGCCTCAACATCGTTTTCCTTTGCCAGTTGTAAAAGCGGCTTGACCTTCTCTGGTTCAACAAATACCACCATCCGTTCCTGAGCCTCGGAAACCCAGATTTCGGCCGGACTCAAACCCGGATACTTCAGCGGGACCTTATCAAGCCAGACCTCACAACCGGTCCGCGCTGTCATCTCGCCCACGGCACTGGAAAGACCACCGCCCCCGCAATCGGTAATCGCACTGAAGAGCCCTTTATCCCTTGCCGCCAGAACCAGGTCCAGCAGTTTCTTCTCCTCAATCGGGTTGCCAATCTGGACCGCACCCGAAGAGAATTCGCTGGAACGTTCATCAAGTTCTAACGACGCAAAGGTTACTCCGTGAATTCCATCGCGGCCAGTTCGTCCGCCGAGCAGCATAATCATTTGTCCGGTTTGCACCTTTTTCTTTAGCATCGAGCGGGGAATGAGCCCGACCGTGCCACAGAATACCAAAGGATTGCCTGAATACCCCTGGTCAAAATAGACCGCTCCATTCGCCGTTGGAATTCCCATGCGATTGCCATAATCCCGCACTCCGGTCACTACCCCTTTCATCACCCGGCGCGGGTGTAAAACCCCTCGGGGCAAATCGTTAAAATCGGTGCCGGGATGACCAAAACAGAACACATCTGTATTCAAAATCGGCTTTGCTCCCAAACCGGTCCCAAGACAGTCCCGAATTACACCACCGATGCCGGTTGCCGCGCCACCATAAGGTTCCAGCGCGGAAGGATGATTGTGCGTCTCCACCTTAAAACTGATTCCGTACTTTTCGTCAAATTCAATCACCCCGGAGTTATCCTCAAACGCCGAAAGCACCCACGGCAGGGCAAGTTCTTCAGTAACCCGCATAATTGTCGACTTTAATAAATTGTTTATCCGTCTCCGGCCAAAAACAATCTCCCCCCGAAATGTTTTATGCTGACAGTGCTCGGACCAGGTTTGAGCAAAAGTCTCTAACTCAACATCGGTCGGGTCCCGCCCGATCTTTTCATAAAACCGCCGTAATATCTTCATCTCCTCAACCGATAAAGCAAGGAGACGGTTTCGAGAAATTCTTTCTAATTCACCGTCACTTTGACCGCGCAAAGGGATTACCACCGGCTTAAAACGGTAGGGTTTGGGCTGGGCAAAAACTTTCTCTCCCGGAGACGCCAGGTGTTGTATCAAGGGATTAAACATCAAACCCCGGCTGAGCATCATTCGTTCTTCGGCAGTCAGGGCTCTTCCCAAGCGATAACCTCGCCCGGTGCGTACCCGTACCTCTTTATACCCCATATCCTCAAGCGCCCGTAACGCCGTCGCGACACTCGGGTCCATTACTCCTGGATTGTAAAGGACCAGAGTTTCATCACCCGCCTTCAAAACGTCGCCCTCAAGGACCTCAGCCCGCCATTCTTCAACAACCGGGTCGCACAACAACTCCTGAGCAATCGTCTCCACATTGGGGACGCTCAATTCCCCTTCGATGAACCACACCCGGGTAATTCTTACCGGTGAAAGCGATTTTAAACCCATATCCCGAGCATCAACCTCGAACGCCCGTGCCTCAGGGTCAAAACCCTTTTTAGTGATATCAATCCGCCAAACCGCCATTGGCGCCTTACTCACTGATCAACTTACGGAACTCCTGGTCTAAAGAGTCAAGCACTCGACCGCTGATTGCCGAATCAACGGAAAAAACAAACTCATTGACACTATTCCGCAACTCTACATACCTCTTTCTTGCCTTGGTAAACAGTGGCTTACGCTCGACATAAGAACGTGCGCTCTCGACCGCGGCAAACTCAATCCGCAACTGTTTCAATCCCAGACTGCAACTCCGGTAAAGTGAATCCTGATAAAAAGAAAGCGTTTCTATCTTCCCCCGATACTCCCGCAATCGCCGCTCCAGTCTTGTTATACCCCGCGCCAGTTGTCGCCTTACACGACTCATTGTTGTATCCGGAGTAATTGGACCGAGCGGAACCGGAGCCGGTCCAATTTGTACTCGGCCCGCATTCTTAATCACGACGACGACGGCTGTTGTCAGCACCAGGAGTAAAAACACCACCATCGGGATAAAAAATACCGGCTTTTGCCAGAAGACGGGACCACTCTGGGACGACTCATTATCCGGTTGTTTCTGTTTCTCTTCTTCCGGAACCATCATACAGGGTAATTATACTAAAAATACCTTCGGGACAAATCTTTCCCGCGGCGCTTTTAACCGCGCTTAAAACCTACTCTTGCATCAGCTCCTCAACCTCCTGCTCACCCGCTTCCAGCTCCTCCATTTGCTCTTTATCACTCTTCAATAGTAAAGCCTCAAACTCCCCTAAATGAGTCTTTTCCTCTCGAGCCACATCCAGTAACACCCTCCTTATTGTTTCATCTTCTACCATTGCTGCCATCTGCTCATAAAGATTTATCGCATCCAGCTCGGCAATCATCGCCGCTCGCAAGACCTCTAACTCGATAGTCTTTTGCTTGATTTCATCAAGCTCTATTGGAATATGCGAAAGCATCATTTCCTCCTTTAACGATTTAACTTCTTGTGACAGAGCCACCAGTCAAAGCATTCAAACTCGCCCGCCTTTGCCTTTTCCAATCGCTCCTTGGCCGTTTTGACATCGCTCGCCGGCGGTACAATCACCCGGTCCTTAATGAGTTCATTGTTGGGCCAGTTTGCGGGCATCGCCACCTTATACTTGTCGGCAATCTGCATCGCCTCAACCGCGCGTAAAATCTCATCCATATTTCTCCCCAGCTCTTGCGGGTAGTAAAGAATAATCCTGATTTTACCGCGGTCATCAACCACAAAAACCGCCCGCACCGTATTCGTCCCCTTATTCGGATGAATTAGTCCTAACATACTGGCAACCCTGCCGGTATCGGCGATAATCGGGAATTCAATCTCAACTCCCAGTTTCTCTTTAATCCACTCCTCCCACTTGATATGTGAGAACACCTGGTCAACGCTTAATCCAATCAGTTCGCAATTCAGATTTCGAAATTTTTCGTAGCGCTTCTGGAAGGCAACAAACTCTGTCGTGCACACCGGAGTAAAATCCGCCGGGTGACTGAAAAGCACAAACCACTTACCGGCAAAAAACTTCGGCAGTTCTATCAACCCGTGCGTCGTCGGCACTTTGATTTCCGGAAAATCGTCCCCTAAAAGGGGCATTCCTCTTCTTTCAGCGATGTTTTCCATTCTTACCTCCCTTTGGTTATTGTTTTCATCTAATTAACTTTAACTATAACTGAATTTTACCTTTAAGTAAATTTTTGCTCCCGTACACCTCCTTGACCCAACGCAAACTAATCGCTAAAATCGTTCGAAAAATGCCGGCGTAGCTCAGCAGGCAGAGCAGCGGTTTCGTAAACCGCAGGTCGCCCGTTCGAGCCGGGCCGCCGGCTTACGAAAAGTGATAATCGAGGTATGATTTTTCCCAAGGGACCCGACCCCAAACGGCTGCTTGAAGAGCAGGCGGCATTTGAAGAAGCAGAAAGGAAAAAAGCCGAAGCCCGCGCCCGGGTACTCTTTGATAGTTTTATCGACTTCAGCCCGGTCGGAGTGGAAATCTTTGATACCAGCGGTAATCTCATAAAGAGTAATAAAGCGGCCGAACGACTGCTGGGTAAATTACCACCACCTGGCATAAACTTGTTTGAAGAAAAAGGGTTAAAACGAACCGGATTGCTGGAACCGCAAATTAAACGCCTGCTTGCCGGCGCCCGGGTCGAAACCCCACCCTTTTGGTATGATGCTGCAGAACTCGGACTCGCCAGCACACCCGGGAAAAAGGTGTGTGTCCGCACCACTGCCTTTCCTTTGCTGAACGCCGAAGGCGCCGTACAGCAAATTGCGATAATTTATGAAGACCTAACTGAATTAAAAAAGGCTCAGGAGCAACTCTCGCAAACTCAACAGGCGGAAAACAACTGGACAACTGTTCCGGCTGACATTCGGGATATCGAATTTGCCCGGAGAAAAATCGAACAGGCGCTGCGCGAGAGTGAGGAACGCTACCGCGGCCTGGTTGAGTCTGCCCAGGATGTCTGCATTATCCGATTCAGTGACGAAGGACGCATCATCGCCATAAGCCCTTCAGTAGAAAACATCTTTGGTGTATCCCGGGAAGTGGTTATGACCGACAACTCGGCACTTTTTGCCCGCATCCATCCTGAAGACCTCAGCCGGGTTCAGCAGATTGAGTCGGAAGCAAAAAAGACCGGTATTTATCCACCTGATTACCAGTTTCGGGTTGTAAAAACACCGACCGAAACAACCTGGGTCAAAATGACCGGACGGGCAATAACATTTGCCAGCCGCCGCACATTTGAAGCCCTTGCTATTGACATTACCCGGGAGAAGCGTCTCGAAGAACTGTTGAGCAAAAAAAATGCCGACATTACATCACTACTCAATAGCCCTGCTGACGGCTTTTTTGCAATTAACCAGGAGTGGGCTGTAATCGCCTGGAGCAAAGGCGCCGAAAAGGAAACCCGGGTCAGTGCGGCGGAAGCCGTTGGTAAACGACTCTGGGAACTTTATCCGGAGATGGAAAAGACCGGAATGGCTCTTCCCCTTCGTCGCACTCTGCTTGAACGCACCGCTCAGTATCAGGAGTTTTTTTATAGCGACGGCCGCGACCGATTCGCCGGCTGGTTCTCTTTGACCACCTATCCTCTGGACAACGGCGCGCTGGCTCTCGTGAAAAATCTGTCCAGCCGGAAAAAGGTTGAACAGGCGTGGCAGGACTCCCAATCCCGGCTCCAGGCAATTATCGAAAACCCACTGGTGCTGGTCGCATTTAAAGACCGGGAACACCGTTATGTCGCGGCCAACGAAACCGCCCGCAGGCTACTCGGTGCTGGCACCGACATTGTAGGCAAAACCGATGCTGAACTGTTCTCGGCCACGGTCACCGCGCTCCTCGGTTCCTATGACCGCCAGGTTCTGGAAACAGGTAAAGGAACCCAACTGGAGTTTGCGCTCGGTGACCCCAAACAGGAAACAACCATCTGGCTGGCGATTGCCAAGCAACCCTGGCGTAACACAAACAACGAAGTAATTGGTATTTTGGACATTGGCTTTGATATAACACGGCGCGTCCGTGCCCAGCAAGAACTTTCCCGCCGTCGGGAATTCTTCGAAAACTTTCTTTCCGGCCTCAAACAGGAATTTGACCGCTGGCAGAAATAACAGAATGAAGAAAAGGTCCCCAGCGCGTAAAAATCAACCAGACAGCCGTCCGAACATAGCCTGCCAGATTGAACTGTTTACCCAACGCCACTTCTGGCTTCTCCTCGCTGCCGTCCTTTTAATTGCCGTTCTCGTACGAACCGCCGACCTGCGTGCTGACCCACCACCAGACCTTTCCTGGAGTTTTGCTCCATATACCGATGAAAGTTTGAACGCCTACTCGGCACGCAACTTTGTCCTCTATGGCAACTGGCACCAGGACGACTTTTTACCCTTCTGCATCTATCCGCTGGTCAACATCCTTGTTGCCCTGATATTCAAACTGTTGGGCATCGGGTTCGTTCAGGTAAAACTTCTCTCGGTTTTCAGTGGGGTCCTGGGTGTACTGATAATGGCGCTGTTGATTCGCCATACCGCTCGAGAAATCGCGGCACTGCTCGCCGGTCTGTTCCTTGCTTTGAGTTACCCCCTGGTGATGTACAGCCGTCTCGGACTCGTCGAAACAGTCCAGATTCTTTTTCTATTACTCACCGGTTTTTTCTGGGTGAAATCACTCGAAAAACCGGTTCTGATGTTATTGACTGGCTTCTGCGCCTTTGCCACATTTCTTTTGATAAAAATCTCCGCCGTTTTCATCCTGCCCGCGCTACTTTTGCTCTTCATTAACCGCGGGCTTTCGACTCGTTCCCGTCAGGAAGAACGCCGCCAGTTTCTCGTTAGCCTTGGCTGGTTTATTGCTGGCGCAACCGGTGCAATCATACTGTGGCTACTAGTGGTCTTTCTCCCTTATCGCAATCAGTACCTTCAATATGTCCTCCGCCACTCAAGTGAATCGCCGGCTGGTCATCCTCAAACTTTGATTGCGTACCTATTCAACACATTCACGATTGGGGTCCGTTCAAAACTTTTGCCCCGGTTGGTGTGGATTGCCCTATTAGGATTTTTGTCTTTGCCCTGGCATGCCACCCGTCAAGCCGAACCCAAGGCGAAGCAATCTTCCCAATTTCTACTCTTTTGGTTTATCTTTGGCGTTTTGATGCTCGGTTATATGAACTACCGACCACCCCGCTACGAAATTGTCATCCTTCCACCTCTGATTGCCGCCGCTGCCATTACCATTAGCCAATGGCTTATCCCGAAACCAGATTCTACCCCGCCTTGCGCGGGAAAGGACAGAACACAAGGTCTTTCTCGGGAAGCGAAAATGAGAACGCAAACCAAAAGACCGTCCCCTTTCTTGAATAGCATCCTCTACGCCATTTACCTTTGGCCCCTTGTCGTTCAGTTACTTCTTTATATTGCCGGATTCCGCAACTACCCGGCACCGGGTAACGAGTCAGGCATAACAATACTCGCTTTAATAATCGCGCTGGCAACCGGCATTACCGGTACCGCACTATACCGTTTTTTTACCACCAAAAAATTGGGCACCATGCGGGCGCTGAAACTATTTATCGCCGCCCTGCTGCTTTTGTTTTCCCTGCGCCTTGACCTGGGTCAGTTTTTCAACTGGTTTTCCAACCGTACCTACATTTTAATTTCTTCCGCCCGCGACCTTGACCAGATTTTACCGGATAATGCGGTTGTCGCCGGCTCCTGGGCACCGCCCTTGATGATAGAATCCCGAAAACGGGCAATTGCCATTACCGACTGGGCAAACATCAACGACCCAATAAATCGGTTTGGTGTCACCCATATCATTATCGGGGAAAATGAAGTTGACCATCTCCTCTGGGATAAAATTCCGTTGACGATAAAAGAACGAATGAGACCGCTCCGCCAGTACCGAATCCGGGGCCAGTTGCTAACCGTTTACACCTTATCCTGAACAGTTGCTCAATCACTGCTGGACAGCGCTGCTGCCAGCGTCTTCACATCGTATTCGAGAAGAGTTAGATAGTCGGGAACTGAAGGCAGCGAACCGGTTATCGATGCCAGGACAATAACCTTTGCTCCGGTCTCGCGGGCAAGGGCATCTGCCAAATCCCGATTGTGCTGCGGTTCGATCACTATTGCCCGCACTTCTTCCTGCCTTATTATCTGAATGAGATGGGCGACGTCCTGCGCCGATGGCTCCTGTCCTGGTAAAGGTTCGATCGCCCTTATCATCTCAAACCCGAATGCCCGACAGAAATAGGACCAGGATTCGTGCATTGCGACAAACTTTCGACTCGGTAAATCTTCAACGAACCTTTTCAACTCGGCAACGGTACTGTCAATCCTTTTAATGTAAGCATCGCCCCTTTTCTGGTAAAATTCTTTCCTCGCCGGATTGAATTCGCTTAATATCTCAACAATTCTCTTAACCGTTATTTTAGCAACATCAGGATCGAGCCAGATATGCGGATTGCCATACTCGTGAGCATGATGGTGAGTTTTTGCCGCTCCCGCAACATCCTCATCTTTGATAACCTCCACATCATCGGAAACCGTTAGTATTTTCAACCTCTTGTTACGGGCATTTTCGATTAAGCCGTTTAGCCAATCATCCAAACCCAATCCGACCCGCACAACCATTGTCGCCTTCTTTAGTTTCTCGGCATCGGTAATCCGCGGTTCGTAACTGTGCGGCTCTTCTGCCCCGGTAATAAGCGATTGAACCGCTACCGATTCACCTCCTACCTGACCTACCCAATCGGCAAGGTCAGGAAGTGTCGTGATGATCAAAGGACGTGAATCAGTCGCGATAACCCGGTCTTCCCGATTTGCCCGCGGACATCCTGAAACCAAAATTAAGATTAACAATATCAGGACAACTTTCTCCCACATATCTTACACCTCTTTCTTTTGGGCGAAAAAATTGCAGCCAGACCAAACCCTACCGCTGCCACCAAAACGATTGTGGCTCCGGAAGGAACACCAAGTAAATATGAAAGTATCAATCCGATACAACAGGCACCAATCGCCACCAGCCAGGATAAAAAAAACATCATCCCGTACCGGTTAGTAAGTTGATAGGCGGTTGCCGCTGGTATCACAAGCAACGCCTCAACCAAAATCACCCCCACCGCCTTAATGGAAACCACCACAACAAGCGCCACCAGCCCCAGTTGTAATCCCCCGAGAACGCCCGTCGGCAAACCGCTCGCCTGTGCCATCTCCTCATCAAACGCCAGAAACTTGAACTCCTTATAAAACAACCCGATGAAAAGCAGCACGATGCCCGTCAGCCCCGCCATAATCAGCAAATTTCCCGATGTAACTCCTAAAATGTTTCCGAATAGGTAACCATAAATTCGCGCGTCGTAGCGGCGCATAAACCCAATAACCAAAACCCCCAGCGCCATCGTAAAGGCAAAAAAGATGCCGATGGCGGTGTCCTGACGCAAACTTGTCCTTGTGCCGGTCACCTGAATCAATCCGGCGGTAACAAGACAAAAGACAACTGCGGTTAAAAGGGGCTCAACCCCAAGTAAAAATCCGAGCGCCACTCCACCGAACGCCGCATGGGCAATACCGGCGCCGGCAAATGCCAGTCCGCGTAAAACAACAAACACCCCGATGAGCGAACAGACTGTACCCACAAGTAGGGAACCGAGAAGGGCGTTACGTACAAACCCGTAATTCAAAAAATCAAGCATGGCGGTCATCGACCAGCAAAAATTTTCGGCCCTCTCTTTCCACCACCGCAACCGGCGTGCCATAAAGTTGACCTAAAACCGCCGGGTTTAAAACCTCATCGCAGGAACCAAAAGCCTCGACCGTACGGTTGAGAAACATCACCCGGTCCACACAAGGCAAAACCTCATTGACATCGTGCGTTACATAAATCGTCGTCAACTGCCGCTCCCGATGAACCCTCCGTATCAATTCCACAATCTGTCCTCGAGTTGCCACATCAACTCCGGCCGTAGGCTCATCAAGCAAAAGTAACTCTGGATCTCCTACTAGTGCCCGGGCAAGAAACAGTCGCTGCTGCTGCCCGCCCGAAAGATGGCCTGCCGTATGAAACGCCATCTTCTCCAAACCGACCGCTGCCAGCACCGCTTGTGCCTTTGCCTGTTCTTTTCTGCCGGGGAACTTTAAAAGCCCTATCCGCCCATAAGTTCCCATCAAAACCGCATCCCGCACATTTACCGGAAAGTTTACATCAATCGGCTTACGCTGGGGCACATAACCAATCAAGGTTCTTACCTTACCGATGCGACCGCCGGTTGCACCTAAAACACTCACTTCACCCCGAATCGGTTGAATCAATCCAAGTACCGTTTTCAAAAGCGTCGTCTTGCCCGAGCCGTTTGGACCGATGACACCTAAAAACTCCCCTTTGGCAAGGCTGAACGAAACATCCTGCAGGGCAACCGTCTCTTGAAATACAACGGTAACCCCGGTAAATTCAACTGCTGGTGTCATCGATTGTTCCGGCATAAAAGCGCGATGAGTGTTCGCAACGGCACACCCGTGGCGCCCGCCGGGTAATAATCCCGGCTCTCACCGGTATAGGCGGTGCCGGCAATGTCAATATGCACCCAGGGCACCGCTTTCGGTACAAACTCGGATAGAAATAGCCCGCCGATGATTGTTCCAGCATTTTGCGGTTTGCCGATATTCTTTAAATCCGCAACCCCGCTTTTCATATGGGGACGATAACGCTCAAACAACGGGAACTGCCAGAAGTACTCACCCATTTCCTTACCGAGAGCAATCAGCCGGGCAATTGTTTTTTCATCGGTACCCAGTACTCCTGAAATCTCGTTACCCAGCGCCACAACACAGGCACCGGTGAGGGTCGCAATGTCAATCATCAAGTCAGGCTTCAGCGTGGCACCGTAGGCAAGCGCGTCCGCAAGGATTAACCGGCCCTCGGCATCGGTATTCATCACCTCAACCGTCTTACCGTTAAAGTGGCGAATCACATCACCGGGCTTCTGGGCACTACCCCCAGGCAAATTCTCAGCCAGTGGTGTCAACCCATGAACCACGACCGGTATATCAACCTCCCGAAGATAATTGAATAACCCGAAAACCGTAGCCGCACCTGCCATATCATCTTTCATCGACTCCATCTGTTGAGCAGTTTTCAGCGAGAGTCCACCCGAATCAAATGTGATGCCCTTGCCAACGACTACCACCGTCCGCCTGGGCTTGACTTTAGGTTTATAGGTCAGATGGACCATACAGGGTGGATTGTGGGAACCTTTACCAACACCGATTATGCCGCCCATCCCCAGCTGCTCGAGTTCCGCTGCATCCATCACTTTAATCGTAACCCGTTCTCCTTGCGCCAGTTCCTTTGCCCGGTCCGCAAGCATCATCGGTGTTTTGCCGGCAGAGGGCTCGTTCACCAAATTCCGTACATAGCAAACCGCTCGTGCCCGGCGCTCGGCATCCTCGACCACTGGCCGCAAGTCGGTGACCTCCTTCTCGCTCTCAGCCAAAATCACCATTCTCTCCACCCTTCCCATATCCTCATTCCTGGTGCGAAACTTACGAAATTGATAACTGCTGAGTATTGCCCCTTCAACCGCAGCCGATACAAAACTTTTACCATTAACCTTGGATCCGGCAGTAATGGGAAATCCAACCTCGTCCGCACCCAACTCACCTGCCCGGTGCAAAACCTTTGCCAGGGCAACTCGAACCCGTTCCAATTCAAACTCAGCCCGCTTCCCTAAACCACCCAGCACCACCCTATTGTCACCCTTTACCGCGATTGCTGTCTCGGCGAATTTTCCGCCAAAACGCCGGTCAATCAATCCCTCGGTATCAAATTCCCCTTCAAAGACAAGCCGCACCCTTACTTTACCCCGCCATTTTCTTTTGACCATTAAATTGATTTTCACCTTTGCTCCTTTCTTACTCCTTTTATTATCAGTTTTCCTTCACTTCTGTCAACCCCTGATTTTCCTTCAGGCACCGGTTTAAAATCCAGGTGACAACAACCGCCAGAACTATCCTTGGCACCACAATCCAGAAAAAGTTTGCGCCCAGCACAATAAATATTGCGGTGTCCTCAAACAGTCCATGACACAAAGCCAGAAACTGGGCGACCAGGGTTACCTGTTTCGGCATCAATCCTCTCTCTTTAACCGACTCAACAATCAGACCGGCGCCAAACACAATCCCAAAAACATTACCGGCAAGCCAGGGCATTGCCGCTGCCTCGTTGTAGCCCATAAATCCAATAACCCGCTTCACCGCGGATAGCACCTTTTGTAGCACCCCGTAACCCCGTGCCAACTCCAGCAGGATAAAAATCCCCACCAGTACCAATAGCATCTTGACCCCGGTGCTGAAAAGCCCTTCCGCCCAACCCTGTATAGCCGGACCAAGCACAAACTCTTGCCGCAGGAGAGAAAAGTCCATATTTCCGCTTCCTCCAGAACCGTTCCGCACAATGAGCGCCGCGAGTCCCGCTCCTGCCAGCAGTGAAACCACCAGTCGAACAAACCACAAAAGCCACCACTTTGCCCGAATCTGAAAGAAGACCGCCGTTTCAAGAATCTGGGAATGAGAGATGAGTATCATCAAACTCAACACGGTCAATTGACTACCTGTGATTTTTAGTGCCGTAATCGCTCCCAGGGAAGCGTAAATGTTGATGAAATTGCCCAAAATCAGAGCCATCGCCGCTTCTCCCGGCAACCGGAAAAAACGCATAAACGGCGCCATAAACCGGGCAAAAGCGGCAAGAACCGGCGTATACCTCAACGCAGTAACGAGCGTGTAAACCGGAGCGACAATCAATAAAAGTTTTCCAAATGCCCGAACACCGCGCCACGCTCCCCAACCGATGAACCGCCAGAAAACCTTCATCAGAAATGTTCGAGAGTTGCCTTACCGTTGCTAATCATTCCGTAGGTAAAACTCTTCATCCAGTCTCCGATATTGATATAAACCCCGGCACCGAAATTTCTTATCTCGGGAATATGGGAGTGCCCCAGCATCACCACATCGCAACCGGCTGCAATCTTCTCGCGTGCAAACTGAAGCATCGCCGTCCGCACTTTGACCGCTGCACCCCGTTTTTCCATCCCCTGCCGGCTCCGAACCGCAATGCGGCGCGCCAGCCCGATGCCGATATCAGGATGCAACCAGGAAAATAGAAAACCGTTGATTGAACATCGCATCAATGAACGGAAAATTCTGGGTACAAAACCCCGGTCCAGCGCATCGCCGTGCGCCAGGTAAACCCGTAACCCATCAATCATTATCTCCTGTTCATCATACAGCGCCTCAACCTTCAACCCTTTTTCCAGCCACCCTTTGAACCAGATATCGTGATTCCCCCGAAATAGGAAAATTTTCGTCCCGCTCTCGGATAAATCCCTCAACCGACCTAAAACCTCAAACTCGATTTTGGGCACCACCCGCCGATATTCAAACCAGAACTCAAACAAATCCCCAAGGATATAAAGCCCTTCGGCTTTGCCTTTGATACTCAAAAGGAAATCAGTAAACCGCTTCTCGGCAAAATGTGACCCAATTCCGAGATGCACATCAGAGACAAAGTAATGCGCGTTCAATTTTCTTAAACAGTTTTGTTATCGGAACCCGGGTATCAACCGTAATCAAATCAGCACGGCGTTCCGGCGGTTGAAACCTTGCCTTCATTGCCCGGTAAACCTCAAGATTAGCATCTGAAAGCCCGCCCTCTTTTGCCCGTCGCTGCAGCCGCCGGACCACGGTCTTCTCCGGACAATTTGCCCAGACAAATAACATCTTAACACCCACCCTTTGTGCGAGCGCGCGACAGCGGTTGCGCGTCTCGGGCGAAAGAAAGGTGGCGTCAAGAATCACGCTCTGCTTGCCTTTCAAAAAAATTTCTGCTCGGGTGAGCAACTCTTCATATGTCCTTTTGCTCACATCGGCGGTGTAAATCCCTTTACCATACCCCTCAAACCGGGACTCATCAATCGGAATCCCGAGCAACTGCTTGCGAACCGAATCGGACAAGAGATGCATCGCCAGGTGTCGCTTCGCAAATCGCTTTGCCAGGTAACTCTTGCCAACACCGGGCAGTCCAAACACCACCATCAGCCAATTTTTCTCTGTCATTAACCGGGCATAACGGCCGGCAAGTTCAAAATAACGCCGCGCCGCGACAAGCGCTGCCTGCTTTGCCCGTGGAGAAATCGTTGGGTCGTTCAATTGAAAACTGGTAACCTTGCCACGGACATAGGCCCGATAGCAGCGGTAGAAGTTCAAAAGTGCGAGAAAATCTCGGTCGCCCGAATAAACCAGATATCGCTCAATAAAGAAGTTTGCCAGGTCGTGGCGGTGAAAATAGTCTAAATCCATTGCCATAAACGCTACCTCTGAAGCCACATCACCGCAGGAAAAACGGGGATTAAACTCGATGCAGTCGAAGATATAAACCCGGTTGGTAAGAAAGATATTTTTCGAATGCAGGTCACCGTGACAGCGCCGAACAAAACCTTGCTCCCGACGGCTGCGGAACTTATCCCGGTTCTGGACGATAAACTGTTCCACCGCCTGCTTAATCTCCTCAAATAGTCGGTTGGAAATCGTTTTTCCCCGAAACTCCATTGTCTGGGCAAAGTTTTCATCCCAGTTCAGTTTAATTATCTCGCTACTGCCGTACTGTGCCACCTGTTTGCCCCGCTCCGCTTTCCGATGAAACTCACTAATCCGCCGGGCAATCTCATCAATTTGTTGAAATGTCACCTCACCCTTTTTTAACCGCTCGGTCATAATTGCCCGCTGGGGTAGAGCTCTCATCTTCACGCAATAGTCAATCACCCGACCGGCGCCGCCCAATCGCAACTGCCCCTTCCTTTCAACTATTGGCACCACATCGAGATAAAGGTCGGGCGAAAGCAATCGATTCAACCGCAACTCTTCATAACAAAAAAATTTCCGGGCTGAAAGTGTTGTATAATCAAGAAAACCGAAATTCACGGGTTTTTTCACCTTATAGGCAAAATCATAGACGATAAAAACCCAGGAGGTGTGAGTCTGAATCAATCGCACCCGCTTCACCCCACAACCGTATAGGGCAGGCTCAAGCAATTCATTAATCCGACTCTGAACCGTTGGTTCAGGTCCGATAATAATGTTACTCACAATTATGCCGGTGCCGACCTCTTCGACCCTTTGGGGACTCTTTAGGTGTTGCCAGACGTTCAAGAATCATTCTGCCCGTTGTCACCGGCTGTTCCGAATAGGTAAAGCTTTTTGCAAGACGTGCGGCAACCCGCTCAGCGCTAATATCCGTGTCGGCAAAAACCTCAGCCAGAACCTCACCTCTCTGCACTTGGTCACCCACTTTTTTGTGAAAAACAAAACCGGCACCAGGTGAAACCTGGTCCGTGAGCCGCCTTCGGCCTAAACCGATATCCAGTCCCAGCATCCCCACCTGATAAGCATCAATCGACCGGATATAACCTTCTCTTTCAGCCAAGCACTTGCGATTATAATTCGCCACCGGCAGCAGCCTGTCGTCTTCTACCACCGCCGGATTTCCTCCCTGCCCTTCAACCATCTGTTGAAATTTTTGCAGTGCCCGACCGCTTTCTAAAACCCGCAGAATTTGCCGACGCGCCTGCGGTCGTGTTTGCGCTCGCCCCGCCAGAAGAAGCATTTCCTCGGCAAGAGCAAATGTTAACTCTTTAAGGTCTGGTGCCCAATGGTTTTTCAACGCCGCAATCGCCTCGCGCACCTCAAGCGTATTACCCACCGTACTACCAAGCGGTTGGTTCATTGCCGTTATCAATGCCACAACCTTTTTCTGCATTTTGGTACCAACCACAAGCATCAGTTGTGCCAGTTGTCGTGCCGTTCGCAAACGGCGCATAAAGGCGCCCTGACCGGTTTTTACATCAAGCACCAGCCCGTCGATACCTTCGGCGAGTTTTTTCGCCATAATACTTGCGGTAATAAGCGGCAGCGATTCGACCGTCGCGGTAACATCACGCAACGCATACATCATTTTGTCGGCTGGACACATCTCTTCCGTCTGTCCGATAATTGCGACACCAATTTTTCCCAGAATCCGGGTGAATTCGTCCAGTCCCAGATTGGTTTTAAAACCGGGAATCGCCTCCAATTTGTCAAGAGTTCCACCGGTATGCCCAAGACTGCGACCTGATACCATCGGCACAATTACACCGCAGGCCGCAACCAGTGGGGCGAGAATCAGTGAAACTTTATCGCCCACCCCACCGGTGGAATGTTTATCAACCTTTGGCCCGGGTAGTATGCTTAAATCCAATACCCGGCCCGAATTCATCATCGCCCGCGTCAACGCGACCGTCTCCCGCGCGTTCATCCCCTGAATATAGACCGCCATCAAGAACGCCGCCATCTGATAATCAGGAATTGCTCCGCGGGTGAAGCTACTAATTAGCCAATCAATCTCTTCCGGAGTAAGGCGACCCCCGTCTCTTTTGCGCCGGAGAAGTTCGAGAAAATCCACCGCCGGGAGCGCCGGTCTTTAGCCGAAACGCCGGCCCGTGAATTTGCCGCCCTTGACCAGACCCTCGTAGTGCCGCATCACGAGATGGGCTTCAATCTGTTGCAGAGTATCAAGAGCGACTCCAACGATAATCAACAGTGTTGTGCCACCAAAATAGAAAGGCACCCGGAAGGCGCTCATCAAAATCCAGGGTAAAAGAGCAATAATTACCAGAAACAGCGCACCGGGTAGAGTAAGTAATGAAAGACTACGGTCAATATAAGCGGCGGTCTTTTCACCGGGGCGGATACCGGGAATGAAACCCCCGTAGCGCTGCATATTGTCGGCAAGGTCACGGGGGTTAAACACAATTGAAGTGTAGAAGTAAGTAAAAAACACAATTAACACCGCGTACAGTAAATTGTAGAGCCAGCCCCCCGGAGAAAGAAATCGCTGCACCCATTCCAGAAATGGCAGTTTAAGAAAGGTCGCAAAGGTCGAGGGAAAAACAATTAAACTCTGAGCAAAAATGATGGGAATGACGCCGGCAGTAACAACCCGCAGTGGGATATAGGTGCTCTGGCCACCGTACATCCGCCGCCCAACGAAGCGCTTTGGGTATTGAACCGGGATCTTACGCACCGCCATCGTCATCAAAACCACCGCCGCATAAACAACGAAAACCATCGCCACGACAATCAAAAGCCAGAACCAGGAAGAAATTCGCGCCTGCTGGAAGGTCCGCGCCAGGTCCTGTGGAGTGCTGTCCAGACAACCAATCAGAATTATAAAGGAAATCCCATTGCCAATACCCCGGTCGGTAATCTGCTCACCCAGCCACATCACAAAAATCGTCCCGGCGGTAAGCGTAAAAATGGTCATCAGCCGGAAAAAAAGTCCAGGCTGGAGAACAATCGAACCAAACTGTGTAGGGGGCTGCGACTCAAGATAAACCGAGATGCTCGCCGCCTGAATTACCGCCAAGAGCACGGTGGCATAGCGTGTGTACTGATTGAGTTTCTTCCGCCCCTCTTCATCCCGCTGCAATTTCTCAAGGAATGGGAAAACCGAGCCCAGCAACTGAAATACAATTGACGCTGAGATGTAGGGCATTACTCCTAACGCAAAAACCGATGCCCGGGAAAGTGCGCCTCCCACAAATATATCGTAAAGACCAAATATCGTTCCCTGAAGTTGCCGTAAAGTCCAGCCCAGCGCTTGAGCGTTTATCCCCGGTACCGGTATGTGGGTGCCCAAACGGTAAATCACCACCATTGCCAGCGTAAACAAAATCTTTTTTCGCAAATCCGGAATTTTAAAAATATTGGGAACGCTACCGGTCAATTAACAACTCCTGTCGGTTTTGGTGTAAGGATTGTAACCCTGCCGCCGACTTCTTCTATCTTCTGCCGGGCAGTTGCGGAAAATGCGTGGGCAGTGATGGTAATGGGACGATTTATTTCACCCTTGCCCAGGACCTTAACATACTTTCCGCGTCGGACCAGTTTATTTCTTAAGAGTGTCTCAACCGTAATCTGCTCCTCACTCAATTTCGCCAGGTCGTCAAGATTAACCACTTCATACTCAACGCGGGTTGGATTTTTAAAACCTCTTTTGGGAATCCGGCGATAGAATGGCATCTGGCCGCCTTCAAACCGGGAGTCAAATTCCGGCGCCGAATGTTGCCCCATACCCTTGTGGCCCCGACACGATGTTTTCCCGTGCCCGGAACCAGGCCCACACCCAACCCGTTTCTTTTTCTTCACCGCACCGGTTGCCGGCTTCAGCTCATTTATTCTCATAACTCCTCCACTTTTACCAGATGCCTGATTTTGAAAATCATTCCCCGCACAACCGGCGAATCGTTATGAGTCCGCTCGGCACCAACCCGACGCAAACCAAGCGCCCAAGCGGTCCGCTTATGCTCCTCTTTTTCATCAATTAAACTCTTGATTAGTTTAACCTTCAACCTTTTCATCGCCCTTCCGCTCTACAAAATAACCTATCGGCTTGTTTCTCGCCACTGCTACCTGGTCAAGTGTCCGCAACTTGGACAAGGCAATTATCGTTGCCTTGGCGGTGTTGTAGTGATTACGCGACCCATAAGCCTTACTCAGGGCATCGCGCAACCCCACCGCTTCGAGTACGGCGCGCACCTGGGGGCAGGCAATCAGACCGGTACCTGGTGCGGCGGGTTTAATCAACACCTTGGTCGCTCCAAACTTGCCCGTTGTTTCATGGGGAATAGTATGACCCCGGAAAGAAATCTTTACCATCTCCTTGCGCGCCCGTGCCGCCGCTTTCCGCACTGCGCTCGCCACCTCTACCGCCTTACCGTGTCCGACCCCTACCTGTCCTTTGCCATCGCCTACAACCACTGCCGCCGAAATTCGCATCCGCTTGCCGCCTTTCATCACCTTGGAAATTCGCTTAATATTGATAACCCGTTCAATAAATTCGGGTTCCTGCTGGGTAATCTCACTCTCAGTTAAAACATCAATCAAAACTCCAGACCTCCTTGGCGCGCACCTTCCGCCACCGCTTTCACTCGGCCATGGTACCGATAACCGGCGCGGTCAAAAACCACTTTTGTTATCCCTCGTTCCTTCGCCTTAGCCGCAACCAGTTTTCCCACCTCAAGCGCCATCTCGGTGGGCTTCCCCTTTTTATCCTTTAATTCCGGCGTCAGGGTAGAAACACCGGTCAGCACCCGACCCGTACTGTCGTCAATCAACTGTACATACATATGCCGGTTGCTTCGAAAAACGCACAATCGGGGCCGCTCCGGTGTTCCGGCAACCCGATGCCTGATACTCAAATGTCTTCTTAACCTTCGGTCACGAATCATAATCACCAATCTTATTCATAAATTATTCTCAGTCAAGAAATACCCACATCATCTGTTAACATCATTCCAGCGCATCCGCCAGAATCCGGAAAATTAGGTCGTCGTAAGAGATGCCCGCGGCTTCGGCTTGCACCGGCAGGTCGGAAATATCGGTTAGTCCAGGAAGGGTGTTCACCTCAAGAAAGTAAGGCTGGCGTTCATCTTTGACAATCAAATCGAGTCGAGCAAACCCTTCGCAACCCAAACCCCGATAGGCTTTCATCGCCAGTTCTTTAATTTTCGCCTCGACCCGGCTACTCAAACGTGCCGGAACAATAAAATCGGTTTCACCCCGGATGTATTTTGCCTCGTAACTGTAAAACCTGTGCTGTTTCGGGACCAGTTCCAGTATCGGTAAAACCTGCTCGCCCACAATGCCAACCGTGGCAATCATCCCATCGATAAATGGTTCAATAAGCATTTCACTAAAACCGCGCCAGACCCGCTCGCATCGGTCCAGCGCACCCCGTTTGCCTTCGAGGAGTTCAATCCCGACGCTCGAACCTTCGCAGCGCGGTTTGGCAATCATCGGGTACCCGAAACGTTTTTCCGCCTCTGCTAACCCTTCCGCAACATCATCATCCTTACCAACGCTTACAAAATCCGGGGTCGGGATGCCAATCTGTCGGAAAAGCATCTTGGTAAACACCTTGTCAATCGCAATCGCTGATGCGGTAACTCCTGAACCGGTATAGGGAATTCCCAAAAGCTCTAAAAAACCCTGCATTGTTCCATCTTCGCCGGGGCGGCCATGGAGGATAATGAACGCCATATCAATCTTTGCCTGCCGGATCTGGTCAACAAAACTACGGTTTATATCTATTCCAACTGCTTGATAACCCTGCCGTTTTAACGACTCCAGAACCTTTTGACCGGATAGGAGCGAAACCTCCCGCTCGCTTGACCAACCACCCATCAAAACCCCAATCTTCCTCTTACGCAACCGGCGGACAATGTCGCTTCTACTCATAACTCAACACCTCCCATTTTGCTACCACTGCCCGGTGCGCAGAAACTCATCCATCGCCTGAGCCGCAACCCTTCCTGCCCCCATCGCCAGAATCACGGTCGCAGCACCGGTAACGATGTCGCCCCCGGCGAAAACACCCTTCTTTGTGGTCTTACCGGTATTCGGGTCCACGACCAGCGTTCCTCGCTTTGTGGTCTCTAAACCCGGTGTTGTCCGGGGGATTAGCGGATTGGGACTGTTGCCAATCGCCACCACTACCGTATCAACCGGGATGCGAAATTCGCTATTCGGCACCGGTACGGGCCGCCGCCGGCCCGAAGCATCCGGTTCGCCCAGTTCCATGCGCAGACACTCCACCTCTTTAACCCAACCCTGCTCATCAGCGATGTAACGCACCGGATTGGTCAACAACTGAAACTCCACACCTTCTTCTTCTGCATGGTGAATCTCTGCCGCCCGCGCTGGCATCTCATCACGAGAGCGGCGATAAATTAAAACCACCCGTTCCGCACCCAATCGTAAAGCGGTGCGTGCCGAGTCCATCGCGACATTGCCCCCGCCAATCACCGCCACCTGCTTACCCCGAACAATCGGCGTATCGTACTTGGGAAACAGGTAAGCCTTCATCAGATTGGAACGGGTAAGATACTCATTCGCCGAATAAATCCCGAGGCTATTCTCACCGGGGATTCCCATAAAGAGTGGCAAACCGGCACCGGTGCCGACAAAAACCGCATCGTACTCGCTCAACAACTCATCAATCGTCTTCAACTTCCCAACCACATAATCAAGTTTCAGTTCCACACCCATCGACAGCAGAAAGTTCACCTCCCTTTCCACCACCGCCTTAGGTAATCGGAACTCAGGAATCCCATACATCAACACCCCACCCGGTTTATGCAGCGCCTCAAAAATCGTTACGCTGTGTCCTAACTTCCTCATATCACCAGCAAGAGTTAACCCGGCGGGTCCGGCACCAACGACCGCCACCTTCTTCCCGGTTGACGGCTGAATTTCGCACATTACACACTCGGGCTGGGTTGCCTCCCAATCGGCGATAAACCGCTCCAGATTACCAATCGCCACCGGTTCCATTTTCTTGCCTAAAATACAGGAACCTTCGCACTGCACCTCCTGAGGACAAACCCGGCCACATATCGCGGGCAGCACATTTGTCCGTTTCATCACTTTAACCGCTTCAAGGAAATTACCCTGTGCCACTTCACGGATAAACCCGGGAATATCCACCTGCACTGGACAACCGCCAACACAGGAGGGCTTTTTGCACTGAAGACAACGCTGTGCCTCCGCCATCGCCTGCTCGGGCGTATACCCATAAGGGACCTCATCAAAATTGTGCCGACGCTTTTCCGCCGGTTGCTCAGGCATCGGTGTTCGTTTCGGACTTATCTTAGCCACGGACACCTCCTTTCCCGCAACCGCAACCCCGGGATTTCAGGAAAAGTTCAACCGCCTGTTTTTCTTCATTAACATAGGTGCGTAATCGTGCCATTAACTGGTCAAAATTGACCTTATGGCCATCGAACTCCGGGCCGTCAACACAGGCAAACTTTGTCTCACCGCCGACCTCAACCCGGCAAACACCACACATCCCGGTCGCATCTAACATTATTGGGTTCAAACTAACAACGGTCGGTACACCATACTCCTTCGTAAGAAGCGAAACCATTTTCATCATAATTACCGGACCAACTGCAAAACATCTATCCACCGTTTCACCCCGATTCAAAACCTGCCTCAAAACATCGGTGACAAAACCCTTCACCCCGTATGAACCATCATCGGTCGCAACAATCAACTCATCGGAAACGGTGCGCATCTTTTCTTCCATCAAAACCAGCTCTCGATTTCGGAACCCGATGATTGAAATCACCCGATTTCCCGCCTGTTTCAACGCCCGGGCAACCGGAAAAATCTCCGGCGTTCCCACCCCCCCGGCAACACACACCACCGTCCCGAACCGCTCGATTTCACTGGGTTTTCCAAGAGGTCCAATCAGGTCCATAATTGCCTCGCCCTCTTCGAGCGTACCTAAAAGCATCGTTGACTTACCAACCTCCTGAAAAACAATTACCAACACCCCTTCATCAGGCCGAGCATCCGCCACGGTTAAGGGTATTCTTTCTCCCTCTTCATTCACCCGCACAACCACAAACTGTCCCGGTTGTGCCTTTTGGGCGATTTCGGGTGCATCCAGTTCAAACATCTTAATTTGTGGTGCTAAAACCTGCTTTTTCAATATGTTAACCAAAATTCCTCCTTTGGGATAAAACAAAAAACTATTCCTTAATTTCCGTTCTTACTAAAGTAACCAGTAAATTGATGCGAATTATACCTAAAAAATCCCCTTAAGTCAAGGGTTCGTTGCTCCTGAAAAATTATCTACTTGTTGAAATGCTCTATCTAACCACCAATTTTCTTATCACTCTCACCTATCTAAACCACCGGCTAAGCAAGGGAAAATCCCCCACAAACGGGTATATAAAACTGTGATAGAGATAGTTAATCAGAGCACCTGTAGTGTTAACCGCTTAAAAACAAATACATAAACATACCAGGCGCTCGCTGACAATTACCCGGACATCGCGCTGGACCGGCTTTACAAAAGGGGTCGGTAACTTAATCTCCTATTCTCCATCTATCTTGTTCGGGTAATGACTCAGGCAGTGAATCCGGGATTTGCCCTGCCAGTGAATCCGAAATTGAATAGGTGAATCATTATCTCACTGACTTACCGAACCCTAACCGGTACGACGTTGGGAAGTAAAACAATCACACGCCTGTGTTTGGTTTTAGCATCTTTAATCTCGCAAAGAGCCAGAGGTTAAAACAGGTTAAACTCGACAAAACCGTAAATGAGCCAGCCAATACCGCAAACCTACATTGCACCGTCTTTCCCTGAAGTCAATGCTTTGTACTGAAAGTTGACAGAAAAGTTAGGTTAAATTAAAATTCGGCGTGCCGAAGAAAAACAAAAAGCCTAAATCGGGACTATCAATCCGCAATCTGTGGCTCTGGGTTACGGTTGGAGTGGTCGCCATTGTCTTCCTTCTGTTTCTCGCCCGAATTCTTTCCCAGCCACCCAAAAATGAACCCGAAAGAAAAACAGCCGAATTGACTAAGGTTGACCTCGGTGCTTATACCCGAATGCTGGGCAGGGTTTATCTCGACACTGCCGTTCGCGCTGCCCTTTCTCCTGAACTTAACCGGCAGCTGGCTTCAATCGATACGATGCTTGAGAACCGCGAGTTGCGCGACGCCATCGCTCGATTAACAAAACTCCTTCAGAAAAAGGAAATAAAAAGAGACAATGTAAGTCAGGCAGTACTTCATGGGTATATCGGCTTCGCTTACAATGAACTTGCCCAACCCCAAATGGCTCTTGTCGAATTCCAGAAAGGACTGGATATTACCAGCGCCCTTTCTGAGCCAGCCGCATCCCGCATCATCGGCTGGCTCGCCTTCAATGCCGGTTACACCTTCCAGTACTACTCCTATCCCGAAAGCGCCCTTGTGTATTACCACCAGGCTGAAAGGTCGCTTTCCCAGCAGGGTACAATCAGCCCAGAATTTGCCGGCGCACTTTTGAACAACCTTGGAGTCGCCGCCGAGTTAACTGGTGACTCAACTGCAGCCCGAGATGCGTTTCTCCGCGCCACCACCTATATCGACACCACCATCCCGACCGAAGCTGCCCAGGACCAGAGTGCCTTACCGGCAATGCGACTGAAGCGAAATTTGCATCGCTAATTACCGCCGGCTAAAAAATCTCCTGCGGGTCAACCTCAATGCGCAAATTAACTTTTGGAAGTTTCAACTCCGGAATTAACTTTGCAGGCATAATCGTGGGAGGTATCTTTAACAAAATGCGTGCCCCAACTCTCCGCGCCTGTACCAGCGTTACCGGTCCCAGTACCTCTACCCGCGGTTGAATCGCCTTCGTCTGTTGCTCGATGGCGCGGCACACCGCACTGACCTGTTTGCCAACCGATTCCCGGTCCTCGCCGCTGATTTTCAGTAACACCAATCGGCAGTGAGGCGGAAATCCCGCCTCCTGCCGAATCCGTAACTCCTCTTTCAGGAACTTCTCAGCATCACCTTGCAAACAACAGTCCAGCACCAGTTCTTCGGGCCGGTAGGTTTGAATGACCAACCGGGCACGCTGGCGCTGGACCCGGGTGATTACATCACCCAAGAGATGCAGAACCTTCTCCCGGGCACGGAAATCAGGCAGGGCAAATTCTGTGTCCAGATTGACAATTCCGACGACTCCGAGGTTATCAGGGAAATCCTGACTGAGCAGTTTTTTTGTTCCCACAACAATCTGCGTACCAGCACCGGTAAACCCGTACTCTTTCAACCTCTGTTGAACCATATCAACACCAGGGGCTCGAAACTCAAAATCCACCCCCTGGCACGATGGACACTTATCTGGTGCCTCGTAACTCTTCCCACAGTAACGACATACAATCCGGGCATCGGCTGTAAGAACACCAGGCACACCGCATTCCGGACATTTCAATACCCTACCGCACTGCCGGCAAACCACAAACCGGCTTACCCCTTTTCGATTTAAAAATAGAACTGCCGCCCGGCCTTTATCAACTGCCCTTTTCAACTCGGTTAAGAGGCGCGGGGAAAATAGCACGCCGCGATGTAACCGCATATCAACAACAAAAATCCGCTCCCGCGTTACTGGGAATTTTAGCGGCGCCAGCAAGGTAAACCGTCCCGACTTAATGTTGCCATAGGTCTCAAGGGTCGGAGTCCGGTCCGAAAGCAAAACCGGACAAGGAGCAAATTTTGCCCGGGCGATTGCCACATCCCGGGCGTGCCACATCGGCCGACGTTCCTCTTTGTAACCAGGAAAATGCTCCTCAAGAATCACCACGCCGGATAGATTGCGCGCTGGAACCCATACTGCGGCACGTACACCAATAATTAGAGCCCGTTCCGATTCAACCGCCTTTAACCAAGACTTTCTCTGGTTTGCCAATGAAAGCCCGTTATGATACTCAATTACCCCTTCACCCCAAATCTCCCGGGCTAAGTTTCCCCACTCCTTCAGCCGCCGCTCCGGCATTAAAAAAAGTACCGAACCGTGCTGTTGGCAGCGCCTTAAAAAATCGGTAACCTTTTCCTTCTCTTTGCTCTCGGGACAAACCAATACTTCAAATCTTCGTTTTTCTAAGGCAGATGAATCGAACGCAGCATCCTGACAAATCGGTTGCTTGGCTATCACGGGTTGAAGATATTTGCCGGCGCGCATTTGAGAAAAAATCCCGCGGGGCAAAACAAAGCTCAGCACTTCACCCAGAGGTGCAACATAATAGTCTGCCACCCACCGGACCATAAAGAGGAGTTCGCTCGTAATGATACCGCGGCGCACTATCTCGGTAACACACTGTAACGGCACATTCATCTCGTCCGAACATTTTTCTTTTCTTATCTGGAAAACCACGCCGAGCACCTGCTTACCACGCAACGGCACACGAACACAATCCCCCGGTGTTACTTCCATATCCGGGGGAACTTCGTAGGTCAACCGGTTAAGCGGCGTCCGGGGGATGACAATATCACAAAGCATCAGTAGCGCAGTTTGAACCGGTAGCGCAAAGAATACCTGCCGTCTGAAGAACGCTCGGCAATCAGCTCGTTGCGGCGATTAAGGTAATACTCAATCAAAAATGCCGGATTCAGTTCTCCGGTAAAATTCTGGGTGTAAGAAACATAGATGTTGCGTCCCACATATTTCCCGACTGTAACCCGGGCTTCCTGTCCCGACAGAATGCCGGTCTCCAGTTCAAGATAGTCGAGGCTGACAAACTCTCGTACCCTTTTGGCAACCTGGGTTTGAAAATAACTTAGCAGTCTTTCCGATAAAAGCCGGTTCAAAAGTTCCTTCTGTTCCATTGCGGAAATTTCGTCCATTGTGACATTGAGACTCAGGTAAGAAAGAATCTCGGTTTCGTCCCAGACCGGCGGTTCTGTTCGAAATACAAAGGAAGGTTCCGAAAGGGTTCCGGTCAAACTGAGAACAATCTTGTCCGGCTGTTCATTTTTCCCATTACTGGTAATCGGCAATTCCGCTGTAATATCAAGTTGTGGGTCAAACCGGCTCACATTGTCAAAGAGCAGTTTCCCCTCAGTAACCCGCAGGATGTGGTCAAGATAGTAGATGTTACCCTGCCGGGTCACAAGTTCCCCGGTATACACCGCCTCTTCGCCCACCTGCCGGATTGCCAAATCCACCGCCAGTTCAATGTCCGCCTCTCGATTACGCAACCATACCCCGCGGTCCGCCCGGACTCGAATATCATAATCGACCCCGGCTGAACCACCACCTCCCCCGTTCTGGGGTCCAAAACCAATCGCCACCAGCGCCTCGTCCACCACTGTGTTTCCGGAGATAAACGCCCGCTTTTCTCCCCGATGCCAGGTGATGTCGATATCACCTTGCCCAATTGCATATACCTTCGCCATCGGAACCGCCGATACACCGGTAAAATGGGTCTTAAATACAACCGAATCCACCTCACCCTGAGGACTCAAATCCACCACCCCTTCGCCCGTAACTGTACCCCGGGCACTTTTGCCACTCAACTTTTCAATGACTAACCTATCCTCCTGGAAAGTAATCTCCGCCTCCACCGCCTCAACTGTGGTTGCAACCGAGGGCACCCTCATCACACCTTTGCTCAATCTTGACCGCCCGGAAAGCATTAACCTCGCCGGCTGCCAATCTACCCTTATGGCACCAAAAAACATCCCTTCGGGAATCTCCACATAAGGCTTTGCAACTTCAAAAAACCAGGTTCCCGGGTCAACAAGGGATAGGTTGAGCATCGCCCCCTCTAAATGAAAACCATTGTTCAAGGTCCAGCGAAAATCCCCCTGTATCCGGCTGGTGTCACGGTGGTAAATAAACTCCAGCCTTTCCAGATGGCCCCCGGTACGGCTGGCAGTTAAATTCCCCTGAATCTGTTTCAGATTCAAATTCAGCCTCGGCACACCAAAATCAGCCCCGGTAAACCCGATTGACAGGGAATCACCACCTGCAATATCAATGTCAAACTCCCCCCACAACTCAGTATTAATACCCAGCAACTGTTGCATCTTCCGGAAGTTTATATGGCGCGCTCGGACTTCAAACCAGGGTGACTGCCCGGCAACAATTCGGGCGGCTAAATTAACCTCGCCATCCGCCATCGCCACCTTCACCCCTGCCACATCAACCATCGAATTGCGGAAAACAACCCGGCAAGGTTCAACCAGGGCAACCGTCTCCTTATCGGTCACATACTCCAGCCCACTGAGGGAACAGACTACCGCCCGTTCTTGAAAATGCAGCTCACCCAGTGCACTGAAACGCGCGCTCTCTCGCTCAAACCTCACCTCAAACTCGGGACCGGTCCAGATTAGCTGTCCTGCATTCCACTCCTGATTTGCCAGCACAATACCCTCGCCCCCAACCGCCAATCGGCCCGCCATCCGGTCAACGAAATTTCCTCGCAGTGGCCCGCTACCCGCCACATCAGCCGCGATAAGACCGTTTGTAACCTCCACTTTACTCCAGCTGAACCCATCAAAACGCACCATACCCGAAAAGCCCCAGGAATCTTTTTCCCAGAAAGCCAAGAGTTCGCCATCTGCCCGGCCGGTAAGTTCAACATTCAACACCTTACCCACAACATTCAGGTCAAAATTGTGCATCTCGCATTGCGCCTTCAGCAACCCTCTTCGCGCCACACCGATGAAATCGAAATTTCCCACCGGACCTCTTATCGTCAAACTCCGTAACTGCACACTACCCTGCCGATAATCAACAACCGCATTGAGCGTATCGATGCCCAACTCTGTTACCTTTCCCTTTACGACCAGGTTAACCGAATCGGAACGACCGCGCTCATTCTTCTCTCCCGGTAAATAAGCCAGCGAACCCAGCACCCCTCCCGACTGGAATTGTGCTGATAGCCGGAATTCGGGCAGCGACGGTTCAATTTGAGACACCGCAAGACTGTCAACCTGAATTGAAGCGGAAAAATCAAACTTCGCTAAATTAACCTCCCCATCAAGCGCAAACCGACCAAGTTGAGGGTCACTACCGGCAAGTGTAAGCTTAAAGATTGAGTCTTGCAGGTCAAAACCGCCGGTAAGTCTGGGCAGATTTATTTTTTTCCAGCGAAGCCCCTCGGCAATCCATTTGCCCTTAGCCCCTTTTCTACCCGGTGCCACCTGTCCCTCTCCTTCAAACCAAACCCGACCCGGGATATGCAAAAATTCCACCAGGTTGACACTCAGCTCATTAACCTCGGCGCTAATCTCCTTTGTTTTCAAATTGACGACAACGCCCCCGCGAAACCTTGAGGTCTTTGTCATCGCCTGAACTTCGCTCATCTTCAACGAATCTGCCGCCAGCTCCACCCTACCGCCGATATGCCGGACTGCCAGACTCTCCTTAACCATCAAAAGTTGCGCTGAATCAAGTTCCAGCCTCGCAAACGAACCGCGTGCCGCGAGCCGCAGGTTAAGCCGTAGCGAGTCAACCCGTTTACTGCCCTTGATATAAACCTCACCACCCTGCAAACTCAATTGACGGACCGTAATATCAGGCAATCTCAACGCCTGCGGTGCCGGCCGTTTCTGCTCTTCGGCTCGCTCACCGATATAGACCCGTGCGCTATCAAGTTGAACATCACGCAGGACAATCTTACCACGTAATAAGGCAAAAATGTCGTAGCGCACGCTCAGTCGTTTAACCCGAACCGAATCGGAATTAAGAACTATCCTCAAATCGGACACTTGAGGCGCAGAAAATATGTCCCCGACAATTGTGCGGTAACTAATCTCTCCGTTAATTCCCTTCCCCAGACCGCCGAGCGTCCTTTTCAATACCAGCCGTCCAATCTCCTGCCGGAACAAAACCACACCGACAAGCAGCACAATCGCAACCCCTAACAAGAAATGCCACCACCGCACCGCTCTCATTTGCACCCCTGCGTCCTCCTTAAAATGCATGCAACACCCCAAAATAAATTCTGCCCCAGTCTCCGGCTGGTGGGTCTTTTAACCGCTTGCCCCAGTCAAACCGAATCGGTCCTACCGGCGTTCGCACCCGGAAACCAACACCGGCTCCTACCTCAAACCCGCGCAACCTTAAATCCCTTTGCCCGGCAACCTGTCCGACATCAATAAAACCAACGACGCCAACCCAGCGCAGGACATAAGGGCTCCGCACCTCAGCACTGGCGTTCAAAATCACCGGTCCATAACGGCCACCAAGTGCGGTATCCGGTCCCACTGCCTGGTCTGGATAGCCACGCAGATTGTTCTTCCCACCCAGGAAAAACTCCTCGTAATAAGGTACCGTTGTTGACCGGCCATAGGGAATCACCCTGCCCCCTAAGCCGCGTAAGGCGAAAACAAAACCCCTACCCAGCGCCTGATATAGGCGGATATCCGCTACCCCCCGGATAAAGTCATTATCTCCGAGCAAAATACCACCCGCTCCTTCAAGCCCGGGCTGGAAATATACACCGCGTTGGGGGTCAAAAAAGTTGTCCCGCGAGTCATAGATTAAACTCAGCGCCACTGAATTGGTTATCCCCCGGCTCGTATCGGCAACAAACCGCAATCGATTGAACAGACCAAGCCGCCACTGGGGTGCGATGTCCTTCTGCATACCGTTTTCAATTCCGAACTCCCGTTGCCGCGCCGAGTCAATCCGCTCATAATAAAAAAACGGATGGCTCTGAAAATCAATCCGGTTGCGGAACAGATACGGCACCCGCCAGGTCAGGTCAAAACTGCTTCGGTAATTCTTCTTTAAATCCGGGCTGAACTCGACCCCGGCAATCAACCACTGCCCGCGATTCATCACATTATTGTGCTCCCACTCCACCGAAAAGAGCGCTCGACTGGGCGGCGTTTGCAGACCAACGCCCAGCGCCACACCGTGCTGGGCACCTTCCACCACATCAAACCGCACTATTACGCTATCCGGTGCCAAAGAGTCCCGCCCCACATAGAACAGAACCCGGGAAAAGATTTTCGTCGCGTAAACCCGGCGCTGCGCCTCTTCCAGCCGACGCCGGGAAAACACCTCACCGGGTTTTATCTCAAGGGTGCGCCGAATCGTGGCGGTACGTACCGTTTTGTTACCCCGCACCCGAACCTCTTTTATGTAGCAACGTTGTCCCTCTTCAATAACATACCTGACCACCACCAGTGTATCCTTACGCTCAACGCTATCCTGTACCGTCACAAAGGGATATCCCGAATTTAAATAAAAATTCCGCAGACTCTGGGCACCGCTTTTGACCGCACTGAACGAGAACGGAGTGCCGGCACTCAAGTTCAAAATTTGCCGCAACCGTTCAATGGGAAATGCGCCATTGCCCTGAACAACCACATCTCCCACCTTTGCCCGAAACCCTTCCTGAATATAAAATGTCACCACCACCTTGCCGGCAACAACTCCAAGCCCCTTTTCGACCTGAACATCAAAGAAACCCTCATTGCGATAAAAATTCTCTATCACCCGGGCATCCTCATCCAGTAAACCATTGACCGCCGGCGCACCAGGTCTCACCTGAACAAGATTGAGCAGTACGCGGCGAGAAAAACTTTTATTACCCGCAAACCGAACAATGTCAACCTTCGTGTCCGACGACACCTGGCATAATATGCCCAGAATCGCTAAAAAGACCACCGCGTTACAACTCTTTCTTTACTGCCCGCTGCCTTCGGCTTAAAACCCGGCGCATCATCTTCTCAATTTCCACCGCCAGGAAGATAACTGAACTCGCGGCCAGCGCAATAATCAAATCCGGTAACGGAAGCGCTGTTGTTTTAAATACTCGCTGCAACAGTGGATTGTATATCACAAGAAGCTGAAGGGCAAATGTCAGCAAAAATGTTCCAATAAGCACCGGATTTTCCAAGAGTTTCATCCGGAAAAAAGACTCCCGCAGGGACCGCAGCGAAAACGAATGCAACAACTGCCCCATAATCAGCGTGGTGAACACCATCGTCCGCCAGTCCTCTCTGCCCTTGACAAATGCCCAGTAGCCCACGCCCAGCGACACCAGCCCTAAAAAAATACCGGACCAGACGATATTAAAGCCCATACCGTGGGCAAAGATGCTCTCACTCAACCGTCGGGGTGGCCGCTGCATCACATCCCGTTCGGGCGGCTCAACACCCAGAGCCAGACCGGGTAATCCATCGGTCACAAGATTGACCCATAAAATCTGCAAGGGACCCAAGGGAAAAGGCATCCCGAAAAATGGCGCTAAAACCATCGTCACAATCTCCCCGGTATTAGAGGCAAATGTATAGCGGATAAACTTGCGGATGTTTTCGTAGATTGCCCTGCCCTCGCGCACCGCCGCGACAATCGTCGCAAAGTTGTCATCGAGGAGCACCATATCCGCCGCCTCCTTCGCCACATCGGTACCGGTAACCCCCATTGCCACGCCGATATCCGCCTTCTTCAACGCCGGCGCATCATTCACCCCATCTCCGGTCATCGCCACAACCTCGCCCTTCTCCTGCAGCGCCTTAACAATCGAGAGTTTATCCTCGGGCGCGACCCGGGCATAAACGACAACCCGCTCCACGATTGACTTCAACTTCTCAAAAGGAATCTGCCGCAATTGCTCGCCGGTGAGAGCCCGCTCCTGCCAGTCGGGCTCATCCCGATTTAGAATACCGATATCACTGGCGATAAAAAGCGCGGTCAATGGATGGTCCCCGGTAATCATCACCGGTTTAATCCCGGCTTCCCGGCACACTCTAACCGCCTCCTTCACCTCCGGTCGTGCCGGGTCAATCATTCCGCTCATCCCGATGAAAATCAAACCATTTTCCAGACTCGCTTCCGCGCCATCAGAACCGCTCAACTCCTCCTCTTTAACCAATCGGAAAGCGCTTCCCAGCACCCTGACTCCCTGTGCCGTGAGATTAGTAAGGGCTTCGGTTATCCGTTCCTGCCAGGCTTCGGTCAACGGTTCCACTTTGCCATTGACATACACCCCGCGACACAACTTTAAGAGCACATCAACCGCACCTTTGGTAAATAGTACCATCTCTTTATCACTGCCGGCTTTCAAAATCTCGCGAATTAACCGCTCCTTTTCTGCAACCGGACCTTCAATTTTCAACTGATGGATGGTACTCATCCGCTTGCGCTCGGAAGAAAAGGGAATTTCCTTCACCCGCGGCAACAGGCGCCGCAACCGGTTCGGCTCCAGCCCCAACTCCATTGCTGCCAGTACCAGCGCCCCTTCTGTTGGGTCGCCCAACACCTTCACCGCTTGGGAATCAACCGCAATCAAGGCGTCGTTACACAACGCACCCGCCGCCACCAGCAAAAGCATTGCCGGTGAAGGCTGGTAACAACCTTCCCCCCTATTCCCCTTTGCCCGGACCACCTGCAGGTCGCACTTTTCGCCGGCAACATCCAGCACCGTAACCGTCATCCGATTCTGGGTCAAAGTGCCGGTCTTGTCAGAACAAATCACCGTAACCGAACCCAGCGTCTCCACCGCATTCAACCTTCTAATCAAAGCATTCCGATTGAGCATCCGCCGCGCACCCAGGGTCAATCCGATGGTAACAACCGCCGGCAACCCTTCGGGCACCGCTGCCACCGCCATCGCCACCGCCACCAGAAACATCTCCCGATAACTCTGCCCCCTTGACACCCCTAAGGCAAAAACAATGGCAACAATTACCAAAACCGCTATCGCCAGTTCCCTTGCCATCCGCTCCAGCCGCTTCTGTAACGGTGTTGGCTCACGCTTTGTCGTCTGCAACATATCCGCAATCTTGCCTAACTCGGTTCTCATTCCGGTCTCGGTCACCACCATCCGACCCCGACCCGCAACCACCGCCGTCCCCATAAAAACCATATTTTTCGACCGGTGTCCAGCATCCTGCTGCTCTTCCGTTTCGTTTCCACTCACCTTATCCACCGGCTCTGATTCGCCGGTCAAAGCCGCCTCCTGGACCCGTAAATTCACCGCTTCCAGCAACCTGCCATCCGCCGGTACATGGACACCCACCTCCAGAAGCACAATATCCCCGGGCACCAGTTCCTGAGCCCCGACATCCTCAACAACCCCTTCCCGGCACACCCGGACCTTGGGTACCGCCAATCGCTTCAAAGCCTGCAATGCCTTCTCTGCCCGGAACTCCTGGGCAAAACCCAGAATGGCATTAAGCACCACGATGGTAAATATCGCCACCGCGTCAATCGTCTCGCCTAAAAATATCGAAACCACGCCCGCCACCAGAAGCATTATCACCATCACCGAAGTGAACTGGGATAAAAGAATTGAGAGCGGGCTGCGAACCTCCCGCTCCTTCAGCACATTTTTTCCCAATCGTTGTAGTCGGTTTTGTACCTCCTCTCGGCTCAAACCCTTTTCCGGGTCCGAACCCAGTTCGGCAACAACCCGCCCTGCCTCTTTCCTGCCCCAGGCACTCATATCAACCAAAACTGCAACCGGAAAACTTTACACCCAACCGCGCCCGCGCCTACTTCTTCTCCGCCTCTGTCTTGTCCTTCAAAGCCTCGGCAATCATCGCAACTGCACTCATAATCCCGGACGCCTCATAAGGAACAAACATCTTCGTCGCCTTGCCCTCTGCCATCTTCGCCAGCGCCTCTAAATACTTAATTGCGATTAAATCCTTTGTCGGGTTCCCCTTGTGAATTGCCGAATAAACCCGTTCAATCGCCTGCGCCTCACCCTCAGCCACAGTCAACAACTTATACTTCTCGGCATCGGCAACCCGCTCAATTGCGCCCGCCTGCCCTTCGGCTTCAAGAATCCTCGCCTGCTTTTCACCTTCCGCCTTCAGAATCGCCGCCTGCCTGATACCTTCGGCTTCAAGTACCACCGCCCGACGGTCGCGCTCCGCCTTCATCTGGCGGTGCATCGCCTCGGTCACATCGCTCGGTGGCTCAATCCGCTGCAACTCCACCCGCGTCACCTTTGCGCCCCACTTATCAGTTGCCTCATCCAGCACATCGCGCAACTTCGCATTGATTCTTTCCCGGGAGGTCAAGGACTCATCCAGCGTCAAATCACCAATCACATTGCGCAGATTGGTCTGCGCCAGTTTAATCGTTGCCAGCCGGAAATTGGCAACATTGTAAAGCACTTTCACCGGGTCTGTTACCTCATAGTAAACAATCGCATCAACCGTCACCGTCGCATTGTCCTTGGTGATAACCTCCTGCGGCGGCACATCAACCACCTGCTCCCGCATATCAACCTTAATCAGCCGCTCAAGAAACGGGATGATAAAATTCAAACCGGGCTGGACCAGCCGCTGATACTTTCCCAGCCTTTCCACCGCACCCCGCTGATACGGGCGCACAATCTTCAACCCCAAAAGCGCCCAGATAAACAAAAAAATCAGAACGATGATTACCAGTGCCGGCATCATTGCCTCCTTTCTTCTAACGGTTCAACTACCAGATGGGTTCCGTCAACCTTTACCACTTTTACCCTGGCTCCTTCTGCCAGCGGCATTTCTGCCTCTGCCCGCCACTCTTCACCCTGCACCTTTACCCGGCCCATTTTCGCCGGTTCAATCTTCTCCAACACCACGCCGGTGGCGCCCGCTAACCGTAACGCTCCTACCGGCTCAGGTTCGGGTCGGGTAATCTTTTTGCCAATCCACTGCGCCAGAAACACACCCAGACCGGAAAAAAACAGAAACACCCCATACTGGAAATAGGGATTCCGGATAAAAAACGCCAGAATACCGGTAAGGACCGCGGCAACCCCAAACCAGATGATTACCAGCCCCGGCACAACCATCTCCAGTGCGGCGAGAACCAGTCCGATTATAATCCAGACCACCGGCTTCAATCCAACCATAACCGCCTCCATTTCATAAATAACACCACAAACTATAATGCCCTTTTATCTCCGAAAGTCAAGAGGAATTGTAGACCGGACCGCTCTTGTCCAGTGTGTCTGGTTGGGCGATAAGACAAAAGTCCAATCCATTGGTTAAGTTCAACCATCAGGAAGTCCGCATCTTAACAGAAAAATCGACCGGTATCGCCCACCCCAAAACCGCTAAGTTTACGGCGCCGACTACCAACCCGGATAGGATTCACTGAGTAACTTACCGAACCACTCCCTGAACCGTTCCCTGAGTGGTATCCGGGATACCCTCCCTGAATGAACCGACGACTTGTGCAATTATCCAAATCACGATTTATCAAGATATTACCGAAATTGCCTCGGATTTAACCGCAACCAGGCCGATAACATTCGGAATGGTATCATCTTTCTTTGCCAATATTACGCCTGTAAATGTGAAAATCCTCCCTTGACCCCGGGCGATTTTTGGGTAATAGTGATAGTAATCAGGATACGAAATGAAAATCAAACGGCTGAAAACCTTTTCTAACACCGTTGACCCTGAGCACAAACTAAAAAGGAGTTACAATGATTAAAGCGACCGGGTTTAACTGCAGTCCCAGACCCAAGGGTAACACATTTCTCGCGCTGAACACCGTGCTTGAAGAGCTGCGTACCGCGGGCATTGAGACGGAACTGGTCCAGGTGGGTGGCTTGAACCTGCACGGCTGCCGGGCATGTAATAAGTGCGCCGAAATCCGGGACCGGCGTTGTCACGGCTGGGACGACGATATGAACCCCTTGATTGATAAGATGTTTTCCTCCGACATCATCTTAATCGGCTCGCCGGTTTACTTCAGTTCAATGACCGCAGAGGCAAAGGCTTTGATTGACCGTGCCGGTTATGTTGCGGGCAGGAACAACAACCCTTTACGGCACAAAATCGGTGCTGCGGTTGTCGCGGTGCGCCGCGGTGGCGGCAATGTCGTATTTGCGGAAATCAACTACTTCTTTCTTATTAAGGAGATGTTTGTCCCGGGTTCAACCTATTGGAACTTTGGCTTCGGCATGAAACCGGGCGAGATTCTCAATGACGAGGAGGGAATTAAAAACTTCAAAAACCTGGGCGAAAACATTGCCTTCCTTGCCCAAAAACTCTGGCAGAAAAGGAAAGTTTAATTATCCATTACCGAATTTGAAATCCCCAAGCACCGAATAGATTGGTCCTTCCGGTTTAAGGACCGAGCGGAATAGAATCAGCCGGGAGATGGTAAAAGGCGAACTTTGAAATGATGTCTCATTTATAAAGTTCACATCCACCGGTTCGCGCAGCCTTCCCAGGGTCAAATGCGGGCTGAACGGTCTCTTCTCCGGCACATAGCCAATTCGGGCAAGAGCCCGGGAAACCTCCTTCTGAACTTCTATTAACTCTCTCTCACCGGTTTTTAGCCCGACCCACAAAACCCTCGCCCTTACCGCGGATGGAAAAGCGCCCAAACATTCAAGCCGGCACTCAAAAGGCTTGAATCTACCCGCCACCTCCCTTAACTCAACCTTTGCCCGCTCGATAAACTCCGGACTGACCTCACCCAGAAATGTCAGGGTGATGTGCATCTGCTCCGGTTTGACCCATTTGACCGAAAAGCGGGCTCTCTCTTTCAATTGGCTCAAAAGATGAGAAACCTCTGCCTTTACTTCGGGCGCGGTGTCAACTGCAACAAACGAACGAATCGCTTCGCTCTTGCCCTCATCCGCGCTCCGCTTACCGTTTTTCACTGTTTACCCCCTTTACAATAGCACCCGGCGCAAAAGGTCAAGCGCCGAGTATGCCGAACGCTCTTTGACAACCCTGCGGTTGCCCGAAAAGATGTGCCGTTCAACCTTGACTCTGCCTTTATACGCCACACCGATATAGACCAGACCAACCGGCTTCTCTTTTGTCCCGCCACTCGGACCGGCGATACCAGAAACCGCAATCCCGCAGTCGCTACCGATAACCCGGCAAACACCTGTTGCCATCTCCTTAACCGTCTGGTGACTCACCGCACCGTAGCGCTGCAAGGTCTTCTCCTTCACGCCGAGCACCGCCATCTTTGTCTGGTTGGAATAGGCAACAACACCACCCAGATAATAGTCTGAACTACCCGGCACATTGGTCAAAATGTCGCCAATTAAACCTCCGGTACAGGACTCCGCGGTGCTTAATGTCAGTTGTTTCTTGCGCAAAATCTCACCTACCACCACCTCAAGGCTTTTATCCTCATCGGCATAAACCCGCTCACCGAAAAGTTCCTTTAACTCAGCGGCGCAAGCCTCTACCGCCTTCTTATCTCCACCCGAAATCAAAAGGTCCAGCCCCTGAACCGAAGGGTAGTAACCAATCTTGACACCGTGATAACAACCAACAAGCCGGTTCACCCGGGGCGCAATCTTTGACTCAATCAAACCAAATGTCCGGATAAGGGCAACATTCGTTCTTTCCGCTGAAAACCGCTCCTTCAGATAAGAAACAACCCCGGCTTCAAGGATGGCTTTAAGTTCCTCGGGCACCCCGGGGAAAAGAATAAGAGTACTACCCTGATGCTCCACCACTGTTCCCGGCACCATACCAACTAAATTTTCAAAAACGGTTGCCCCCTCAACAATGAGCGCCTGCCGCTTTGCCAGTTCTGGAGTTCTTATGCCCCTCCGGCGGAAAAATCGGTCAATCCGTTTTAGACTTTCCTGATGAACTATCAACTTCCGGTCAATCAGTTCCGCAACCGCTTGCAAAGTTCTGTCATCCGGTGTTGGACCGAGCCCACCGCCGACAAAAACCAATCGGGAGTTGACCAGTGCGCCTGCCACCGCCCTTTTAATCGCCTCCTCATTATCGCCGACCCGCACCACCCTTTGTGTGTCAATACCAATCTTTGCCAGTTCCCGGGCGATGACCGCAGAGTTGGTATCCACAACCCTGCCCGCCACCACCTCATCGCCGACAATTACTATCTCTGCCCCTGAACTTCTGCTAACCATCGCTCAATGTCCTTTCTTTTTATCTCTTAAACCCGCCATCCTATCACCCCCACCTTAATTTTCCCCCATCAAAGGGGGAGGAGATATTAAAAGGTATTTTCGCATTCGCACCACACCCAAGAATACCGTTGAAATTAAAATCGGTCAACCAGAAAAAGTTACACCGGGGTGAAATTGCGCAGTCGTACGACAATCCGCTCCGCCCGGTATTATACTGCAGGGAAAATAGCCCCGTCAGGGTGATTGTGTAATGTTACACACCGAGTCGGGGTAAAAGTAAAATCAAGCCCCTCAATACCAGATTGGCACAGATGCCGGCAAGGACATCATCCAGCATCACACCCCAACCACCCCGCACATCCTGCACCCGATTGATAAAGGGCAGTTTCAGGATGTCAAACCCGCGCCAGAGCACAAAACCAACCGCCAGTCCGGCAAAGGAGACCGGATTTAAGAAAAAGGTGATGAGGGTGCCGACAATTTCGTCAATGGTAACCCGTGCCGGGTCTTTCCCCCAGACCTTTTCCAGTTCATCCGCCAGAAATACGCCGAGGAAAAAGACAACAACAATCACCACCGCTGCCAGTAACGGCTGACGCGAAAGGAAATAAGCCGGAACTAAACTAAAAAGACTGGTTACAGTCGCCGGTGCGAAAGGAAAGTATCCGGTAAAGAACCCGCTGGCAAACGCTGCCTGGAGAAAGAATTTAAGCCCGTGCCGGGGCTTTTTTACCGCCGGCGCCGGCTCGGGAACCTCTGCTCCCACTCCACCACCAGATTCGCCACCACAAAGATTGAAGAGTAGGTACCAATCACAATGCCCACCGTGAGTGCAAAGGCAAAGTCTCTGATTTCTGACGAGGCGAGCACGAGTAAGGCAATTGTTACAAACAGGGTGGTCAGAGAGGTGATAACCGTGCGGGAAATTGTCTCATTTATCGCCCGGTTGACAATATCCGGGAACGACTCTTTACGGATTTTCTTGACCGCTTCCCGAATCCGGTCGGAAACAACAATTGAGTCATTAACTGAATAACCAATCACCGTCAGGATGGCGGCAATCAGCGTCGTGGTGATTTCCCGGTTGAAAAGGGCGCAAAAACCAAGGGTGATTAAGGTGTCGTGAATGAGCGCCAATACCGCACCGGTGCCAAAGCGGAAGTCAAACCGGAAACTGACATAGATGAGGATACCGATGAGCCCGATAAGAACCGCAATCAACACCTTGCTCTGTAACTCTTGGGAGATGCGCGGACCAACCGCCTCATCCCGCAAAACCTCAAACGGTATATTGGGAAACGAGACGGCAAACTGCTGGCGCAACCGCGAGGAAAATCCGCTTTCGTCACCGGACTTGGCGCTGGGCTTTACCCGGATGAGAAAGTCGCCGGTTTCGGTCTGCTGGATTGAAGCACCACCTTCACCTATCGCGGTCAGCGCCGCCCGAACCGCATCAATCTTTACCGGAGCGGAGAAACGCACCTGCACCAATCCCCCACCGGTAAAGTCCACACCGTACCGGAACCCTTTAAACACAATCAAAAGAACACTAACCACAACCAGGCACGCCGAAATCAAAAAGAAGAGCCGGCGTCTGGGCACAAATGGAATATTCGTATCGCCAAGTAGTTTCATATTTATATCCTCAGTGTTTTGACTTCAAACTGGGCAAGGAACCAGTCAAAGATAAACCTCGTCAGGAAAACCGCGGTCAGCACGTTAAGCACCAGACCGACACCAAGCGTGATGGCAAAACCCCGAACCGGACCAGAGCCAATAAAGTAGAGTGCCAGGGCGGTGATAATCGTCGTAGCGTTCGCGTCAATGATTGTCACCAGTGCCCGGGCATAACCGGTATCAACCGCTGCCATCGGCGTCTTTCCCGCCCGCAACTCCTCGCGGATGCGTTCAAACACCAGCACATTGGCATCAACCGCCATCCCGATTGTCAACGCGATACCCGCAAGCCCGGGCAGGGTGAGTGTTGCCCTCAAAGCAGCAAGAACCGCAAGTAGCAGAAAGATGTTCGCTGCCAGGGCAAAGTCCGCTAACAACCCGCCAACACCGTAGTAGATAAGCATAAACAGAACCACCACCAGCGCGCCCACCGCTGACGCGATTAACCCGCGCCGAATCGCATCCGCGCCGAGCGAAGCACCGATTGAGCGCTCTTCCACCACCACCACCGGTGCGGGCAGGGCACCAGAGTTCAGCACAATCGAAAGGTCTTTTGCCCTGTCACCCCGGCGGTCGTACATTGTAATCTGCCCCCGACCATTGGGAATCCGCTCCTGGATGCGGGGCGCCGAGCGCACAACACCGTCCAGAACAATCGCCAGTCTTCTTCCCACATTTCTGCCGGTAACCGTCGCAAATTTTGCCGCGCCCTCCCGGTCAAGCTCAAAGTTTACCACCCAGGTGTTTGCCCGTTCCAGTTCGGCACCCTGATAAATTGCCGGCTCTGCCCGCTTTAACCGCGTGCCCACCAGTTCCGGCTCACTCTTGATAAGGTAAACCCGTACCACCTTGTCATTGTCCACCGTTTCAACCGGTCCATAAGCAAACTCATAACCCTGAGGCCAGAACTCCTTTCCCTGTTCCAGAACCGCCCGGAAGTTAGCGGTATCCCTGGCGTAAATCAGGAGGTCCAGTTCATCGCCCTCACTGCGCAGATAGCTTAAAAGCGTTCCCGGTGCCGCCTCTTTTTCCGTTGTAGTATCTAACGGCTGGTTCACCGTTGAATCAACCATTGGTTGCACTCCGCCCTTCGCCTGCAGCCGCTCATCAATTGTCTTCAACGCATCGTAAACCTTTGCCTTCTCCTCAACCAGATTGAAAGTGAGATGCGCCGGTTGCTTTATGATGTTGAGCGCCCGTTCCCGGTCAACCCCGGGCAGTTGCACCAAAATTCTTCCCCGGTCGGTCTTCTGAATCGTCGGCTCAAATACCCCGAACTGGTCTATTCGGTTTTGGATAACCTCCAGCGCCAGGTCTGGTGCCCGTCTTGCTTCCTCTTCGGAAAGTTGGGACCGGTCAACATCCAGCACCACATGCATCCCACCTACCAGGTCCAGTCCAAGATGGACAATCCGCTTCTCATAAAGCGCCCCTTTTCGCTGGTTGAACTCGTTGATTTCCATCCGCACCGCCTGACTATCCTCAAATGTCGCCGCCCGACTCAACCGCTCTTTTAACGCCTTTTCCTGCTGGGGAAATAGCACATAAAGTTGAAAACTGGGCCAGAGTATCACTCCGGCGATAATAAAAGCCACTAACCAGATTGCAAGTTTAATTCTCGTGCCTCTCAAGAGTACACCTCCAGTAAACGCTTCATATCTCTAACCGCCTGTATAAGTCCAACAAATACCGCCCGGCTCACAATCGCAAAACCGATGGAAAACCCCTGCGCCCAACTCTGTTTCAGAATTGGCACAACATTCAGGTAATCCAGTCCATGCCCAACATGGACAACTAAACCGTGCTGGATTGCGGTCTGTGCCGCGGTCTCCAGCTCCTGGAGCCGAAACTCCCGGCGTCGGGGCTCTTTACTGTAACGGTCGGTATTCAACTCCACAACCTGCGCCCCGACTTTTGCGGCGGCCACTACCTGTCGTGGTTCCGGGTCAATGAATAAACTCACCCTTACGCCAGCACGGTTCAGCGTTGCCACTACCCGACGCAACCGCTTTGCTTCTTCTACTACATCCAGACCACGGGTTGTTGTAACCTCGGTGCTCAGTTCTGGCACCAGCGTCACCTGGTCCGGCTTGACGGTGCAGGCAAATTTAACCAGGTCTGGTTTCGCCGCCATCTCAACGGTCAGCTCCGTCTTTATCGTCTGGCGCAAAAGTTTTACATCCCGGTCGTTGATGTGCCGCCGGTCCTGGCGCAAATGGACCGTAATACCATCGGCACCGCCTAATTCAACCAGCGCTGCTGCCTGCACCGGGTCAGGAAACATCTCCTGCCGCGCCTGCCGCAGCGTCGCAATGTGGTCGATATTAACAGATAATGTTCTCAATTCAGCCGATTTTAGAAAACCTTCTGCCTGTTGTCAACTTAATTCAGGTGGTGGTGCGGTGCGCGGTGTTTTTTTCCAGAACCGCTCCCGCTGGAAAAAGTAGCGCCCGTAACCAATAACCAGACCGATATTGAGATAAAGATAATACTGAACTATCAGGAATTTGCGCCACCGTCTTGGTACTACAAACAAAAGCGGAATTGTGGCATAGGCGAGCAGTTGCAGCACAAACAGTACGGCAAAAAATGGGTGCTTGACCTGTAAACCCGTACCAATAAGCATCATAAGGAGCAGAAATGGCACCATCATCCTGATGACCTTATGGGAAAAGTAAACCCAGGCTTTCTTACCATACTTTGGGGAAAGCAGGTGATAACAGCGCAAGAGCGCCTGGAGGTTACCGCTGGAAATCCTTGATTTGCGCCGGTATTCAACCGTTTCGCTCTCCGCCCGGGTAACAACCAGCGCCCGGGGCTCACAGACCACATCATACCCGTATCGGAAAGGTCTGATTCCCAGGATAAAATCATCAAGAATTGTGTCGTCCGGTATTGGGGTCGCAAGTGACCTTCGGACCATATTGGCATAGGCATAACAACCAACCATCGCGCCGATGCTACCTTCCAGTTCTTTTACCTTACTCTCCCAGATGTCGTAGAAACTCTCGGCTGGACTGCCATCCTCGTTTACCCGCCGATATTTAGGATTAACAACCCCGACTTTGGGGTCAAAGAAATTTTCAACCATAAGTTTAAGCGACTGTGGTGTCAGCAAAGAGTCGGCATCGGTACAGAGTACAACATCGCCGGTTGCCATCTCCAGAAGTCGATTCTGAACCACGGTCTTACCCGCCTGCTCGTCAAAATGAATCAACCGCACCCGCGGGTCATTGAATGAACGAATTATCTCGTCGGTACGGTCAGTGGAGTTGTCCGAACCAATAAGAATTTCGAGATAATCAGTTGGGTAGTCCATCGCGAGAATATTCTTCATCTTTTCGGCAATAATCGCCTCCTCGTTATAAACCGCCATCACCACACTTACCCGTAACGGTTCATCTCGCTGCTCAAATTGAAACCTCCTTGGAAACAGCCTTCCATATATCCAGAGTAGCACAGGAAAGACTACCCAGTGGTACACGATAAACCCTAAGGGTACCCAGAAAAGAACTATTGCCAATGGCTCAAACATTACCACCTGCCAGAACCCGACGATAAACCTCGATATGTTTCGCCGCTGTCTTTTCCCAGGTAAACTCCTGAACCCGGTTTAACCCCTTCTCCCGCAAAGAGGCACTTAAGGTCTCATCCGTTAACACCCGCTCCAGCGCCAGTTTTAACTCTTCAGGGTCATTTGGTGCAATCAAAAGTGCCGCATCACCCGCAACCTCAGGCAACGATGAGATGTTGGAGGTGACAACTGGTGTCCCGCACGCCATCGCTTCAAGCACGGGCAAACCAAACCCTTCATAAAGAGAAGGAAAAACCACCGCCTTCGCCAGATTATAAACACCGGGCAGCAACTCCTGGGGTACAAAACCCAAAAATTGCGCCTTACTTCCCAATCCCAATTTGTTTGCCAACCCGCGGATTTGATCAGCCCCTAACCCATCGCGACCGGCAAGAACCACTCCATCAACCAACCCTCGTTTTATTAGCGGCGCCGCCGCCTGAAGCAAAACCCCGATATTTTTCTTCACCTCCACGACCCCAACATGAAGAATATACCTTTCCGGAAGTGCCAATTGGACACGGACCTTACTTAAATAGTTCTCGTCGTAATCGTTTCGGAACTCTTCACCAATACCGTTGGGAATCGCAGTAACCCGTTTCGGGTCTGTCCGAAACACCTTAATCAAGTCGTCTCGCGTCTTTTCGCTGACGGCTATCACCGCATCGGCAGAGCGTAAAGACCTCTGCGTTTGCAATACCATATAACGGCGGTAAATACGCCCGTAGGCATGGGGAATCTGGATAAAAGATATGTCGTGTATTGTCACCACCGTTTTACAAGGCAGCCGAAGCGGTAAAACGAAGTTTGCCCCATGAAATAAGTCAATGTTTGCTCGCGCTACATAAAAGGGGACATAGAAATTTAACCAGAAAGGCGAATACAATTTAGCCCATCCCGTACCGTCCCCCAGGTAACTTCCTAAGACCACCGCGCGACAACCCGCTGGGACCTTACCTTCTGGTGCCCTGCGGTCTACAAGCAAATAAACCTCAAAATCTGGTGCCAGCTGCACCATCCATCGCGCAATCTGAAAAACATAATGGCCAATTCCTGACATTCGGCGTACAATCCGCCGGGCATCAATCGCAATCCGGAAACGAGCCGGGGGGTTCAGCATATTAAATGGAAGTATAACCTGCACATAAACCCAGTCAATGTAAAGGGATTTGATTTCTGTGCCTCCTTGACCCCCTAAGAGCAATCAATATACTGAACTCGGTGAAAGTCCTTTTCAATGCCGCCTTCGACACCAGAGAGAATTCCGGAATCAGCGGATTTATCAAATCTCTTATCCCCCATCTTGCAAAATTGTGCAAACTTACCATTTTGACACCGGACCCGGAACTGTTTTTCAATTACGGCGAAACAGTTAAGATACCGGAAAGGGTAAGAACGCCGCGCCACGGACTATTCTGGACTCTCTTTCAACTTCCAAAACTTTGTACCGCCTCCTACGATTTGGCTTTTAGCCCAATCCCTGCCGCTCCATTACGCAGCGAAATACCCGTTATTGCCACAGTTCATGACCTCATTCCTTTACTTTTCTCTGAACCCGAAAAGAAAACAGGGATGATTTACCATCGGAAAAAACTGCTGCTCTGGCTCGGAATCCAATCCCTGCGTAAGGTGGACGGCATCGTCACCGTCTCCGAGAGCACACGGCAGGATTTAATTAAAAAATTCCCGGCTTTGAGGTCTCGCACCCTAACAGTAATCCACGAAGCGCCCTGCGTAAATCCAACGGCGACGCAAGCTGAGCCCGCCCCTGTTGATTTGCCCCCAATCCCCGCCAATTACTTGTTCTATGTTGGCGGCCACGCTCCCCACAAAAATCTATCCCGCCTTATCGCCGCATTTGCCCAAATCGCAAAACAGTTTCCCACTCTTCAACTGGTCGTCGTCGGCTGGGGCACGCCGGCGCTTGTCAATCAAACTCGGGAAACCATTGCCGCCTATCAATTAAATGACCGCGTGCTCATCCTACCCAACACCTTAACCTCATCTCAATTATCAGCCCTTTATCGCAACTGCCAACTGTTTGTCTATCCTTCCCTTTATGAAGGCTTTGGTTTACCAGTGTTAGAGGCGATGGCAAATCAGGCACCGGTGATATGCAGCAACACATCCAGCCTTCCAGAAGTAGGGGGTGATGCTGCTCTTTACTTTAATCCTTATTCGGTCGATGATATCGCTAAAACCTTACACCAGGCGCTTAGCGACGACAGCCTTCGCGCCCAATTAAAAGCCAAAGGGTTGTCTCGGGTAACTCTTTTTTCCTGGGAAACCGCCGCAAAAAAACTGCACCATTTTTTTCAGACAATAGTGACAAAACAAAGTTAAGATTTAACTATTTGAAATGAGAAGTTGGCGTCGCAAGAGCCGTTTTAATTAATTCCAAAAACTCTGCTGCCGATTTTCGAAAACTGAACTGCCGGGCACGCACCAATCCCTGCTCCGCCATTGTTTTCAATCGGCCATCATCGCGAAGCAAATCCTGCAGTTTTCGGGTAAGGTCATTGGCATCCCCGGCGTGGAAATACTCTGCTGCATTACCCCCCACTTCAGGCAAACTGGATGAGTCGCTTGCCAGTACCGGACAACCGCACGCCATCGCCTCAAGCACCGGTAAACCAAAACCCTCGTAGCGAGAAGGATAAACCGAAAGCCGAGCCGCACTGTAAAGCGCCCGCAACTGTTCATCTTCAACCCTGCCCAAATAACGCACTCTGCCTTTTGCCTCAAACCGCTTGATTTCTCTTAAAATTTTGCCGCAGCGCCAACCAACGCCCCCAACCAGAACAAGCAAAGGCGCGTCCGGTACCATTTCCAGCGCCTTTAATAGGAGTAGATGGTCCTTTCTGGGCTCAATGGTGGAAACAAAAATTATGTAATCGCCCGCGACACCAAACCGCTCTGATACCAGGCGCTTTGCCTCCGAAACTTCGACCGGCTGGAAAACCGGTGCCGCGGCCTCTTTTATCACCTTTATTTTTCCCGGATTCAGTTTCAGGTAACGCTGCGCCAGTTTTGCCGTAGCATCAGAAACACAAACAACCAGTTCTGCTGCCCGCGCAATTCGCCCAAGTCGCAACCGCATCTGCAACAGACATCGGAGTTCCATACTCCAGGGTGCAACATAAGGAACCAGGTCGTGCACGGTTAATATCCGCAGACAATTTGACTGCAACTTCAGTGGTAAATAAGTGGGTTGCGCCCAGAAAACATCGGTGCCGTCCGCCGCCAGTGCTTTAGGTAAAATTGTCTGGGTCCAGAGCGTAGGCCTTGCCGAAAGTCGGCTCTCAACCACCCGCAAGCGCCAGTTGCCCGCGGCTCGGAGTGGAACTTCAACCGGCACTGGCGCATAGATGAGAAACTCGTCTTCGGGAGCCAGAACGACCATTTCATCCAGCATCGCGGTCAAATATCGGGCGATACCCGCGCCCTTAAATATATAAGGAAATCCATCAACTCCTATACGCATTAATGTTGCAGAAGTATAAAGTAAATACCCGCGGCGTCAAACACAAAACGCCACTTGACATTCCTAATAGTCCGGTTATTATTTTTGCCAACCGATGATTTCACCCCCCAGCACTAAGCCAAAACTGGCGATACTGACTACTGTGCTCCGCGCCGATTTTCATAATATGCTGTCTCACTTTAAAAGATTTGAAGTCTGGCATCTTTATCATCGTTGTGCCAGTGACATTTCCCAGAATGAGTTGGGAAGCCAAACCATCCGCTTCCGAAATTTAATCGACCTGATTTTAAAACTGGCTCGGCTGAAGCCGGCGCTTATTCAGGGAGGCGAGCCCTATGACTTTCCCACCCAGTTCTCTTTAATCGTCGCAACCCTTATCGGGAGTTCCATTCTGGGCGTTCCCTACTACTTCCCCACATTCGAAAACATTCCACCCGAAATAAAGTTTGCACGCATCTATCGGTTCGGTATTCCCCTGAGTTCCTTTTTAATTCCCTTTATAAAATGGTTTGCTCGAATTTATGCCCGGCGGGCACTGGTGATATTTGCCGTTAATGAAGGGGCAAGAAAAAATCTGGCTTCTTTAAACTGTCCCCGAGAGAAAATTAGCAATTTACTTTATGCCACCTGGGGGGTTAACACTGAACTTTTCACCAACCAAATTCAGGGAAATGAACCTGATATGGGGCCTAATGGCATTCTATTTGTCGGCCGTTTGATTGAGCAAAAGGGAATACTTGTTCTGCTTGAGGCTTTTAACAAGGTTAAAAAACAAATCCCCGATGCCCGACTTTTTATTATTGGTGAAGGACCTCTAAAAGATAAAATAAACCAGTTCGCAAACTCAAAGGGCTTGGCGAATTCAATCCACCTTTTGGGAACAATCTTAAACCAGCATTTGCCGCCTTACTTCCGCGCCGCGCGGGTTACTGTTGCCCCGTCCATAACCATCCAGCGCTCTGCCGAACAGGTAGGAATGGTGAACATCCAGAGTATCGCTTGCGGCACGCCGGTAATATCAACTTTTAGTGGTTCCATTCCTGAGTTTGTGACAGATGGCGTGACCGCAATCCTTGTGCCGGAACAAGACCCGGGGGCATTGGCTGACGCCATCGTCAGGGTGTTATCCAACCAGCAACTGCGCAACCACCTTTCTCAAAACTGCCGTTCCTATGTTGAAGAACATTACGATGCCCGAAAAAACATCGATAAGGTTGAAACTGTCCTCTGGAACCGTCTATTCGGCGACATTTAACCTCATGAGGATGTTATTCAACGCCGCCTTTAACACAAAATTGAAAGTCGGCATCTCATCATACATCCAGCGCATAATTCCAGAGCTCGCCCGGCTGTGTGAACTGACAATCCTGACCCCGGACCCGGAAATGTTTTCCGCTTTTGGAAAAACTATTAAACTCCCCGAATTAGTCCGCGCCAACCTCAGCCGCACAAGATGGACACTAACCAAACTTAACCACTACTGCACCAAAGAGTACGACATCTTATTTTGTCCGACACCGGTAGTTCCAGTTTTCCCGAAACTGCCGACCATTGCCGTGGTCCACGACCTGATCCCATTCAAAATGCGTCACTTTCTCCCCCAGAAAGAAAAACTATCCTTCTGGCTTGGTTTTCAGAGCCTCCGTTTTGCCTGGAAGGTAGTTACCGTATCAGAAGCCACCAAAAAAGATTTGACCGAGATGAAAATCTTGCCGCCGCATCGCATATTTGTTGCCCATAACGGACCGGGTGTCACTCCCGCCGCAACCGACTACGATTTCGGTAAACAGTTTGTTCCCTATCTGCTCTATGTCGGCAGCCATGCCCCGTACAAGAATACGCGCCGTTTAATCGCCGCTTTTGCGCAACTCAGAACTTATCCAGAGCTCAAACTTGTCCTTGTAGGCGGTGACACCAAACATCAGCTCGATTTTGCTCATGCGCAGCTCAAACGGTACAATTTACAGTCCCGGGCATTTGTTTTCAGTGCATTGGACGAAAATAAACTTTCCAGTCTTTACCGACACTGTACCCTATTTATTACCGCTTCACTTTACGAGGGGTTCGGGCTACCCGTGCTGGAAGCGATGTTGCACGGGGCACCAATTGCCTGCAGCAACACCTCCAGTTTACCGGAAGTGGCAAATGGCGCTGCGGTATATTTCAATCCACTTTCGGTAAAAGATATCGCCGCCCAAATTCAATCCCTCCTGGATAATACTGAACTTAGAGAGAGGTTGAGCGCAATCGGAAAAGACCGCGCCCGCCAATTCACCTGGGAGAAAACTGCTCGGCTTATCTTGCAGTGTGCTCAGCAACCCTGAGCGCCTGATACCTCTTCTTTAACGCCCAAAAAGAAGATGAAAGCCCAATAAGAATTAACAACAGAGATAATGCCCCTGGGTTGTAAGTAAATGCGTCCACCAACCCATGAACCATAAATGTGATAATACCAGCACTCAGTGCGATTCCTACGGTTCTGGCATTGTGCGGTAAGGACTCATCAAATTTAGTGGCATAGGAACGCACTACTGCCCCAACCAGCATTGCGAGGAACGCCAGTGCTCCAAAAAAACCAAGGTCAGCAAAAAATTCTAAGTAGATATTATGGGCATTAAAAGGTAAACCCATCGCGGTCGAGCTCGGAAAACGATACAGGTGCTTTACGAATCGAAAGTTTTCCATCCCCACCCCAAGTAACCAGTTGATTTTCCCAATCTTCCACGCATAATGCCACAATATAAACCGACCCGCCAACGATGGGTCAAACAATGTCGTCTCACTAACCCGGGTGAAAACCAATCGCCGGGCTAAATCCCAGAAACTCAAAACAAATAAAACCGCCGCCAAAACGAGAATCAGTTTAAAAGACCGGGATACAATTAAAACGTACAATAGTGCCAAGCCAAAGCCCAACCAGGCACCCCGGGACTTTGTTAAAACCAACATCGCCATTAAGATAAAAATTACTACCCCGAGTGTAACTCTATCCAAAACCGACTTTCCCTGTAGCACAAACACTAAAGCCATAATCCCGACAACCGCCGCGATGCAACCCCAAGCATTGAGGTTGAGCCAGCCAAAAGGCGTCAATACCGATTTTGACCCAAAATCACTACCAACCCCCCCGCTCCATGCCAGTCCAAATATTCCCACGGTGCAGATAACGGTGGAAAAAATTATTATCCGCAATACCTTTGCCATCTCTTTTTCATCTAATTCCATTTTCGCCCCCAGATACCCAATCGCCAGCAACTCAAGCATTAACACGGTTGTCGGTAAAAGCGTAGGACCCCGCCATCCTCTATTGTAAGCATTGACAAACGAAAAGATAATTACTGCGGCTAATGTTACAATCGGTATTCGCTCAAGTTGCGAAAGGGACCTGAAATTAACCCTGCCTTTTGCCCAGGAGGTGGTATAGCATAAACCCAAGAGGAGTAATACTACAGGATAAAAAGCGAACCGCTGATATGATGGTGGCAAAAACGCGGCACCGACAACCGGCACCAGTGCCCCAAAGTAATATAAAATTCGCAAAGTATTCCCTACTAATAATGCCCAGATAAACAGTTGCATCGGCGCCAGCACCACTACAACGGCAAGCTTTTCCATCCCCAGAATGCTCAAGACGACAAAAAAAACGCACAACAAACCTTCCCCAACTAAAAACAACTTAAGTGGAAATGAATTCAACTTTTGGCGTTCGAGGGGTTGACTCCGTTCCATCAATTAATTCTCCTTCACCACTCTTTTCCCTATCAATTTCTCGATAAACTTAATATCGTTTTTCGAAAAGACACCGGCGAGCATCAGCAAAAAGGCGTAAAGCACCACACCGATTAAAACTGCGGCCCAGATGTTGTACCGCCCTAACAACCATGCAACTACAACCGCCAGCACCAATGTCGCAATTGCCCTGGTAAGTATCGACAGAAAGCTGCCGATAGTAACCCGGTATGGTGTCCTTAAATGCCTCAACCATAAATACAGTACTCCGGCAAACTCTGCGGCGGTAATCGAAACCGCGGCACCTATCGCACCGTATCGGGGAATCAAAAGAATATTCCCCAGTAAATTCACCCCGAGTGATAACCCTGACTGTATGGTCATTTCCGAAGCGCGGTTAATGGCAATGAAATAATTAGAAAGTATTGAACTAAAACTGGCGGCAACACTCCACCAGACCAGAATCATAAATGGTGTAATCGCCGCATTGTATTTTGTGCCGTATAATAAGAAGACAATCGGTTTCGCCAGAAGTGTCCCGAATCCTCCAACCGGCAGCGTAAGAACCGTAATATACCGCAATGCCTGTTTTAAAACTTCACTTAGCCGCGCGGGGTCCGCTACATACAATCGGGAAAAAAATGGGTAGATACTTGCTGAAAATGAAAGAGTAATGAACAGTGTGCCCCAAACAACCCGAAATGCAGCACTGTAAGCGCCTACCGCCTGGTCTCCACTCAATTTGGTGAGAAATGTGGTTCCGTTCCAGTAGTAAAAAGAAACCAAAATTATTGCCAGTCCGATAGGTAATGCTTCTTTCAATACCCTCCACCAGCGCTTGATATGAAAATCGAAAGCCGGGCGAACAAGCACATAAGCCGCGCCCGCAGCAAACAGCACCGAAACCAAGCCGGCCAAAACATAAAGCCAGGTATAGCTCTCAACCCGTGCCGGACCGGTACGCAGCACAAATACCCCGGCGACCAGAACCACCCCTTGTAAAATTCGACTCAAAGTGGTGAAATGCATCTTTTCCACCCCTTGAAACACACTGGCAAAATAGGTAGTAAAAGCGGTCTGAAGAACAAAAATTGTCGCGATATAGACAACCCGGATTTTCTCATTGTCCAGGTTCATTAGATTAACCACCACGACAATCAATCCGATGACCAGTAAGGTGGCAACGAGTTTAATTGTCAAGGCAATATTAACCTGCCGCCGGCCCTCAATCCGGTCTCGGGCAAGTTCCCGGGCACTTACCACCCCGAGTCCAAGGTCTGAAAAAACCGACCACATCGTCACAAAGGTGGTCGCAAAAGATAACACCCCGAACTGCTCGACACTTAAATGGCGAGCGGCAACGAGATAAAACACAAACATCATCGCCTTGTTCACGACATCCGCAACGGCGAGAAAGAATGTGTTCTGGATTATGCGCCGGCTGGCACTGACCGGATGATCAATCTCATTCTCGGCCGGTAAACCCACTTTACTATTTTCCGCGGGACCGAAACACGCCCGTCAGGCGACCCACCATCTGCCGTAACTCTTGCCCTAAAATCCACCATCTCTGGTACTCATCGGGCTTTTCACGGTGCAGGTATTCAAAATATTCAATAGTAAACGCCAGCATCATGCCCGCCAAGAGACTGAAAACGAACGCAGCAATTGTCAGGACACTACGCTTGGGAGAACTGTGACGCTGAGGTGGGACCGCATAGTCAAGTACCGTCAGAGTCGGTGCATCCCGCGCCTCAAGAATTTTGGCGTATTCCAGTTGTTGTGAGAGCATCATATAGGTTTCTTCCTGAATCCTATAATTGAGGTATCGCCGGGCAAATTCGGCACTCACCTCGGGAAGATGGGCAAAGGCAACCGCAAACCCAACCCCGAAACCACTTTTCCCATTCCCCTGTTCCAGACGGCGTAACTGGTCCTCAAAGGCTTTTGTCTCTCGTTGGAGAGAAAGAAAGTAGGGGTTATCATCGCTGGCAACGCCGCGCACCGCTTCCAGTTCCGCCTCTTTAAGATATGCCTGGGACTTGAGTCGGGCATAGGCGTCAATTGCCGCCCGCGTCTCATCATCCACCGCTACTATCTTATGACGCGCCTGATATACCTTCAAAGACTCCTGCACAACCGCAAGTGTACTCTCGGCTTCGGCTAACCGGTGCTCCAGAAACACCCTCATATTTCGGCCCCGACTGATGTTTGAGGTCCGGAGAAAACTGTCCAGTTCGGCAATATAGGTGTTGGCAATCTTCGCCGCTAAGTAGGGCGTTTTGGCTTCAACGGTAATCCGGACAATCCCCTCATCGCCAACGCCGATTTTGGTCATCCCCTTAAGCTGTTTACGAACCTCTTCCGTCTTGGTCGGTTTGATTCGGTAGTAATAAGCGATGCTGCATTGCTCTGCCACTCGGTCCATAATTGACCGGCTCACAAGGATTCCCGCCATCAGTTCCGAAGCGGTTGGCGCACCTCCCAACCCGCCTACCCGCAGTTTGCTCAAACTGCTACTTAATCCCCCACCCAGAATACTTGTAAGCCCAAACATATCCCCTTCGTCACTGGGTGGTAACAGCTGAGCCGTAGCGGTGAATCGTCGGGGAATTACAAATGAAAGCGCCATCACCAGCACCGTTATTATGAGGGTGTTTAGAACGATGAGTTTGCGCCACTTAACAATGACGCTCAGATAGTTAACCAGTTTGTTCACAAATGAAGTGTAAAAAAAGCACTCTACTTGTCAACCTGTGGCAACACCCGCAAAAGCAAGCGACGGATTCTTTGCGCTGCCCTGCCATCTCCATAAGGACTGCCCTTTCCCTGCATTCGCCGATAAGTGACCCGCGAACGCAACAACCTCTCCGTTTCCGCCACGACTCTCTTCGGGTTAGTTCCTACCAGTCTCGCAACCCCGGCTCTGACCGCCTCAGGCCTTTCGGTCTTGTCTCTCAAAATCAGCACCGGCTTACCAAGGGCTGGAGCCTCCTCAGTGATGCCGCCCGAGTCGGTCAGTACAAGATAAGCCTGTTCCAGAACCCGTACAAAATCCGGATAGTCCATCGGTGCCATCAGTTGAATGCGCTTCCTCTTTCCTAATATCGTCCTAACCGGCAGCTGGACATTGGGATTAGGATGAACCGGATAAACCACCTCGATATCGGGATTGCGTTCCACCAGGGACAAAATCGCCCGACAAATCGCCATCAGCGGCTTCCCAAAACTCTCCCGGCGGTGCAGTGTCAGCAGCAAAACCCGCCGGCTACTTTCTTGTTGGCTTCGGCGTTTTTGCTTCTTTTGAATCCAGTACAGGGCGTCAATTACCGTATTGCCCGTTACATATACCCGGTGCGAGTCAACTCCTTCCTGCAAGAGATTCTGCCGCGCCCACTCAGTAGGGGCAAAATGAAAATCAGCAATTGTTGTAATAAACCGCCGATTTGCCTCTTCCGGAAAGGGAGCATACTTGTCGTTAGTACGCAACCCTGCTTCAATGTGCCCAATTGGTATCTTCTTGTAATATGCAGCAAGCGCCGCCGCAAATGCGCTTGTTGCGTCTCCCTGAACCATCACCACATCAGGTTTTTCCCTTTTCAAAACCGGCTCCAATCGCCTCAACACTCGCACCGTCACATCGGTTAAACTCTGGTTTTCCCGCATAACACCAAGGTCGTAATCGGGTTTGATACCAAAAACTTTCAAAACCCGGTCAAGCATCTGTCGGTGTTGTGACGTAACCACCACCGATGTTCTGAATAAACTTTTGAAGCGCTTTAGCTCCTGTATTACCGGCGCCATCTTAATCGCCTCCGGTCTGGTCCCGAACACAAAAAGGACTTTATGCGCTTTCATCTAATGCGCCTCACCCCAGTTTCGCCCAACTCCAATCTCCACGACCAGAGGCACCCGTAACCGCCACGCACTCTCCATCTCCATCTTCTCATTTTCCCTGGCTTCATCAACCAGCGCCTCCTCAACCTCAACAACCAGTTCGTCGTGAATCTGAAGGATAATCCCTCCTGCAAAACCCATTTCTCCCATCCGCCGGTCAATGGCAATCATCGCTTTCTTCATGATATCGGCTGCTGACCCCTGCATTGGCGCATTCAATGCCGCCCGTTGCGCCGCCTCCGCAGTTTGCCGTTCCGGACTCAGAACCCCTGGAACCGGCCTTATACGTCCGGCGATTGTGCGCACAAAACCCTGGCGCCGCGCTTCTTCAAACGCCCGCTCGCGCCACTTTGCCACCCCGGGGAACTTACGGTAATACTCTTCAATGAATGCCCGCGCCTGCTCCACCGGGATGTCTATCCTTGACGAAAGTCCCCAATCCCCCATACCGTAAATAATCCCGTAGTTTACCATCTTGGCAATCCGACGATGCTCTTCAGTTACCGCCTCAATCGGAATGTCCAATATCGCTGCTGCCGTTGCCACATGAATGTCTTCACCCTGTTCAAACAGTTCAATCAACCGCTCGTCTTCGGTAAAATGGGCGAGGATGCGCAACTCAATCTGAGAGTAATCGGCCGAGATTAACACCATCCCTTCATCCGCCACAAACGCCCGCCGCACCTTCCTCCCCAGTTCGCCCCGAATCGGGATGTTTTGCAAATTGGGCTCGGAACTGGACAACCGTCCGGTACTCGTTCCCGTCTGGTTAAAATTGGTGTAAACTCGCTGTGTCTTTTTCTCTGCCAGTCCCCTCAGGGGGTTGATATAGGTAGAGATCAATTTATCCAGTTCCCGATAACGTAAAACCTCCTTAACAATTGGGTGCACCTCAACCAGTTCTGTTAACACATCAGAACCGGTAGAGTAGCCGGTCTTGGTTCGTCTACCCCGGGGCAGTTTCAACCGCTCAAAGAGTACCTGACCCAACTGCTTTGGTGAACCAACATTAAATACGACCCCGGCTAAATCGTGTATCCTTCTTTCCACCATTTTCTGTTCTTCAACCAGTTCCTGTTCCAGTTGGGCGAGAAAATTAATATCAATCTTAACTCCCCGTCGTTCCATCCTGGCAAGCACAAAAATGAGAGGCATCTCCAGTTCGAGCGCAACCGGCTCCAATCCCATCGCCTGGATCTGTGGTAACAGCGCCTGATAAATCTTATAGGCAAGCGCCGCCTTTTCTGCTCCACTATCGGCGCGTATCGGCCGCCCTAAAACTTGGGCACTCACATCACTCACCTCAAACCTTTTCCGATTCGGGTCCAAAAGCCACGCCCCCACTCCAACATCAAAGAGCGCGCCCAGCTCATCAATTCCCATCTTCATAATCTCTTTTACCATCCCCTTCAATTCAAACCCGGCAAAAACCACATCTCTTGCCGAACCCAGCCGCACTAAAGCTTCTGGCTCCTGAATCGGTACACACAGCGCCGTTTTATTTGAACCGTAAACCCAAACCCCTTTATCGCGCTCAAAAAACAGTCCACAAACCCGATTCGTTAAAATCTGTGCCAGCGGCTCAGTTCCAAACTCGACAACCTTTAGACCCTCAAACTCCTCATTTCCGGAAACTTCATTACCCATGAGTTCCTGTAAAAGAGAATTGAACTCAAGCCGGCGATAAATCTCTACCAGCTTTTCCCGGTCCATCTCTTTTAACTTCAAATCTTCCCAGTTGAACGCTACGGGCGCATCGCGCTTGATAACTGCCAGTTGCTTACTTGTCTTTACCAGATCCTGATAACTCTTTAACCGCTCATCACGCCTCAGCGCTTCGTCCAGTCCGCCGTACTTTAACAGAATATCGAGCGCCCGTTTCGGCCCAATTCCGGGAACTCCGGGAATGTTGTCAACTGTATCGCCGGCAAGGGCCAAAAATTCCGGTACCTGCTCCGGACTCACACCCAGCTTCTTCTTTACCTCTGCTGGGGTCAAAAACAACTCCTTCCACGGTTCGTAAACCTGTACCCTTTCATCCACCAGTTGAAGCAAATCTTTATCAGAGCTCACCACCACTACTTCTATCTCTTGCTCTTTGCCCTGCTCGGCGATGGTACCGATGACATCGTCTGCCTCCACCCCCGGCACCTCAAAAACCTTAACGCCCCAGGCTTGCACCATCTCCTTAACCACCGGAATTGACGCTTTCAGTTCATCTGGAACCTTAGGTCGCTGTGCCTTGTACTCAGCAAAAAGTTCTTCCCGGAATGTTTTACCCGGGGCATCAAAAACCACCGCACATAATTCCGGTTTCAACTCCTTAATTACCTTGCGGATGGTATTGGCAAATCCAAATGGCGCCGAAGTGTTCTCGCCCCGAGAATTTCGCAACGGATTCCGGATAAAAGCAAAAAAACTGCGGTATAACACCGAATGGCCATCAATCAGAACAAGCCGTTTCACAACTAATCAGTATATCCTTGATAGAACAAAAGACAAGAACCAGCAACATTGTTGAATAGTCCAATGACGCTTAAACCGGACTCCTTCTGTACTACTTGTTACCTCTGCGCGCTCATTGACTTCGGCACCTGGCTTCTTTAACATCTTTGTGATGGAAAGCCCGTTCTTAAACCTGTGCCTTATGCGCCGCTCGGTGCGTAAATTCAGCGAGCGGCCGGTTGAAAGAGAGAAGTTAGCGCACTGCCTTGAAGCCGCGCGCCTTGCACCCTCAGCCGACAACGGTCAACCCTGGCGGTTTCTGGTGTTCAACGACGCCGAAAAGAAACAGGCGCTGGCTCAGGCTGTATTCAAAGGGGTCTTTGCCGCATCAAAACATTTTGCCCGGGCACCGGTGCTCGTCGCACTGCTGCTCAAAGAAAGTTTTGTCATCAACCGTCTGGGCGGTGGCGCGGCCGGTACCCCGTTTCAGTTCATCGATGCCGGAATTGCCGGTGAACACTTTGTACTTGCCGCAGCTGAACAAGGGTTGGGAACCTGCTGGATTGGCTGGTTTGACACCCGGGCACTTTTAAAGCACCTTAAACTCGGTCCCGGGTATCGAGCGGTCGCTTTAATTGCGGTTGGCTATCCGGCCGAAGAATTAAAACCCCGTACCCCGAAGCGCAAACCCATTGAAGAAATTGCCTTCTGGAACACCGCACCGAAGTAAACGGATAACCCAAGTTCGTATTCCTTGACAGCAAGAACTCGGCGTAAGATAATTTTAAAATAAATAGCTATGGAGGAAAATTGTTATGACCGCAAAGAAAAAAATTTTAGTTCTTGAAGGTAGCCCGCGGCGGGGCAATACTGAAATTGTCACCGACTGGGTACTTAAAGGACTGGGGAAAAAGGGGGTCGAGGTTAATCGACTTCGGGTGTGTGATTTGAACATCAATGGCTGTCAGGAGTGCGAAGGCTGCCTCGACTACAAGCATAAAGCCGGCTGCCAGCAAGAAGATGATATGCTTGAAATTTACGACCTGATGGTCGACAGCGACTTAATCATCTGGACCAGTCCGATTTTCTGCTGGGGTATTACCAGCCAGCTCAAGGCGGTGGTTGACCGTTGTTTTGCCCTCCTGAACGGTGAAAACCTTTTGAAAGGAACTAAATGGGCGGTTATTTTGACAGCCGGGGGTGACCATTTCGACGGTGCCGACCTTGCCGTCGAAATGTTCAGGCGATTAGCCGAGTTTGGTAAGGTGAATTACCTCGGACAATTTGTCGCCATTAACTGTTCCCGTCCCCAGCAGTTGAAGATAAATCGCAACCTTGCCACCGAAGCCCAGCGCTTTGGCAAAGACTTGCGCGCCGCATTAATCAAGTAGCCGTCAGGGTGCATTTCTCACTAAAACTACTGTCGTTGGGACTTGGACTTGCCTTTGGACTTTCTTCCGGTATTACCGGTGCCATCAACGGCTTTGTCCGGGACAAATCCAGCGGTGAACCGCTCGGCTATGCCAATGTCGAATTGAAGAACACCGGTATCGGCACCGTCACCAACGCTAAGGGCTATTTTTACCTTGGTGATGTACCCGCAGGTGAGTATCAGTTGGAGGTGTCGTTTATCGGCTACGAAAACCTTAAAATGAAGGTCACGGTCTCCAGCGGGAAAGTTTTAACCCTAAGCCTTGAACTCAAACCCGAGCCGGTGCCGGTTGGCGAGGTCAAAGTTACCGCGGAACGGGCACGCTTTGAGCGCGAAGTTGAGATCTCCGCCACCCGGCTTGACACCCGGCAACTGGTCATCATACCCCGTCTCGGTGGTGAAGTAGATTTATTCCGCACCGTCCAGCTCCTGCCCGGAGTTATCACCGTTTCTGACTTCTCAAACAAACTTTACATCCGCGGCGGTTCACCCGACCAAAACCTCATCCTCCTTGATGGCATCACCGTTTACAACCCATCCCACCTGTTTGGCATCTTTTCACCCTTTGTACCCGAAGCGGTTTCTGATGTCACCCTATTTGCCGGAGGGTTTGGTGCAAAGTACGGGGGCAGACTTTCCTCGGTTCTTGATGTCACCACCCGTGAGGGCAACTCCAAAGCCTACACCGGTTCTGGCTCAGTTTCCGTCATCGCGGCCAAAGCAATTGCCGAAGGACCACTACCTTATGGCTCATTTCTCATCGCCGGTCGTCGAACCTATCTACCTGACTTAATCTTGAAGGCATTCGATGTTGAGGGCTTGGGTTACTACTTCTACGACCTGATGGGCAAGGTCAATTATCTTCCGGCGGAAAACTACAGTTTTAGCCTTGCCGGACTGGCCGCCGAAGATGTCCTCTCCTTCTGGGACCCATCTAACCCCAACACCTTCAAGGCAAGACTGCCTTGGGGCAATCGTGGTATCTCCTTGAAATGGAACGCAATCTTCACCCCGATTTTCTACAGTGAAATGATGTTTGCCTGGAGCAACTTCTTCTCCCGGTTTGATGTTGACTTTGTCAATACAAGCGATATCACGATGAAAACCGACCTCACCAGCTGGACCCTAAAGGCCGATTTTACCGCTTATCCCGCAGACCAGCACACACTCAGCATGGGTCTCGAGGCGCAGGCAAACTGGATGGGAATGAACATCAAGTTTGACACCTTCAACTTAAACTTCCCCGATACTCTATTTCCCCTCGCCGTGTACCTTGAAGACAAATGGGAAATCCTGCCCGAAAAGCTCTTCCTCAAACCCGGTTTGCGCATCTCCTACTACTCCAATGGTAACCGATTCGAGCCAGAACCCCGACTCGGTATAAAATTCCGCCCGGAAAAGAACACCGCTCTCAACCTCTCCATCGGTAGATTTACCCAGCCTCTTGTTACCCTGAACTCAACCGAACCTATCCTATCCATCTACGATGTGTGGGTCCCGGTTCCGGAAAACCGGAAAACCCCCACCGCCTATCATTACATCGCCGGTATTGAGCACTGGTTAAATCCGCAACTCATCCTCCAGCTCGAAACCTATTACAAAGATTACGACAACCTTCTGGAAACTCGCTACGGCGACTTCTTTACACCACCGGAATCACTCCTTACCGCTGATGGTTACTCCGCCGGTGCCGAACTCCTCCTGCGTAAAACTGCCGGTAAAATCAACGGCTGGCTTGCCTACTCGTTTATGTGGACCCGACGTTCAATTCAAGGCGAAACTTACTTCCCCCATTACGACCGGCGCCACAACCTGAACCTTGTTGCCTCCACCCAGATTCTCCCTTATCTTGACCTGACCCTGCGCTGGACTCTGGGGAGCGGTTTACCCTACGCCGGCATTGTCGGCTATTACCCCAAACAGATTGAAAAGCCCGGTGGCGGCACCGAACATCGCTGGGAGTTCATCAGCGGCTCCCGCGACGCCTTCCGCTATCCAATATACCACCGTCTTGACCTCGGTTTAGAAACAACCGTACCCCAAAGGCTTGGTAAATTTGAACTCAGTTTCTTCCTTGATGTCATCAACCTCTACAATGCCAGGAATGTCCTCCTCTATTACTGGGATGTCTCACCTTCGGGACTGCTCGAGCGCCATCAGGTTAATATGTTACCCATCCTGCCCACACTCGGATTCAGGGCGAAATTCTAATATGCGCTACGGCACTATTCTTCTTATAACCCTTCTCCTCCTGCTTGGTTGCGAAACTCCGCCCGGTGAAAAGTTCGCGCCCCAGCTGGTCCTCCATTGCCTCCTTCATACCGGCATCGCGCCCATCCGGGCGAATGTCAATCGTTCCTACAAAGTGGATGAACCTTACAACCCGGTATTTCCTGACGCCTCAATCCGTGTTTGGTCTCGAAACCAGGAATGGCAACCCTCCTATATTACCGAAGACCTGTACCAGACCCGAGAATCGGTACCGGTGAACGAAGGCGACACATTTCACATCATCGTTGCCCACCCCGATTTCGATACCGTTATCGGCAGAACTGTGGTCCCGTCCGGGTTTGACATTGAATTTCCCCATCCCGGCGACACCGTATCAATCAACGACTCAATGGTCTGGACCAGAAGCCAGAACTGCCGCGGCTACTACATGGCTTTCCATCGAATTGAATTTGGTGACACCTTTTATATCGACCTCCTTATCCCCAACGACTCCTTTGCCCCAAACTACGACTCCAGCCGGGTCAAACTCGCCCGGATGTTCTTTTTATATCTGGTCGCGCCTCCACCAGACTCACCACCGAAACCGTGCACTCTCCATCTCTGGGCACTTGATACCAACTACTTTAACTATGTTGCCGCGGGTGGTTTGGTTGCCGGTGGTCAAACGGTTCCTGACTCAACCCGGCTTTCAGGTGGACTTGGGGTCTTTGGTTCGGCGGTAGAACGCCCTGTGCCGGTATTTGTCCGCGCCGATACCGCCCTTTTACCCCCGCGGCGCAAACCGCGGTAGCAACCTCCTGACAAATTATCTTGACATTTGCGGATAGGAGATTATTATAACTGCGAATATGCCGAAAAAATACACTGTTATTGAAACCTGGATTGTAAATGAAGTAAAACCGGTCGAATCAAACAGCGCCGAGCAAACTTATGAACGACTGGAAAAGGTCGCGGGAACGTTACCGGCTCTTGATGTTCCACAGAACCTTAACGAAGAAAGCCACTTCGTTGATGAGGCACAAATTCGTGATTTTGTTGCCCATCTTGGGGGTGCCCGTAAGGTCCTTGATATCGGCTGCGGTGACGGTTGGCCCTTGCTGCGCATCGCACCATTTTTTGAATCGGTAACGGGCATTGATGCCGCTGAGCGCCGGGTTGCCACCGCAAAAGCCCATGCCGAAAAACTGGGGTTGAAAAATGTTACCGTCAAGAAAATGTCTGCCCTTGCTCTTGATTTCCCGGACGAATCGTTTGACGGCATCACCGCGGCATCCGCAATTGAACAGACCCCGGACCCTTATCAGGCGCTGCGCGAGGTGTTCCGGGTGCTGAAACCGGGCGGCAAACTTCGAATCCATTTTGAAACATACGCTGCGAACAGCAAAGGTGTAACCGAACAGGTATTTGTCAGCGAAACCAGCGAAGACCTTGGTTATCACTATGTTTTGAAACACTCCAGCCCGCCCTGGGAACGGAGTTACCTTGTTAAATTTTCATCCACGCCTGAGATGAAAGAAGAGTTCCGAAAACTGAAAGAGCTCATTGAACGGCTGGGACCGGTTCCGACTCAGGCGCCCGAAATCGGGCTGGAGTTTCTCCAGCGCAATCAAACGCAAATCACCGGCGGCTCCTGGTACGAACTGGAGCACTTCACCAGCACCACGATGAAACAGACCCTCGAAGAGATTGGATTCACCGATGTCCGGATTTGTTATTCGGCCGGCACATTTGCCCGTAAAATCTGGCCCAGAATCGGCATGGATGGGTTGAACACCATCCAGCTAAAAGACCTGGCGCAGGCGCTGGCTGAACTCACCGCAACGGTTGAGACCTCTTCTGTAGACGGTGAGCCAATTACAGCGACCAAACCAGAATAAGTCAAAGGAGGCGAGATGAGAAAACGATTGTTAGCCTCAACCTTATTGATGATATTAGCCGCTGGTGGTATTTTGTTAACCACTGGCTGTCGTCAAACTCCGCCGGGTACACCTCTGGGTAGCACTTACGCATTGATGGACAAACCCGAGGTGTGGAAAGTTCCGGCAAAAACCATTGCCCAGCTCGCCGGTTTAAATCCAGGCGATGTCATCATCAGTTATGACGAAAACCCCGTTCCCGACCTGAACGCCCTGCAGCAGGCAGTTGCCGGAGCAAAAGACAAAACCGGCACAGTAAAACTGGTTGTAATGCGGAACGACAAGGAAATCACCCTTGAAGCGAAACCCGGGGAACTGGGATTTATACCCGTCGCAATGCGCTACTCCGCCACTCTGGCAAAAGCACTTGAAGATATAATGGCACACTTTGACCAGGTCGGATATTATGATTGGCTTGCCGGACTGACTACCGAAAGTTTCTCCATCAATGTACTGGAAGAAGACTGCGGTTCCTGGGGTTACAACGGCACGGCCGAAAACTACCTTGAAGACCTGGAGAATCTAACCGGGCTTTCGGTTAAACCGCTCTGGCAGTCAACCGAAAGTCAAGAAACCGTCAATACAAAAACCACGACCATCATTTCCCTTGTCAAAGACGCCCTCAATCACGGAACTGCGGTACTTATTCGGGGTGGCTGGTCCCAGAACCCTTATCTCTGGGGGGTTGCCAGCCGCTTCAAGACCCAGGACTCGACAATCTACGGCTACTCGCTTGGCACAGCGCAGGAACAGCCACTTACACTCGAAAAGGTCCAGGCAGTTTACGAAGTGAGGTGTCGGGGAAGGATAACGCCCGACCCCACCGACCTGTTAACGACCGTCCTTGACAAAGCGCTCGAACAGGGTTTAGCATCCACCGACTCTGGCTGGCACTCCGGACTTGAAGCCTACGACATCATCTTAAAAAAGTTAAGCCAGTTTCCGATGTGCCCGGAAGGACCTGATATCGCCACCGACCATTTTTACCGTCTGGTCTGGAGTCTGATCGCCAGTAAAGAAAGCGCCAACCGCCTCCTCGAAGATATAAAAGCGGCGCTACCGGAAAAAACCGCTCTGCTTGACGAGGCGATGGCACGCAACCGGGCAATAATTGGCAAACTCGAAGGCATCGCCGCCACCCATCTTCCGCTCAACAGCCTTGAAAACCAGCAAAAACTGGCGCGGAGTATAGTAGAAATTGAAGCGATTGAAAACGACCTGCTCGGGCTTTACGAAGAGATTATCGGCGAGCTGTAATCACGGCCCGCTATCATAAATATCGTCGCACTCTTCATTCCAGTCGTGCAGCCAGTTGTTCCGCCGCAAAAAATCCGGGTCTAATGGGCTGTTGAACAAGGCGATACAGTACTTTGCCGAATAGGCGATTTCATTGTTGATGATTGACGGGCTACAACTACGCACCGTAACAATCCCCATTGCGCCACCACCACTACCATAAACAATCCGACACCGGTCCAGAATCGAACCCTGTCCACCCAGCGCCCCAAAATCAATCCCGCGCCACACTCCGGGCTTGGCGCTGTCCCCGGTAAAAACAATCGAATCGCCTTCCCCAATCGCCACCAGTTTACCCGGACCAACCTCGCCAATCCGCAACCCGGAGTTGGCAGCAAAAATTAGTGTCACACCCGGTCCAATTGACAGCATCGGGCTAAAACTTGAACCAACCTCAACTATTCCGTTAATCCGATAAGGTGCCTGATGATTAAGCCACACCCCATCGTTCGCTATCACCCCGGCGACAACATCAATATAATCCTTACCATTGTCATAAAACCGATTACCCGAACCCAAACTTCCCACAAAAGGCGCCTCAATCCGCAAAGGCGTTAGCGCGCAACCGGTAATCGTATTAAACCCGAACTGACTAAACCCGCAGTTAAACAGGTAAATCCCGGCTGATGCGCTATTGGTGATTCTCGTCCCGACGATGTTCACCGGCACATAACCGATTATCGCTGCCACCCCATTCCTACCTGCCCGGTCAACAATACAACTCTTCAACAAAGTCTGGGTCTGGGTTGCATTCCAGAACTCAATTCCCTGCCAGTAACCACCGGCACCGGTAAAGGTAATTGCGCCATAAGTTCCATCAGCAACAAGCCTGCCCGACTTACCCGTTCCGACACGGAACTTCACCGAATCGGCGAATAGCAAAGAACAACCCGGCGCAATGGTCAAAATCGGGCTTGAGTCACCCGCAACTGTGACCGTGCCCGTAACAAAATAGGGCACACCCTGATTACCCCATGTTCCTGACAATAAAACATCACCCCCCCGAATCTGGACAAAATTTGACCCATTGCCATTTAAGACATTGTTATCTCCCAGTGTCGCCGCTGCCCCGGCATCAACCACCACCGGAAAACCGCTACAGCTGGTAACAACATTATTACTGAACCGGGCAAAAGCCCTGCCCTGAGCAAACACCCCGTCCCCAGCGCAGTTACGCAGCGAACAGTTCTCAACTTTAATCCGGGCGTTGTTCACGGTCAACAGCGCACCCTTGCCCTCCTCAAATATACAGTTCTTGAGAATACAGTCCGCGGGCCGGGCGTTGTTCAAAAACCACAAACCCTGCCATTGTTCCCCTGCAATTGCGCTCAAAAACCGTATTGGGTTTCGCGCTTCACCCTGCGCCCTTAAACCACCACCCTCACGACTCCCGACCACAATCCTCGCATCCGGCGCCAACCGCACCTCAACGCCGGGCTCAATCGTAACCACCGCCTCAACCATCAAACTGCCATAAACATAATGGGGACTCTGCGCCGCAGTCCAGACCTGGTCAGTTCCAACCGTTCCCTGATGATGCGTTCCTGACCAGGGGTATGTTATCACTTCAACCGCCTCAGAACTGTCGCAATTACCTGACCGGTCATAACCGACCGCAAAAACGGTATGCTCGCTACCCGCAACTAAACCCGAAACATCCCAGACAAACTCAAAAACCGAATCTCTCACCCGCGTCGCTTCACCCGGCAACGAATCGTCAACAAAAAAGTCAACCCGGTCAACGCGCCGGTTGTCACTCGCATAAATGGTGACCGTCACTACACCCGAAACCGTATCACCCGCTTCCGGAAAACCGATACGCACCTTAGGTGGTGTCCTGTCCGGTCCTGGACAAAAAACAAAAAGCACGCCCAGCACAACCAACAACACGACGCGGTAGCCCGACTTCGGCGTCTCTGCCCTCACTCCTTTCTGCTCTTCTGCGCTACCCACCTTCTGCTCTATCCCCACCGCTTCCCAACCGAATGGACCTGCCAGCCTTCACCCTGTTTCTTTAAATAAATCTCCATCCCCCGGCGCTGTTTCAATACCCGGCGCCCTTGATAATAGGGCCAGGGCTTGAAATCCAGCGCCACCAGCGCCACCGAACCAAAAACCCGCACCATCCCGAACTCACAGTAAAGCGGCATAAACGGAAAAATCGGCTTTCCCTTGATTACATCCGGACTCTGCCAGACCACAGTGTGCCCCTCGATATTAACCGGCGCCTCCTCAATCCGATTGTGCTGCACCACAACAATCGTCTCCGGCAGACTGACTTTACTCAGTTTCAACCAGCCCTTGCCTTCGGGAGAAAGCAAAAACTCCAGCGCCATTTCTGCCACCGCCCGCATCGCCAGCGTCTCACTTCTGCCATACTGAAAAGACTGATTCAGCATATTGGAAACCCAAACAAGCTCCCAGCCCGAATCGCTGTAAATCCAGCTCTGGTAAAGATACTCGTAATCGTCCTCACCATCAAAATAGGCATAAATTGAAGCGTGCCCACCCAGCCCTTTTGTATCAATTACTTTACTTTTTATCCGTACCAACCTTCGACCCTGGCGCCACTCCTGAACCGCCGAATCAAACCGGCTAAACCCAATCTCCCGCCGAAACACCGGCACAAACAACCGATAGGCGGTGCGATAGTCACCATTCAACAGCGCTGCACTAAACTGCTGCACCTTCAGTTCCAGTTGATACTCCGGCTTGGGCTCAACCGCCAAAAGCAGCCCGGTGAATAAAAAAAGGGGAAGGGTAAACCTCATAAAATCGAGCGGGCCCGACCAGATTTGAACTGGCGATCTTCGCCGTGACAGGGCGACGTGTTAAACCAGGCTACACTACGGGCCCGAATGAGTAATAATAATCTAAACTTTCCCCCTGTCAACATACGCACAATTGACACCCGCACCGCAACCAATATAATCTAAATAAAAAAGGAGGAAATCTTGGACCGTGAAACCGCCTGGAACCTGGTAACAAGTTCGGTAAAGAACCAGAACTTAATCAAACATATGCTTGCCACTGAAGCCTGCCTGCGCGCCCTTGCCCGGCGTTTGAACCAGGACGAAGAAAAGTGGGGACTTGCCGGACTCCTTCACGACCTCGACTACGAACAGACCAAAGACGACCCAACCAGCCACGCCCTTGTTGCTGCCCAGACCCTTGCCAACCACGGCGTTGATGCCGAAATTATCCAGGCGGTCAAAGCCCATTCCGGCAATGTGCCCGCGGTCTCTTTGCTTGACAAAGCGATTGTCGCTACCGACCCGGTAACCGGTTTAATCGTTGCCGCCGCCCTGATGCATCCGACCAAAAAACTTGCCAGTGTTGACACCGACTTTGTTCTGCGCCGCTTCAAAGACAAACGATTCGCTGCCGGTGCCAACCGCGAACAGATGCAGCGCTGTTCTGAACTGGGTTTGTCTCTGGAGGAGTTTCTGACCATCTGTTTGCAGGCGATGCAGTGCATCGCCGGACAACTCGGACTGTAAATCTATGCCGCTCACCTTTCAGGAGATTATCGCAGGGCTCCAGAACTACTGGGCAGAACAGGGCTGTGCCATTCTCTCGCCCTACAACTCCGAAGTCGGTGCCGGCACCTTCAACCCGGCAACCTTCCTCCGCGTTTTGGACTCCAAACCCTGGAATGTGGTCTATTGCGAACCGTCCAAAAGACCCCGCGACGGCAGATATGCCCAGAACCCATTACGGGTCCAGCAGTTCTGGCAACTCCAGGTAATACTCAAACCGGCACCAAACGATGTCCAGGACCGCTACTTAAAGAGCCTGGAGGCGATTGGCATTGACTTAAAGAAAAACGACATCCGCTTCACCGAAGACGACTGGGAATCGCCCACTTTAGGTGCCTGGGGTCTTGGCTGGCAGGTTGAACTCAACGGCATCGAAATCACCCAGTTCACCTACTTCCAGCAGTGCGGCTCAATCGACCTCAAAATCATTCCGGTTGAACTGACCTACGGCTTGGAACGGATTGCGATGTTCATCCAGAATGTCAACTCCATCTTCGATGTCCGCTGGAACGATACCCTAACCTGGGGTGATGTCTATCGCCAGAACGAAGAAGAGTTCTCAAAATACAACTTTGAGGAAGCCGACATTGAACTCCATCGCCTCCTCTTTGACCGCTTTGAAGCTGAGGCGCAAAGGCTTTTCAAACTCGGGCTTGTCTATCCCGGTTACGACTGCGTCATAAAATGCTCCCACTACTTCAACATCCTTGAGGCAAGGGGCGCAATCAGCGTTTCCGAACGGCAAAACTACATCGCCCGGGTTCGGCGTCTTGCCCGCCTCGCCGCCACCACCTACATCAAAAAAACCGAACCGGAAA
>JBBISL010000009.1:0-16629 GCA_037441285.1 Caldifarciminota bacterium
CTTCAACAAGCGGTTTATACAACGCACCCAACCCCTTTTCCTCGGCTATCTGCAACAGGTCATCTTCGCTTACCTTCCTTTTCGCTCTATCCTGCTCCTTTTTGACTTCTGCGCCGTAGAGTTTGGGGATGATGATTGCTTCGTCCTTCTGCATGTATTGCTCCAGTTCCACCGCATAAATGGTAAATTTGCTGTTTTTGTTGATGAAGAGAATCAGGTCCTTTAAATCTTCGTAGAGTTCATCCATTGTAACAACGAATTTAAAGTTTCCGTCTTTGAAATTTTTCTGCAGAGCGTCGAAGATTGCATTAATCCCGTTGTCTTTCAAATGAAAATGTTCTTTAAGGCGCTGTTGTAAACTTTTCTTAAAGTTGGCCTGGCAGTTTTTCTCCAGTTCGGTTCTGAAATCGTTGAAGTTTGAACCCCACAATGAGGCACCATAGTCAAGAACCTGGGCAACTACCTCTCTCTGGTCCTTATTTTTAAATAACTTGGTCTCGATGATGTAAATCTCGCCATATTTGTCAATGCCAAGCAAATCAATAGAACCGGTTTGTACACGGAACCCTTTTGCTACGATGCAAACATCGATATCTTCGTCTATCTCATAAAGGGGTAAAGTTTCGGGGTAGTTCATAATCACCTCCTTGAGGTTTTCCTCGATTTTTGGCTCGGTCCTTTCTTTTATTATTTCTGGCTCTTTTCCTTTTTTTATGATTATGATTGCCATAACGACATCTCCTTTGTTTAGTCTTTTAGCCTAAAAAATAAGGGCGTCCAAACGACGCCCCCTTTTGCTAAAATATAGCAAACAAAATGCCTCTTGTCAAGCAAAAAATTAAGTTGACAAAAATGGGCGATATAGAGTAAATATCGGCTTAAATTACCCCTGCTTTTATGGTGGTCGTGTTTATATAGTGGACTTGACAGGTAGCAAATCGGATTTTACAATTGATTAACTGGTTATGTCAGGCGCAAGCCATCCCAACCAGGGATGGCTTGTTTTGTTTATCGGCAATTCAAACAGGAGTTTAAGATGACGGTTGTGTTGTTTGCGGGTTATTTTGTGCTGCTTTTAATTCTCGGGATTTTTGCCCGGCTGCGGTCAAAGCCAGGACACGAGGATTTTTTTCTTGCCCGGCGTCGGTTTGGTCCGCTGATTTTGCTCTTGACGCTGGCAGCAACAAACTTTTCATCGTTTACGGTGTTCGGGTTTGCCGGTGCTGGTTACCGGTTTGGCTATGCTTATTATCCGATAATGGCGTTTGGCACCGGGTTTATGGCTTTGACCTTTATTCTGCTGGGAATTCCGGCTTATCAGGCGGCAAAGGCGCAGGGCGCGATTACGCCGCCGGAGTTGATTCGGTCGCGGTTTAAAAATCGGGCGCTCCATCTTGCCTATCTTCTGGTAATGGTAGTTTTTACTCTGCCCTATCTGGCGCTGCAGCCGATGGGTGCCGGTTATATGTTGAATGCGCTTTTTGGTCTCCCCTATGTGATGGGTGCTGGTCTGGTGGTTCTGGTTGGACTAAGTTATGTGTTGCCTGCCGGGATGCGGGGCGATGCCTGGACCGATTTGTTTCAAGGGGTGGTGATGCTTGTCGGTTTGGCTCTGATTTTCGGGGCGGTGGTTAAAAGGCTGGGCGGTTTTGTCGAGGTTAACAGCGATTTGATAGCGCGGCAGGGTGAGCTTTTTTCCCGGCCCGGAAGGGGCGGAGTTTTTACGCCGGCGGTGTGGTTTTCCTATTTGGTTCTGTGGTTTGTTTGCGACCCGATGTTTCCCCAGTTGTTTCAAAGGTTTCTTGCGGCGAAGGATGAGGGTTCACTGAAAAGGGCGGCGCTTTTTTATCCGATTGTGACCGGAGTCCTGTTTTTCTTTCCGGTGGCACTGGGTGTGATGGCGCATCGGGTTTTGCCCGGATTTGAGGGTGCGCAAACCGACCAGATTTTGCCCTTATTGGTGAACAAAACCCTGCCCCAATTTTTCAGCGGGGTTTTGACCGTGTGTGGTCTTGCCGCTTTGATGTCAACGATGGACTCGCAACTTTTGACCCTCTCCTCCATTCTGGTTCGGGACATCAGGATTTTGCTCGGGAAACCGGCAGAAGGCTCAAGACCTCTGCACTTTCCGGTGGTGGTGGCTCTTGCCCTTGCCGGGCTTTTTCTGGCGTTGAAGCCCTGGGGCACAATTTTACAGATTGCAACCGAGACTTTTACCGGACTGGCGGTGCTTTTTCCGGTGACATTGGCGGCGGCTTACTGGAAGAAGGCGAACCCCTGGGCAGGTTTTGCTTCAATTGTGGTTGGTGAGGCGCTGGTGGTGCTTTACCATTTTAAACTTTTGCCCAGTTTTGGTTTTCTGCCGGTGGTGCCGGTGGTTGTTGTTGTCAGTTTGATTGTGATTTTGGGGACGGTTTTGTTTCCGGCGCGCGGGTTAAACCCCTGGGTAACATTGAAAGGGATAAGCTGGTGGCGGGTGGTGCCTTTCTTCTTAATCTTTGGGTTGAGCCTTGACTTTTACAACTGGCACCGGCAGCAACCGGTTGTTTTCGGGCTGCCAATGTGGCTCTGGTTTCACTTTTTGCTTGTCGGGTTGCTCTTTTTTGCCCTGTTTTTTGTTTTACGAGTGGGAAAGCAAGAAATTAGCAGTAAGGTCGGTTCAGGAACCTAAGCCCTGTTTGATGAACATTATGCCCCAGGAGAGGGTTATTAAGCCCATCAGGGTTGAGACAACCTGCATTGCGGTTTCGCCGGTGAAGCGGGTGATGCGTGGCGCCTGGAGGAAGAGAATTAAGGTGATGATGAGCACAAGGAGAACCGCAATGGCGGTGAGGAGTCTGCCATAGTCGTGGACGCTGATGATGATGGCGGTGATTGATGCCGGACCGGTTAAGAGCGGGGTGGCGATGATTGAGGCGATTGCCTTTGCCGAGCGTTTGGTGCCCATCACCTTTTCGGAGTCGGACTGACCAAGCGACATCTTGATGCCAAGGATACCAAGGATAACACCGCCGGCGATTTTGAAGTCCTGGATGTTGGTGTTGAAGAGGCGCAGGAGGCTGGCGCCGAAGATGAGGCAGAGGATTGAGATGGCAAGGGCAACGGTGACCGCAAGATAGGCGGTTTTGCGTTTTTCCGCGGGGTTCATATCCGCGGTGGCACCGAAGAAGACAACAAAACTCAAGAGCGGGTCAAAGATGACAAAGAAGAGGATGACAAGCTGAAGGAGTGAGTAAAGCATCGGGGATAGAATATCGCGCGGGTGTTGATAAATCAAGTTAGACCGGGGCGGTTTTTCTTGAAACCGGAAGGGGAAGGGTTTAGTCTATTATAAATGGCGGGAGAAGGGGGTGGGTATTTATTTAAGGAAAAAGGAGTAAGACGATGACTGAGTTACAGCAGGATGATATCAGACGAATTCATGAGGAGATAGAAAGGGAGAGTGTGTTTGTTCAGGCGCTGACCGCTGAGGTCGGCAAGGTGATTGTCGGGCAGAAGTATTTGATTGAAAGGCTGCTGGTCGGGCTTCTGGCAAACGGGCACATTTTGATTGAAGGTGTGCCCGGACTGGCAAAGACCTATGCGGTGAAGGCGCTTGCCGGTGCAATTAGCGCCCGGTTCCAGCGGATTCAGTTTACGCCCGACCTTTTGCCTGCGGACATCATCGGCACGCAGATTTACAATCAGCGCACCGGTGAGTTTACCGCGCGCAGGGGTCCGGTTTTTGCCAATTTTGTGCTGGCAGACGAAATTAACCGGGCACCACCCAAGGTGCAGAGTGCGCTGCTCGAGGCGATGCAGGAGCGGCAGGTGACAATTGGGGACGAGACCTTTCGTCTGGAGGAGCCGTTTCTGGTGCTGGCGACGCAGAACCCGATTGAGCAGGAAGGTACCTATCCCCTACCTGAGGCGCAGACTGACCGGTTTTTGCTGAAACTGCGGGTGAGTTATCCTTCCAAGGAGGAGGAGAAGCAGATTGTTGAGCGGATGACAAAAGGGGTGGAACCGAAGGTGACACCGGTTGTGGACACGGCGACGATTTTGCGCGGCCGGGAGTTGTGCACCCGCATCTATGTTGACGAGAAGTTGAAGGATTACATCGTGAATTTGGTGTTCGCGACCCGATTTCCCAAGGAGCACAATCTGAGCGACCTTGAAGCGCTGATTCGCTATGGCGCTTCACCCCGGGCATCAATCTATCTTCTGACTGCGAGTCGGGCGATGGCATTTTTAAGGCGGCGCGGTTTTGTGATTCCGGAAGACATCAAGGAACTCGCCTACGATGTGCTGCGGCACCGGATAATCTTAACCTACGAGGCAGAAGCCGAGGAGTTGACAACTGATGACATCATCCGGCGTGTGCTGGAAGGGGTGGAGGTGCCGTAAAGAGGATGCAGACGGTTACAACGCGACTGGACCTTGCCCAAATCCGGCAGATTGAGATTCGTACCCGGCGTCTGGTCAACACCGTGTTTGCCGGTGAGTACCGGTCGAGTTTTAAGGGTCGAGGCGTGGAGTTTGCCGATGTTCGGGAGTATCAGGTGGGTGACGATGTGCGGACGATTGACTGGCGGCTGACCGCAAGGTTTGGCAAGCCGTATGTCAAGCAGTTTGCCGAGGAGCGGGAACTGCTGGTGATGCTGGTGGTGGACGCCTCGGGTTCTAATCGGTTTGGCACGAAAGGGGCGCTGAAGATTGAACAGGCAGCACTGGTGAGTGCGACCCTGGCGTTTTCGGCGATTAAGAACAACGACAAGGTGGGGCTGGTGTTCTTTACCGACCGGATTGAGCACTTTGTGCCGCCGGCAAAGGGGCGTACCCATGCGTTACGCCTGGTGCGGGACATCCTGTTTTTTCAGCCGCAAGGGGTGGGAACAGCACCGGGTGCGGCACTGGAGTTTGTTTTGCGCATCCTCAAGCGCCGGGCGATTGTGTTTCTGGTGTCGGATTTGCTCGGACCGGGTTTTGTCAGTGCCGAGTTTGAGAAGCCGCTGTCGATTATGAGCCGGCAGCACGACCTGGTGGTGTTGAGCATCAACGACCGGGCAGAACAGAGTCTGCCGGCGCTGGGGTTGCAGGAGTTTGTTGATGCGGAAACGGGCAAACGGGTTCTGGTGAACACCAGGGCGCGGTGGGTCCAGGAGGTTTTTCGGCAAAGAAAAGAGAAGCGGCAGGAAATGCTCAGCCGTTTGTTTCAACGGCTTGGGGTGGACCATATTCCGCTTTTAACCGACGAACCGTTTACCCCGAAACTGCATCGGTTCTTTCAGGAGCGGGCACGGCGTTATCGGTGATGGGAATGCGCAGAAGAGCAGAAGGGCAGATGTCCAGCAGAGCGGAAGCAAGCACCCTACCCCTTTTCCCTTCCTGTCAAGGACAGGGAAGAGAAGTAGAGGGATGCCATCAAGGGAGGGGTAGCGTAGTAGAGAGGTGCAGAAGAGCGGCGGGGATAGTTTTGGTGTTGGGTTTGCTTTTGGCGCTGGCAGGGGCGCAGGTGGACAGTTTGGCGTCTGATACGGTTGCCCGACCTTATCGCATAGTTGAAGGCGGACCGGTGCGGGTGATGGTGAAGGTGCAGGAGAAAAGGGGTAAACCATTGACGATTGGTGACCGGTTGAAACTTGAACTTGCCGTTTCCTACCCGAGGAGTTTGACCGTGTCACCGCCCTTTGTGGAAAAGGCGGACGAGTTTACCGTAACTGAACAGAAACACCAGATTCGCTACCGGGGCGATACGGTGGTTGACATCTACAATCTGACGCTGGCGTTATGGAGGACCGGAGAAAAGAAACTACCGCCTTTTCTGGTGACCTATCAGGATGCGAGCGGTTTAGTTGCGGCGGCGAGCGATTCGCTACCGGTGAAGGTGGTGAGTTTAATTGACGAACGGATGCAGGACATCAACGACATCAAGCGCCAGCGCGAGTTTCCCAACCTGATACCGGTCTGGGTGTTGCTCGCGGTGCTGGCGCTGGGTGGAGCCGGTTACTTTGGCTATCGGTTGTTAAGGCGTTACCGGCGGAAACGGGCAGAACCGGCACCGCTACTTTCACCCTGGGACGAGGCGTTCAGGGCGCTAAAACAGGTGCCGGTTGAAGAGTGGTTGAGCAGTGGTCAGGTGAAAAGGTATTACTACACCGTTTCCGAGATTGTCAAGAGGTATTTGACCCGGCGGTTTGAGTTTCCGGCAATTGACCAGACAACAAGCGAGATTCTGCGGGAGTTGCGTCAGCGGCGGTTGAGCGAATTGGAGCGGTTCCGGAGCTTCTTTTTTGAAACGGACCGGGTGAAGTATGCGAAACACATCCCGAATAAGCCGGAAGAGCTGGTGGTTCAGGCACGGCAACTGGTGGAACTGACGATGCCAGCGCCGGAACCGACTGGAAGCAGTGGAGAAGAAGCAGTGGGCAACGCGGCGGTAAGCAGCGGAGGTTAACGATGTGGCACTTTGCCCATCCCGGTTATCTGGCGCTGCTCGGGCTGGTGCCACTTTTATGGTGGTGGGAAAGGTGGCGGGGGCGCAGTGCGCTGCGGTTCAGTGACACAACGCTGCTGCCCGAACCAACGGTCTTGGAGCGAGTGCTCGAGCGGTTGCCGCTTTTCCTTTCTTCGCTGGCACTGGTATTCGCCACGGTGGCGCTGGCACGGCCACAAAAGGGGCGGCAGTTTGAAGAACTGGAGACCAAGGGGATTGACATTATGCTCGGTCTGGACATTTCGGGCACGATGCAGGCGGTGGACTTTCTGCCCAAAGACCGGCTGACCGTTGCCAAGGAGCGGGCAAAGGAGTTTATTAACCGCCGTCCTGGTGACCGCATCGGTCTGGTGATATTTGCCGCGACCAGTTTGACCCAGTGTCCTTTGACCTTGGACCACAAGATTCTCAACGACATTCTGGACCGGGTGGACTTCGGCATTCTCGAGGATGGTACTGCAATCGGGATGGGCATCGCCAGTGCGGCGGCACGGCTCAAAGGTTCAAAGGCGCGGGAAAAGGTGATTATCCTTCTGACCGATGGCCGCAACAATACCGGTGACATCGACCCCTTGACCGCAGCGCAGGCGGCAGCAGCGCTGGGCATTAAGATTTACACGATTGGTGTGGGGAGCAAGGGACCGGTGCCGTTTCCGGTTGACGACCCGCTCTTTGGCCGACGCTATGTTCAGATGGAGGTTGACCTGGATACCGAGACATTGCAGAAGATTGCCGAGATTACCGGCGGCAAGTTTTTTCTTGCGACCGACCCGGAGGCGCTGAAACGGGTTTATGAGGAGATTGACCGGCTGGAGCCGTCAACCTTTAAGGTGCGGCGCTACACCCTGTATCAGGAGCGGATGCGGACACCGTTACTCTGGGGTTTGATATTTGCCCTTGCCGGGTTTTTTGCCGGGATGGCAATCAACCGGAGGCTGAAATGATAAACTGGGGTGCGCCGCAGATGCTTTACCTTTTGTTTATCCTGCCTGTCGTGGTCGCGGTATTTATCCTTGTGCGGGCTATTGAGCGGCGCCGGGTCAGGCGTTTGATTGAGCCCCAGTTGCTTGCCCGAATTGAGCCCGGCCGCTCAACGGTTTGGGAAGGGGTAAAACTGACCCTTTTGGTTCTGGGTATTGGACTGATGGTTGTTGCTTTGGCACGGCCGCGCTGGGGTGAAAAGTTGCAGATGTTTAAGGGCCGGGGCGTGGCGGTGGTGATTGCGCTTGACGCCTCGAAGTCGATGCTCGCCGAAGATGTCAAGCCGAACCGGCTCGAGCGTGCCAAGACCGAGGTTGCCGCTTTACTTGATGAACTTGCCGGCAATGCGGTGGGGATTGTTGCCTTTGCCGGTGATGCTTATGTCCTGTGTCCGCTGACAACCGATGTTGAGGCGGCAAAACTGTTTCTTGATATCGTCAGCCCGGATTTGATGCCGGTGCCGGGTACCGATTATGGTAAGGCGATTTTGAAGGCGAGTGAACTTTTTACCCAGACCGCACCGGGTAGTCGGGCGCTGATTTTGATTACCGATGGCGAAGACCTCGGGACCCAGACCGAACAGGCGGTGCAGGCTGCCAAAGAACTTGGGGTGCGGATTTATCCGGTGGCGTTCAGCACCGCCGAGGGCGCGCCGATTCCGGAAAAGGGTGAAGGGGGTTTGGTTTACAAGAAGGACCGTTCGGGTCAGGTGGTGATTTCCCGAATGGATGAGCGGAAGTTGATTCTCATTGCGCAGGCAACCGGGGGCCGGTTTTACCGGGTAGAGGGGTTTTCGGGCGCAAGGCTGGCAGGAGAACTAGACCGTCTGGAAAAGGAGGAGTTGAGCGGGGGTAGTTTTTCCAACTATGTGGAGCGGTATCAACCTTTTCTGCTTGCGGGGATTGTTCTCTTGTTTTTAAGCCTTGCCCTGCCTTCGGTCAAGAGCGGCTTTGGAGCATCGTGGCGCAAAAAAGTCCTGTCCGGGCGGTTGCTCCTTTTACTGTTTTGCGTAGCGGGATTTGTTCAGGAGGCAAAGGCTGATGTGCCGGCTTTAATGCGGGCGGGGAACGGTTACTTCCGCCGGGGTAAGTATCCGGAGGCGTTGAGTTTTTATCAGCGCGCCGAGGTGCTGGAGCCGGATGCGCTTTCGATTCATTACAATATCGGTAACACCTATTACCGGATGGGTAAGTTTGATGAGGCGGTCAAGGAGCTTTCTCTGGCGACGGTGGAGAAAAACCCGCGCCGGCGCAGCGAAGCCTTTTACAATCTGGGTAACAGTTTTTACCGGATGGGTAAACTGGACGAGGCGATTAACTCGTATAAAATGGCGTTGCTTGCCAATCCGAATGACCGACAGGCTAAGGCGAATTTAGAGTTCTGTTTGAGGAAGAAGGCGGAGATGGCAGAGAAGAAGAGAAGTGCTGAAGAGCAGAAGCGCGGAAGTGGCGAACAGCAGAAGCAAGGCGGGGCAAAAGGGCAGAATAAGGAGGAAGAGAACCAGATGAGCGCGCCGCAGCCGAAGCCGCAATCGGGTATGGAGAAGGAAGAGGCGGAGCGGGTTTTGCAGGCGATTGAGAACAAGGAGCGCCAGACCCAGAAAGAGGTGCACCGACCAAGGGCAAGGCGTCAGGTGGAAAAGGACTGGTAGAATGCGGTACTGGGTTGTTGCGGTTGGGTTGATTTTAATGGCGGCGCATGCCGGGGAGCTGGAGTTTACCGCCGAGGTGGACCGGACAACGGTTGGTTTAGGCGAACCGCTGCAGTTGACCGTTCAGGTAAGGGGAACAAATATCAGCCGGGTGCCACGACCGCAGTTGCCAGTGCTGGATGGTTTTGACAACATCGGCAGCAGTCAGTCGCAGTCAACGAGCATTTCGATTGTTCAGGGCAGGATGACCCAGGAGCAGACAATCAGTTTCATTTACACCCTGATTCCGAAGAAGACCGGCGAACTGGTAATTGGGCCCTGCCGGCTTGAGTACAACGGGGTGGAGTACAAGACCGAGCCGATAACGGTTAAGGTGACGAAAAGCGGTACCGGTACAAAGCCGGCACGCCCCCAGCGGAGTCCTTTTGACATCTTTGAGGAGCCAGCGCCCGCAGGCGGTGAAGCCTTTCTTGAGGCAGGTGTGGACCGGAAAACGGTTTATCAGGGGGAACAGGTAACAGCAACCTGGACATTTTACACATCGGGACAGGCGGCAAGTTTGAGCATCAAGGAGCCACCGAGCCTGACCGGTTTCTGGGCTCAGGAGGTGTATCAACCGCAAAAACTGAATTATGAGAGGAGAAGTTATCGGGGCAAGCCGATGTACGGGGCGGTGGTGCGAAAGACCGCGCTCTTCCCAACGCAGTCGGGTGAGTTGAAGATTGGCGCGATGAGCCTTACCGGTGAGATGGTGGCACCGGGATTTATTTTCTCAACCACCCAGCCGTTTGAGGCGGTTTCTGAGCCAATTACGATTCAGGTAAAGCCGCTGCCGGAGGCGGGAAAACCGGCAAGTTTCACCGGAGGGGTGGGTTCGTTTCAGGTCACTGCCCGGGTGGTGCCAGAAACGGCAAGGGGTGGCGAACCGGTTACTCTTTCGGTTGTGATTACCGGTACCGGCAACCTTGGCTTGATTGGTGCTCCTAACCTGCCGCAACTGACCGGGTTGAAGGTGCTGAATCCGGAGACAAAGGACGAGTTCAATTACAGCGGGGGTAGGCTCAATGGTACAAGGAGGTTTAATTTTCCGGTTTTACCGCTTGCCGATGGCAGGTTCCGGATTCCGGAGATTGAGATTGGGTTTTTCGACCCGAAAACGGGCAGTTACTACACAAGAAAGACGCCGGCGCTGGAGTTTGTTGCGGTTGGTGTGCCGACCGGAGCCGCGGTAACGGAGCCGGCCGGGACAGGGGTACGGGTGCTGGGTACAGACATCCGGCACATCAAGACTGAGTTCCGGATAGGCGGCAATTCGTGGACGGCTTTTGCGTCCTGGTCCGGGGTGTTTTATATTCTTGGTCTGGTCGCAATTGCGCTGGGAGCCGGTCTGGGAATGCGGCGGCGCAAGATGCTGCTTGACCCGGGTTATGCCCGGCGCAGTGGTGCCCGGAGTGCGGCAAATCGGCGGCTGAAACAGGCGGAGAGGTTGCTTGGTGCCAATCGCATTGCCGAATTTTACGGCCTGGTCTATCAGACGCTTCTTTCCTATGTCGGCGACCGGTTCAACATGGAGGTGGGCGGTTTGACCGTAACGGAGTTACAAGAAGGGTTGATGCGTCAGGGGGTTGATACAGCTGTGGTAAAGGAGTTCCTTGATACGGTACAGGTGTGCTCGCTTGCCCGGTTTTCACCCGGGATGGGTGAGTGCAACCCAAGAGAGGTTTTGCAAAAGGCAGGGGCGATTTTGAAGAAGATATGAGTCTGACGCTGGTTCTACTTCTGATGACCGCAACGCCGCTTGAGTTGTTTAATCGGGCAAACAGCCTTTACGAGGCGGGTCGGTTTGAAGAGGCACGGGTGGTTTACGACTCAGCGGCGATGTTCATCACAGCACCAGAGGTTTATTATAACCGGGGCAACGCTCAGTTTAAGTCAGGCAAATTGGGCCGGGCGCTTGCCGACTATCTCCGTGCCTGGGCGCTCAAACCGCGCGACCCGGACATCACCAATAACATCGCCTTTGTCCGCAACTTCCGACCGGACAAAAATCCCGGTTTAGAAAGCCCGCTGGTAACACTGGCATGTGACATCCTGACGCCGTTGGACCGGTTAACAACCCGTTTTTTTGCCGGGGTTTTGTTTTTCCTGCTGGCGCTCGGTCTTGGGCTTTATCTGGGCACGGGCAAGAGGTTTTTCGGGTACGGGGCAATCGTTCTGGCGGTTGGTTTTCTTTACTTTGGCGTGGCAACCCTCGTCTGGAATGGAATGGTGAGTCGGGCAAAGGCGGTGATTGTGGTGCCGGAGGCGATTTTGCGCTCGGGACCGGGGGAAGAGTACAAGGAGATTGCCGCGGTGCACGACGGACTGGAGGTCAAGATTGTTGAGCACCGGCCCGAGTTTGTGCTCATCCAGATTCCAGGCGGTGTGGGCGGCTGGGTTGAAGATAAGGCGGTTGAACAAATTTTTTGAGTAGTGCGCGTGGACCCGGGATGAGGCGGAAACGGCTCCCTCCCCCTTTTCCCCTCCCATCAAGGAAGAGGTAGAAAAGAAGTGTCATCACTGGAAGGGCAGAGAAGAAGAGAGGTGCCATAAAGGGAGGGACAGAAAAAGAGAAGGGAGCAGGAGAGTTGTGGGGAAAGGTTTTGGTCAGGGTGCCGGTGTTAACCGCTGATATTTTTTGCCCAGCTGGTAGTAACCTTCGGCGACCTTTTTGAGCCAGTCGATTTCTGCCGGTTTGAGTTCCCGTTTGACCTGAGCCGGAACCCCGGCAACAAGGGTGCCCGGCGGTACAACAAAATCTTCTTTGACCAGACTGCCCGCGGCAACGATTGAGTTTTTGCCGATTTTTGCCCGGTTGAGGATAACCGCACCCATTCCAATCATCGCCTCGTCCTCAACTGTGCAGCCGTGAACAATCGCGCGGTGGCCCACAGTTACCCGGGTGCCAAGCACAACCGGCGGTTCAGCTTCATCGCAGTGGATGACGGTTAAGTCCTGGATGTTGGTCATCGCGCCAATCAGGACGCGGTTGACATCAGCCCGAATCAGGACGCCAAACCAGATGGTCGCGCCGGTCTGGATTTCACAGTCGCCGATGATGACCGCATTGGGCGCAACAAACACATCCGGGGCAATTTGCGGCTGTTTGCCATGAAAGTTGAACAGCATAATTAAACGATAAAGACGATTTGCGGTCGGTCAACTTTTTCGTCCCGTTTGACAGAGGTCGTAATCGGGAGATAAACTTAACATTATGAAAAATGAGCGGGCAAAGATTTGCGTCGTGGGCTCGTTTATGACCGATATGGTTTTTCGGGTCAAGCGGTTGCCCAAGACCGGGGAGTCGATGGCAGGCGATGGGTTCGGACTTTTCCTTGGGGGCAAGGGGTTTAATCAGGCGGTTGCGGCGCACCGGCTCGGTGCCGAGGTGGTGATGGTGGGCAAGGTGGGTATGGACTACTTTGGCGAGTTGTTTCTGAAGAAGATGAAGGAGGAGGGGATGAGGACCGATTTTGTGGCGGTGGACCCGGAGGCGCATACCGGCGTTGCCTGCCCGATGGTTGACCGTTCCGGGCAGAATGCGATTATCGGTGTTGCGGGCGCAAATCTCCGGCTGGAAGAAAAGCAGGTGGTGATGGCAAAAGAGGAAATTGAGAGGGCGGATGCGTTGATGCTGCAGTTTGAGATTCCCCATCGGGTTTCGTTTCAGGCGGCAACAATTGCCCGTAATTCCGGGGGGTTGGTGTTTCTTGACCCGGCGCCGTTTCACAAGATTGAACTACCAATAAAGGAACCGGTGGATTACATCGTGCCGAACGAGATTGAGGCGGCAGAACTGGCAGACGGGATGGCGATTGATGATTGGGCGGCGCTGGAACTGAAATCCGGACGCCGGGCGGTAATTGTTTCGGTGGGTGCGGACGGTGCGGTGGTTTACGATGAAAAGGGCAAGCGGCGGTTTGCGCCGTTCAAGGTTGATGTGGTTGATTCGACCGGCGCCGGTGATGCGTTTCGTGCCGGGTTGGTGGTGAGCCTTGCCGAAGGCCGGGGGTTAGATGAGGCGGTGCGGTTTGCCAATGCCTGCGGCGCGATTGCCTGCACGGTTTTTGGTGCCGAGCCTTCGATGCCGCGAAGAGAACAGGTTGAGTTGTTGCTCAAGGAACAGGAGGGTGGCAATGCTGTTGATTGACAGCGCAAATGTCAGTGAGGTGGAACGGGCGGTAAAACTGGGTTTTGTGCGGGGGTGCACGACCAATCCAATTCTGCTGTCCAAGGTGGCAGAGGTGCCCGAAGCGGTGATTGAGCGGCTGTGCCGGATTGTGCCCGGACCGGTGTTTTATCAGTTGGTGAGCAAAACACCAGCGGAAAAAGAGAAGGAGGCAAGGGAGTTTTACCGGATTGCACCGGATAAGATTGTGTTGAAGATTCCGGCGACAACCGAAAATCTGGCGCTGGTCACGCGCCTCACGCCGGAAATCCCCTGTGCCGCGACCGCGGTGTTCAGCGGTTATCAAACGCTCTTGGCGATTGAAGCCGGTTGCAGTTATATCATCCCCTATGTCAATCGGGCAACAAGGCTTTTGGGTGATGGGATAAAACTGGTTGCGGAGCTGGCAGCGGTGATTCAGGCGACGGGAAAACCGGTAGAGCTGCTTGCTGCCAGTGTCAAGTCTCCGGATGAGGCGGTGCGGGCTTTTATTGCGGGTGCCCACCATTTGACCCTGCCCTTAGAGGTGCTGGTGGCAGTGGGCAATCATCCCCTTTCTGATGAGGCGATAGCGGAGTTTGAAAGGGCGGGCAGGAGCAGATAACCAGGCGCCTGTGGTAAACCCGAATGGTGATGGGGCGATGTCAACCGCCAGGTTGGCAAAGTATGGGTTATTAAGAAGATAAATACCGGTGGGTGCCGAATAACACCGGTAAAGTTAGAGGTCAGGGTGTCGGAAATAGTCCCGGGAAGGGGTCAGGGGGTCGTCTCCTATACGGTTAACCTGTGGACGGGCAAGCAGTTAGAAGAAAGGGCGTTAATTTTTTCTCCGGCCGGGGTCTAATAGGTGAAAGCGGTGGTCGGGTTCAGCGGTACCAATGTTGACATCTTTAAAATGAGTAAATAGAATCTGTATTTAATGAGAGCAGGCAAAGGGTTTGAGGTTAACGGTTAGGCGCGGACCGTATCTGTTTAAGAAGATAGCGTTTATCGGTACTTATCTGCCGCGGAAGTGCGGCATTGCGACCTTTACCTCAGACCTTTACCATTCAATAATTCAGGAGGCGCCGGAGTTGAATGGGCTGGTTGTGGCGCTGAACGATACGCCGGAAGGGTACCCTTATCCTGAAGAGGTAAAGTTCGAGGTCGCCCAGAACAATCAGGACTATTACCGGCAACTGGCCGAGTTTCTGAATATGACCCGGGTTGATTTGACCTGTCTGCAGCATGAGTACGGGATATTGGGCGGACCAAGCGGCGGCCATATTTTAGTGACGCTGCGCCGTTTGCGGATGCCGATTGTTACCACCCTGCACACAGTGCTTGCCGAGCCCAGTGAGCCGCAGCGGCAGGTTCTGGAGGAGGTTTGTCGGATTTCGGAACGGGTGGTGGTGATGAGTGAGCGGGCGGGGCATTTTTTGAAGGAGATTTATCAGGTGCCGGAGAAGAAGATTGATTTTATCCATCACGGGATTCCAGATATGCCGTTTGTTGACCCGAACTACTACAAGGATTTGTTTGGGGTGGAAGGGCGAAGGGTGATTCTTACCTTCGGGCTCCTCTTCCCCAACAAAGGTATTGAGTATATGATTGACGCCCTGCCGGCGATTGCCGCTCGGTTTCCTGATGTGGTGTATATCGTGCTGGGTGTTACCCATCCCCATGTGAAGCGGGAGCAGGGCGAGGAGTACCGGTTGCGGTTGCAACGCCGGGCGCGAGAGCAGGGGGTTGACCGAAATTTAATCTTTTACAACCAGTTTGTGACGCTGAAGGAGCTGTGCCAGTTTCTCGGTGCCGCCGACATCTATGTTACGCCCTATCTCAATCCAGCGCAGATTGTGTCCGGGACCCTTGCCTATTCAATGGGGGTTGGTAAGGCGGTGGTGTCAACCCCTTACTGGTATGCGGAGGAGATGCTGGCGGAAGGCAGGGGCAGTTTGGTGCCGTTTCGGGATGCCAAGGCGCTGGCAGCGACAATTGTCGAGCTGTTTGAGAACGAAACCGAGCGTCATATGATGCGCAAGCGGGCTTACGCCTTTGGCCGAACGATGGTCTGGAAGGAGGTTGCGCGTGGCTATCTGAACTCTTTTCAGCGCGCCGCGGAGGAGCGGATGCGGGCGCCGCTGGCAGTGGTACCAATCCAGGGCAGTGCCGACCCGCTGGACATTGACCTGCCGGACTTGAATCTGAATCATCTGTTGACTTTGACCGACGACACCGGGATTCTGCAGCATGCCCGGCGCACCGTGCCCAATCTTGCCGAAGGTTACACAACGGACGACAACGCCCGGGCGCTTTTGATGGTGCTCAGGGCGCAGGAGGTGGAGACGGACAAACCTTTTCTCAATCGGCTGGTCCGGCGCTATCTGGCGTTTATCGACTTTGCATTTAACCGGGACAATGGGAGGTTTCGGAATATCCTGACCTATGAGCGGCGCTGGGCTGAAGAGGCGGGTTCAGAAGACAGCCAGGGTCGGGCGCTGTGGGCACTGGGTTATGCGGTAAGTTCGGCAAGTGAAGATGGGGTGGTGGCACTGGCGATGAATCTGTTTGCCTCGGGTCTGCCCGCGGTGGAGCTTTTTACCAGCCCCCGCGCCTGGACTTACACCCTGCTCGGGCTGTGTGCCTATAGCCGGCGTTTTCCTGGGGACAGTAATGCGCGGCGGTTTCGGGAGGTTCTTGCCGAACGGCTGCTCGACTTATACAAGAGAAATGCAACCGAGGATTGGCGCTGGTTTCAGTCGAGACTTGCCTATGCGAACGCCCGGTTGAGTGAAGCGCTGATTGTGGCGGGCCGGGAACTGGGGAAAAAGGAGATGGTTGATGCCGGGCTGGAATCTTTGAGATGGTTGATGACGGTGCAGACCGCAGAGCCGGGGCACTTTGTACCGGTCGCTTATACCGGCTGGCAGCGGGAAACGCCGCGACTGCGCTTTGACCAGCGGCCGATTGAGGCGGAATGTACGGTGGAGGCTTGCTATCAGGCGTTTTTAAGCACCCGGGAGCCAAAGTGGCGCGAGGAGATGCGCCGGGCGTTTGAGTGGTATCTGGGGCGCAACGACCTTGGTTTACCAATTTACGATTACACCACGGGCGGTTGCCACGATGGGCTGCATCCCGACGGGGTCAACGGTAATGAAGGTGCCGAGGCGACGCTGTCGTTTATCGGTGCCCTGTTGACGATGCGGGCGGCGCAGGCAATGGAGGAAAGTTGAGACACATTGAACAGGACCGGCAGTTGTTACTACGGCGCTGGGGAAAGAACCCGATTCTGACCGCGGCGGACTGGCCCTATACGGTGAATACCGTGTTCAA
>JBBISL010000009.1:16729-66950 GCA_037441285.1 Caldifarciminota bacterium
AGAACCCGATTCTGACCGCGGCGGACTGGCCCTATACGGTGAATACCGTGTTCAATCCGGGCGCGGTGCTATTGCCTGACGGTACGATTTTGCTTTTGTGCCGGGTTGAGGACCGGCGCGGGATTTCACACTTATGTGTTGCCCGTTCGGTCAATGGGATTGACAACTGGCAGATTGAACCGGAGCCGAGTTTGGCGCCCGACCCGAGCCGATTTCCGGAGGAGTTGTGGGGGGTTGAAGACCCGCGCATCACCTATGGGGAGAAACTGGGAAAGTATGCCATTACCTATACCGCCTATTCGCGAGCCGGTCCGGCGGTTGGCTTGGCGCTGACCCGGGACTTCAAAAATTTTGAGCGACTTGGGGTGGTGATGCCACCGGCAGATAAGGATGCGGCGCTATTGCCCCGGCGGTTCAATGGCTACTGGTTGATGGTGCACCGACCAACGACATCGCTCGGCGCCCACATCTACATCTCCCAATCGCCCGATTTGATACACTGGTGCCGACATCATCTGGTGATACCGGCGCGGCAGGGTGCCTGGTGGGATGCCAGTAGGGTTGGGCTGGCAACACCACCAATGGAGACACCGCGCGGCTGGCTGATTTTTTACCACGGGGTGAAAGATACACCGAGCGGTTCAATTTACCGGGTTGGTCTGGCGCTACTCGATTTAGAGGAACCCTGGCGCGGTGTGCGGCGGGGCAGCGAATGGATATTCGGTCCAATGAAGCCTTACGAACGGGTGGGCGATGTGCCCAGTGTTGTCTTTCCCTGTGGTGCGGTCTTGGAGCCGGATGGTGATACCCTGCGGGTTTCCTATGGTGCCGCAGACACCTCAATCTGTCTTGCCACGGCGAGTCTCAAAGAGTTACTGGAGTGGCTGGAGGCGCACACCTCAGAAACCTGTGAGATGCCGGGCGAGCGGATGATTACTTAACAATTTTGGCAAGAGCGGTTTTCCGCCGGCAGAGGTAGATGTCGGCTTCAATCATATGCGATGATTCGCCGCCCGAGTAAAAATGGTGGACAAAGTAGAGATTACCCTCGTCGTCAAGCGTAGGTTCACCAGCAAATTGGCCGACGATTAACTCAGCCCGCTGCCATTGTCCGGCGGGGTCTTTTCGGCAGCGATAGACGCACGGTCCGACCAAACTGTCATTCCAGCCGGTGAACCACAACTCGCTGCCATCGGATGACAGAAAAGGCTGGCCTTCATCCCGGGCGCTGTTGACCAGCGGTCCCAGGTTAACCGGTTCGGTCCAGCCCGATGGGGTGCGTTCGGAACGGCAGATGTCAAGACCACCGTGAACCCCAGTTTTGCCATAGTACATGGTGCGATGGTCGGCGCTGATGTGGAGTTCACCGGGTTTGAGTTCTTCATTAATCTGTGGGCCGGCGTTGCGCCAGTTACCCCATTTACCATTGCGGCGTGTCGCGAGATACCAGTCAATTTCGCCATAGTTACCAGACCGGACTGAGGCAAACCACATCGTATCGCCCATTACAAACTGTGCGCCATCAAGCGATATGTCGTTGTTCAGCACCACGCGCTCCGGCTCGGTCCAAAGACCATTTTCCAGCCGGCAGTGCCACATACCGGTAACGCCGTCCACGATTTGTTTTTCCGCCGGAACCGAGACATCGGGCGTAAAAAAGAAGTAGAACTCAGAGCCGTCCGGGGTGATAAAAGGTGAGTCCTCAGCGCCGGCGGTGTTCACCGGTCCGGGCATTGGTACCGGTGGTTCCCATTCGGTAGAGAATAAGATGGGAGGGAACGAATCCATTTCCGGGTGCATCTTTACGGCATTGGGGGGAATCGTTTCGGCGCGGTCTTTAAGTAAAAGCGGCTTTTTGCATACGGTTATTGTCAGCAGTCCGGAATTGACTACAGCCAGAAGTAGTGTCCAGAGTTGTTTATTCATTAGTTGATACTAACCGCGCAAACGGTGGTGTCAAATTGCCGTTTTAGGTAATTAGCGAGAAGGTTCGTCAGGTGGCAGGTCCTTTTTCAGGGCGGCGAGTTTTGCTGACTGATGGGCGGACTGTTCTGCCTGGCGCCGGGTGAGTTCAAAGAATACGACCCAGACGAGAACGGAAAATACAATGAGGCTGCCGATAAGGAGCGGGCGCTGGGCAAGGGCGACAACAACAAAGTCGTAGATGCCGTGGGCACAGATTGCCAAGAAGAGTCCGAAGAGACCCAGGAGATTTGCCTTGGTCTCGGTTGGAGCAAACTTTGCCTCACCGAGGAAGTAACCCATTAAGACGCCGTAGAAGGCGTGGCTGGGAACCGCGAGGAGGGCGCGCATCACGCCGGTGCGGATGGGTCCGGTAGCGGTGGTGCCGAATATGTAGAGGATGTTTTCAAGGGTGGCAAAACCGAGCGCCACCGCCGTGGAATAAAGGATACCATCATAGGGTTCGTCAAACTCGGGGCGGTGATAGCAGTAGAAACGGACAATAAAGAACTTCCAGAACTCTTCTACCAGCCCGGCAATGAGAAAGGCGCCGAGGAAGATTTTGGTAATAGTTAAAGGGGGCGTAAACCAACCGGTGAGGCGCTGAATTAGGGAAGATGTGGCGGATGCCGGCAGGGTAACAATTGCCCCGAGCAGGAAGGCGATAAAAACGGGACCAAATGGCTCTTTTTTGTATTTGTCCCGGAGGTAGAAAAATAGCATCAGACCGATACCGGGGAGAAGCGCCAGAATCAAAAGCCAGACCATTAAAAGTTATTTTCTATTGGATAGTTGGTAAGTCAATACTGGTAGAGCCAGAAGGGTTTGAGGATGCGGCGCATAACTAATAGCAAAATGAGGAGACTGTATCCGGTGCTGATAAGGCCGTTGATGAGCCACTGGCGCCGGGTAAAACGTTTGACACCAGCGAGACGCAGTGAGGCAAAATGGATGAAGAGTAATCCGGTGATGTTGGTGAGCCAGTAACCGGCGATGATGCCCGGTATGAAAAGCCGGGACGAGAAAAGGGAGCAAAGACAGGCGAAAAGATAGGCAAGAGGAAAGTTGATGAACAGGTCGTTCCACCAGGACAAGGGCGAAAGGAGATAACCGATGCTGATAAGCAGCCAGTACAGGAAGTGGTTTTTGCTCCGGTTGAGTCCCATCCTGATATTATAATATTTGGTTTTCGCTCGGGCAAGGTATTGTCTTGACCAAAACAGGTAATCGGTTTAAGATAAGAGCCGATGCGGATACTTGTTGTCAACTGGCGGTGTGTCCAAAATCCGGAGGCGGGTGGCGCCGAGGTGTACTTTCAGGAGGTTTTTCGACGGCTGGTGGCACGCGGGCACTGTGTGACCCTGTTGTGTGAACGGTACAAAGGTGCAGCGGCGGAGGATGAGATTGACGGGATAAAGGTTTTGCGCCGGGGTGGGAAGTGGACTTTTAATTTCACCGTTTACCGGCAGTTGAGCCGAATTGTGGCTGAGGGCGATTACGATGTGGTGGTGGACGATTTGAATAAGATTCCGTTTTATTCACCCTGGTTTGTGAAGAAGCCGGTGGCGGTGCTTTTGATGCACCTTTTCCGGGGGAGTATTTTTAAGGAGGTTGTCGCACCACTTGCCGGTTATGTTTATCTGGCCGAGAGTATGATTCCGCTGGCGTATCGGGGGTGCCGTTTTGCGGTGCTGTCGGAGAGTTCAAAGCGGGATGTGGTTCGGCTGGGCATTAACCCGGAAATGATTACCGTGGTGCCACCGGGAACAGATTTTGAGAAGTTTAAGCCCGACCCTGCAGCGCCGCGGGAGCCGATGGTGCTTCATGTCGGCAGGTTAAAGAAGTACAAATCAACCGAACATCTGCTTTATGCGGCGCGGCTTCTGCAGGAGCGGGGTCGGCAGTTCAAGGTGGTAATTGTGGGTACGGGTGACGATTTACCCCGGCTGAAAGAACTGAGCAGGAAATTGGGGATACAGGATACAGTGGTCTTTACCGGTTTTGTACCGGAGGAGGAGAAGGTCAAATGGTATCAACGCAGTGCGGTGTTGGTTGAGAGTTCAATAAAGGAGGGCTGGGGGTTGATTGTGATGGAGGCGAATGGTTGTGGCACACCGGTGGTTGTTGCCCGCTCGCCTGGTCTGGTGGACTCTTCGCGCGATGGGGTCAACGGACTGTTTTACACTTATGGTAATGTGCAGGAGCTGGCGGATAAGATTGACCAGCTTTTACAGGATGAGGAGTTGCGGTGCCGGCTGGGTGCGCAGGCGATTGATTGGGCGCGGCAGTGGACCTGGGACGGTGCCGCGGATAAAATTGAACAGATGCTTTTGCAAACACTGGAGGGAAGAAGAGATGGGCTCGGATAGCTTGCCAATGGCACTTGAGTGCCAGAATGTGGTGAAGAAGTTCCGCCGGGGTAAGGGTTTGAAGCGGCGGATATTAAGGGCGCTGGATGGCGCAACTCTATCCCTGCGCTCCGGTGAGCTTTTTGGACTTTTGGGACCGAACGGTGCCGGCAAGACGACGCTGGTGCGCTGCATCGCCACGCTTTTGATACCGGATGTGGGGACAATTCGGCTTTTCGGGCACGATGTTTTTAAGGATACGCTTTTCTGCCGGCAGCAAATCGGGCTTTTGACTTCGGGCGAACGGACACTCTACTGGAAACTTTCTGCCCGGGACAATCTGAAGTTCTTTGCCGCGCTGTACGGACTTTCGGGTAAGGAGCGGGACCGGCGGATTGAGTACCTCTTGGAACTGCTGGGACTGAAAGAGGTGGCAAACGAGCGGCTGGAGCGTTACTCGTCGGGAATGAAACAGAAGGTGAGTCTGGCGCGGGCGATGCTGCACGACCCTAAACTTTTACTTCTGGATGAACCGACGCTGGGACTGGACCCGCAGTTTGGCAGATTTATCCGCCAGTTTATCAAGGAGGAGTTGAATAAAAAGCAGGGTAAGACGATTCTTTTGACCACCCATTATATGGATGAGGCGGATGAGTTGTGCGAGCGGATCGCCTTTATCAACCGCGGTAAGATTGTAGATATTAAGCCACCCGAGGAGTTCAAGCGGGACATTCCCCACAAAGAGGTGCTCTCGGTGCGCTGTCAGGGGGTGGTGGATATCAGCCGGTTGCAGGCGCTGCCCGGGGTGGAGAGGTTGAGCACGGAGAGCCGGGACGGGGTGACAACGGTGAAGATTCTTGCCCCAAGGGCTGAGGGGATTTTGAGCGATGTGATTGAGGCGGTGCGGACCAGTGCGAAGATTCTGACGATTGATGTCCAGGAGCCGACACTGGAGGATGTTTTTATCTATATGACCGGCACCTCGCTGGCGGCGGACACAACCGAGGGGTGAAGCGATGCGGGCGCTGGGTGTGGAACTGCGGGCGCTGGGTGCCGAGTTTGGTAAGACGATTCGCATCTGGTTGTCCTACCCGATAATGATTTTCTTCTGGGCGGTTTTTCCGCTCATCTGGGTGATGCCTTATGTATTTCAGGGAAAGGCACTGGTGGGTGGTGCGACAAGCGAATCTTTTCGTCAGTTAACCGGGTCGGGGAACTATCTGGCGTTTGTGTTGATTGGTGCGATGATTTCGACCTTTGTGTTTTCGGCGCTCTGGGGGGTGGGAAACTCGTTGCGCGAGGAGACCTACTGGGGTACGATGGAGTATATCATTGCTTCGCCCACCCATCCGCTGGTGATTTTAATTGGCAAGACCCTGGCTGAGTGGGCATGGTCAACAGTGATGGCGGTATTTCAAGCGGCAATCATCGGCATCTTTTTTGGGGTTCGGTTTACCATTGACAAGGTTCTGCCGATTATACTTCTGGTCGGGCTTTTGATGATTGGGTTTTACGGGTTTGCCATCGCCTTTGCCGGTTTCACGCTGTTGATTAAAGAGGTCCACGGCTGGGTGCATACGCTGGAGTGGATATTCTTTCTGTTTTCACCGATTCGTTATCCGGTGCAGGTGAATCCGATTACCGCGGTGGTGAGCACTTTGATTCCTCTTACCTGGGCGCTGGTTGCGATTCGAGGAATTATTTTGCTGAACAAGTCGGAGGTTAACTTCTGGCAGACGGTTTTGATTTTAGTGATAATGGATGCGGTGCTGCTGACCGCCGGCTACTTTCTTTTTGTCTACTTAGAGAAGAAGACACGGCGTGATGGCACGGTGGGGATGCATTGAAAATGAAGAGCGGTGAAACATTTTCTACCGGAACAGGGATTCATAAAGTGATTAAGTGGTTGCGCCATTATGGGGCAGCAGTCTGGGCGGAGAATATCAAGGAGTGGAAACTGGAGTTGACCTACAAGGCGGACTTTGCCCGCGGTTTAATCGACCCGGTGGTGTATCTCCTTCCCTATCTCCTTTACGGTATCGCTCTGGTTGGGGGCAGGCAGTCTTCGAGTCTACAAAACCTCGTGGGCACATCGGACATCGTAACCTTTATTACCCTGGGCTATCTGTTCATCGGCTTTCTCAATATGGCGCTGTGGGCGATGGGATTCAGTCTGAGGAAGGAGCAGTTTTACGGGACATTGGAGTCGGTTTTTGCCGCACCGGTGCCACGCTGGGTTTTCAGTATGGGAATGGCATTGCACTCAATCTTACACCAGTTGTTGATGATTGCGGTGCAGATTGTTTTTATCCTTTTGGTATTCAGCATCAAAATCAACCCCCTGGGACTGCTGCCAACACTTTTGGTGATTGGATTGATGCTGGTAGCGCTTTACGGCATCGGGATGTTTATGGCAAGTTTTACGCTGCTTTTCAAGCAGGGGTGGCTGGTGAGCGAGGCGCTTTCCAGCATATTGATGATTCTTACCCCTATTGCCTATCCCCTGGCGGTGCTACCGGTCTTTTTGCAGAAACTGGCGCTGTTTGTACCCACAACCTATGGGATATTGACCGCGCGCCACTTTCTGATGGGAGAGAAGATTGATTTTACTTTAACCGATGCGTTTGTCCGGCTCGGGCTTTTGTCTTTGCTGTGGGTTGGTTTTGGCTTATTTGTGTTTATGCTGATTGACCATCGGACCCGACGCTCCGGGACATTGAGCCACTACTGAGATGAAGATTGGTATTACGCTGGGCGACCCGGCAGGAGTTGGTCCGGAAACGGTCCTGCGAGCAGTTCAGGAAACGGGCGCGAGGGATTTGTTGCTCATCGGTTCGGAAGAGGTTCTGGTGCGGGAGTCAAGACGGCTGAAGGTTGGTTATGATGGGGCCGGGGTAATAGACACGGGACCAGTTGGTAAATACGAATATGGGATGGTGCAGAAGAGTTGTGGTGCGGCGGCGTGGCGGGCGCTCGAAAGGGGGGTCGAGTTGTTGAAAAACGGGGCGATTGGTGCGCTTGTCACCGCACCGGTTTCCAAGGAGGCGTTAAGGCTTGCCGGTTTTCCGTTTCCGGGTCAAACCGAGTTTCTTGCCCAACGGTTAAGAGCCCGACGGTATGCGATGCTTGCCTGGTCAAGGTGGTTTAAGGTGATTTTTGTGACAATCCATCTGCCGCTCAGGCAGGTTGCGCCCCTGATTACCGCCCGCGCGGTGCGCGAGAAGATATTACTCCTTGACGACTTTTTAAGGCAAGAAAGCCGAAAACGATATAAAGGGAGCAGAGGGCCAAGGATTGCGGTCCTCGCCTTCAACCCGCATGGTAAGGAGTTCTCTTTGGGTGAGGAGCGGCGGATTGAAAGCGCGATTAAAGCGGTACAGAGAAAAGGGGTGAAGGCGTTTGGACCAATTCCGGCCGATGCCATTTTTGCCCATCTGGATGATTTTGATGGATTTGTGGCAATGTACCACGACCAGGCGATGATTCCGGCAAAGATTCTATCCCGAGGTAGGGGGGTTAATGTTACCTTGGGACTAAAAAAGTTTCGGACCTCGCCCCTGCACGGTGTTGCCTTTGATATTGCGGGCAAAGGTCTGGCATCACACCACTCAACGCTTGCCGCAATTCGGCTTGCCCGGAAACTTGCCCAATAAAGCAGTTTTTAACCAAGTGCGCCCAATTGTTTAACGCATTGATAATCTGGTAGTTATAACCGCAAGACAAAATGTGAGGTGGATGCGGCCAGGGCCGGTTTCAGGCGAGGCTTTTTGGTGGGATTGGAATGCGAGGGCATTCCTTTGGGCTTTTTGAGGAGGTTGAGATGCCGTTCCGTCGCCTGAAACAACCGCCTCCACCTCACCAAATTGTGGGTAATTTTAACAATCTCAAAACCTTTTGTCAACAAAAATCTTTAATTGAATTTTCGGCGGGCAAATTAACCCCGAGCGGGAGTTTTGGGCGTTACTAATCCTTGACAGATTAATTTGGCGTTGTTATCATTTTAACGCCGGTATTCCTTAAAACATAAAGTAAAAGTTAATTAACAAAAAGGAGTGTGTGTAAGGATGAAGAAAAAACAGAAAAAAGCGGTAAAGAAAACCGCACGCAAGACGGTTAAAAAAGTTCCCAAGAAAAAAGTAACCAAGAAGACGCCAAAGAAAGCACAGCTGAAGAGTGCGGCGCCGACGCTACTTGACAGGAAGCGGGCGGATTTGGCTGGTCCGGGTGTCGGTACCTATGAAGAGGTAGAAAAGGTTTTGCCGACCGATTACCAGCCGATTCTACTACCCTTGAAGCGGATGGATGCGCTCTTTATGGTCAAGGAGTACATTGAGAAGAACCTGTGCCGGGAACTGAACCTGCATATGGTTCAGGTCCCGTTGATTGTGGAGCGGGAGTCGGGTGTTAACGACTATCTTGACCGGGATGGTTCGAGGACACCGGTCGAGTTTCCCTGCGGTCTGGGGATTTCTCCACGAATCAACGCCCAGATTGTACAGGCGGCGACGAAGTGGAAGCGGATGGCGCTGGCGCAGTTCGGATGCAAGGTGGGCGAGGGGATTTGCACCGATATGCGGGCGGTGCGGAAAGATTATTTCCTCGACCACGACCACTCTTCTTATGTTGACCAGTGGGACTGGGAAAAGGTTATTACCGCCGAGGACCGAAACCTTGATTATCTCAAGGATGTCGTCCGGAAAATCTGGAAGGTGATTGTTGGCGCCTCTCATCTTGTTCAGGAACAGTTCCCGGAGTTGCGCACGGCAAAGTATCCACCGATTCCTGAGGAGTTGACCTTCATCCATGCCGAGGAGATTCTCGAAATGTACCCGGACTTACCACGAAAGCAGCGGGAGACCAAACTGCTTCAGGAGTATGCACCGGCGGTTTTTATCATCGGGATTGGCTATCCTCTGGCTGATGGGTTACCCCATGAGATGCGGGCGGCAGACTATGACGATTGGATTACCGACACTTCACACTGGACCGGTAAGCCGACGCACGGGTTGAACGGCGATATTCTGGTGTGGAATCCGGTGACCAGAAGGCGGCACGAGTTGACTTCAATGGGTATCCGGGTGACGAAGGAGACCCTGGTTCTGCAGTTGAAGATGGCGAAACAGGAGCATTTCCTTAAGTTGCCCTATCATCAGGCGATTATGAACGACCGGGTTCCTCTATCAATCGGTGGCGGCATCGGGCAGTCGCGAACCTATATGTATCTGTTGCGCACGGCGAGCCTGGGTGAGGTTTCGGTTACGGTCTGGCCCAAAGTGCTAAAAGAGATTTGTGCGAAACGGAACATCGTCTTTCTTGAGTAGCTAATGCCGGACGATTAAAAAATGGTGAGGGTCACGGAAAGCCCAGTTACGCGGCAATTTTGTTGACCGAGCCGTTTGTAGTGTACCGGGCCTTCGTGCCCTCAGTATTTAGACTACCGAAAAATCTTTAAAGATTCAAGCCCGGCGTGCACAGACATTACCTTCGTCATTTATTCACATAACATTATGATATGTCTGGAGTTATCGATCTGGCAGTAATTGGTGGTGGTGCGGCGGGTCTTGCCTGTGCCCTTGAGGGGGGTAGGTTGGGGTTGAGGGTGCTGGTTCTGGAAAAGACGGGCCGGTGTGGCAATAAGGTTGCTTTGACCGGGGGCAAAAGGTGCAATTTTACCCATATGGAACCGCCCAATTTGATGGCAAAAAGGTTTGATTGTCCAAGAGATAAAATTGTGCCTTTGCTGCGGCAGTTTCCCCCGCATGAGGCGATTAAATTCTTTCAAGCGCTCGGGATAGAACCACAGGTTGATGAAGACGGATGCGTCTGGGTTAGCAGAAAGAGTTCACCACTATCAATCAAGGGAAGAAACAGGATACCGAGGTGTGGCGACCGACCATCAGTCAGGGTGGGGTTGGGAATATCTCGAACCGGTGCTGGTATGTTGCGGGACCGGCTGGTTGAAGCGGTGCTGGAGGCTGGAAGCAAGATAAAGACAATGGCCAATGTTATGGAGATACTGCCCGACTGGTGGATAGTTCTTAAAAGTGGGGAGAAAATAAAGGCAAGGAGCGTGGTTGTGGCGACGGGCGGTGCCAGTTATCCCCAAACCGGTTCAACTGGTGACGGGAATCAGCTGGTTCAGGCATTAGGTATCAAAACTACACCATTTTTCCCGGCGCTCGCAGCTTTGATGCCAGCGGAGGATATTGAAAATTTTGCAGGAATCAGCCAGCCGGCGGTTGAGGTCGGGCTGAATCTACCAAATGTTGTCCCGAGACAGGGGAATTTCATTTTTGCCCACAAGTACATTTCTGGTTCGGCGGTGATGAACATCTCCGGTTTTGCGGCCCGGGCGTTGATGGGTGGTGAGAAGGTAAAACTCAGTGTTGACTGGGTGCCGGATAAGAGTTGCGAGGAGTTAAGAGCCTATTTTAATCGTCTGCGGCAGGAGCGCCCGCAGATTCAGGCAAAGACCGCTTTGATTGGGTTTGTTGCCCGGAAGATAGCGACTTTTATATGTAATCGGGCAGATGTAGTGCCCGATAGCAAATTGAGTAATTTGAGCAAGGCGGCGGTTAGCCGACTGATTGAAAAACTCAAAGGGACATCGTTTGAGATTATCGGTACCGAGCCGATCGAACGGGCGACCGTGACCGGTGGTGGAGTTAGTCTGGATGAGGTGGATATGAGGACGATGGAGGCGGTACGGTTTCCCGGACTTTTTATTATCGGCGAGGCGCTGGATATCTGGGCGGAAAGTGGTGGTTACAATTTGCATTTTGCGTGGGCTTCCGGGGTCACCGCAGCGCGGGCGGTGGCATCATCAGCAGAGACAGGAGAATAGGCTCGGCAGGGAAAGGGTCTGACCCTAACGGATTACGGTTAGTTTTGTCTGGTAAGTCTGGTTCAAGCCGACAGTCAGGTTGACAAAATAGATACCAGCCGCGGGGGGATGGAAGGAGAAGCTGTGAGTGCCCGGTGGCAGATTACAGTTGGTAAGAAGTGCGGTCTGTCTGCCTGCCGGGTCAAGAACCGTCAAGCGCGCCGGCGTGGTTCGAGAGATGCCAAACTCAATTTGCCAGGAGCCATTTGCGGGCGTTGCCCGCAACGGAGCGGTGAGAAAGGTTGAGTTTTGTTCGGCGAGGGCAACACCATTAGCGGTGTGGACGAGCATCGAGTCAATAGCAGTGTTGCCGGCAACATCAGAGGCGCGGATTAGTACCCAGTAGTCACCATCACCAAGCTGGTCAGTTGCCCATTTACCGGCGGTGTCGGTTGCCTCAATGATACTGTCGCCATCGGTGTTGGTGACGATGTAGTAATAGGAGCGGTTCTCATAATCACCCTGGGACCGACAGGTGTTATCGTTTTTGTACACCACTGAGACCAGGGCGTCTTCCAAACGGCCGGAAAATATGACGCCGATGGTCCATGGGACGACAGTTGAACCCCCGGCACTTTTGATTGAGTACTCAATCAAAAAAGGGGCAAGTTTATCCCAGGTTGGGTTACCAGTAGAGAAACCGGTCCGGTCGTAGATTTTGGCGATGATATCAACATCAACGGTGAGGTTGTTGGGGTTTAAGTAAGTTGAGGTGTTGTTGCGGCAGAAGGCGAAGCGGGCGTTGGTACGGGCATTTTCAAATACTGGTGGTTCAAGGTCGGTGTTGGGTTGAATGATTGTCAGGGGGTTCTTGATAAACCACCAGGTAGGCTGGGGGAAACGCTGCCAGGTGGCACCAGTGTCGGAAATACGGGCGAAGTGTAAATGGTCAAAGGTTGCATCAATTGGCCAGGGGACCAGATAGCCAATTACTTCACCTTCTTGTACCTCATCACCGAGGTTTTTGTGCCAGCGGTCCGGGTCAATGTGGGCGTACAGCCAGCCTTCAGCCCGACCGGTATAGGTTAAAGGGGAGTCGCAAACCGCGAGACGATAGTGCAGTTCCGCCTGAATCGTGCCCCAGGCTTTAACCCAGCCATGGGCAACCGCACGGACCTCAACGCTGCTGGTGTCCGGTGTGATTATATCAATTCCTGGATGAAAGTAGGGAGAGGAGCCGTAGTTCTGGTAGTTACCCCAGTTGTTACCTAAGGGGTGGACCTGATTTACCGGTGGAATTGGCCAGTAAGTGGCAGATACTGGCAGGGCAATGAGTGCAGCAAGAATGATAGCATGGATAGTACGGGTGCGCATTAATATATTTTAGCCGGGGATTAACAGATGTCAAAGTAAGAACTCAGTGAGAGCAGAAGCAACAAAGACCGGAGGGGGAATTAAGCGTTGACAGGAGGAAGGAAGTTCTTATATTGAGTGAGATGGTGGCACCGTTTGTGCGGTTTGCCCGGTACTACGACCGGTTCATGATGAAGTTTGTGGACTATCAGGGCTGGATTAACTATATATTGAAAATTTTCCGGCGGTTTAAAGTTATGCCCAGGACAATTCTTGATGTCGCGTGCGGGAGCGGTATCCCCACCGTGCTGCTGGCGCAGAAGGGTTATCGGATGATTGGCGTTGACCGTTCAAAGGAGATGCTTGAAGTGCTTGAGAGTAAACGGGGCGATTTGCCGATTGAGGTGGTATGCGCCGACATCAGAGATTTCAAGATTAAGGAAACGGTTGACGCCGCGATTTCACTATACGACAGCATCAATTATCTCTTGACCGAAGAAGACCTCGAACGATGCTTCCGTTGTGTGTTTGAGAGTTTAAGTAAGCAGGGGATATTTGTATTTGATATGAACACCCTGTATGGACTTTCTGAAGCCTGGGGGACAAGAACACTCACCCGCGAGACCGAAGAGGTCGTCTCAATATGGCAAAACAGTTATAACCCGGAAACAAGAATTTCCACTCTCCATTTGACCTTCTGGGAAAAAATGCCGGACGGTACCCTTGGGGAGAAGTTCGAGGAGATACACCAGGAGCGCGCTTATACTATAAAAGAGGTTAAGAGGGCGTTGAAGGCGGCGGGGTATTCCCAAACACATTTTTTCCACCATGGCGGTTTTTTCCCGGTTGGTCCTTTAACAGGAAGGATGATGGTGGTGGCACAAAAGGTAGGGCAGATTTGAAATCTAATTTCAGCAAGGTAAAATAGAGCGATGCGATTTATTGCGGACTTACATATTCATTCAAAATATTCCCGGGCGACAAGTCAGGAGATGAACATTCCGGCAATTGCCCGGGCGGCAAGGATTAAAGGGATTAACCTGGTTGCCACTGGAGACTTCACCCATCCTGAATATTTTGCTTCGTTGCGCGAGCATTTGAAAGTTGCAGAAAACGGGTTATATCTTTATGGCGACACTTCTTTTATCCTTTCAACCGAGGTCAATAATATCTATTCCGCTGGTGGTAAGTTGCGCCGTATTCACAACCTGATTTACTGCCCAAGTCTGGAGAGCGCCCAGAAGATTAATAATATGCTGACCCGTTACGGCAGGCTGGAGGTTGATGGCAGACCGACGGTGAGTATTTCGAGTTATGACCTTGTGGCGCGAGTGATTGAAATTGACCCCCGGGCGTTTGTTGTCCCCGCCCACATCTGGACTCCATGGTTCTCGCTTTTTGGCTCGAACTCAGGGTTCGACTCATTTGAGGAATGTTTTGGTGACCTTTCCGACGAGGTGTTCGCGGTTGAGACCGGTCTTTCTTCGGACCCACCGATGAACTGGCGACTGTCGGCCCTGGATAAGAAGACCTTGATTTCTAATTCCGATGCGCACTCGCCCAGCCGACTGGGACGAGAAGCGAATGTGTTCAATTGTGAGATGGATTACGATACGCTGCGCACTGTGTTGAAGACGAAAGATAAAAGTCGATTTCTGTTTACGATTGAGTTCTTTCCCGAGGAAGGGAAGTATCATTACGACGGGCATCGCAATTGCGGGGTGCGGATGAACCCAACCGAGGCGATGCTTTCAGGTAATGTGTGTCCGATGTGCCGGAAACCGCTGACAGTTGGGGTATTACATCGAGTCGAGGAGCTTGCCGACCGAAAGCCGGGCACCCAACCTGAAGATGTGATACCATTTAAGCATCTGGTGCCGTTGGAGGAAATTATTGCTGAAGCACTGGAGATGGGTCGGGACACCGCTGGTGTTGCCCGGCGCTACGAAGAGCTGATTAAGGCGCTCGGGAGTGAGTTTGAGATTCTGATGGATGTACCGATTGAGGATATCAAGCGCGTGGATGCAAGAGTTGGTGAAGGCGTGGAAATGATGCGTCTGGGTCGGGTAACAGTCGAGCCCGGTTACGATGGTGTGTTCGGGGTGGTTCAAGTTCTACCAGGAGACCGACGGCGGATGGTTGCGATGGAGCAAGATGTTAAAGGTGATGATAAGCAGATGAGGCTGTTTTAGGGATGAAGAGCAGAAGTGTCGAACAAGAGCATGGGAAAGGGTCGTAATGAAACGGCTCTGGGCACCGTGGCGAGCGGAGTATATTAGCAGTATTACACCGGAGTGTCGTGACTGTCTTTTCTGTCATTTAAAAAAGATGAGGGACGACAAAAGGAGTTTGATTCTTTACCGGGGGAGGAAGGCGTTTGTCGTGATGAATCGCTATCCTTACAACAGCGGGCATTTGATGGTGGCACCATTGCGCCACCTTGCCAGTTTTGAAGAGTTAAAACCTAACGAGGGGTCGGAAATTCTGGAGCTGATGAAGTTGAGTGTAAAGGCTCTACGGCAGGAGTTTAAGCCCCAGGGTTTCAATGTTGGAGCAAATCTGGGTGCGGTAGCGGGGGCGGGTGTTACGGGTCATCTCCATCTGCACATCGTTCCCCGCTGGCAGGGAGATACGAATTTTATGCCTATATTTGCCGAAACCAAGGTGGTGAGTGAACACCTGGAAAGAACTTATGAACGGCTGGCGCGGCGGTTTGCTCAAATTGAACGGAGATAATAAGTAGTATGGTTAAAGCGGTTGTTTTTGATGTTGACAATACTTTGGTTGATTTCGATAAATGGAAAAGGGCGGCAGTGGATGCGGCGGTAATGGCGATGATCGATGCCGGTCTGGATTTAACGCCGGAAGCAGCAAAAAAGAAGATTTACAAAATTTACGAGGAGAAGGGGATTGAGTATCAGGAGGTGTTTAACGACTTTTTGAATGAGGTTCTGGGTTATATCGATTACCGGATTCTGGCGAGTGGGATTATCGCTTATCGTCGGGCGCGGGAGGGAGCGCTTGTTCCCTATCCTCATGTAAATCTGGCGCTCTTGAAACTTTTTCGGTTGGGCTTGAAATTGGCGGTGGTTTCGGACGCACCGCGATTGCCAGTCTGGATGCGACTGGTTTCTTTGGGCGTTGACCGGTTTTTTGATGTCGTTGTTACCTTTGACGACACCGGTAAGCGTAAACCAGCGCGGGAGCCGTTTAAAAAGGTCTTAGAGCTTTTACAGGTTAAACCCAAAGAGGCGATAATGGTGGGCGATTGGGCGGAAAGGGACATTGTTGGAGCAAAGGAGCTGGGGATGATTACGGTGTTTGCCCGTTATGGTGATAGTTTTGGAACCCAAAACTCCGGTGCCGATTATGAGGTCAACGACATCTTAGAGTTGATTCCGATTGTTGAGCGGTTGAATCAGAAAGAATAGTTGTGTCTTTTGACCGACCAGCGATATTCGGGGTGGGTATTGACCTGATGAGTGTGGGGAGAATTCAGCGGGCGATTGAGTGTTATGGAGGGCGATTTCTTGAGCGGATTTTTTCGCCCGCAGAAGTTGATTTCTGTCAAAAACTTTCTAATCCGTATCCTTCTTATGCCGCCCGTTTTGCAGCAAAAGAGGCGTTTTCCAAGGCACTGGGTACCGGGTTGCGCGGGTTAGTGTCGTGGCGAGAAATAGAGGTGTGTGACAACGAACGAACCAGACCGACGCTCAAAGTTACGGGTCGGGCAAAGGAACTGTTGGCGGGACGTCGCGTGCATTTAAGCCTAACTCATTTAGATGATTATGCGGCGGCAGTAGTGGTAATCGAGGGTTGACTTTTAAAGCGGATAGGTTATTCTTGACCCCCAATGGCCAAAAAAGATTTATTAATTGTTGAGTCGCCAACCAAGGCGCATACGATTAGCCGGCTTTTAAAAGGCAAGATGAAGGTACTTTCGTCCCGGGGTCACATTGCAGATTTGCCAAAATCCCGGCTCGGGGTTGATATCGAGAATGGTTTTGAACCAGAGTACATCAAAATCCGGGGTAAGGCTGCTATACTCAATGAGTTAAGGACAGCGGCAAAGCAGGCCAAGACGGTTTATTTAGGTTGTGACCCCGACCGTGAGGGTGAGGCGATTGCCTATTCCGTGGCACAGGAGTTGAAGAACGACGTACCGATAAAACGGGTGTTGTTTTACGAAATAACACCCAGGGGGATTGAAGCCGCGTTCCGTTCTCCCGGGGAGATTGACCTCCATAAGGTTGATGCCCATCGGGCACGGCGCGTCCTTGACCGGTTGGTAGGGTATCTTGTTTCACCCTTACTATGGCGTACAGTGCGGGCGGGAAAGTCGGCAGGCCGGGTGCAAACCGTTGCCCTGCGGATTTTAGTTGAGCGCGAGCGGGAGATTGCAAATTTCCAAGCCGAAGAGTTCTGGGTGGTACGGGCGATTTTTATGCGCGCGAGCGGCGAGAGATTTGAAGCACAACTGGTAAAAATCAGTAATCAATCATTCAAATTAAAAGACCGGTCGGCAGTGGAAGTGGTGCGTCAGGGATGCGAGAAGGCACAGTTTAGGGTTAGCGCGGTGAAACGCCGCGAGCGGCGCAAAAGACCACTCGCCCCATTTGTGACGGCAACGCTATTAAAGGAAGCAGGGCAGTTGTTTAAGTTTAGTTCGGCGCGGACGATGCGCATCGCGCAGCGGTTGTTTGAAGGGGTAGATTTGAAGGAAGAGACGGTCGGTTTAATTACCTATCCCAGGACCGACTCCTTTCGAGTAGCGGAGGATGTTATCGACGGGGTCCGGGATATGATTATTAAGGTCTATGGCAAGCAATTTATCCCAGACAAGCCCCGTGTCTATCCAGACCGCAAAGGGGCTCAGGGTGCGCATGAGGCGATTAGGCCAACGCGCTTGGATTTGACCCCGGAGCGGGTTAAGCCATATTTGACGTCGGATGAGTTTAAGGTGTATGAGTTAATTTTTCGCCGTTTTGTCGCCAGCCAGATGGCGGATGCTCTGTACAGTCTAACCGAGGTTCTGGTTGAAGGTGGTGATTACACCTTCCGGACCGAGGCGGTGAGAAGGGTGTTTGAAGGTTTTGAACGGGTTTACGGCGAACCGGATAAGGAAAGCGCATTGCCGGAACTCCAGGAAGGCGAACTTGTTAAGATGGCGGAATTCATACCAGAACAGAAATTTACTCAGCCGCCACCCCGCTACACAGAGGCAAGTTTAATCAAGCGGTTAGAGGTGAACGGCATCGGCAGGCCCTCGACCTATGCGACGATTGTCCCGACTTTGATTGAGCGTCGGTATGTTGAAAGAAAACAGGGAAAGTTGGTTCCAACGGAACTGGGGTTGGTGGTGAACGACATCTTAATTCCCCGGTTTGCTAACATATTTGCGATTGGTTTTACTCGAGAGATGGAAAAGGAACTTGACCAGGTTGAGGAAGGGGAAGAAAACTGGCGTGAGGTGGTGGTACGGTTTTACCGACCTTTTAAGGAGGATTTAGACCGGGCAGAGGCGGAAATGAGCGAAATTAAAGATGGTTTAACCCGGGAGCTTAACGAACATTGTCCGAAGTGCGGCTCGGTTCTGGTAGAGCGCTGGGGTCGGTTTGGCAAATTTATATCGTGTGCAAAATATCCAGAGTGCGATTATGTGAAAAAGAACGAAGAGAAACCATTAGCGGATAGCTGTCCGAAGTGCGGCAAGCCGTTGGTTGAGCGACAGAGTAGGTTTGGTAAATTCATCGCGTGCTCCGGATATCCAGAATGTGACTTTATAAAACGGCCGCCTAAAGAACCACCTAAACTACTTGAACAGACCTGTCCGAAGTGCGGCAAGCCGTTGGTTGAGCGACAGAGTAGGTTTGGTAAATTCATCGCGTGCTCCGGATATCCGAAATGCCGTTTCGTCCAGAAAAACAGAAAAAGAGGGGAAAGATGAGATGGGTCAAGAATAACCGGTTCTATCAGTTAAGGCTTTGGCCGGGTGAGGAGATAATAACAAGCCTTGTGGAATTTTCCCGGCGCGTAAAGATAAAATCCGGGGTTGTCCTGGGAATTGGGGCGGGTAGCAATTTTGAGCTGGGTTATTACCATTTTGATAAACAGACCTACCACCGGCGCCAGTTAAAAGGTGAATATGAGATTGTTTCCCTTATAGGTAACATCGCCTGGGAGGATAAACAGCCGATTTGCCACTGTCATATAGTTCTTAGCGACCAGCGAATGGCAACCTATGGGGGACACCTGTTTGCCGGTTTAGTATCTGCCACCTGCGAGATTACCATTTTGCCGGGTGATAAGAAGTTACGCCGCGAACTCGAAAGGGAGACGGGCTTAAAACTCCTTAAGTTGTAAGGGTCCTGGAGACATTAATTAAATAGAAGATACGGAGCCGGTGCCGGATAGAAACCCTTTCCTAATTATTGGCTGTCCCGTAATTCTGTCGGACAATCTGGCCACCCTTCCACCGGTGCGACAATTGTTTTAAAATTGGTCACTCTGTACATGTTATTGTGATTTAATGCAATATGAGTATGGCCCCTGTGAAACCCAACGGAACAGCAGATTGATAGCAAATTGGTGTTATAGTTGTTAGTCTCTGAACTTCCATATGTTATGATAAAACAAGGGAAGCGAAGCGGTGGCACAGAGTATGCTATGATTTTAACCGAGGGGTTTCAAATGGCGGTGGATGTTATTATCATTTTGTTCATCCTTGGGTTCATGGTCAGCGGTTACTATTCGGGTCTGATAAGGAGGTTCTGCTCATTGCTTTTCCCTTCGCTTGGGCTCGTCATCGGGTTGAGGAATCAAACGGTCGTTTCCCCCGCATTCGACCGATTCCTTCACAACTATCCCGCATCCGCTTTTTTAGCCTTCCTTGTTCTTGTCGCCGCCACCTGGCTGGGACTTCGTTTTGTCCGACGGGTGCTTTTGAAACTACTGGACTGGAGCCGCCTTGAGTATCTCGACATCTTTCTTGGGGGTATCTTCGGACTGGCAAAGGGCCTGGCGGTGGTTTGGCTCGGTCTCGCTTTTACCCTCGTTGTATTTCCGCCCAGTGTGCGCGTGCTCAGCCATTCCAGTGCCTCAATGCGAGTTCTGGCGCTGGCGGATAAAGTTCTTGACACGCGGTCGCTCCTGAGTTGCGGGGTGGAAAGGTTAATGAGCAGGACAGCGGGGCAGATTGAGGAGGTGGGCTCGGTTTTGCGAGCTGGTTCGCAGCTGGGTCGCTCACTCAATCTGCTCCGCCCAGGTGCCGGACCTTATAGGTAGCACAGCACCCTCCCCTTTGTACCTCCCAGCAAAGAGAGGAAGAAAAAGAGCGCAAATTGCATCAAGCGGGCAAAAAGAGGTAGGGGCACGGGCAACTTGCCCGTACTTGCCTTTTTTGTTTTTCTTGTTATACTAAAGTTCCTTGACAAGCACTATTCCATTTTTAATCCAGGAGGCAAGGTATTATGAAGATATTTATTGATTCTGCCGATATCAAAGAGATTAAAGATGTAGCAAGCTGGGGTATCCTTGAAGGGGTAACCACTAATCCAACACTGGTAAAGAAAACCGGCAAGCCGTTTAAGGAGTGTGTGGCGGAGATTCTTGATGTGGTCGATGGACCGGTTTCGGTTGAGGCGATTTCACCTGATGCGGATGGTATGGTGCGGGAGGCGGAAGAGTGGGCAAAGCTGGACCCGAAGAAGGTTACGGTAAAAATCCCGATGGGGATTGAGGGCCTAAAGGCGGTTTGCCGGCTGGCAGCGAAGGGCATAATGACCAATGTCACCCTGATTTTTTCACCCAACCAGGCGCTTTTAGCCTGCCGTGCCGGCGCGACTTTTATATCACCTTTTGTCGGTCGGTTAGACGACATTTCGCACGAAGGGATGGATTTGGTGCGGGATATTGCGGCGATGATTGACTATTACGACTTCCCGACACAGGTGATTGCCGCCAGTATCCGGCATCCGTTGCATGTGGTCGAGTCGATGCGGGCGGGCGCGCATATCGCAACAATTCCTTATGATGTCCTCTTAAAGATGGTGCGACACCCTTTGACCGATGCCGGTATTAAGAAGTTTTATGAAGACTATCAGGGAATTCCCAAAGGATAATAGGTGAAATTTATGCCGATAGTTGACTCAAAGACGAAGGCAGTCCGGAAAAGTTATTCGGTAGCGGAGTTGATTCAGGCGGCTAATTTGATGCGGGGTTACAACCTGATTGCACTGTGTGCCGCGGGTTCGGGACATGCGGGCGGCACACTTTCCATTATGGATGTGACCGCTGCACTATATCTCCATGTTGCCCGACACGATCCTGAGAACCCTTTCTGGGAGGACCGGGATAGGATTATCTGGTCAACCGGTCACAAGGCGCCCGCGCTCTATTTAGGTCTGGCGATGGCCGGGTTTTTCCCGGTGGAGGATGTGGTGCGGCTGAGGAAACTTTATGCTCCTTATCAGGGGCATCCGCACTGGTTGAAGCTACCCGGAGTGGAGATTTCTTCAGGTTCGTTAGGCCAGGGGCTTTCGGTGGCTGTGGGGATTTGTCTTGCGGCACGGCTGGATAAGAAGGACTATCGGGTTTACTGTATTACGGGTGATGGTGAACATCAGGAGGGGCAAATCTGGGAAGCGATAATGGAGGCGGGTGCGTATAAGCTGGATAACCTGTGTTGTATTCTTGATAAGAATCGCTTGCAGATCGATGGCTGGGTGAAGGATGTGATGCCGATTGACCCGATTGCCGAAAAGTATAAGTCCTTCGGGTGGAATGTGATTGAGATTGATGGTCACAATATGCACCAGATTCTGGCGGCTTTTGATAAAGCGGCAAAGCACAAGGGTCAGCCAACGGTGATTATCTGCCATACGACCAAGGGCAAAGGCGTTTCGTTTATGGAAAATGTTGCCGGCTGGCATGGTAAGGCGCCGAACAAAGCGGAGATGGTTAAAGGGTTGGAGGAACTGGGACTTCATTTCCGGATTGATTACGAGAAATTACTGAAAAAGGCGGCGGATTATCAGGCGGAGGCGACGGCAAAGTTGAGGGCAAAGGTGCCGAGGTTTTCCTGGGACTACTTCTGGAACCAGCAGGAGAAGATGAAGGTGGAGATGAAGGCGACCCGCTTTGGGTTTGGTGAGGCGCTCGAGGCGCTGGGTGATGACAAAAGGGTGTGCTGCATCGGTGCGGACATCTCGGGGTCAATTACCATTTCAAAGTTTTACGAGAAGTATCCGGAGCGAATGGAGCGGTGGATTTCGGTTGGAATTGCTGAGCAGTCCGGCACGAATGTGGCGGCAGGACTGGCAAAGGAGGGTAAGTTACCGGTTTTTGGTACCTATGGTGTTTTTGCCGCAGGGCGGAATCTGGACCAGTTGCGTACCACGGTTTGCTACGGGAATTTCAATGTTTTGATTGCCGGGGCGCACGGTGGGGTTTCGGTTGGTCCTGATGGTGCAACCCATCAGGCGCTGGAAGATTTGTTCCAGATCTGCGGCTTGCCGAATATGCATGTAGCGGTGCCCGCTGATGCGCTTGAAACAAAACGGGCCACCGAGCATTTGCTCTTGAATATCAATGGTCCGAAGTATGTTCGGTTCGCCCGCGAGGCGACACCAGTTGTTACTACTCCGGAGACACCTTTTGTCTGGGGAATGCCCAATGTGTATCGCTACCGCAGGGAAAAAGATAAGTTTATTGAGGCGTTTGAGGTCAAGACCGCGGACCGTTATGAAGGAGAAGGGGAGGATTTGACGATTGTAGCGTGCGGACCGATGGTGCCTGAGGCGTTGCGGGCGGCATGGATTTTGAAGGAGGATTTTGGGATTGAGACCCGGGTTATCAATCTCCACACATTAAAGTCGCCCAGTACCCATCCCGGGGAGACGATTCCCAATCAGAGGTTTTTGATTCAGGCGGCGCTGGAAACCGGGGTGGTTTTGACCGCGGAGGAGCATCAGATTGGCGGGCTGGCGAATCGGGTCTCTTATGTCCTGCATACGGCGCCGGAACTTTACGGTCACGCACTGGCGTTTGGTGCGATTGGGGTAAAAGACCGCTTTGGCGAGTCGGGTCAACCCTGGGAGTTGATGTGGGAGTTTGAAGTTTCGGCGGAGCACATCGCTGCCAAGGCAAAAGAGTTGTACGATATGGCGAAGGGAAAATCAGCGGGCAGAAAGGCGCCGACGACAGAGCGAAAACGGCGGAGTGCGAGCCCGAAGCAGAAGGGCGGAAGGGCAGAAGGGCGGAAGAAATGAAACTGGCAGAGAGGATGGAGCGGCTGGGGACCGAAACCGCTTTCGACTGTTTGTGCCGGGCAAAAGAGTTAGAGTGCAAAATGGATGTGGTTCATCTGGAGATTGGCGAACCGGATTTTCCGACAGCCCGACATATTGTTGAAGCGGCAAAGCGGGCGCTGGATGAGGGCTGGACTCATTACGGTCCATCGGCAGGTTTGCCTGAGTTACGGGAGGCAATCGCCCAGTATGCGGGTCGGTTGCGTGGGGTGAAGTTTTTCCCGGAGCAGGTTGTTGTCACGCCCGGTGGAAAGCCGGTGATGTCGTTTGCGATAATGGCGCTGGTTGAGAACGGTGATGAGGTGATATATCCCAATCCTGGGTTCCCGATTTACGAGTCGATGATTGAGTATATGGGCGGACGACCGGTACCGATTCGGCTACGGGAAGAACGGGGGTTTCGGCTGGATGTGGAAGAGTTGGTTTCACTGGTAAATCCCCGAACCAAACTGATTGTGATTAATTCGCCCGCGAACCCAACGGGTGGGGTTTTAACCCGGGAGGATTTGCGGTTGATTGGGGAAGTCGCCTTGAAGTACAATATCTGGATTCTCGCCGACGAGATTTACTCGGAGATTGTGTATGAAGGGCAGTTTGAGTCAATTGCGCAGTTTCCCGAAATTCAGCGCCGATTGATTATCCTCGACGGGTTTTCCAAGACCTTTGCGATGACCGGCTGGCGCATTGGCTACGGGATAATGCCGGCGGAACTTGCCGAGAAGATGGCACGGATTGAGACCAACATCAACTCCTGCACCGCGACTTTTATCCAGCGTGCCTGCCTTGCAGCGCTCAACGGGCCGCATGATGAGGTAGACCGGATGGTGGCAGAGTTCAAGCGGCGCCGCGACTTTATTGTCGATGGTTTGAATCGGCTTCCGGGTTTTCGGTGCAACAAACCCCAGGGCGCCTTCTATGCGTTTCCCAATATTGAAGGGACCGGGATTGATTGTAAGGTCCTGGCGGACCGTCTTCTCGAAGAGGAGGGTGTTGCCTGTCTTGCGGGGACATGTTTTGGCAAATTCGGAGACGGGTTTTTGCGTTTCAGTTATGCGAATTCAATTGAAAATATCCAGCGGGCGCTGGAACGAATAGAGCGGTTCTTAGCCCGAAGATGAAGCAGGGCCCTTTCCTTCCTTGCGGAAGGGGAGAGTGTACCCTCCCCTTTTTCCCCTCCCATAAAAGGGAGGGGAATCGTGAGACGGTGTTTTCATCAGTGGAGGGGATTGGTGGCAGGAACCCCTGTAGAGGGAGGTGAGTAGTGGCAGGTGGTCCTTTTGCGCAAAGGCTGTCGCTGCTTCCCCCTTATCTTTTTTCCGAGCTGAATCAGTTTAAGGCGCGGGTACGACGCGGGTTGATTGACCTGGGTGAAGGTAACCCGGATTTGGTTCCGGAACCAGCGCTCGTTAAAGTGCTGGTCCGAGCCTTAAAAAATCCGGAGAACCATCGTTACCCCGGATATTCAGGAAAACTGAGTTTACGGCGTGCCTTTGCCCGATGGTATCAGCGGCGGTTTGGGGTCACACTGGAACCGGAAAATGAGGTAGTGGTGCTATTGGGTTCAAAGGAGGGCGCGGCTCATCTGCTCTGGGCTTGCTGTGACCGGGGCGACACGGTTGCGGTCTGCGACCCGGGGTATCCAGTTTATCTTAATCAAAGCAGGCTGTGCGGGGCGTCGCTTGTGCTTGTGCCGCTGGAAGAAAAAAACGGGTTTCTTCCGGACCTGGATTTCATCAGCCGGCTCGCACCCCGGCTGAAGCTCCTCTGCCTGAACTTTCCCAATAACCCCACGACCGCAATCGCGCCGCTCAGTTTTTACCGGGAAGTTGTTGCCCTGGCATTGAAATATGGATTCTATATTGTCAATGACAATGTCTATTCGGAAATCTACTTTTCCCAGCGACCGCCTTCCCTCCTTCAAGTTCCGGACAGCAAAGGCTGTGCGCTTGAGTTGCACTCCCTATCCAAGACCTTTTCCATACCAGGCTGGCGGCTCGGGGTTGCGGTTGGTAATAGAGATATGCTCAGTGCGCTGTTAAAGATAAAGGAGAATGTTGACTCCGGACCGTTTGGGGCGATTCAGGACGCTGCGGTATTTGCCCTGAATAGAGGGAGCGAATTAGCGGTTAAGGTACGCCAAACATACAAGCGGCGCCGGGATTTTTTTGTAAGCGAATTGACCCGCGGGGGATGGGGTGTAAATTTACCGGAAGGGACATTTTATGTCTGGGCAAAACTGCCCGAATGGTGGCAGGAGATGCACAACGGTTCCCGTTCCTACGCATTTTGTCTGAAGTTGATTGAGCAGTGCCGGGTTGTTGCCGCACCCGGTCGAGGTTTTGGCCAGCAGGGCGAAGGGTTTGTCCGATTTGCGCTGGTTGCGCCGGAAAACCGGCTTAAGATTGCGGGTGCCCGCATCCGGCGCTGGCTCGCCCGGACGAGTCCGCGGTGAAGGTGCGAAAGAGTCAAGTGGTATGGCGCTGATAGTTCAAAAGTTTGGTGGCAGTTCGCTTGCCAGCATCAAACAACTAAAACAGGTGGCAAAGCAGATTGCCCGGCGCCGGCGTGCGGGCGACCGGCTGGTGATAGTGGTTTCGGCAATGGGTGACACGACTGATGCACTGTACCGTCAGGCGTTGATGGTTAACCCAACGCCACCGCCCCGGGAACTGGATATGCTGTTGACCACCGGTGAGCGGCAGGCGATGGCACTACTCTCGCTGGCGCTGTTCAACCAGGGGCAGGAGGCGGCATCCTTTACCGGCTCACAGGTTGGCATCATCACCGACCGATTTCACTCTGATGCCCGAATTCAGGAGGTACGGCTTTACCGGGTTAATGATGCTTTACGGCGGGGAAAGGTACCGATTGTTGCCGGTTTTCAGGGGATGAGCGAAGAGCGGGAGATAACAACTCTGGGCCGGGGTGGTTCTGATGTTACCGCGGTGGCGCTTGCCGCGGCGCTGAAAGCCGACCGGTGCGAATTCTACAAGGATGTTGACGGCATCTTCACGGAAAATCCCCGTGAGTTTCCCAATCTGAAACAGGTGCCGGAAATCACCTTTGAGGAACTGACCGAACTGGCGCAAGCCGGTGCCGGTGTGATTCATCCCCGTGCCTGTGCCTTAGCCGAAAAGTACCGGGTGCCACTTGTCATCCGTTCAACCTTTAACAACAAGCGAGGAACTATGGTAAAAGCACAATCACCGATGGAAAAACCATTTGTCCGGGCGATTACGCATGAATCGGCGGTTGCCCGGGTTGCGCTGGTTGATGTTGTAAAAAAGAAACGGTGTCTGCATCAGGTCGTAACAAGTTTAAGTACCGCCCGGGTGCCAGTGCTGCTGTTTAATCACGGTATCCCCCATCGCGACCGATTTGACCTGCTCTTTTACATTCCGGCGACACATCTAACAAAGGCGACCGGTCTCCTGCAGCCGCTGACCCCAAAATTAGGGGCGCGGCGACTGGAGATTGACAATAACCTCAGTGCGGTTTCCCTTGTCGGTCCCGGGGTAGGAACCGATGCGGACATAATTGGTGAGACATTTGCGACACTGCATCAGGCACAGGTTCACATTGAGGCGTTTGCGATTTCGGCGCTCCGGCTCACCTGTTTCATCCGCGCACCAGAACTGCGTCTCGCCGTTACCGCACTTTTAACCCGATTCCGGCTGACAAAGAAGTGATGGATAACAGCAATCAGGAAGAACAGAAGTTAGCAACTCCGGCTACCGCAGCGCCTCAGTATCCGGCTGAGGTCCTTTCCGGGATTGTTGAAGCGCTACTTTTTGCCTGTGACCAGCCGGTGCCTTTAAGTCGACTGGTGGAAATTACCGGCGCGGATGAGGACCAGATTCGTACGGTAATCACCACTCTGAACCAAACTTATGCCGATACAGGCCGGGCGTTTCGCATCACGCGGGTTGCCCACGGTTATCAGCTTTACACCCTGCCCGAATATGCCGACTGGATAAGAAAACTGTATCAGCACCAGCGGGTCCAGCGCCTTTCGCCCGCGGCGCTGGAGGTCCTTGCGATCATCGCCTATCAACAGCCGGTCACCAAGCCAGAGATTGAGAAACTGCGCGGGGTTGACTGTTCGGCGCCGCTCCTTACACTCTTGGAACGCGGGCTGATTGTGACCGCGGGGCGGGCGCATCGACCAGGAAACCCGTTTCTCTATCGCACAACCCGGGAGTTTCTCCGTTATTTTGGTCTGGAGTCGCTCGATGAGCTGCCCAGCCTTGAAGAGCTGAGCACCTTCCTTGCGGAACGGGAAACGCCGGAGTCGGACTCAACCCAATCGACCTCTTGAAGCCGGTTAAACTCATCGTTGGGATTATTGCCCGCAACCAGGATGTTCTGGAACAGGGCGTTAAACTTCTTGGGCAGGCATTTGGTCCGGTTGAGTTGAGAAGCCCGATTATCCCCTGGGACTTTTCCGATTACTATGAGGAAGAGATGGGTTCAGGTCTGCTGCGGTGCTGGGTGGCGCATCAAGGCGTTTTTGAACCGGACCGGCTAATTTCATTTAAGAAAACCGCCATCGCACTTGAAGGGCAACTCAAAGATGCGCTGGGCCGGCGGCAGGTGAATCTGGACCCCGGGATTCTTTCCCTGCACAATTTTATCCTGGCGACAACCAAAGATTACTCCCACCGCATTTATCTTAAAGAGGGCATCTACGCCGAGGTGACCTTAATATATCAACAGGGAAGGTTTCAGCCTCTTGCCTGGACCTATCCTGACTATCGCACCGCCATTTGTCTGGAATTCCTCCGTGCTTGCCGTAACCGGTTACTCGAAGAAGAGAAGTTACGGCGTAGAACCGAAATCACATAAACCCAAACAGGGCCCGGTTACTCTGGTTCGGGTGTGGAAAACCGTTCAATCACCTCGCCGATTTTGTTTTGAAACTCCTCAGCAGTGAAAACTCCCTTGTCAATCAACACCTCGACGAGTGCTGCAATCTCAATTAGCGCTTCCACGACCGCTTCGTTATGGCTATTGTGCTCTTCGGCCACGCTGCCTCCTTTAACAGGTAAATTTTAACGGACCTTGCCGGCTACGAGGTCACAAGAAATTTGTGCTGCCCACGAAAACCGACCTTGGCACGGGGAATAGAGCATTCGTCCGCGTTATTGATGAAAGAGAGCGGCCATCGGGGCAAACGGCAATTACATAGTTGACCGCTTTGCGGGCGAACGATTTTCACCCCTACCGATGATAACAGTTTACCGGGAAATTTTGGGCAATCAAGTTAAGGCGAGCGGGATTCTGTATTGACAAATATCAAGGGGGGCTTTACAATAAACAGGAGTTGTGAGGTGTCAAAATGAGTGCTAATTTCACGCCGGAGAATAAAAGGGCAGAGCCGGTTGTGTTCGGGCAGGAGAAGTTTGCCCGAAAGGTATGGGCGTGGGTGAAGGCGGTGCTCCTTACCCTTTACGGGCTGCTAATCCGGATTCGGGTGGTTGGTAAGGAGCGGGTAGCGCTGCCAATCAAAAGCGGGTTTGTGGTTGCGGCAAATCATCTGACCGGAGCGGATTCGATTGTGATTCAACTGGCGTTGCGGACCAGGGTGTTTTTCCTCGCGGCGGCGAAGTGGTTCCATTCGCGGTTTGTCGGGTTCTGGATGAGAAATCTGTGTGACACGATGCCGGTGGCAATTGGCAAGGGTAATGAAAACATCCCGACTTTGCGGCGCAGTGTCCAGATGTTGAAGCAGGGCGCGGTGTTGGGTGTCTATCCTGAGGGTGAGTTGAACCGCCGGGGGTGCGTTGACCATCTCTACGACGGGACCGCCTGGCTGGCGGTGCGGGCGCAAGTACCGGTGGTACCGGTGTATGTTGCCGGGTTGAAACTGGGACCGGAACCCAATTCCAAAGCCGGTCTGGACGAAGCCTGGGAGGGGTTCTTTTCGGTGGTGGGGAATTTGCTGAATCGCAATATCGTGGTGGCGATTGGTGAGCCAATTGAACCGCCGGCGGTACCGCCTTCTTCGGCCGAGGAGTTGAAGCGGGAGCTGAGGCGCATCAATCAGCGGTTGGAGGAGGAGTTTTCCCGATTACGGGTGAGCGTTGACCCAAGGAGAAATTGAGGTAAAATCGTTTTCGGTATGCGTCAGAAGGAGTATCAGGCGCCCGAGGATGTTTTTGCGGATGTAGCGTCCAAACGGCTCCGTTCGGTTTATCTGTTTTACGACAGTGAGCCGCTTTTTGTTGAGGAGTTTGTCCGGGTTTTAAAACGGAAGTTGCTTGTTCCCGGTTTAGAGGTGTTCGATTTTGAAAAAATTGATGCGCACGAGGTTCGGGGTGATATTGTCGGTACGATTGAGGCGGCGGCACGGCAGTTGCCGGTCGCAGCACCGCGGCGGCTGGTGGTGGTTGAGCACTTAGAGGAGTTGCGCAAGGAGGCGCTGGAGAAGGTGTGCGGCGTGTTTGTCAGTTTGCCGGATTCGGTGACGGTGGTGGCAAATTGCGAGTATGAGAAGGGGTTGAAGGAGGTTTTTAAGAAAACTGGAGTGGAACGGTTTGTGGTGCAGTTGCGGGCGCCGGAGGGTGATGGGCTGGTGCGGTTGTTGAAAAGCTGGGGTGAGGCGGCAGGGCTGAAGTTTGACGATGGGGCGGCACAGTGTCTGGTTGAGGTGTGCGGGAGTGATTTGCGGTTTCTTAAAGGGGAGATGGATAAATTGGAGACGGTGCTGGATGCCGGGGAAACGGTTACCGAGGATGTGGTAAAGCGGTATGTCAGTTCAACGCGGGTTTTTGAGTTGCAGGAGTTTATTCGTATGGTGCGGGAGCGCAATGCCGGGGAGGCGCTGCGTTTGTTGCGACGGCTTGAGGAGAAGGGCGAGGAGCCGTTGCGGATTGTGGTCAATTTAGGTTATGCGCTCTTGAACTGGTTGCGCAGACCGGACTATTATCCGAAAGAGATGCCGTGGGGTGAAGGTACGGTCCGGACCCGGCGCCTGTATAAGGCGATTGACGCACTTTACGAAATCAACCGGCGGATTGTTTCCGGCCATCCGGAACCATTTGCTTTACTTGATATGTGGCTGGTCTGGGCGCTGGGAGCCGGGAGAGGAAGAGAAGCGGTGAAAGGAAGGTCGAGTTATGAGTGATTACCCAATAAGAGAAATAGAGCGGAAATGGCAACGGTTCTGGGATGAAAAAGGGGTTTTTAAGACGAATCCCAACCCGAAGAAGAAGTATTATGTCTTGGAGATGTTTCTCTATCCTTCGGGTGATATGCATCTGGGGCACGCCCGCAATTACTGTATCGGCGACTGTGTGGCGCGGCTCAAGATGATGCAGGGATACGATGTTTTGCACCCGTTTGGCTGGGACGCGTTCGGTCTGCCGGCGGAAAATGCGGCGATTGAGCACAACATCCCACCCTGGGTCTGGACCTTTGATTCGATTGACCTGTGCAAGAGAAATCTTAAACTGCTGGGCATCGGCTATGACTGGGACCGGGAGGTTACGACCTGTCGGCCCGAGTATTATCGCTGGAATCAGTGGTTGTTTTTGAAGTTTTATGAACGGGGGCTGGTTTACCGCAAGGAGGCTTATGTCAACTGGTGTCCGCGCTGCCAGACGGTGCTGGCGAATGAGCAGGTGGTGGAAGGCAGGTGTTACCGTTCGAGTTGTGCGGCGCCGGTGGAGAAGAAGAAGTTGACCCAGTGGTTTTTCAAAATCACCGAGTATGCCCAGGATTTGCTGGACGGGATTGAGGAGTTGACGGGCTGGCCGGAAAGTGTGCGGGTGATGCAGCGCAACTGGATTGGCCGGTCCGAAGGGGTTGAGGTCGATTTTCAACTGGACGACGGCACGAAGATTCCGGTGTGGACGACCCGGCCTGATACGCTTTACGGGGTGACATTTCTGGCGCTGGCACCGGATGCGCCCCTGGCGGAAACGATTGCGCGCGGTACAGCGCAAAAACAGGCGGTGGCGGAGTTCTGTAACCGGGTTCTAATTCAGCCCGAGATTGAGCGGACCGCAGCGGGCAGAGAGAAGCAGGGGATTTTCACGGGCCGGTTTGCCCAAAACCCGTTGAGCGGCGAACGGGTACCAATTTACATTGCCGACTTTGTGCTTGCCGGTTACGGAACCGGAATGGTGATGGGTGTGCCCGGACACGACCAGCGGGACTTTGAGTTTGCCCGGAAGTATCAGATTCCGATTAAAGTGGTGATTGTGCCCGAAGGCAAAACGCTGGTGCCCGAAGCGATGACCGCTGCCTACAGCGAGCCAGGGGTGATGGTCAACTCCGGCCCGTTTGACGGCACACCTTCGGAACAGGGCATTCAACGGGTGATTGAGGAGCTGGAAAGGCGCGGGATTGGCCGGCGCAGGGTACAGTACCGGCTGAAAGACTGGCTTATCTCCCGGCAGCGCTACTGGGGGACACCGATTCCGATGATACACTGCCGGCACTGCGGGATTGTACCGGTTCCCTATGAGCAGTTGCCGGTGCTTTTGCCGCCCGATGTCAAGGATTACAAACCCAAAGGCAAGTCGGTCCTTGCCGGGGTGGAGTCGTTTATCAACACCACCTGTCCGAAGTGCGGTGGTCCGGCGCAGCGCGACCCGGATACGATGGACACCTTTGTTGACTCTTCCTGGTACCATCTGCGCTACACCGACCCGCACAACGACCAACTGCCCTTTGAACGGGGCAAGGCGGACCAGTGGTTGCCAATTGATGAGTACATCGGTGGTATTGAACACGCCTGTGGCCATCTGATTTTCTTCCGATTCTTTACCCAGGTTTTGCACGACCTCGGCATGGTCTCGGTAAAAGAGCCGTGCCGGGTTTTGCACACGCAGGGGATGGTTTCGCTGGAGGGTAAGACGATGTCTTCATCCCGGCGGCATGGGGTGTGGGTTGGACCGTTTGTTGAGGAGCACGGTGCCGACTGTGCCCGACTCGGGGTGCTCTTCGCCGCACCACCGGAGAAGCCGCTGGAGTGGTCAAATGAACTTGTTACCGGTGTCAAGCGGTTTATTGCCCGAATCTGGCGGTTGTTTGAAGAGGCGGGTTATCAACTGCCGCCGGATGAACTTACGGTGGACAAATTGAATGCCGAGGAGAAGAAACTTTACATCCGGCTGAACCAGACCCATAAGAAGGTGATAACCGATGCGGACAACTTCCAGTTTAACACCGCAATCAGCGCCCTGATGGAGTTTTTGAACGAGTTGTATCTGTTCCCGGACCGGAACGCACCGGTGTTTAAGTTCGCCCTGGTGCGGTTTGTCAGACTGCTGGCGCCGTTTGCGCCCCATCTGAGCGAGGAGTTGTGGCACCGCTACTATCCGGAGAAAGGGTCAATTTTTACCGAGCGGATGCCGGAATGGGATGAGCGGTTTGTGCATTTTGACACGATTGAGATACCAATCCAGGTGAACGGAAAACTGCGGGGTAAAGTGGTTGTGAGCCGGACAAGCGGCGAGGAGGAGGTGAAAAAGGCGGCACTGGAGAGTAAGGATGTCGCGCCCCATATTGAGGGGAAAGAGGTGGTACGGGTGGTTTTGATACCGGGCCGGGTGGTAAACATCGTGGTCCGTTAAGGAGGTTGCGATGAGGGGAGTTTTCTGGTTTCTCCTGATAGTATTGGCGTTTTTGTTCGGGCTTTTGATATTCAACTTCACCCGGCAGCGGGTGAACCAGGCCGGACTGGTGGTTTTTGAAGTAACCGCCGAGTCGATTCAGGCGTTTGAGCGCCGGGTCGCAGAACTGGAAAGCAGCGCGGTGGTGCTGCGCAACCGGCTGAGTTCCTCGGCGTTGATTGAGCGGGTTTTTCTCAACCGCCGGCTTGACTATCTTGAAGGGCAGGTTCGGGACCTGAAGGCGGCACTGGCGCAGTGGCGCGCCTCAAAGGATGTCAAGTCAGCAGCCGATATCTATCGCCAGTGTCTGTTGCTCTATGGCAAGGCGTCCGGCGTTTGTGACCTGCTGGGAAGTGATACCCTGCCGCCAGCCGAAAAGGTGAGGTAGCAACTGGAAAGGGTTTTAGTCTTAGATTTCGGCTCCCAGTACACCCAGTTAATTGCCCGGCGCGTCCGGGAGTTGCGGGTTTTCTCGGAGATTGTGCCCTTCAACATCGCACCGGAAGAGATACTGAGCCGTCAGGCACGGGCGCTGGTTCTTTCCGGCGGTCCGGCAAGCGTGTTTGAGAAGAAGGCACCCTTACCGGACCGAGCGATTTTCAGTTTGGGCATCCCGATTCTCGGGATTTGCTACGGGATGCAACTCACCGCCGATCTTTTAGGGGGAAAGGTGACACGCGGCGGCGCGCGGGAGTACGGCGGTGCCCAGTTTGAGAAGGTTCGGTCGAGCCCGCTTTTCGCCGGGCTACCAGCGCGGTTTTCGGTGTGGATGAGTCATGGCGATTCGGTGACCCGAGTGCCTGCCGGGTTTGAGAAGTTAGGCAGGACCGGACATCTCGCCATCGCGGCAATGGCACAGGAGTCACGGCGCATTTACGGGGTGCAGTTTCATCCGGAGGTGGAGCACACGCCGCAGGGAAAGAAGATTCTGGCAAACTTTCTGTTCCGCATCGCCCGGTGCCAGCCCGAATGGACGATGCAGGAGTTCATTGCGGAAAAGACCGCGGAAATCAGAAAGACGGTGGGGGAAAAGCGGGTTTTGTGTGCGGTTTCCGGTGGGGTTGACTCGACCGTTCTCGCCACATTGCTTTACCGGGCAGTGGGTCGGCAACTGGTAGCGGTTTTCGTTGACAACGGACTTTTGCGTTCCCGGGAACCGGAGATGGTTTTAAAGACGCTGCGGCGCCGGCTACCGGTGCGGTTTGTGCCGGCAGCAGAACGGTTTTTAACCCGGCTCAAGGGTGTTACCGACCCGGAGAAGAAGCGACGCATCATCGGTAACGAGTTTATCCGGGTGTTTGAAGATGTGGCAAGGGAGCTGGGTGGAATCGAATTTCTGGCGCAGGGCACGCTGTATCCGGACCTGATTGAGTCGCGCTCGGCGTTCGGTGGTCCTTCGGCAACAATTAAGACCCATCACAATGTGGGCGGTTTGCCCCGGGATTTGAAGTTTAAACTGATTGAGCCGCTAAAGGAGCTGTTCAAGGATGAGGTCCGGCGTTTGGGTCGGGCGCTGCACATCCCGAAGCCGATTCTTGAGCGGCACCCATTTCCGGGTCCGGGGCTGGCGGTGCGCATCTTAGGTGCGGTAACACCGGAGCGGCTGAAACTGGTGCGCGCCGCAGACGAAATTTTCATCACGGAACTGCACCGTTCAGGGTACTATCACAAGGTCTGGCAGGCGCTGTGTGTGCTTTTGCCGGTGCGTTCGGTTGGGGTGATGGGTGATGAGCGAACCTATGAGAATGTCGTTGCCCTGCGTGCGGTGACATCAACCGATGCGATGACTGCAGATTGGGCACGACTGCCGGAAGATTTGCTCGCCCGCATTGCCGCTCGGATTACCAATGAGGTGCCGGGTATCAATCGCGTGGTTTACGACATCTCCTCAAAACCACCGGCAACGATTGAGTGGGAGTAGTTACGCATTATACCGTGCCTGGTACCGTTTAGCAGTTTACCATCCGTGAAAGAGGAGCAAAAGTTAAAGGAGGTAAAAGGATACCCTCACCTTTTTCCCCTCTTACAAATTGAGGGTGGTGAGCTGGTAGATTTGTTCCTTCTTGTCAAGGGAAGGGAGAAAGACGGGGTAATGGGAAGGGTCCCGGAAACGGTCCAGGGGGCGGCGGGCGGTGCCGGGTAAGTTTATGATAGGATGTAAGTTAGAAGAAAGGTGGTGAATTTTTTGCCCGGGTGGGGTCAAAACTTTATATGGGCTTTTCAACCACCCGGTACTTTTTGTACACTTCGCCGCCCAGTTCCCGGTCAAATTCGTTGATGAGCCAGTTGTCTTCAAGGTTCCAGGACAGTTCGCACCACTGATAGCCCTTTTGCCGCATATACCTTTCGGTTTCGTAGAATAAGAGAACCGGCAAGCCAAGCCGGCGAAATTCAGCCTTGAAACCGAATACAATCGCCCGGGCGCCGGTTATTTTCCGGCGGTAGTAGAGGAATTTAATTAATCCGATTATTCCCAGTTTACCATTTAGATGCTTTAAAACCTGATTCATATCGGGCAAAGTGATGGCGAGTCCAGCCGGTTTGCCCTGATAAAAGGCGAAAAGGACCATATTGGGGTCGGCAAAGGTTTTGAGGTTCTGGGCAAGGAGGTTCATCTCCTTTTCGGTCATCGGTGAAAATCCCCAGTTCTTTTCCCAGGAGGCGTTGTACAGTTCCTTAATAATCGCCATCTCCGACGGTAGATTTTTCATATTGATGGGCCGCACCGTGATATTGGGATTGGCGCGGAGCCGCTGGGCAAGCGCCACGAGTCTTTCCGGCATCGGGGTTGAGGCGTATTTAATAAAGGCGAGGAGGTCTTTAGCCTTGACGAACCCATAATTTTCGGCAAGGCGCAGGTAATAGGGCGGGTTGTAGGGCATCATCAAAGCGGGTGGCTTGTCGTAACCTTCAAGGAGGAAACCCCACTCATCGTTGGAGGAAGGGCTCATCGGTCCGCGCAGCCGGTTCATCCCGCGCGTCCTGACCCATTGAGCGGCGGCGTCAAACAGCGCATTTGCCACTTCCGGGTCGTCAACACACTCAAAGAAGCCAAATGAACCCAATTTTTCAGCCCAGAGGTTGTTGTAGTTGTGGTCGATTTGCGCCGAGATGCGACCCGCTACTTTACCGGCTTTTTCGGCGAGGAACAGGGTGCCGATGGCGTGCTCCCAGAACGGGTGGTGCGAGAAGTCAAGGATTGCCGCGACCTCTTTCTTAAGGGGTGGTACCCAGTACGGGTTTCCCCGGTATAGGACAAAGGGCAGGTCGATAAACCGCTGCAAATCCGGGCGGTTCTTGACCTCAGTGATGGTCACCATTGTTTTCCGGCGGTAAAGCGTTGATTGAGTCAATGTACGCCTGAGGCAAGCCGGTGGAATCGGTAATGGTCCAGACCGCGCGTTGCACCATACCGAGATTTTGGGAGATGTCCTTGTTTTTGACCAGTTGTGCCAGTTGCTGGAGCTCAGGGTTGTCGGTCAAAGGTCCAAGGCGGAAGGTGTCGGCTTCGGTTGGTATCTGACGATAGCGGTTACAGCAGAACACACCGACGACAACGCTGGTCCGGGCAGGGTTCGCGGTGATAAAATGGTCTTTAAGAACAACCACATGCTGGGTACTGTTCCTGGTTGAGGTGAAGAGTAAACCGCCGGGCAGGGTGTCGTGAAGCGGGCTGGTGCTTGTTGTCTGGCAGATAAGTTCCACCGTGTACAATCCCCGGTCGCTGAACACGCGACGGTTGCCGGTGATGGCGATGGTATTGATTCCGGGGTTAAGGGAAAAAGGTGTGCCGGTGGGTTCGAAGTCGGTGGGTGGGAAGAGGTTGTCGCAGGCGGCGAGGAGCAGAAGTGCGGTAGCGCAGAGGCGCAGAAGAGCGGAAGTAATTTTGAGTTTGCTCACGGGAGTTGTTGCAGGAGTAAGCGGGTAGTGTCGGTTAGTCCATCACCGTCGGTGATTTCGTAGACCGCATCCTGGACCAGTTCCACGGCATCAATGTTGTTCAGGTTTTTGGGTTTGAGGATGGAGAACAGTTCGTTGAACTCTCGTTCCCAGACCTGGATGTGAATTTCGTAGGTCATATCTTCATCCGGTTCATCCAAATCTTCATTGCAACCGTAGGTGGGGAGAAGGATTGTTGTATCCTGGTCAGGGGGTACCGAGAAAGAAAACTCCTGGACCAGCATCATATACTGATACTCGTGGTCTAAAGGGGAAAACACCAATCCGGCTGGCATCTTGACGGCGATACGGTTGGAGGTGGTGTTGAGTAGGACTGCCTGGAGCGGCATCAAAGAAAATGTTGTTTCTTCACCTAAGCCCCTGATTTCCCGTACGGTAATGCCTTCGGGTAACTGATATGGTTTGCCGCCGATGGGCTCAAATGCGCCCCGTTCCCACTGGCGCTCGGGCAGTTTTTCGCAAAGGGTTGCGATGCTAAACAGCCCGGCAAGGAGAGCGGTGTAAATTTTAATGCGTTTCATCATTACAGGTTAGACAGAAATGAGCCTTTTGTCAAACCCTCCCCTGTGACCCCTCCCATAAAGGGAGGGGAATGATACAAATTGTGGCCCCTTCCATAAAGGGGAAGAAGGATGCAGGTGGTGTTCCCTCTTGTAATGGGGGTAATGATGCGGGTTGTGTTCCCGCGCGTAAAGGGAAGGGGTAATGATTCTTTCCCTCTCCCGTTGTGGGAGAGGGTAGGGTGAGGGCGTAAAGGGGCGAGAACTGCGGAAGCCGGACCGTCTTTACACCTGTTCCTTTGGGGCACTGGTTGCATAGCGATAATGGTAGTAGCGATACTTGTACCGATAGTAGCCATAGCGGTGCTTGAGATTGATGCCGTTTGCCACGACACCGAGGATACGGGCTTGCGCCTGGTTGAGGAGTTTACGGGCTTCGGTAAGGGCACGGATGTCGGTTTGGTTTATTCGGGTGACAAGCAGGATACCGTCCGATTTAGCGGCAAGCGCAACCGCATCGGCGGACACCAGTACCGGTGGTGTGTCAATAACGATGTACTCATACATCTCGGCAAGGCGGTTGAGGAAAGAGGCAAACGCACTGGAGGTGAAGAAGTCAACTGGTGATGGGGGTGTTGTGCCGGCACAGATGACCGCGGGTGCATCGGGCGCCGGTTTGTACAGGGCTTGTTCCAGCGGCGTACCGAGCAGTACCACATCGGTGATGCCCGGTTTGCGGTGCCGACCAAAGTGTTTGTGGATGACCGGTTTGCGCAGGTCGCAGTCAAGGAGTATCGTGCTTTTGCCGCTGCGGGCAAGGACGAGGGCGAGGTTGGTTGCGACCGTGGACTTACCTTCAGATGGGCTGGGTGAACTGATGACAATTTTCTGAATTTTCTTTTCGGCGCCCAGAAACTGGAGGTTGGTGCGGAGGATGCGGAACTGTTCACACACATTTTCCGGCAGTTCCAGCGGCGAAGTGGAGTTAAGCCGGGGGATGGAACCGATAATCGTCCAGGAGCGGCGTTCAAGGTCTTCCGGGTGCCGCACAAGCGTGTCAAGTTTGTCAACTACGGTTGTTGTGCCCAGGGCAAAGAGCACGCTGAGCAAGAGCGCGGTGACCGCATTTCTCAGGGGGCTGGGTCGGATTTTGCGGCCCGGACCTGGTGCGTCAATCAGTGCCACCAGTGAGAGTCGGCCCGCTTCCTGGATGCGCGCCTCTTCAAACTTTAACTCAAGGAGGGAATGGACCTGCCGGGCAACTTCAACATCACGGGTAAGGCGGGCGAGTTGACGTTCTTCTGACGGTAGCCGGGCGAGTTCAAAGTCGTAATCGGTGATGGTCTGGGCGAGGGCGTTTGCCTGGGCTTCGAGGCGGGTGATTTCGGTGGTGATGGCGGCAATCCGGGTGGTAACCTCGGGCAGGGATTGCAGGGCGGTAGGATTCTGGCTGAGGCGCAGGGCGGTAAGCTGGCTTTTGAGTTCGTCAATCCGCTTGTTCAGTTCCCGGAGACGCGGACTAATTGTATCATAACCCTGGACGAGGAGATTGGTTCGTTCGGTTTCCAGGTTGGTAAGTTGTGCGGTGAGCGATGCGAGTAGGGGCAGTTCGGTGCCCGGGGTGCGCTCGTTTGTTGAGGTTGAGTCAAGGTTCTGGAGCATAGCGAGTTCCTGTCTCAAGCCGGCGAGTTCGGCGGTATTTCGCTCATAAAGGGAAAGAACCGCACTCTGCCGTTCAATCAGCGCCTTTGCCTGGGAGGAGAGGTCGGTGTTGCCCGCGGCGCGCTTATAGGCTTCCAGCGCCTTTTCGGCGGAGTCGAGCCGGGTGCTGATGCCCGCCAATTGTGTGGCAACGAACTCCCGCACAGCACGGATGTCAGCGCGATTGCGTTCCAGGGTCCAGGCTTGATAGGCGGCGACATAGGCGTTGGCGATGGCGCGTGCCAGTTCCCGGGTGGGCGCGTTGACCGACAGTTTGAGGATGTCGGCGTCGCGCACGGCACGGACCGAAAGATTATTGACCAGTTCCAGAACCGGGTCGGTATGAGCATAGCGCTCAAGCTCGGCACGCTGTTCATCAGGCAGCGTGTCGAGGACGAGCTGGGCAAGGGCGCGGCTCTTGATGATTTCAATGTGGTTGGCAAGGTTGGGCCGAGCCGAGAAACTGCCGGCGGCAGGGTTGAAGATAAACTCGGCACCGGTGGTACTGGTGGTACGGTTGACAAGGATTGTGGCGCTGGACTGGTAAACCGGGCGTGCGGTCTGGGTGGTGATGAAAATCAACGCGGCGCTGGCGGTAAGGAGCAGAAGGAAAAACCCAAACCGCCGGTTGATAATGTCAAGGTAATAACTGAAACCATGTTCTTCTTTTGCCATTGTTTGGACCTCCTAATGTTTTAACGCCTTTTGCAGACAATCAACGATAAAATAAATTTGTTCCTTTTTTAATTTACTGGAAAAGGGCAGAGCGAGCGTCTGACGGGCGATTTGTTCGGTGATGGGAAAGGCACCGGGCTTATAGCCGAACCGGCCGCGGTAAAAAGGCAAAAGGTGAATGGGCGGAAAATAGGGGGCGCAACCAATTCCCTGTTCCTCGAGCCGGGCGATGATTTTCTTACGGTTGAGGTTCGGGTCAAGACGGATGCAGTAAACGAACCAGTGGACAAAAGCACCCGGCGCCGCGGTCGGGGTTTTAATCTGAGGTATTGAGGCGAGAAGCTGGGTGTAGAGGCGGGCAACGCGCTGACGACGGTTGAGGATAATATGAAGACGGCGCAACTGTGTCCAGCCGAGGGCGGCGCTCATCTCATCGAGGCGGTAGTTGTAGCCGAGTCGGATGTGGTGAAGCCATTTACCGTTGAGGTCGTTTCGGCCCTGGTTGGTCATACTGCGACAGAGTTGACTGAGGCGGCGGTTGTCGGTCAGGAGCATACCACCTTCGCCGGTGGTAATCTGTTTGTTGGGGTAGAAGGCAAAGGTCGCGATGGTGCCGAAGGCACCACAGCGTTTTATACCCTGCGGGGTGCGCAGGGCACTACCCAGCGCTTCGCAGGCATCTTCAATCAAAAGCAAATTGTGGCGGCGGGCAAGGTCGGTAATACGATTCCAGTCGGCGGGATGACCAAAGATGTCAACCGCAAGGATGGCGCGGGTGCGCGGGGTGATGGCGAATTCAATTTTTGCCGGGTCGATACAGAGGGTTTTAGGTTCGATATCGACAAATACCGGTTTTACACCTTCGTAGAGCAGGCAGTTGGCTGAGGCGCAGAAGGAAAATGGTGTGGTGATGACTTCGTCGCCCGGTTTGAGACCAAGGGCGCGAACCGCAAGGTGTAAGGCGGCGGTGCCAGAGCTGGTGGCGACGGCGTAGCGGCGGTGGACATAGCGGGCGAGGCGGTTTTCGAATCGGGTGGCGTAAGGGCCGAGTGCCAGTCTGCCGGTTTTGAGAACGGCTTGAACAGCGCGGCGTTCAAGAGAACTGATGTCCGGGGCAGCAAGGGGGATTTTCATTAGACCTCCAGAAGAAGCATGGTGACGCCGGTGAGAACAAGTAGCGCATGCCCGAACCAGAAGACAAGCACGGTGCGGCGCGGACCAAGGGGCGTGGCGGCGAGCAGGTCATAGAGATGGTTGCGGTCGGCGTGGAAAAGTGGCTGGCGCAAATAGAGGCGGCGGAGCGTGACCCAGGTCAGGTCAACCAGCGGTGCGCCAAGGAGAAGCAGGAGGGCAAGGGCGGTCCAGAGGTCGATAGAGGAGAAGAACCGAGGCGCCGAAGGCGGATGGAACGGCAAAAGGGCAAATGTAGCAAAGGTCGCACCGAGAAGGTGACTGCCACCATCACCGAGGAATAGGCGGGATGGCCGCTGAAGGTTAAGGACAAGAAAGCCAGTTAGAGTGGCGGTGAGAAGGAGAAGGGGGAGGAAAATTTCCGACCTGCCCATAACGGCGTAGATTGTTGCTATGCCGAGGAAGGAGATAAGTGCCTGTCCACCGGCAAGCCCGTCCAAGCCATCGGCAAGGTTAAAGGCGTTGAGTGCCAAAAGGGTGTAGGCGATGTTGAAGGAGAGGTTGAATAGCGCAGCGGGAAAAGCGAAATGGGTGGGGGTGAGGAGCAGGAAAGAGACCAGCAGGGCGAGGAGGAGCTGGAGAAGGAGTTTGATGCCGGGAACGGTGCGCTGTTTCCAGTAGAAGTCGTCACAGGTGCCGATTAGCAAAGCGATAATCGCCGGGATGAGAAGCCGTAAAACCGGGATGGTAGGGAAGAAAGTTGTGAGGATGAGTAGGGTGCTTGCCCAGGTTAAGAGTATGCCGATGCCACCGGTGAAGGGAACCGGCTGGCGGTGAATTTTGGCATTTCCCGGGTGGTCACACCAGTTGTGCTGGAGGGCAAAGCGCGCCAGGACCGTGTTGAGCAGGAGAGATGCGAAGATAGTAAACAGGACGAATAAAAGAGGCGTCATATTAACTCCTTTGCTGTTTTGAGTAGAGAAGGGGAGAGGTTAGACCGTCGTTTTTATTTGCCGCCGAGTCCGAGGGAGAAATGAAAGATGAGGGGACCTCACCGGCAATCTGTAATAAGGAAGGATGGGGTGGTTCTTGTGAGGGGCGCCAGTAGGTAAGGAGTGCCCAGAGCGAGCCGAGACCGTAGCCAATGTGAAGGACCGGGTAGGTGATAAGGTATAAAGGAAGGTGAAGAGGAGATGGGGTGGTAAGGGCGGAGAACAGAGTTAATAGCAGAAGGTAGCTACCGGCGGTGATAAGTAGCGGGAGGTGCGCGATGAGGCGGGGAGAGGGTAAATTAAATTTTGAAAGGGATGAGGTAAGTGGCTTCAGGCAACCGGCGGCGAGGAGAAGGGTTGTGATGAAGATGGCGGGTGCGAGATGGCGCAAGGAGAATGGTTTTGAAGCAAATCGAGTGCTGCGGATGACCCAGTAGCCGTTGGCAAAACTGTTCCGGAAGAGGTCAATGAGGCGGGCACGGGCATAATAGTAGGTTTTTATTGAGGGGACGAGAAGGATTTGTTCACCGGCACGGCGCAAGCGGAGGTTAAACTCAATGTCGTGGTTGCGGACAAGGTGGGTGTTGAAGGTGCCAAACCGGGTGAACAGTTCGCGGCGGTAGCCAGGGCAGGAGGCGGTGTCAGCGGTGCGAATGGTGCAGAGGTTGCGGCCGATGCGCATCAAAGAGTTGCCAACGCCGAATGGGGAGGCGAGGACACGAGCGATGGCACGGGCAATTGGGGTGCGGTCGGAAGGCAAAGTGATTGCGACCGAACCAACCGCCGCCGCATTTGTGTTATTGAGAATTCGAACCGCTTCAGAGATGTAGTTGGGTGAGTAACGATTATGGGCACCAAAGGTAAAGATGATTGCGCCGCGGGCGTGGGCGATGCCGATGTTTAAGGCATAAGGAGTGGTGCGATTGGGATTGGAGATGATGCGAATGTTGTGCTCCGGATGATTGCGGGCAAACTGTTGGACTAAGGAGATGGTGCCGTCATCAGAAAAGCCATCGACAACAATAGTTTCGACGAGATGCGCCGGATAGTCCTGTTCGATGACGGAACGGAGTGCTCTGATGATGGACTTTTTCTCGTTGCGGCAGGGAATGATGATGCTGACCAGAGGAAGGGACTTGTTCATTTACTCCTCCCAGGGCTGGTAATTTCCATTGGCTGGTTCGCTCTTGAAGCGGATGCCGTAGCGACGGAGAAGGTCACGCAGTTTTTCGGTTAGGGGTGTGACACTGCCCTGTATCTGGCGTGCCTGGAGGTGGAAGATGGTGGTTTGGGTTCGGTCGGTGAAGACGGTGATGGTGTTGTCATAATAGGCGATGGCGGTGGTGCCGATTTTGATGGTGAGAGTTTCGGGCTCAAATTGGGATTTTTGTCCGGTGTGATGGGCAAGGATTTCAGCGGCAACGGGAAGGAAGTCGCGGAAAAACGCCCGGCGTTCCTCTTTACTTAAGGGGCGGGGGAAAACACTCTCTTTCAGCACGCGACAGGGAACACCGGCGGCAAGAGCACCGGCCGGAATACTTCTTGTTACGACGGAACCAACACCAATGACCGTATTGGCGCCGATTGTTACCCCGGGGTTAACTATTGCTCCGGGCAGCCAGCAGTTGTCACCAATTGTTACGGGGGCAAAGGCAACCGGGAATCCCTGTAGCGCCGACTGGTAAGCACCGTGGGTGTAGATAGCGCTGTTGGTGCCGATGCCGACCTCATTGCCAATTGTTACGGGTCGGGCGGTGTTAATAAATGTTCGCATCCCGAGGTGGAGCCAGTAGCCGGCGGTCAACTGGGATTGAGGTTCAAAACAGGAGCCACCACCAATTCTCACATAAGGACCACACCACAATTCGCGGCCGATTTTTATCCGCCTGCCTTCGATGAGACAGTCCGGACCGATGACGCTGTTTTTCCCGAGTTCCAGTGATTCCAGGACCCGGATGGTTACACCGGAGGAGATACGGCAACCCGGGGCAAATTTGATTGAACCGCCCGTGATAACAACACCAGGCTGGATGACGCAACCCGTACCAAGTTCCAGTCGGGAGCAGCGGATTAAAACTTTTGAAGAGTGATTAAGGTCTTCTTGTACCGGGATGCCAACCGAGCAATTTTCACTGAGGATTAACTCCGGGCAGTCAAGCTGGACATCAGGGCCGATTTTTACTTCCATATCCATCGCACCACCTCAAAAGCTTCAGCAAACTGGACACCGGCTTGAACGCCCCGAACTCGGGCAAGGCTACGGATAAAATCTTCACTGGTATAGGAGCGGAAGCGTTGCGATTGATAAGAGGCAAGGCTTTCGATTTTTCGCTGGATATGGCGCTCTTCGAGCGGGACAAAACAGACATGACGGAAGGTAAGAGTGTTCATCGGCAGTTCGTAGCCGAGGATTGATGTGTATTTGAATGCCCGCAAGCCTTCTTGAAAAATCACCCGGTGGTCTTGATGAATGTCCGAGGATGCTGGGACAAACACAAGGTCGGGATTGAGTTGCTGCCGGCAGCGGACCAGTTCCTCAAGTATTTCCTGGCGAAATTCTGGGAAGTGGCGAACCCGAAAGTCAAGGAGACGCCAGTTTTCCGGTCGTACCCCAAGTTTCGTTACTGCGGTAAAGCACTCTTTCTTCAAAATGTCGGGCGGAAATCCTTTAGGCACCGACTCTTCGCAGGGAGAAAATGCCATATAGTGAACTTCCTTTCCTTCTTCGATCAGACGGACGATGGTGCCGGAACAACCGAACTCATCGTCGGTGTGGGCGCCTAAAACTAAAACGCGGTTAAATAATCCGTTCATAAAGTTTTAAAAGTTTTTTTTCTTCATTGTGCCAGTTGTAGATTTTATTGACCGCAGCTCTGCCGTTTTTCCCCATCTTGCGCGCCTGGTCAGGCTGGGATTTCAGGGTTGCAAGTACTCGGGCTAACGATGTGGCGTCGCCCGGTGAAAATGTCAAACCGCAGGCGCACTCCTGAACAATGGCACGCAAGGGGGGGAAGTCAGGAACGACGACGGGTAATCCGGCGCTCATAAACTCAAACATTTTGACCGGTAAGGCAAATTCGTAGCCGAGAACCGGTAAGGAGGGGACAACACCCACATCGCTCGCGGCGTACCACCTGAAGCAGTCAGGATGGGGCAGAGTGCCGAGATGTCGGACGCGGGGATATGCGGGATGGGCTTTGATTTTTGCCTCGTAGTCGGGAGAAACAAATTTGCCGGCGAGGAGAAGTTCACAACCGGGCAGCTGGATGAGTGCGTCAAGGAGGAGCGTAATACCTCGTTCGGGTGTGAGGACGCGGGCGAGGTGGACGATACGAAAGGGTCGAGCCGATGACGCATTACCTCCCTCCCGAGGTTCAGACTGAAAAACCGGGAGCGGTTCCGGATAGTTTTTTACCGTGACGATGCGGCGGGCGGAGGTGCGCAGGCGAGATGCAATTGTGTCGGTGGCGGTGATGACGGCATCAATGTGGCGAGCGACAAGTTTTTGGCAGGCGTCGAATAGTGAGGCAAGAGGTTGACGGCAGAGTTTGGGTAGGTAGGTCTTATCCAAAAGTTGGCGGTAGTAGTCTTCGTGGATGTCGCATACTACCCGGCGGTTGAGTGCTTTAAGGAGCAGGGCAAGTGGAAGTAGTTCCGGGTCGTGAAGATGGTAAAGGTTGGCTTTTGCTTTGAGCGCAAAGAGCAGCAGGCGGAGAGGGGTGAAGGTAAATCGAGTGAGTCGGGAGCAAGATGGAGGTAGGGTGTAGATGGTAAGAGGGGGATGGTGGGGCCGGAGCTGGGTAGCAGGATTGGGGGTGAAAGTTGGTTCGTAGCCGGGCAGGCGCGCTGAACCGTCTTTGATACCCGCAAGGAGTACCTGATAGCCAGCGCGGAGAAGGGTTCGGGCTTGCCGATGGAAAATTCTGGTGTCGGTTACCGGATGGCCCGAGGTCAAGATGCAGATACGGGTTGCCATTTTAGTTCCCCTGTGGTTGTTTTTGGGGCTACGAGGACCGGTAGGGCAAGACACAAGCCCAGCGCGGTGAAGAGCAAACGGTTGTCGTTGAGGTCGCCTGAGAACAGGGCGTTGACGAGGAAGTAAACGGTCAGCGTGAAAATTAAGAGTGTCATCGGCCGGTTGCCGTGCGCAAGGCCGGTGATAAGATGACGAATTGGAATAATCAGGAGGAGTGTTATGAGGAGTAAACCGAGGACCCCCAGTTCTGCTGCTACTTCTAAAAACAGGTTGTGGGGATAGTCACCCCGCTCGCTTTCATATAAGTTGAACTCCTGGTCAAAACCGCCGATGCCGACACCGGTAAAGGGATGTTCGCGGAACATCGCAATTGCCGCTTCGGCGCGAATGACGCGGGTGTGAGCGGTCTGGTCAATTGGTCCGGAAACGGTGTTGCGGATGCGTTTGTTCATCGTCAAAGCGGCATCCGGGGCAAAGATGGAGGTGAGGACAATGATGGCGATAACGGTTGCGGCACCGGTGAGGATCAGGTTCCTGCCTTTTCGGAAGGAGAAGGCGATTAGACCGGCAGCACCAAGGGCGCAAAGCAAGGCGACCAATACCCCGCGCGAGCCCGAGTAAAAGACCCCGTAGCCGAGGATGATGTTGACAATAAGCATAGCGATGCGGACGACAGTAGCTTTCAGGGTGCGCGGCTGGGAACGGAGGGTAAAGTAAAGGGCACCGAGAAAACCAAGGCCGATGGTTCTGCCGGTGGCGATGTGATTGGCACCAAACGCGGTTAATCCTTCGGATGTGGTTTGACCGAGCGCAACCATCAGGAGGGCAACGGCGATAAAGGTACCGAGGAGGCGCAAGAGGTTTTTCTCAGATTGGACGGTTACTATTGGGGCAAACAGGGCGAGGCCGGTCAGGGTCGCGAACCGAATTGTTTTTTCCAGACCGTAGGAGTTGTCGCTGTCGGCAAAGGCGGAGAGGGTCATTACAACAACGAGGCTGAAGAAGGTTAAAAGGAAGGGCGCAGCAGGAGTGCGGGGCAATGTGCCCGTACCATCATTGGGTTCACGGACATTGCGCCAATATGCGGGAAACGAAAGCGCCGTTCCGGTAATGAGGATAATCGCCAGAATAATGGTGATATCCGGTGCGTGGGGAAACATCGCGGTGAACTGTGATTTGAAGATGCCGGAGAGAAGGAACAACGCCAGGGCGATTTCAGGATAGCGGAGGAGTAAACCGAGTGTAAACAAAGCGAGGATGATGAGAATGAGGGTGTTCATGGTGCTACTTTGGGCAAGTCGCGTCTTGCTTTGTTGGTGTTGTTCATTCCAGAGTTATTGTTTTTTAGTAAAGCGAACCAGAGATACCCCATATTGATTGTAAGACCAATGGTTGAGCCCAGCGCTAATCCGGGAATGCCAAGAGGTCGAACCAGAGCAAGGTCAAAAATCGCGGTGGCAGCGGCGCCAAGGAGTGCGGCGAGAACCGGTGTTCGGGTATCTTTTTTACCCCGGAAGTAGGCGGTAAGGATAGCGGAGGCGGTGAAAGGCAATAGACCAAAACCGAGGATGGCAAGGGCGAGTGCGGTGGCTGAACCTGCTTCAGTGGTGAAGGCGCCATGTTCGTAAAGAAGCCGGACAAGCGGACGAGCAAAGAAGAAAAGAAGGATGCTGGCGGGGATGAGGATGATGGTCGATAATTTGAGGAGATATTCGGTTTCGCGCCGGAGACGCACGGTGTTACCGGTTGCGGCAAGTTCACTTGCCCGGGTAAAGAAAACCGTGCCGATTGATGCGGCGATGAGGTTGCAGGGAAAGGCAAATAGCCGGTCGGCATAACCGAGGATGGCGATGCTGCCCGAGGGTAGAAAGGAGGAGAAGAGCCGACCGAGCGCGAGGTTGACCGGTCGGATGAAAAGGAAGGCAAGGAGGGGGGTGGCGAGATAAAGAAATTCCCGAACCCCAGGGTCGCGGACGGTCCGGAAAAGGCGATGCCCGGTAAAGACCAGGGGTGCGAGCGTTACTGCCAGACCAACGAGATGGCCAGTACTCCAGCCGGCAGCGAGGGCAAATGTGCCACTTTTTTTTGCCCAGAAGATTATAAACAGGATTGCGACGGAATTGATAATCGGGTCGATGAGACGGGGAATGGCAAATTTACGTCGGGAGTTGTGATAGGCACCGGTCGCGGCGATAAGGATTAACGCTGCGGGCACAACCGCCATAAAACGGGTGATGGTCAGCGCCAGGGTGCGGGTTTGGGGGCTGATTTTCGGGGCAAAGATGGCGACAAGGAGCGGTGCTGCGAAAAGGGTGATGAGGAGGATGGCGATTGAAAAGAGAAAGCCGAGAGTCCAGAGCGATGCGAAGAGTTGACGGAAACTAACTTGATTTTTGCACATTTTGCGTTCGACAAGAAGGGGTAGAGCACAAACATCAAAGGTGCTGGAGATAAAGCCGCCACCAACGGTGGTAATGGTTTCGCCGACGCGGTAGGCGTCAACAATTGGTGCAGTACCGAAGAGGTGAGCAAGAAGCAGTTCGCGCACAAATCCCAGGACCTTTGAAAGGGCGGTTAGCAGAGTGACGGTAAGGGCGCGAGTGATGGTTGAGTGCGAAATGCCCAAAGTAGCGAGTGAAGTATCGGTAACGATGTGCGGTAGAGAGTGTTCCGAGAGCGCAGGACGGGAAAATGCCATTGGTTAGACCGCTACCGTTTGGCGGTGGCTGAGGCACTCTTCAACACGCTGGATGACAAACGCAATCTCTTCGCGTTCCAAAAGCGGTTCAATGGGCAGGGAGAGGACTTCACGCGCTGCCCTTTCCGCTTCTTTCAGGTCACCGGCGATGCGGCAGCGAGTGGCAAACAGGTTCATCTGATGCAGGGGAATGGGGTAATAGACCATCGTCGCAACTTTTGCCTCGTCAAGGTGCTGTTTCAATCGGTTCCGTTCCGGGTGGCGAATGGTGTACTGGTGAAAGACATGTTCGCCGTTTACCGGAAGCTGGGGAACGGTGAGCGCAGGAATCGTGCTGAGTGCGGCATTGTAGGCGGTGGCGATTTTGACCCGTCGGGCATTGAACTCTTCAAGTGCGGAAAAGCGGGCAAGCAGGATTGCAGCCTGCATGGTGTCAAGCCGGCTGTTGTAACCGAGATAGTCAACATTGTATTTGTCTTTGCCACCGTGGCGGCGCAGGATGTCAACGAACTCGGCGATGGTTTGGTCGTCGGTTGTTACGATACCACCGTCGCCAAATCCACCCAGATTTTTACTCGGGAAGAAACTGAAGGCAGCAGCGTCACCCCAGGCACCACATTTTTTGCCCTGATAAGAGGCACCGAACGCCTGGGCGACATCTTCAAGGATAAAGAGGTTGTTTTTTTGAGCGAGCGCTTTCAGGTGCTCCATCGGGCAAGCCTGACCGTAAAGGTGAACCGGGATGATGCCGACGGTGTTTTTTGTCAGCACCCTTTCGACCAGTGCGGGGTTGATGTTAAAAGTTAGCGGGTCGATGTCGACAAACACCGGTGTCGCACCAGCACGAAGGATGGCATCTGCGGTCGCGGCAAAGGTAAAAGGGGTGGTGATTACCTCAGCATCCGGGGTCCAGAAGTCATTGCCGGTGTGTTTGTATGCCAGGGCGCGAAGTGAAAGAACAAGGGCGTCGGTTCCAGAGGCGACACCGATGGCATAGCGGGTTCCAATATAGTTAGCAACTTTCTGCTCCAGTTCTCGAACCTCCGGACCCATAATCCACTGCTGATGATTAAGCGCCGTTTCCAGCCGCTGGTCAATGGCAGCTTTGAGATAACGATACTGACGCTTCAGGTCAAGGATTGGTACTTCCATTTACTTCTCCTTTAGCGGTTTTAACCCGCCTGCATCATCGGGTTGATACTCATTGCCACAGTGCGGGCAGCGAGCACGGTGGTCATCGACCACCAGTTTGGTGCCACATTTGCACACCCAGCCAATAGGCCGCGCCGGAACACCGGCGACCAGGGCGTAATCAGGAACATCTCTGGTGACAACGGCGCCGGCACCGATGAGGGCGTAACGGCCAATGGTGTTACCGCATACAATCGTTGCGTTGGCACCAATCGAGGCGCCCTTTTTCACCAGCGTGGGTTTGAATTCGGCTTTGCGCTCAATAAAGGCGCGCGGGTTGATGACATTGGTGAAGACACAGGAAGGACCACAAAACACCCCTTCTTCAAGGCAGACCCCTTTATAGAGTGATACATTGTTCTGAATTTTGCAGTTGGCACCGACGGTCACCCCTTCGGCAACAAATACATTCTGTCCGAATACGCAGTTTTTGCCGATGCGGGCGTTGGCGGAGATGTGAGTAAAGTGCCAGATTCTGGTGCCGGAGCCGATTGAGGCATCGGGGTCAACAATGGCAGTGGGATGAATGAAGGGTGCAGTTTCCGGCTCTTTCGCATCCTCGGATAGAGTTGGCACGGCAAAGGCGGTTTCTTCTTCAAGGGGTGTTGATGAGGGGAAAGCGGTGCTGGGTTGGAGCTGGGCAACGGTCGCGGTAAGGACCGGCTTTCGCTCCTTGAGCGTAACCACCGTTTTGGGCGTGCTGCCGTTACGAATCTGGTGAAGGGATATTACCTTACCACCCTTTTGCAGCGACTGTTGCGCCGCGGTCAGGACCTCTAAGACCCGCAACCCTTCGTTGCCATCGGTGCGCGGCGGGATGCGGATGGCGATGCTTTCAAGAAAATGCTCGCACTCCAGACGCAGGGGCTCGTCGTGAGGAAGTTCAATAACGCTCTTTTCACCCTTCAGCGCAACTGGAATCCGGCCCTGATGCCAGCGGATGTCGTGCGGATAACAGGCAAGGGTGGGCTGGGAGTTGCCGTC
>JBBISL010000010.1:0-60992 GCA_037441285.1 Caldifarciminota bacterium
AAAACAACTTTTCTGCCCTGCCCCGACTTCTCATTGAACGGACCCTCGGGTCGTCATAGTTCAGCACCGTCCAATCATCCTCCTGCTGCCGTTCAAAAATCCGCGCCTTGGCTTCGACATAACAACGCAGCGTCTGATGTCGGTCAAGATGGTCCGGACTGACATTGAGTACTACCGCGACTTTCGGTGCCAGATACCTTGCCCGCTCTAACTGAAAACTCGACACTTCAACGCAGTAAAATTCCTTCGGTGCCATAATCAGGGCGGTTGAAAGCGGTTTACCCGGTGCGATATTGCCACCCAGAAACACCTGCCTTTTGTCCGACTTGAGCATCGCGGCAATCAACGCCGTGGTTGTTGACTTACCATTGGTTCCGGTAACCGCAATCACCACCCCGGGTAAGAAGCGACTTGCGAAATCCAGTTCATCAACAATCGGCACATTAAGTCTGTGAAAAAATTGTACCAACGGGTGTTTTTCCGGTATTCCCGGGCTAATAACAACCAAATCGACGGTCTGGCGCCGCCACTTTTTCATGCCTGTTTCAATCAATCTTTCTATCGCTGGCTCCATCCAGACCTGTTCATTGTCATCATTACCATAAACAACCGCGCCCGATTTTATAAGAAATCTACTCACCGCTTTACCTGCCTGACCCAAACCAAGAACCAGAATGCGTCTGCCTTTCAAGATACGCGCAGTAAAATTTCCGGTTCGGGAAACGTCCGTTTTCAGTCCGTCAGTATCAAACATCATTTCACCGTACCTTTAAACTTGCCACCGCCACCATACCAAAAAGCACCGCCAGAATCATAAACCGGGTTACAATTTTGGGTTCGGGCCAACCCTCAAGCTCATAGTGATGGTGCAACGGTGTCATCTTGAAAACCCGCTTGCCGCCGGTCGTGCGGAAGACAATAATCTGCAAAAGTGTTGTCGCCGCCTCAAGCACAAAGACCCCTCCCACCAGCGGCAACAAAAGCTCTTGCTTGGACAAAACCGCTGCCAGCGCCAGTGCACCACCAAGCGGCAATGAACCGGTATCACCCATAAAGATGTCTGCCGGGTGGCAGTTGAACCAGAGAAAACCAAGACAGGCGCCAGTAAGGGCGAAACAGAACACCGTCATTTCCCCGCTTACCGGTACATACTGAATGTTTAGATACTGGGCAATTTTACTGTGCCCGGAAACATAACACAACACCGTGTAAGCAGCAAATGCCACTGACAGTAACCCTGCGGCAAGACCATCAAGTCCGTCACTTAAATTAACAGCATTAGATGTTGCCACGATGATGAACATAACCAGGGGGATATAGAACACCCCAAAATCAACCACAACATTTTTCAGAAAGAGAAAATTGGTTTTAGTCTTTGTCGCCGGGTCCAACGGAGCGAAGTACAGGACCGCACCAACGCCGAGGGCAACAAGAAACTGAAAAAGCAGCTTCGTTCTTTTATTTATACCCCGCGCCTTACCACCCCGAACTTTCACATAATCATCCCATAACCCCAAGAGTCCCAGCGCGATCAGTACGCCCAGTCCGAGCTGAATACCGCGGTTTGTCAAGTCGCCAAACAACACCACACCGATTATTGCGGAAAACAGCATCAGAACACCACCCATCGTCGGCGTTCCGGCCTTTGCTTTATGCCGTTCCGGCACCTCTTCCCGGATGTTCTGGCCTATCTGCAACCGCTTCACCAGATTAATCAATGGCTTGCCCATCGCCAGCGTAAGTATGATCGCCAGGGCACCGGCAATCGCCGCCCGAAAAGTGATGTAACGAAATAAATTTAATGGGCTAAAGTAAGGTTGGAGCGATGTCAACCAGTGGTAAAGCATTATTCCATCTCCTTCAACACCTTGTGTACCGCTTCCCGGTCATCAAAATGGCTCTTCTCTCCGCCGACAATCTGATAGTCCTCATGTCCCTTCCCGGCAATAATTACCGTATCACCACTCTGTGCCCGCTGCAATGCCTGACGAATCGCCTCCTGCCGGTCAACTTCAACAATCACATTAGAACCAGGAGTTCCTATCCCCTGTAAAATTTCGGCGATTATCTGTTTTGGGTCTTCACTCCTCGGGTTATCAGACGTGACGACGACGATATCGGCTCGCTGCACCGCAACCTTTCCCATCAAAGGTCTTTTCCCCCGGTCCCGGTCGCCACCACATCCGAACACCACTATAATCTTTCCCTTTGTCCATTCGCGCGCCGTTTCCAGTACCCGTTGCAGAGCATCCGGGGTATGGGCATAGTCCACAAAAACCGAAAAACCCAATCTATTGGGTACCGCTTCCAATCTACCCGGGACCTGGTCCAGTTTGCTTACACCCTCGACAACCACTTCTGGTTCCCATCCCATCGCCTTCGCTACCCCAAAAGTCGCCAATAGATTCAGGAGATTGTGCCGTCCCGGAATCTGGATTTCCACCGGTATTGTTTTGCCATCAATTTGGACTTCACACCGACTTCCTGCGGGACGCAACGCCGTAATTACTCCTGATATGTCCGGATGGGGCTCTACATCAGGTGTCGTACCGTAGGAGACAACTTTTGCCCGAGTTAAGTGCGGTATTTCTCTGCCAACACGGTCATCAAAGTTTACCACCGCAACCGCATTTGGGGCGAGCCCCTCAAACAATTTCATCTTTGCCTTCTTGTAATTCTCCATCGTCCGGTGAAAATCAAGATGGTCCTGGGTAAAATTCGTAAAAACGCCTATCCGGAAATCAAGGTCAAAAACCCGGTCCAGCTCCAGTGAATGCGAAGAAACCTCGGCAATGCACACCGGAACGCCGTTTTCAACCATCCGGCTAAGCATCCGAACGAAATCCAGACTCTCTGGGGTTGTTTGACTCGCCGGCTTTCTCTCCTGACCATCGAAGTGCTCAATCGTTCCGATAAAACCCGGTTCAAAACCTAACTGCTGGCAGACCGCAGGTATCATAAAACAGGTTGTAGTTTTCCCATTGGTTCCGGTTACTCCAATCAGACTTAACTTCCGAGCCGGAAAATCGTAAAACCGATTGGCAACCTGGGCAAGAAACCGGCGGGGGGACTTAGTGCCGATTGCTGTCACCCACCCCTTCTTCACATCCCGGACATCAACCGTCGCCACCGCCACCGCTCCCCGATGTATCGCATCATCGATAAACTCCCGACCCGAAACCTTAAAACCTTCAATCGCCACAAACAAAAAACCCGGCTTGACATCTGCCGAATGATAGGCGATTCCTTTAATCTCCACTTCGGAATTACCCTTAATCTCGCAGGGTACTCCCCGTACCACCTCGGCAAGCTTCTTTACTCGACTCATCGCTTGGCGACCTTATCCATTTGTTCCAATACCAGCAGGCGCTCCCCGATTTCTTTAAAAACCGGGCAAGCCGCTGCCGCAGCAAATCGGACCGTTTTCGGTTCATCAATCATCACCGCAATCACATAGCGCGGATTGTCTTTGGGTAAAAATCCAACAAAACTCATCAAAGAACGGGTGCTTGAATACCCGCCCCAGGGTTCCACCTTCTGGGCAGTGCCCGTTTTGCCACAAACCGTCACACCAGGAATTGCCGCAAGTTTGCCCGTCCCGTTGATGACCACCCTTTCCAAGATGTCCTTCATCCTTTTTGCCGTGGACTTCTTCAACGCCTGACGGATTGCCTTACCTCCACCATTTTCCCTAACCGCACCGCCGTTTGCCAACCCTTCAATCAAATAAGGCTTGAGATACAATCCGTCATTGGCAATGCAAAGATATGCGGCTGCCATCTGTAATAGTGTCGCCGTCACCCCCTGACCGAAAGAAATTGTCGCCAACCGCAACCGATTCCGTAAAAGGCGTGGAGGGTCAAGATAACCGGCACCCTCATCCGGCAAGCCAATACCCACCTTCTCCCCAAAACCGAGACCCCGCGCCACCGAATAAAACAACTCCGGGTCAATCTCAAACGACATCAATGCGCACGCCGGGTTCGAAGAGTTGATAAAGACGCTGTCAAACGAAAGCACCCCATTCGGATGAACATCCTTAATCTTTTTCTTGCCAATCTCAATATAACCGCTTGACACATCATAAACCCGGTCCGTGAACCGTTCCGGATGGGAATCCTCCAGCGCCGCAGCACATATCACAATCTTAAAACTCGACCCCGGCTCAAACTGGTCTGCTACTGCCGTACTCTTAAACAAATTTTGGGGGAAATTTTTAAACTTATTGGGGTCGTATCCCGGGTAATCAACCATCGCCCGAATCGCTCCAGTTCGGGCATCAAGCACCACAACCGAACCCTGTTTTGCCCCGGTTTGTACTACCCCGTTCCCCAGCGCCCGGTAACAGATCTCCTGGACATCAACATCAATTGTCAGGTGAATATCCTTTCCCGGTTTGGGTTCCTTGCGGGGATAACTGGGCGACGGATAGGCAAACCCCTTCGCATCCTTCTGCATCATAATCCAGCCCGGCTCACCCTTTAAAACCCGGTCAAACTCCCATTCAATCCCGGCAAGCCCACCTTCGGCACCAACAAACCCCACCACATCGGCACACACCTCTTTATATTGATAAACCCGCTGATAGTCATTCTCAACCAAGACCGCGTTCCGAAATCTTCGCCTCACCAGAACCGAACGCAACGAGTCGCCCAGTGCGAAGTCAACCCGACGGCGAAACCAGAAAAGCCGTTTGTGTTCATTTAAAATACGACGATTTTCGGAATATGTTCCCAAGCCGAAGTCAGCGAAAATCTGTGCCAGGGTATCTTTATTCCGTACCCATTGGGGAAGAACCCTAATTGAACAGGTGGAACGGTTAAGCGTCAATAGCCTTCCCTTGCAGTCGTAGATTTTTCCCCGCTCGCCCAGTAACTCTACCCGGCTAAAATGAAGACGGTTTGCCTCCCCTTCATAAAAACGCCAGCGGACAATCTGCACGCCGATGAGCCGGTAAACCAGCCCGCCCCATACCAGCAGTATGATAACCTCAACAATTTTGCTGCGTTTTCCCGCTGATGCCATTACCTCTCACTATTTGCCCGCATCCCTGCCACGGCAACCGCTTCTCCCTTCACCACTCTCGTGGCAACACTGTCTGCAGTCTTGCTTTCAAATTTTGCTATCTGCTTTCCATTGCTCACCCGGAGCGACTCAAGCCGGCAGAAACTCTGCAATTTAAAAAGTTCTACATCAAGACTGTCAACCTTCTCCTCTAACAGCCGGCGTTCCTCGGTCAACCGAACCTCAGCCCGTGTCAGCTGAACGCTCCACCAGTGTTGATACAGATACGCCACTGCAATCCCGGAAAGCACTACGACAACTACAATTGCCCTTAAACTACCTCTTGAACTCATACTATCACCTCCAGAACCCTTAAACGGGCACTGCGCGCCCGCGGATTACCCTTTACCTCTTCCCTGCTTGGTCTAATTGGTTTTGAACTTAAAAGCCGCACCCTTTGTGTTGGTTCACCATTCCCCACTTTTATCTGCCGGCTTTCTCCCCTTGCCTTCCAGCGCCGGTAAACCTCCTTAAAACACCGGTCCTCACCCGACTGATAACAAATCACCGCCAGCCTCCCGCCCGGAGAAAGAACCCTTACCGCCACCTCAAGTCCGGCTGCAACATTTTCCAGTTCCCGGTTTACCACTATCCGCAGCGCCTGAAACACTCGCGCCAGACTCTTCCGAACATTAAATTTAGGCACGGCGCTCCGCACCACATCCGCAAGTTCCCGGCTTGTGCTTATCCGTTCCTTATGTTGATGAATCTTTCGGGCAATTCTACCGCTAAACCGCTCCTCTCCGTACTTGCGTAACCATCCGCGCAACTCCTGCTCCGAAGCCCGACGCAAAACCTCTAGTGCGGTTGGATTTGTCCCCTCCGGGTTAAAACGCATATCAAGTAAACCATCCCTATCAAAAGAAAAACCCCGCTCTCCATTAAGTTGAAAAGATGACACCCCTAAATCCATCAACACCGCAGTAACTGGTTTAACTTCAAGCCTTTCAACCACTTCGCCCATATTCACATAACTGGTCCGCACCAGAAAAATCATCGCATCCTTTGGTAATTGACTCGTCGTTTCCTGTCTGCCTTCTCCGCGCTGCCGTGTTTCATCAAAATCCACCACCTGACAACCGAAACCTTTCAACCTTTCAGCCGCAAACCTTATCGCCGCCGGGTCCAGGTCCAGACCAACTATCCGAGCGCTTCCCCCTAACTCCTTTATCCGGCGCGCAATCGCTTCAGTATGGCCTCCCCCTCCTACCGTTCCATCAATAACCGTCCCGGCTTTGATGCACGGCTCGAGCAACTCTAACACCTCATTTACCAGAACCGGGGTGTGGAAAGCCTCCGCCGCTACCAAACTGTCGCATCCACTCCCAACCCTGCCGGGTTGCTTCATCTCTATCCTCCTGGTACCGCGCCATCCACTCATTAACAAACTTGCGGAATCGCTCGGGTTCCCATATCAAAAAAGACCTTCCCGCACCGGTAACAATCACATCCTGCTCAATACCTGCCCACTCCCTAAGATGCTTCGGTAAAAGGATTCTTCCCTGGACATCAAGCACCGCCTCACCGGACTGTGAGTACAACAAAATTCGGAACCGCTGCGCCGCTTCGGTGTATTCGGGCTGATGACGCAACACCCTTTCTTCATAATCGTTCCATTCGCTATAGGGATAAACTTCGATAGTTTGATAGCGCCCGGGCGCGAAAATAAAAGTGTCCTCTTCAGGCCCAAGCTTCTTACGAAACGCCACCGGCACCGCCAACCTGCCCTTGGCATCAATCGTATATTCAAAGGTCCCAAAAAATCTACCCCTCATACCCACACCCGCACCACACCATTTTTTCCACACTTATCCACATATTTAAACACAAAGTCATCTCAGTCATTACTATATCCCCACAACTGTTCCTGTCAAGAAAAACCTTCTTATTTTTATATATATCATTACAATTTCTTAACTATCTGAATTATTGTGACTTAACACATTATCCAACCTTAAAAATCAAAAAAGCCTAAAATCTCTGTTTAATTTTTATATCAAGGGGTTGAATTTTACCCCACACGGTACTATGTTGCTGTGCTTCGGCAAAATCAAACATTTTAACAAAGTCAGTTGTTTTCCATGCTGGTGAAATCAGTAGCACATTATCACAACAACAAAAAGAACGCCCGCAAAGTTAGATAGTTAAAGTGGAAATACATCGTGGTTTCAGTTCACCAATTCAACTAAATGGCGTTTTCAGGTTTGCTTGACACCTCGTTTTTTGTTTAATATCCTTTTTGTGTATGGCCCATGCATATACACCTGGATTAAAGGTCACCAGTAGAACCCACATCAGAAAGATTCGCCGTTTACCATTGCCCGGCGAAATCCTTTTGGAAAAGGGACAGCGGGTCAAAGGTGACGACATCGTCGCCCGAACCGAGGTTCCGGGCAATGTTCAAACGGTAAATGTCGCCGGAATTCTGGGCGTTCCCCCGGAAGATATCCCCCATCTTATGCTCAAAAAAGCCGGTGACCCGGTTAAGAAAGACGAGGTTATTGCCCGTTCCAAAGGGTTGTTTGGACTGTTCAAATCAGAAGTCCGTTCGCCTGTCACCGGTACGATTGAAAACATCTCGCCCGTAACCGGTCAGGTCATTGTCCGGGAACCGCCCCAGCCGGTACAGGTGGACGCTTATATTGAAGGGGTTGTTGCTGAACTTCTCCCAAAAGAAGGGGTCGTTGTTGCCAACGAGGTCAGCCTGATTCAGGGAATTTTCGGGGTCGGCGGCGAAACGCGCGGCGTGTTGAAACTTGTTGTCAAAACTCCGGATGAGGTCCTGACCGCCGATAAAATCAACGGTGACTGTCAGGGTAAAATCGTCATCGGCGGGTCGCTTGTCACCTATGAAGCAATTGAGCAGGCGTTGAAATTCGGAGCGCGCGGCATTGTCGGCGGTGGGGTCGAAGATTCCACCCTCCGGAAATTTCTCGGTTACGACATTGGCGTTGCCATCACCGGCTCAGAAAAACGCGGGCTGACCATCATCATCACCGAAGGTTTCGGGGAGATGCGCATGGCGAAGCGGACATTTGAACTCCTGCAGTCGCTCGAGAACAAAATGGCGTCGGCAAATGGTGCCACCCAGATTCGTGCCGGGGTTATTCGACCTGAGATTATCGTACCCTGCAGCGGTGCCACTGGTGAGGTAAAACCGAGCAGTTCGGAAGGCGGTCTGGCAATCGGTATGGCGGTACGCATCATCCGTCAACCCCACTTTGGCAAAATCGGCAAGGTTACCGCCCTACCGGTCGAACTGCAGACCATTGAAACCGAAGCCAAAGTCCGGGTCCTTGAGGTCGAACTGGAAACAGGCGAACGGGTTACCTTACCCCGGGCAAATGTCGAAATAATCGAGGAGTAAAAAACAATGTCCGTCTTTAGAAAACCGCTACTACTCGGCAGCCTCCTTTTCGTTTTTGTCTCCACCTTCTGTTACGGAGCAGAACAACGGTCTGTGGGCAACGCCTGGTTAACCATTCCGGTAGGCATCCGGGAAGCGGCTCTTGCCGGCGCCGGCACCGCTATTTCCCTTGGACCACAGGGAATCTTTTACAACCCGGCCGCCAACGCTCAGAGTGCGGCCTTCACCGCTCAGGTTGAGTATACCAAATGGTTCCTTGACACTCACCATCAGTCGCTTTTCCTTGCCCGCAACTTCAAACACTTTGTCCTTGGACTCGGTGTCGTCTCTTTCGCCAGCGGCAAATTTGAATACCGGGAAGAAGTCCCCACCGAAGAGCCCTTGGGCACTTTTTCGCCCCTTGACCTTACCGGATACCTGAACATCGCCCGCAACTTTTCTTCCTGGGCAAATGCCGGCATATCGTGCCGCTACTTCTACTCTAAAATAATGAGCAACGAACTGTCCGGATTCGGTGTTGACATCGGCGCCCGATTCCACCCTCTGCAAAACCTGTCAACCGGAGTTGCCGTTGTTGACTTTGGCCGAACGATGTCCTACAAATATCAACTCATCTGGCTCCCGACCCGGGTACGGGGCGGTATCGCCTACAACCTGCCTTTGGGCAAAAACCGTCTCCTCCTCGTTACCGATGGCTCCTGGTTTTTCTATTCCAAAAAGGCAGAGGCTCAACTCGGTGCTGAATTCCGGCTGGGTAGAATCCTTTCTCTGCGTGCCGGTTACGACCTGTTAAATCCGGCAAACCATCTCAACTTCGGCCTGGGAGTTGCTGTCAACCGCTTCCGGTTTGACTATGCATTTTCGCCCCTTGAGTTTGGACTCGGTTCGGCACACCGTTTCGGCATCGCTTACGGCATATCCGCCCCTGAATCTGACCCCCAATAATTAAACTATGCCCTCTCCTTCCCAGGGCTGGCTCGACTTCGAGCAACCGCTTGCCGAACTTTTTGACCGTCTGGAAGAGGTCACCGCGCTCGGTGCCGAGTCCGAAATAAAACGCATCCAGAAACAGATTGAAGAACTCAAAACAAAACTTTATGCCGACCTCACCCCCTGGCAACGGGTCCTGCTTGCCCGCCACCCAAGGCGTCCTTACACCCTTGACTACATCGACCGGATGGTCACCGACTTTGTGGAACTGCACGGCGACCGGTCATTTGCCGACGACCCGGCAATCGTTGCCGGTCTGGGCAAAATCGACCAGGTCCCCTTTGCCATCATTGGTCAGCAAAAGGGCCGGGACACAAAAGAAAAACTGGCACGCAACTTTGGTATGCCCCATCCTGAAGGCTATCGCAAGGCGCTGCGGGTAATGGAACTTGCCGCCCGGCACAATGTACCCATCCTCTGCCTTGTTGACACCCCTGGTGCCTATCCGGGCATTGGCGCTGAGGAACGCGGGCAGGCCGAGGCGATTGCCCGCAACCTGCGTGAAATGGCGCTCTTTGAAGTGCCGATTATCGTCGTTGTCACCGGTGAAGGTGGTTCTGGCGGCGCACTGGCGATTGCGGTTGGCGACCGGATTTTGATGCAGGAAAATGCGGTATATTCGGTCATCTCACCCGAAGGTTGTGCCGCCATCCTCTGGCGTGATGGCTCGCGTGCGGAGCAAGCCGCCGAAGTTTTAAAAATCACCGCCCCGGACCTGCTCAGCCTTGGCGTCATTGACGAAATTGTTCAAGAACCGCTGGGCGGCGCCCATCACGACTGGGACGAAGCCGCCCGCCTGCTCAAAAAGGCGGTTCTGGCAAACTATTATGTCCTCAACACCCTGCCCGGTGATGAACTGGTGCGCCAGCGCATCGAAAAATTCCGTGCCATCGGCGTATTTCAGGAGTTACCGGCTTCCCGGGACGGGTCGCCCCGTTAATGGCTAACCAGCCCTTTCGCGCCGGCTATGTTGCCATCATCGGCCGGCCCAACGCCGGCAAATCAACCCTTTTGAACCGGCTCCTTGGTCATCGCCTCGCCATCGTCACCCCAAAACCGCAGACAACCCGGCATCGGATATTGGGTATTCTCAACGGCCCTGACTATCAGGCGCTCCTCCTTGACACGCCCGGCATCCTTGACCCGAAATACACCCTTCACAAATTTATGAAAGAGGAGATAAAAAAGGCGCTGGACGACAGCGATGTTGTCCTCCTGGTCATCGATGCCGCCCAGCCCGAATGTTCCGACCTGAAACTACTTGCGGGCCGCCGCGCCCTTGTCGCCCTGAACAAAATTGACGCCGTTCCCAAACAAAACCTTTTGCCCCTGACCGCGGCGTGTGCTCAGGCTGGCATTGAAAATGTGTTTATGATTTCCGCCTTAAAAGGTGATGGCGTTGACGACCTGAAAAAGGGCATTGTCGAACTCTTGCCTGAGGGTGCACCGTTCTATCCACCCGACGCCCTTTCTGAGCGACCCGAGCGCTTCTTTGTCGCCGAACTCATCCGCGAGGCGGTTTTCAACCGCTACGGTGCCGAAATCCCCTACTCCACAACCGTGGTGATTGAAGAGTTTCGGGAACGGCCCAACCGTAAAGACTACATCCGGGCGGTAATTTATGTGGAAAAGGAGTCGCAGAAAGGGATTATAATCGGGGAAGGCGGGCGGGCGTTGAAAAAGGTCGGCGAAATCGCCCGGGAATCAATTGAGCAATTTTTGGGTCGGCCCGTCTATCTTGAACTCTGGGTCAAGGTTGCCAAATCCTGGCGCCAAAACGAAAACTTCATCCGCAAAAATGTCTTCGGAATGGACTTCATCCCCCATTAAACACAGCCCTTTCCCTTTCCCCTCCTTGCCTTTGACCGCGGTGAGCGGTCCGCAACAACTGATTCCCTATTATCAAATTCCAACCGCAACTGCCCGCAGGCTGCGGTGATTCTCGCTAGGGCGAGTTCGGCATATTCGGGGTCAATTTCATATCCAACATAGTGTCTACCGGTTTTTAGTGCGGCGATTGCGGTCTGGCCACTACCCATAAACGGGTCAAGTACTACTTCCCCCACAAAAGTGTACAATTGAATACATCTTCGAGGTAACTCTTCAGGAAACGGTGCCGGATGACCAACCTTCTTCGCCGATACGGCGGGAAAAGTCCAGACGCTTTTGGTTAACTCTAAAAACTCCTCTCTGGTAATCGAATTCGGCCTTTTGTATAGATTCATGCGGGTAAATGTCCCCTTAGAAAACACCAGAATGTACTCGTGGATATCCCGGAGAATCGGATTTTTTGCCGAGAGCCAGGTTCCCCAAGCGGTTGAAGGGCTGGCACTTGTGTCCTTGTTCCAGATTATCTGACCACGCATCAGAAAACCAATCTCAAGTAGGTCTTCGGTGAGAAAGGCATCAAGAGGGATATAAGGCTTTCTGCCAAGATTGGCGATATTAAGACATAATCGCCCTCCGGGCACGAGAACCCGATAAGTTTCTTTCCAGACTCGCTTCAAAAACTCACGGTACTCTTTTAGGGTAAGGTCAGCATCGTAATCCTTCCCCACATTGTAAGGAGGAGAGGTAACCATAAGATGAACGCTACAATCCGGAAGTTCTGTCATCTGTTCGCTTGATTTGCAGAATATCCGGTCCAGATATTTAGGTGGAATTGGGTTTTCCTCGTATTTCATTTTTTGCTCTTTGGGTAGACCTTCATATAAACGGCTCCCATAAAAACGAGTAGAATCATGCCCAATGCGCCCGGGTGAACCGAACGCACTCGTTTTAGTCCCTTTTTTCGCCCGAGAATATTTCATGAGAGAAAATTATAAATTTTTTCAATTTCACCAATTTGCACAACCGGATTTAAAGAAAGCTTAATCTCCTCCCTCCCCGCACGAAATTCCGAATCCTTCACTCTGATTTGCCTTATCATTCTTCACTCCAAAGTTCGACCCATCTTTTATAGGAATTGAACCTTATTTCCGTTCTTTGCCACTCAATAGGAATTGCTTTTGTCCCTTGGTCTCTCACAAGACTTATGAGGGCTTCTTTTGTAATTTCAACACCTCTCGGATTTGTTCCAGATTTGGGTAGTTTTATATAATTGTGTCTGCCTATTCTATTAAAAAGATTTTTCTGGGTTGCCAGTGGAATATAATAAAATCCTCCGGTGCTATTCCAGTTTATTTGCACAAGCAAGATATCACATTTAGGTTGATAACTTTCACGGAATTCTCTTGCTTTCTCGGCATCCACCGTCCATATCAACTTCACACCGGCAAAGCCTTTGCCAGTAATCGTCTTGATAGATACAGGTTCACCAAATAGCCTTGCATCCACCTCTGGTTCAGTTATCGGTATTTCGGTCTCAACATTTCCCTGACCGAATTTATAAATAAGCAAAGCAACAATCACCCGTTCGCGCACCGACCCAACCTCCATTCCTATCTTCCCGGCACGGGAACTTTCTAACTCTGCTAATTGAAACAAATAGGGCAACTTTTTCTGGATGCGGTTCACAAGATTCGGGTCTTCAAAAAGTTCGATTAAACGACTTGCCATCTTTGCTCGCCTTTTTATTTCTTTGCCGGCTGGTTCAGTTCAATCAGCACGCCGCCGGTTGCCTTGGGATGGATGAAGAAGGTCTTGGTACCATCCGCACCGGGCTGCGGTGCCGGGTCAACGATTTTAACTCCGGCTTGAGAAAGCCGCTGGAATTCGGCATCAACATCGTCCACCTCAAAACAGATGTGATGGAGCCCTGGTCCCCGTTCGGCAATAAATTTGGCAACGGGCGCATCGGGCGCATCCGGTTGCACCAGTTCAATCTTCGTCTCGCCCATCTGAATGAATCCAACCGTCACCTTGCGGTGCGGCACCGTTTCCTTGCCGGTCAGCTTCAATCCCAGTTGTTCGGCGTAAAATTTTGCTGCCGCATCTAAATCCGGCACCGCAATTGCGATATGGGCAATCTTTTTTATCATTTCATCTCCTTTCCCGGTCATATTCGCCAAACACGGTGCGCAGCGCATCGCTGATTTCTCCCACCGTCGCACCAACGCGCACCGCTGCCACAATCACCGGCATCAAATTTTCTTCGGTACGAGCAACCCGTTCCACATCGGCCAGTGCCTGCTGTACCGACCTCGCGTCGCGCCGCGTCCGAAACGCGGCAAGTTCCTGACGCCTTTTCTCTGCCAGCGCCTCATCAACCCGCAACAGCCGCAGTTTCGGTTCAATTGCATCACTGAACCGATTCACGCCGACCACAATCCGCTTACCCTCCTCCACTTCACGCTGGAATCGCCAGGCGCTTTCCGCAATCCGCTCCTGAATAAACCCCTGCTCAATTGCACTCACCGCGCCGCCCCGCTTATCTACCTCCTCGATCAGCGCCCGTGCCCGGCGTTCAATCTCATCGGTCAGACTCTCAATAAAGTAGGAACCGGCAAGCGGGTCAACGGTGTCGGTAACACCCGTCTCATAACCGAGAATCTGCTGGGTACGCAGAGCAATCGTTACCGACTCCTCAGTCGGCAGTGACAGCGCCTCGTCCCGCGAGTTGGTGTGCAGACTCTGGGTTCCGCCTAAAACCGCAGCGAGCGCCTGATACGCCACCCGAATAACATTGTTCTCGGGCTGCTGGGCGGTTAAGGTTACGCCTCCGGTCTGGGTGTGGAAGCGCAACTTGCACGAGTCGTCGGACGCGCCAAAACGCTCCTTCAACAGGCGCGCCCACAACCGCCGCGCCGCCCGGAACTTTGCCACCTCCTCAAAGATGTTGGTGTGGGCGGCAAAGAAAAACGACAACCGGGGCGCAAACCGGTCCACTTCCAGCCCGCGCGCCTTTGCCGCCTTGACATACTCCAGACCGTTGGACAGGGTAAACGCCACCTCCTCAACTGCGGTTGCCCCGGCTTCGCGAATGTGGTAGCCGGAAATCGATATCGTATTCCATTTCGGCACCTCAGCGGCACACCAGGCGATGATATCGGTCACCAGGCGCAACGATGGTCGGGGCGGAAATATGTAAGTCCCCCGCGCCACATACTCCTTCAAAACATCGTTCTGAATCGTACCCTGTAACTTTTTCCACTCCACGCCCTGACGCTCGGCGATAACGCAGTACATCGCCAGTAAAATCGCCGCGGTCGAGTTAATCGTCATTGAGGTTGACACCCGCTCCAGCGGAATCCCGGCAAACAACCGCTCAATATCCTCAATCGTCGAAATCGCCACCCCAACCTTGCCCACCTCGCCCCGCGCCATCGGATGGTCCGAATCGTAACCCATCTGGGTCGGCAAATCAAACGCCACTGAAAGTCCGGTCTGGCCCTGCTTCAAAAGGTAGTGATAACGGGCATTGGTCTCCTCTGCCGAACCAAACCCGGCATACTGACGCATCGTCCACAGCCGGGACCGGTACATCGTGGGTTGCACCCCGCGGGTAAAAGGAAAACTTCCCGGCAACCCCTGCTGTTCAAGGTAATCTTCGCCTTCCCGTTCCAGGGGCGTGTAAACCCGCTTCACCGGTATGCCCGAAACTGTCGCCCAATCGTCCTTCGGCTCGGGCACCTTTTCCAGCGCTGGCTTCAAAACCTCTGCCTCCCAGCGCGCAAGCGCCCGCTTCAACCTTTCTTTATCTTCTGCCATCACCACCCCTTACCGGTTACAACGGTATGCAGCCGTGCTTCTTCCACGGATTGCACAACTCCTTGTTCTCAAGAACCCGCAAACCGGAAATTATCTTGCGCCGCGTATCCTTAAACTCAATCACCTCATCCACATAACCCAGTTCTGCCGCCTTAAACGGATTGCCAAACTTCGCCTCGTACTCCGCCACCAGCTGACGCCTTCGCTCCTCCGGATTGGACGCCTCGCTAATCTCCTTGCGGAAGATGATGTTCACCGCACCCTCAGGTCCCATTACCGCAATCTCGGCCGTGGGCCAGGCGAAGTTAAAGTCGCCCCGGATGTGCTTGGAAGACATCACATCGTAGGCACCACCATAGGCCTTGCGGGTAATCACCGTTATCTTTGGTACCGTCGCCTCACAGTAGGCATAAAGCAACTTGGCACCATGCCGGATGATGCCACCGTACTCCTGTGCCGTGCCGGGCAAAAATCCGGGCACATCAACAAAGGTGACAATCGGGATGTTAAACGCATCGCAGAACCGCACAAACCGCGCTGCCTTGACCGAGGCATCAATATCCAGACAGCCGGCAAGAAACTTCGGCTGATTGCCCACGACACCCACCACCATCCCATCCATCCGGGCAAACCCGATGATAATATTCTTTGCCCAGTGCTGCTGGACCTCAAAAAAACTCCCCTGGTCAACAACCCTTTGAATTATCGCCAGCATATCGTAAGGCTTGCGCGGGTCATCGGGCATAATCTCCTCAATCCCTTCAACATCCCGCTCTGCTCGGTCCCGCGATTCAATGCGCGGTGGCTTCTCCCGGTTGTTCTGGGGCAGATAGGTCATTAACTTCCGAATCCGCTCCAGCAAATCCCGGTCGTCAATATCCTTGAAATGGGCGACGCCGGAAACCGCATTGTGCGTATCCGCTCCGCCCAGTTTCTCCTTGGTCACCTCCTCCTTGGTTACCGCCTTAATCACCTCCGGACCGGTGATGAACATATAACTGGTCCGCTCGGTCATAAAAATAAAATCGGTCAATGCCGGCGAATAAACCGCACCCCCGGCACAGGGACCCATCACCGCCGAAATCTGCGGTATGACACCGGATGCCAGGGTGTTGCGCAAAAAGATGTCCGCATAACCACCTAAACTCTCCACCCCCTCCTGAATCCTTGCGCCACCGGAATCGTTCAACCCGATTACCGGCATCCCCACCTTCATCGCCAAATCCATTATCTTACACACCTTCTCGGCGAACACCTTGGAAAGCGTGCCGCCAAAAACGGTAAAATCCTGGGAAAACACCGCCACCAACCGGTTGTGAATCTTGCCATAACCGGTAACCACCGCATCACCCGGAATCTTCTTCTTATCCATTCCGAAATCGGTGCAACTGTGAACCCGCAGCCGGTCCAGTTCCACAAAACTCCCTTTGTCCAGAAGCAGGTCAATCCGCTCCCTTGCGGTCAGTTTCCCTTCCTCATGCTGCTTTTTAATCCGCTCCTCGCCGCCGCCCTTCAACGCCTCTGCGGTCCGCCGGCGCAACTCCTCAATCACACGCTCATAATTTGACATATATAACTGATAGTAAAAACATCTCAACCCCCTGTCAACTGATTACTATTTACCAGCCGATTATGAGCCCAATTTTACCCCGCAAATCCCCCTTCTTCAGGATAACTATAATCACCCCTTTAACCTTAACCGTCCGAATCCAATTGAGAAAACCGGCTATCTCCTCGATAACACTTGACTAATCATACCCTGCCACCCCACCCTTTTCTATGCCAGATTTTCCTTCCCCGATCAAAACCCGAAATGCCGGACAGGTACCCGCTCCTTGAAGACTGGCTTTGAACCCCAAAACCGTCCCGGGAACGGCTCATTGGTGAGCCCTATGCCGGCGGGCGAAAATCCAATAACATTTTGGAATTTAGACGCTTACAGGTCGTCCTTACAACTGCACCGTGAAATTTTTCTTTTTCCGGGCTCTGAATATTGGCACCTATCCTTGACCATCATCTTCACCGTGTTAAACTGTATCCCGATATGAAAAAAATTTTACCCCTTGTTATTGTCCTGTCCTGTCCCTTATTTATTCGGGCAGATGAAATCCCGTCAATCAAAGACACAATTGTCATCCAGGAGTGGCTGCTCTGCGGTCCGTTCTCGGTTGGGGTGCGTGAAGGCATAACCGAGGCGATTGAAGATGTGAATAGCCTCATACCCCGGGAAGGTGACAGCCTCCGCTCCAGTCTGGTGCAGGGTGGAGTGGTAAAGTGGCACAAGGTGCGTGCCGACTCATCCGGCTGGCTCGAAACCGATTACGAGCAGGTGCGCTGGGACACAATTGCCGACTACTACGGCATCGCCGGTATAATGGCAACCGGCTACGCCTATGCCGAACTTAATCTACCCTATCGGTGCCGTGCCCTTGTTGTCCCGACAAAACTTGGCGGCTTTATTTTGAATGGCAAAGGGTACATAGGTGATGTCTATGCCAACAACTGGTTCAAAGTGCCGGTGACGCTTGATTCGGGCACAAACCGAATCATTTTGCGCCTTTCCGGTTTTGGGGACCAGCGTGTCCGATTTCTCCTGGTTCCTGTTTCCGAACCGATAATCGCCCTAACCCGGGATGTCACCATCTTTGACCTCATCGCCGATTCCGGTTTTGTCGCCTGGTGCGGACTGCCCTTACTCAACACCACCACCGAACCAGTTGACCGGGTCCAGGTTTCGATGAAGATTGACACATTTATTTTGACCGACACCATCCTCAACAACATCCCAGCGCAGGGTGTAAAAAAGCCGGCGCTAAAACTGAAAGTCCCGCCGCTACCTTTTGACACCGCGGGCTATCCAATGGTCATTTCCCTGCGTTATCAGAACTGGACGCACACCGACACGATAACCTTACGCTCCCGCAAAATCACCCAGGCCCACAAAATAACCTTTCTTTCCGAAATTGACTCATCCTGCCAGTACTATGCGGCTCTCTATCCCGAAAACTACGACCCGAAAAAAAGTTACGGATTAATTCTCTCCCTGCATGGTGCCGGAGTTGAAGCGTCCGGTCTTGCCGAATGTTTCAAGCCAAAAGATTGGGCGTTTGTTGTCTGCCCGACCAACCGCCGACCTTACGGTTTTGACTGGCAGGACTGGGGCAGACTGGATGCACTTGAGGTTTTAAATCAGGCGATAAAAAGTTTCCCGATTGACCCGGACCGGGTGGTTTTAACGGGCCATTCTATGGGCGGGCACGGCACCTGGCACATCGGACTTGCCCATTTTGACCTGTTTGCCGCCATCGCACCGGCTGCGGGCTGGCCCTCCTTACCCCTTTATGTACCGACCTTTCTTCAGAAGAGCAGTACCTTTGCCGAACCGGCAAAACTGATGGTGCGCGATATGGCAATGCGACCCGACAATGTTCCGGCATTTCTTGAAAACGCCCGGAATCTGCCGGTCTTTATCCTTCATGGCGGCGACGATGACAATGTACCCGCCCTGCACGGACGAAACTTCGCCCTCTGGCTCGATGCCCTTAACTACAACTACGAGTATAAAGAGGTACCGGGGCAGAAACACTGGTGGAGTTATGAGGATGGCACGGTTTGTGTTGACGACACCAGTCTGATGCGCTTCTTAAAGCAAAGCCGCCGAAATCAGGGTCCCCGGCACATCAGATTCCGCACCGCGGACATCGCTCAATCCCGCTCCTGTTACTGGGTAAAAGTCGACCGGGTCGAAAATGTTGGCTACGACGCCGGCCTTGAAGGGTTTGCCACCGACTCGGTGGTCAAACTTTTCACCGAAAACATCAAGCAGTTAACCCTAAACTTTGACCAGCGGCTGTTTTTCTCCAGCGCGATACGGCTGGAAATCGACGGCAAAACTGTGCTTGCCAATCTAACTCTTCCCCGTACCATCGTCGTCCATAAAACCCGGCACGGCTGGAAACAGGGTCCTGTCCGAACCGCTCAACTCCACAAAACCCCGGAACTTTACGGTCCGGCAAAACAGGTAATGATGAAACCGTTTACCATCGTCTATGGAACTCAGAACCCCAACCTTGTTGACTTTTTGCGTCACGCGGCAAATCAGGAGGCGCTGCGCTGGTTTTTAATCGGCAACGGCAACACCGAAATTGTACCGGACACCGCTCCCATCCCCTTGAACCGTAACCTCATTCTTTTGGGCGGACCAGAAGAAAACCGGTTTACCAGCCGTATTGCCGGGCAGTTGCCGATAACCGTCAGGGATGGCAAACTGCACTCTTCTCTGCCCGGTCTGCAACCCGATAGTGTTGCGGTTGTCCTCACCTATCCCAATCCGCTCAACCCGGAAAAACTCATTCTTGTCCGGATGGGCACCGACCCGCATTTTACCAAACTGTCCTTTTTCTGGGGTGTAATCGGTTCTGGTACCGCAATCCCCGACTTTTTGGTTTTCGACCGCCGGGTTACAAGGTACGGCTGGACAGGAGTTCGGGCTGCCGGCTTCTTTAACCCGGACTGGAAGTTTGACTCAAAGACCACATTTATCGGCAAATAGATGGAACAGGTCACACTTTTAGCGCCGGCGAAACTGAATCTTGGATTATGGGTGGGTAAGAAGCGAACCGACGGGTTTCACGAGATTGTGACCACTATGGTACCACTTGAATTCGGCGATACGGTGCGAATTAGAAAGAACCGCTCCGGACTCAGATTGAAAATCACGGGCATCCAGTTAACCATCGCCCCGGAACAGAACCTCGCATTCAGGGCGGCAAACCTGTTTTTCCGTCAAATAAAAATCCCGCCCTGCTGCTCCATCACAATCCACAAGCGCATCCCGCCCGGTTCCGGACTTGGGGGCGGTTCCAGCGATGCCGCTGCCGTGCTACTCGGACTGTCTGCGCTGTTTGATTTCCCCATCTCACCCAAAACCCTGCACCGCCTTGCTGCCCAACTGGGCAGTGATGTACCGTTTTTTCTGCGCGCCTCAGCCTGTGTTGCCCGGGGCAGGGGTGAACTGCTTCGAAAAATCCGCCTTCCCCTGTTGAACTTCGTGCTCTTAATCCCAAAATTTGGCGTCAATACCGCCTGGGCTTATCAGGCTCTTGACCGGCAAAGGCGACATTTGACACGATTACCGATTTCCCCTAAAATACTGGCGTTAAAGTTGAGGCGCAATGAACCGATAGGGGTCGCCGCGCAACTTTACAACAGTTTTGAACCGGTAGTTTTCCACCGGTTTCCAGAACTGAAACGGGCAAAAGCCCTGCTTTTGGAAAAAGGCGCCTGTGCGGCAAGCCTGTCTGGTTCCGGCAGTACGGTCTATGGCCTGTTTATAGGACCTGACCCGATGGCCGTGTTGAAGTTGACGAAACGAGAACTCGCTGGTTTTTCCGCAATTTCCACCCGGTCAAGACCGACCTGCCGCAACAATTGGGGTGTTGTCTAACTGGCAGGACACAGGACTTTGGATCCTGGCGTGAAGGTTCGACTCCTTCCACCCCAGCCTGATGAATGGTAAACCCAATTGCGGGAGGAAAGGATGGCAGACGATTTGAAACTGTTTTCGGGAAGGGCAAACCGGCCCCTGGCAGAAAGAATTTCCCGGCATCTTGAGATTCCTCTCGGTGCCGCTGAGATAACTAACTTTGCCGACGGTGAAATCCGTATCACCATCAATGAGAATGTTCGGGGTAAAGATGTGTTTGTTCTTCAACCCACCCCACCCCCCGGCGACAACATCCTCGAACTGCTCCTGATGATTGACGCCTTGAAGCGTGCTTCCGCCCGGCGCATCACCGCGGTTATCCCTTATTACGGCTATGCCCGACAGGACCGGAAAGACAAACCCCGGGTGCCGCTCTCAGCAAAACTGATTGCCAATCTGTTAACCCGTGCCGGCATCGACCGGCTGTTGACGATGGATTTGCACGCCGACCAGATTCAGGGCTATTTTGACATTCCGGTCGACCATCTGTTTTCCACACCCGTTTTAGTAAAACATTTCGCCACCCGGACCGAAAACCTCGTTGTGGTTGCGCCCGACACCGGTCGGGCAAATCGGGCAAGGGGCTTTGCCGAACGTCTCGGCGATAAGATTCCCATCGCCATCATCGACAAACGCCGCGCCGCTCCGAACCAGAGCGAGGCATTGCGAGTGGTCGGTGATGTTGAGGGAATGGACGCCCTCATCTTTGACGATATGATTGATACCGGTGGCACCTTACTCCGCGCCGCCGCCGCGTTGCTCAACGCTGGTGCCCGGTCGGTTAATGCCACCGCAACCCATGGCATCTTTTCCCGTAATGCGGTGCAACTTATCGGCGATTCGCCGCTTGCTGAGGTGGTGATAACTGACACCATTTTCCAACCGCCGGAAAAGCGCCATCCGAAAATCAAGGTGCTTTCCGTTTCCGCGTTGCTGGCGGAAGCGATTTTAAGAATTCACCGCGAGGAGTCGGTAAGTTCACTTTTTATATAAAGGAGAGTTATGGCACAAATCAAGGCAAAAATCAGACTGGAAACTGGAAAATCAAAAATGCGCAAAATGCGCCGGGCAGGACAGCTGCCCGCGGTAATGTATGGTCACGGTGACCCGTCAACGCTTCTGACCCTGTCTGCCCACGAATTTCAGCAGGTGCTCCGCGACCTGAAAGGCCGAACCCCAATTGTTGACCTCGAAATTGATGGTCAGGGTGTTGTCCGCTGTGTTATCAAAACGATTCAGCGCAACCCGATCAACAACACCTTTCTCCACATCGACTTCCAGAAGGTTCATCCTGACGAGAAGATTACGATGAATGTCCCGGTTCTGCTCCACGGCACCGCCGAAGGGATAAAACAGGGCGGGATGCTCGAACTCCTGCTCCACGAAATCCCGGTGCGGGCGACGATTGATAAAATCCCCGAGCATTTTGACATTGACATCACCAACCTGAAAATGGGACACTCAATCCACATCTCCGACCTGAAGTACGAAGGAGTTGAATTCCTCCTGCCCGCTGAATCGGCAATCGTCACCATCCTTACACCTCGTAAACTTGCCGCCGCAATTGAAACTCCGGCGCCCACTGAAGCCGTGGCTGAACCCGAAGTGATTAAGGAAAAGAAGAAAGAGGAAGGTGAAGAAGAGGCGACCGAAGAGAAAGCTAAAGCAGGCGAGGAGAAGAAGGAGAAAAAAGAGGAAAAAAAGAAGGAAAAGTAAGATGACCATCTTCGGCCTGGGGAACCCGGGAACGCGTTACGCTCAGACCCGGCACAACATCGGGTTTATGACCCTTGATACGCTTGCCCGGCGTCTGGGTGTAAAGTTCCATCACCAACCAGGCAGGTTCCTGGCACGCGCCCGCTATGCAGACACCGAACTGCTCTTGGTCAAACCACTCCTCTATATGAACGAATCGGGCGTCGTGGTCAAGGAACAACTAACAACCCAGCCCGACGAATTCCTTGTGGTCGTCGATGACCTTGCCCTGCCCTTTGGCATGCTCCGGCTGCGGCCCAGGGGCTCTGATGGTGGCCACAAAGGCCTCGCCTCAATAATCTATCACCTGAACCGAAACGACTTTCCGCGCCTGCGCATCGGCATCGGTGCCCCGATGGGAATGGATGCGGTACAATATGTCCTTTCCCCTTTTACTCCGGAGGAGAGAAAACTCCTGCCCGAAATCCTCGAACGTGCCGCTATCGCCTGTATCTCTGTGGTTACCGATGGCTTACAAAAGGCGATGAATCTAATTAACGCCCCGGTCCCGCGCGGGCTAACCCGGACAACACCTTCTACCGAGGGATTATGAAGGTCGGAATTGTCGGCTTACCCAATGTCGGTAAAACTTCGCTATTTAACATCCTGACCGGTGCCCATGCCCGCGTTGACCTGTTTCCCTTCACCACGATTGAAAAGAATGTCGGGGTCGTAACGGTGCCGGACGAAAGACTGGAACAGCTTGCCCGGATAATAAAACCACGCAAAGTAACACCGGCACACATCGACTTTGTTGACATCGCTGGATTGGTAAAAGGCGCCAGCCAGGGTGAAGGACTGGGAAACAAGTTCCTTGCCCACATCCGGGAGTCGCACCTCCTCCTCCACCTCGTGCGCAACTTCACCGCCCCTGACATCACCCACATCTTTGATACCGTGGACCCGGAACGGGATGTGGCGATTGTGGAAAGTGAACTGGCGCTCGCCGACCTCGCAATCGTCGAACGCCGCCTCGCCAGCGCCCGTAAAGAACCGGCAACACCGGAAAGAGACACCCTCATCTCGGCACTCGAGAAATTAAGCGCGGCACTCAGCCAGGGTTTTGACGCCCCGCCGCTCACCGCCGATGAAAGACAGGCGGTAAAGGAGTTCAACCTGTTTATCCTCAAACCGGTTGTCTACTGCATCAACTGCAGCGATGAGCAGCCTGCCGACCCCAATAAATTTCCCCGCCTCGCCACTCGCACCAACCTGCTCTTCTCTGCTGCCCTTGAACAGGAGATTGCCGAACTTCCCGAACCGGACAAACGCGAGTTGCGCACCAGCCTCAACCTCGCGCCCGAAGGACCGGCGGGCATCGTCCGCCAGTGTTTTGCGGCCCTGGACCTCATTCGTTTCTACACGGTCAAAGGCGAAGAGTCGCGCGCCTGGTCTGCGCCCCGTGGTACAACCGCGCTTGAAGCCGCCTATATGATTCACACCGACATTGGCAAGGGTTTCATCAAAACGGAGGTTGTCTCCTATCAGGACCTTGTCGCCGCCGGCGGTTTTAAAACAGCCCACGAGGCAGGGAAGGTGAAAATTGAAGGCAAAAATTATCAAATACAGGACGGCGATGTCCTGTTAATCAGATTTAAATAAAAAGGAGGACCTGTGAACAACTATGAACTAACATTAATCGTTGACCCCAACCTCTCGGAAAAAGATGGGGCGCGGCTCCAGGAGGAGCTGGTTAACATCTTGAAAAACCACGGTGCCGCGAAGTTCTACGACATTCGCACCGAACGCCGCGCCCTCGCCTATCCGGTTCGTAAACACCGCGAAGGCATTTACTTTTTCATCGCTTTTCTTGGTCCTGCCGACCTACCGGAAAAGGTTCGCCAGGACCTGATGCACCGCGAGGAGATTCTCCGGTTGTCGTTTTTCCGTCTGCCCCATCCACCTGCCGGCACCGAACCAGCAACCCAGCCCGGCGCTTCGGCTCCATCCGAAGCCGCCACACCCGGTGAGGTGTCCAATGACTGAACAATCCCGTAACAGTTCAGGCAATCTGCGGCTCGGCTATCTCAACACTGTGATTATTATGGGAAGACTCACCGCTGATGCCGACCTGCGCTACACGCCCAAAGGCACCCCAGTTTGTTCATTCCGCATTGCCGTCAACCGCCGATTTAAAGAGAACGACGAAAACTGGAAAGATGAAACTTACTTCTTCAGTGTTACGATCTGGGCAAAACTGGCAGAGCGCTTGAGCGAACGGCTTAAAAAGGGAACCGCGGTATTGATCAACGGCGAGTTACGCAGCCGCAGCTGGGAAACCCCAACTGGTGAAAAACGAAGTGAGGTCAACATCTACGGACGCAATGTGCAGATTCTCGACCGCAGCGCCGCACCCGGTCCCGAGGAAACAGATATCGACGCCATTCCCCCTGTTGATGAAGAACCCGACATCCCCAAAGACCAGCTCGATGATATCCCTTTCTGAAACCGGGAAAAGGCGATTGGGCTTCAACAAGGCAAAGATTGACAAAGGGTAATATTTCTGGTATAAGGATTGTTACGATGAAAACTTCGATAGCAAAAAAATCGGAAATAAAAGGCGAATGGTATCTCATTGATGCCAACAAGCAGGTTCTGGGCCGGCTGGCAACCTGCATCGCCCCCCTGCTTATGGGCAAACACCACCCGAACTACACCCCGCATATCGATGCTGGAGACCATGTGGTGGTAATCAACGCCGGCAGGATTCGGTTAACCGGTAATAAAACAGAGCAGAAGATGTACTACCAACACTCCACCCTACCGGGAAAACTTAAGGTGCGAACCTACCGGCAGACGGTCGAACGATTTCCCACCCGTCCTCTGCAACTGGCGGTGCGCCGCATGCTACCGAAAAATCGCCTTCAGGCAAAACGCATTCGCCGCCTCCACATCTATGTCGGGACTGAGCATCCTCACCAGGCACAGAAACTTATACCGGTAACCATAAAATAATATGAACCAAGTATACTTTGCAACTGGCTCACGCAAAACCGCCGTCGCCAAAGTCCGGCTTATCCCGGGCACTACGGAAAGCACGGTCAATGGCAAACCATTTGAAACCTACTTTGGCCGCAACGACCTTGTGCGTGTGGCATTTGCGCCCCTTGAGATAACCGGCACGCGCGCTACATTTGGAATCAAATGTACCGTGGAAGGCGGCGGATTATCCGCTCAGGCTGGAGCGGTAGCGCTGGGTGCGGCTCGGGCATTGTTGACCTACAACCCGGAACTGCGCGCCCAGCTTAAGGCGGCAGCGCTACTAAAGCGCGACCCGCGAGAAAAAGAAAGAATGAAGTATGGATTGGCAAAAAGAAGGAAGCGGTTCCAGTGGACCAAACGTTAAACATTAAACAACTACTTGAAGCCGGGCTCCATTTTGGACATCACTCCCGGCGTTGGAACCCGAAGATGAAACCCTACATCTTCGGGAAAAGAAACGGTATTTTCATCATCGACCTCGAAAAGACGCTCGAGCGGTTACGCACCGCCTACGATGTCGTGCGTTCAATCACCGAATCCGGCAAAGAGATTATCTTCGTCGGTACCAAACCCCAGGCAAGGCCGATAATTGAAGAAGAAGCAAAACGCTGTAACTCCTGCTATGTTACCGAACGCTGGGTCGGCGGCATCCTTACCAACTTTGAGGTCATCGCCACCCGTATTAGCCGACTGGCTAAACTGGAGCAGTTGCTCAATCAACCACAGCTCAATGCCACCAAGAAAGAGGCGATGCGACTGCAACGGGAGCACCAGAAACTGGCAAAACTTTTTGCCGGTCTCCAGCAACTGGACCGGCTGCCCGGAGCGATATTTGTTGTTGACCCGGTACGGGAAGCCACCGCCGTGGCAGAAGCCCGTCGGATGAAGGTGCCCATCATCGCCCTGATTGACACCAATGGCGACCCGGAACTGATCGACTATCCGATACCGGGGAATGACGATGCGCTGCGCTCCATCAGACTGGTGACAAGCATCATCGCCAATGCGGTAATGGAAGGCAAAAAACAATTTGAAACTGAAGGTATGGGGGCAGAGGAACAATCAAGGGAGGTATGAGTATGGCTCAACCGATGGAAAAAGTTGTCGAACTGCGCCGCCGAACCGGTGCCGGAGTTATGGACTGCAAAACTGCGCTGGAAGAGGCGCAGGGCAACATTGACCAGGCGATTGAAATCTTACGCAAAAGAGGCATCGCCAAAGCAGCGAAAAAGGCAGAACGCCCCACCGCCGCGGGTGTTGTTGATGCCTACATTCACCCCGGGGAGCGACTTGGCGTTTTAGTGGAAGTTGACACCGAAACCGACTTCGTCGCCCGCAACCAGGAATTCCGGCGCTTTGTGCGGGACATTGCAATGCACATCGCCGCCTGTGACCCCATCGCCATCGACCGCACCCAGGTACCTCAGGAAGTGATTGAGCAGGAAAAACGCATCTATCAGGAACAAGCCGCCCAGACCGGAAAACCGGCGCCAGTTGTTGAAAAAATTGTCCAGGGCAAGGTCGAGAAATTTTACGCTGAAGTGTGCCTCCTGGAGCAGCAATTTGTCAAAGCACCGGAAAAAACTGTCGGTGACTACTTAAAAGAAAATATCGCCAAGTTCGGCGAAAACATCGTCATCCGACGTTTCGCCCGGTTCAAACTGGGTGAGTAGCTGCTACCACCGCGTCCTTTTAAAACTGTCCGGCGAATGTTTCGAACGTGAGGCGCTTATTGCCGACCTCGTGCACCAGTTGTACCGGGCTCACAAAAAGGGGGTAAAACTGGCACTGGTTCTGGGCGGTGGTAATATCATCCGCGGCCGCAGCGCCAAACAGCTGGACCAGGTTGCCGCAGACCAGGCTGGGATGCTTGCCACCGTAATAAACGGCATCATTCTTACCGAACGACTAAAACAGAAGGTCCCGACCTGCCACCTCGCCGCTTTCCCGGTGGGAAAATTTGTCCCCCAGTACAACATCGCCCGGGCACGACTACTCCTTGAAGAAGACAAAATTCTCATACTTTCCGGAGGCACCGGCAACCCATTCTTTTCCACCGACTCGGCGGCGGCTCTGCGCGCCCTGGAACTCAAAATGGAAATTATCCTCAAAGGAACCAATGTCCCGGGCATCTTTTCCGCTGACCCCAAGATGGACCCGAACGCGCAATTCTATCCCCGCCTTAGCTATGAAAAGGCTTTAGCCGAAGGGCTAAAGATAATGGACCAGACGGCATTTGCCCTCTGTCGAGAACATCGAATTCCCATTGTCGTGTTTGACATCGGTCAGCCTGATGCTATTCTAAAAATCATCGGAGGTAAAAAAATCGGGAGTTGTGTATGTTAGAAAAACTTTACAACGAATGTCGTGCCAAGATGACAAAAGCGCTCGAACTGCTCGCCGGTGAATTCGCCCGTATCCGGACCGCCCGTGCCAACCCGGCGATTCTCGATGGTATCAAAGTAAATTACTACAACACGCCGACGCCTTTAAGACAGGTTGCCAATATTTCGGTCCCTGAACCCCGACAACTGGTAGTTCAACCCTGGGACCGCACGATTCTGCCTGAGATTGAAAAGGCGATTCTCAAAGCCGAGCTTGGACTTACCCCAAAGGTTGAAGCCAATCTCGTCCGCATCCCCATCCCGCCGCTCAGCGAAGAGCGACGCCGGGAACTGGGCAAACTCTGCGCCAAACTTGCCGAAGATACCCGTGTCGCCATCCGGGCGGTACGCCGCGATCTAAATGAAGAGGCGAAAAAACTGGAAAAGGGAAAGAAAATCTCCGAAGACGACGCCAAGCTTGCCCAGAAGAAAATCCAGGAGATTACCGACGAGTTCATCAAAAAGGTTGATGAACTACTTGAGAAAAAGCAAGCCGAAATAATGGAGCGGTAAACACGAGACGCCTCAGCCCGTTTTGATAAGGCATACAAAAACAGGATAATGCTTAAACTCCGTATTCCAGTTCACATCGCCGCAATAATGGACGGCAATGGCCGCTGGGCAAAACGCCGGGGACTACCGCGCACCTTTGGTCATCGCCAGGGGGTAAAGGCATTGCGCGAAATTGTTGAGACCTGCGGCGAGATTGGCGTGCGTTTCCTCACCGTCTTTACATTCTCAACCGAGAACTGGTACAGGCCGAAAAAAGAAGTTGATAACCTGATAAAATTGATTGGCCGGGCGGTGGATGAACAGCGGGATGATATGATAAAAAACAATGTGCGCTTTCGTGCCATTGGCCGGTTAACCGACTTTCCCGAAACGGTCCAGAAAAAGGTAAGCGCGCTTATGGCTGAGACCCAACACAACACCGGTGTGACATTTACCATCGCTTTGAGTTATGGAGGCAGAACCGAAATAATCGACGCCTGCCAGCGTATCTGGGAACTGGGCAAAAAAGGCAGGATTACCACCCCTCCCGATTCCGAAGAGCAGTTTCGTCGTTTCCTCTATGACCCGGAGTTGCCCGACATCGACCTCCTGATTCGCACCGGGGGCGAAAAGCGCATATCCAACTTTCTTCTCTGGCACCTCGCCTATGCGGAACTGTATTTTACCGAAACCCTCTGGCCCGATTTCCGACGCAAGCAACTGCTTGAGGCAATTGAGGAATTCTCAAGGAGGGAACGCCGCTTTGGCCGTATTAAAGAAAAATAGCCTCGCCGGTCGAATTGTTATCGGCACGGTTCTTGCTCTGGCGGTAGCCGGCATCACCCTTTACACCAGACCTGAAGTGCTCACCATTCTCGTTATCCTCTGGATTCTTCTGGCAACGGTGGAGTTCGTTAACCTTTTGCGCATTGCTGAAATCAACCTGAATCTATGGCTGCTCGCCTTTCTAAACCTGACGATTGCCCTTGCTGCCCATTTAAAACTCCTGCCCCACTTCCTCATCGCGCCCATCGCGGTCGTCTTCCTCTGGGCAACAACCCAGCGGCAGCCCTTACCCCGCATTCCGGTCTACAGCCTCTTCACCCTGATTTACCTTGGCTTCCTGCCCGCGCACCTGATTCTCATTCGCTGCACCGTACAGGATAAAAACCTGTCACCATGGCTCACCCTCTTTCCTCTGATATTAACCTGGACCAATGATACCGCCGCCTACGCCTTAGGACGACTCTGGGGCAGACATAAACTTGCCCCGGTCCTCAGCCCCAACAAAACAGTAGAAGGTTTCTTCTCGGGAATCGTTTTTTCCGGTATCCTCAGCGGCTTGTGGCTACCCAAATTGGCGCCATTTTCCCAGTATTCAGCCGGCATTGCCGTACTCTTAGGAGCCGTGCTGGGCGCCCTCGCTCAAGCCGGTGACCTGTTTGAATCCCTCTTCAAAAGAGCGGTGGGAACAAAAGACAGTTCCACCATTCTCGGAGCACACGGTGGCTTTTTAGACCGAATCGACAGCCTCTTACTCACCATTCCGGCGTTCTACTATTTCCTCTTACTCTTCCTTCGATGAAATTCACCGACCCGGTTATCATCCGCGAAGGTCCCGCCCTTACGCTGCATTGCATCGCCTTTGACTCCCTCGGTGTAAAAGGGATGTGCACCCGTATCGAAACCCCTGATATTGTGGTAACAATCGACCCTGGAGTCTCAGCGCAGACCGACGAATTTCCCCTGCCCGAAGAACAGCGCCTGAAACTTTTAACCCGATTCCAGCAACTGGTCCGCGAATCCTGTACCCGCTCCCAAATTCTAATAATTTCTCACTACCATCTCGACCATTTCATCGACACCCGGGACCCGGAAATTTATTCCGGAAAGGTCATATTTGCCAAGGCGATTAACGACCTTCCCAAAAAACAGCAGGAAACCGCGCACCGCTTTTTCCAGACGATCGACGGTTTACCTAAAGAAATCATCTGGGCAGATGGACGACGCTTCAAGTTCAAGAAAACCGAAATCGGCTTCTCCACTCCCCTCTGGCACGGCAAGGCACAAGCCGAACCGGGTAAGGTAATCATGACCGATGTCCGAAGGGGTAAAGAGTCTGTTTTGATATCATCCGATGTCGCCGGACCAATTGACGATGAGGTTACGACAGCAATCTGCCAGCTCAACCCCCAGCAAGCGGTCATTGATGGCTATCCCAGTTTTTTGCAAGGTGACCCTGTTTCCGACATCGACCTGATAAAAAGTATCATTAACCTCTGTCGCATTCTATCCCTGCCCGCGCTAAAAACATTAATCCTTGACCATCACATTGCCCGTGACTACCGTTACCCGGCGCTTTTCAAACTGCTCTATGACAAGGCGAAAAAACTCAAAAAACAGTTCGGAACCGTCGCCGAACTTACCGGACAAAATAGCGTTGTCCTTGAAGCACTGAAAAACTATGGCACAACACGCTGGCATCGCTGGCAACCAATTGAACAAGAGACGGCTCGCACCAGCCTTGAAAAGGCACTAACCAGGGGCAAACTAACCCCGGAATGGCTCAACGCCTTTAACCGCTGGGTCTTAGACCCCTGATTCGCCACTCAATTCCCATCACGGAGAATTCAGTCAGGGGCGTGTCAGTTGACATTAAATCCGGTTGATGCATATAATAATCCCATGCCAAAGGGAAAAATTGAAATACAAAAATTTGATGAAGACCTGAGCCGGGTAGAATTTGAAGAACTGGAGCGGGCAAAACGCCGTTATCGCCGAATCGGAAACACTATCCTCTTCCTCTTGATTCTCGCGGGACTTTTCTGGCTGGGTTGGCGCCTCTATCTCCACTATCGGAAACCCGCTCCTTCTCCCGAATCAACTGAAGTCGAAAGCCCGAACCTCTGGATTCCAGGTATCGACTACAAACAAAACCGAGAAGAAGGCGAGTAGCCGGTATTCACGGCTAAGCAGAAATTGGAACCCTTTGAATAAAAGACAAAAGATTTAGAAAGCGTTTTTACTCTTTTGCCCAGATACCAATCCGACAACCACACGGGTCGCGGAAAAAGGCGTAATACCCAAACTCGTTGCCGATTTCAGTTTTAGGTTTCTCAATCTTCCCACCCAGTTCTTCTACTCTCTTCAGTGTTGCGGGGATGTCCGCCACTTTAATATAAACATCAATTGCCGGTTCCGGCATTTTCGAGATTTTATAAATCCCACCGCCAATACCACCTTCAACATCAAACATCATGTAGTTTTCGCCCGACTCAGCCATCTTCCAGCCAAACAATCGGGCATAAAACTCCGCCGAAAGTTTAACATCGGTCGCGGGGATTTCCCAGTAACACAAACTGTTCACACTTTCCTCCTTTTTGATAAACTATCCTGCCTTTATGAATCACCATCCGCACCGGATTGTGGCCCAACCGGTAGGCAAAATGCCGATAGTCAGGGACATCGGTAATCACGATGTCCGCCCGCTTACCCGGCTCAATTGTGCCGATTTCCCTCTCGCGTCTTAACGCCCGTGCCGCATTGACTGTCACCCCTCTTATCGCTTCAACAACACTCAACCCATAGTGCAGACATCCAAATTGCAAAGTCAAAGGCTGGGCAAGAAGAGTAGAAGAACCAGGGTTAAAATCACTGCCCAGCGCGATATCTATCCCGAGCTCCCGCATCCGTACCACCGGCGGTTTGTGTCTCTCCTGGAGAAAGAAGCAGGTCCCGGGCAAAAGCACCGCTGTCACCCCGGTTTTTGCCATCGCTTCAAGACCCGTATCCGAAGGCTTCAAAAGATGACTGGCAGAAACCGCCCCGACTTCAGCCGCAACTTCAGCGCCACCTGAAGAATCAATCTCGTCGGCATGAATCGTGGGCAACAGCCCTGAACTCTTACCTGCCTGAAGAATCTGGCGGCTCTCGCTCGCATCAAACACAAAGTTTTCACAGAACACATCACAAAACTGCGCCAGTCTGGCTTCTGCCACCGCTGGCAACATCTTTTCAATTACTAACCGCACATAATCTTGCTTCGTAACCCCATCGGGCACCGAATGGGCACCGAGAAATGTCGGCACAATCTCAGCCATCCTCAATTTGCCCAGCCGTTGCGCCACCCGTAGAATTTTGAGTTCGGTTTCTATGTCGAGGCCATAGCCTGACTTCACCTCCACCGTCGTCGTGCCCCAGGAAACCATCTCCTTCAGAAACTCAAGCGCCCTTGTGTAAAGTTCCTCTTCGGATGATTGACGGGTAGCACGCACCGTGGACAAAATTCCGCCTCCGGCCTGAGCAATCTCCTTGTAACTTTTACCTGCCAGCCGCATCTCAAACTCGTCTGCCCGCCAACCCCCAAAAATCAGATGGGTGTGCGGGTCAACAAAACCGGGTAAAACAACGCATCCTTTCGCATCAAGCACCTCTTCACCAATCTGGGGTTGTAAACCCGTACCCACCTCAACAATTTTTTCGCCCCGGATTCGCACCGCCCCATTGTAAATGATGCCCAGCCCCGAACCGGTAAGTTTAAGAATCTGACCGCAGTTTGTGATTAACACCCCATTACTCATACAGGTTATTATCTCAAAACTTATTGATAAATCAACTTTTACCCGATGTTAATCTTGACATTAACTACTTTTCGTGTTTAGACTTAACATCTGCATTTACGAAAACGCCAGGGTCAACTTGTCCCGCGCCTTTCCGTAATGTGGGGAAAATAACGATTAACAGGAGGAAAGTATGAGACGGTTAATGGGGCTCTGTGTCATCCTGCTAATTTCTATTCTTTATCCAGTATACGCTAAGGACTGCAGCCAGTGGATTAAAGCACAACTCGACTCCATGGGAACATCATACACCATCACCGAAGATGGTGCATTCAAGTTGGAATATCCTGTGGAATTTTCTGTAGATGGGCGTACCCAATTGGTATTTATTGCCTCAAAAACAGAAAATTTTCTTGCAAACGATGTTCTGGAAATTTGGTCTCCTGCCTTCTCCTGTGAAGGTCCGTTATCAGCAGAAATTGCCAATATATTGTTAAAAGACAACTCCGATAATTTGGTCGGCTTCTGGGAAATAAATACATCCTCTTCAGGTAAATCGTATGTGATATTCAAAGTGGTTTATGACGCTGAGAATATTAAGAAACTGTTCTCCCTTTATGTATTAGCTGTGGCAAGCGCCGCCGATGATATGGAAAAGAAGTTAACCAACGGCGGCGACCAGTACTAACGCCAGTTTCAGTTAAGCAGTACCAATTTTCGGGTTCGAGTCGGTTCCGGTGTCATCGTCCGAATAAAGTATAGACCGGTTGACACCCGGCTGCCCTTTTCATCGGTCAGGTCCCAGTAAAGACATCCCGAACTCTGTCCCGGCAGAACCCGCACCAATTTCCCGGCGGCGTCGTATATCTCGACCCGGCTCCCTGAGATTGAACCAACTTCTATCCTGCCCGCCTTCGATGCCTGAACCGTCGGTCCTGACCAGAAACCTTGAGCGTGCTGGTCCGGGCCTTCTTCCACTCCGGGGTTAAATCTAATCCGGAAATCTGCCGGCGCCGAAAATGCCCCCCAGCCAAACCGATTGTGTGTCTTGCAGGTCCATTTGTAACTGCGGTTGTAGACGAAAATCGTATCAGGAAGCGAACAGTAGGGCACAGTTTTTGTTTCCCGCCAGATAGTATCACTCAAACCGTAATAAACCCGGAAGCAAAAACTGTCAACATTGCGCAGGGTCGTATCAACCAGGAGCACAACCGGTGGATTAAGAATCTGCGAACCGGCGCGCGGTGAAAGCAGGGTTGGCGGTAACGGCTCCCGAATCAAGCGAAAACAGCCAAATGTCCCGTCGTTTGCGGTCAATACCCCGTTGTGATACTGCCGGAACCGCAACCGCACCGACTCGCAGGGTGAAAGCGCCGGATTGAGATACCAGCGATACAAGCCGCTGTCCGGAACACTGTCAAGGAGCGACCAGGTTTTGCCTGCGTCGAAAGAAATGTCAATCGCAACCGCTGTTGCCGGATTGCCAAAGTTGTCCCAGCGGACATCAATCGTATCCCCGACCTGCAAAACTTCACCGCGGCCAAAGGAGTTGTAAAATGTATCGCCCATCGGGTAACGCACCTCAATTTTGTGGACATCGCCGCCGCGGGGATGGGGCGAAGCCACATGGGATTGTCCCTCCCCTGAGTAGTGCCACCATTCAGCCGGTGCCCACCAGGTGTTGTGAACATAAAGGTCCTTTTCCGGTGTCCGATAACCATAGGCGGCAAGCGAATGAATCGCCCAGATTGCCGACCATACATAAGCATAACCACCGTCAATCTCGGCAACAATCGTATTCCATGCCCAGTCGTTGCTCGCAGAGCCGTAATCCTCAACCATCTCAAAGTCGTAGCCGTTGTCGTAACCCACAAGGTAAAGACCCTGGGCGATTGCGCCCAGATAGGTGCCGCCGCTTGTTGTATCTGTGAACATCCTCAAGGCGCACTCCCGCTGCACATTGGGAATCTGCTTGTCCCATTCCCCTTCCACCATATCCCATCGCTGCCAGAACCAGTCAACCAGCCTGCCATAATCCTGAGTTCGGTCAATATATCCCAAAACCATCGCCGCTGAAGTCGGAGTGCAGCCATAACTCCAGTCGTAAAACGGAGCCCGTCCCGCGTTCGGGACATAGACCTCATTGAACTGAGAAAAGTCCCTCTTGAGCGCCTGTTCCCACTCCTGCCGGTAATGCGCCGCTGCGACCGGGTCTTCATCCTGAACCCCTGCCGCCGTCTTCTGCTGCCGGATATCGTTGACAAAATCTGTTCGCGAGCGCCACATTCGTTCAAAATGGTTGCTGAATATCACCTTCTCTCCGGTTGAACTGGAAAACTCAAGAAATGTCACCGGCGCGACAAAGTATATTCGGGACAGGAAAACCGGCGCACCAAGAACCTCCTCTGCCCGCCTCTGACCTTCGCTTCCTATTGCGTAGAACTCCGATGCTCCATACCCGTAGAAAACTATTGGCGTCCGGTCGTATCGGGCGGAGATAAAAATATGGGCATACTTTGAACGCCAGCGGGTCAAATCGGTATTGACTGTGAGGTTCTCACGCTCGGCAAAGATATCCTGGACCACCTGCTCATAATCAGGAAACTCCTTGCCATCGGTTCGGAAATGAAACATATAGCCCACGGTATAGCCGTTTTCGTCTGCATAGGGCAAAAATACCCCTAATCGAGCCCCGGGCCACTCTGCTGCTGCCTTGCGCAGCGCCAAATCCTTAATCGTCTCAAACCGCACCGCCTGAGCCGGAGTCAAACCCGCCTCGGGCAAATTGAGCGCCCCTACCGCGCTCAGGCAAAAAACTAATACAAAAAAAATCTTCATCTTAACTCCTTTCACAATATATGAGTAGATTATAAATTTTACCGCGGTATTTTCCCCTGTCCAATGCTTCGTTTAACCCCAAAAGAGTAACGAACCCGAACCGTTGGCGAAAAATCAAAAACAACTACTTTGCTCTCAATCGCAACTTCAACTTACCATCTTCACCGAAAAGCCCCAGGTTACTACCAAAAAAGAAAACCAGTTTACCCTGTTCATCATACAGCGAAACTCCCTCTTTCGTTAATCTAAGCCGCTCTCTGCCATCATCTTCGAACATCGCAATGTACCGGGCTGATATCTTCAATCGCATCTTTCCTTCCTTATTGTAAACTTCGAGCCCGGTGGTGTTTTGGTCTTTGTTCAACACGACAACACCATCACCATCACTATCATAGAGCACAATATCAGGCTCATCCTCCTCGGCGGTAATATCAACTTGTATCTTGCCATTCTCATCTTCCACCGCCACAGCCCGTGTCCGAATCACATCTCCCTTTTTCCCTGAGCCAAAGGCGACCGCGCTCAGGGTAATAAGCAAGGCGGTAAAATATTTCCTCATAACACCTCCTGCTCTTTTAATATAACTGGCAACGATTAGCGTCGCCCTTTAATAAAGAACCTTTGTACTCGAACCCGGCGTCGTCCCCGCTGCTGCATAACCAAACCCAAAAGAATGCCTATCGGGTAGATTATCAAAGTCCAGTCTCCGAATCGCCGGTAAAATGTCGGACCAATCGCCTGCGGAACCTGACCGATGAGAACATCCTGAATGAACAGCTTGGTCTTCTTGACAACCCGGCCATACGGGTCAACAATAAATGAGATGCCATTGTTTGCTGACCGCACCATTGGCACCCCATTTTCCACGGTGCGCATTACCGCCAGTTCCGCATGCTGATGGGCACCGGGCAGCGTACCAAACCAGCCGTCATTGGTTACGACAACAAGAAGATTTGCGCCCCGGGTGCAGAACTGCCGTGCCAGGTCCGGAAAAATCGCCTCAAAGCAGATGAGTCCGGACAGTTTGCCTACCCGAGACTCAAACACAGTGTAGTTCCAGCCCCGGTCCCAGTTTCCCATATCCGCGGTACCAATCAATTTCCGGACGATTGGCAGTTCATCGGCATAGGGAATTTTTTCGGAAAATGGCACCAGCCGCATCTTATAATAACGCTGAGTTATCTCTCCACCAGGACGAATAAGAACCGCGCCATTGTGCCAGGTGCGGTGGCCATCATCGTAAATCGGGGTGCCGGTAAAGATCTCAATGTTCAGTGAGTCGGCAAGCGCACGTAATGCCGGTCCCATCGTTGTTGAATGCAAAACATCGACCAGTGTTGCGGTCTCAGGATAAATCACCAAATCAGGTGTATCTTTTGCCGCCTCCTGAGTCAGGCGAATCAGGTCCGATTGAATCCGCTCCCTTGAATCCCAATCACCCTTATCAAACGGCGAAACATTCGGCTGCACAATTGCCACCCGAAACCAGGGGACAAGCGGTTTCATATGCCCGCGACTGTACACTAATGGGATTAAAAAGGCAACGACCAGACCGAGAGCATAGCCTATCCTATGCCGGGAAAAAAGCACCCGATAAATTAACAGGTTCACCAGCACCACCCAGGCAGAGACAAGATAAACCCCGCCCAGCGCTGCCGGTTGAATAAAAGGTGTATAAGGGGTCATTGCATAACCAACCAAATCCCAGGGAAAGGCAATCTGGGTTCGGGAACGGGCAAATTCAAGCAGGGGCAAAACAAGCGGTGCTGACCACAACCCGAACCGGCGAACTAAAAAACTAAATACACCTGTGTAAAGCCCGAGATATCCGAAGAGCAAAACCACACCGATATTCAGTAAAAACCGGGTTATCGGCTGCACCGGTACAACCAGAAACCATAGCCACCAGAGATGAAACCCCGCGGCGAAAAACCCAAAAAGCCAGCCCCAGAAAAACACCTTCTTGCCCTTTTCGATTATCCAGAAGAGCGGTATCAGGGCAAAAAAAGCTAAAAACCGCAATGGAAACGGTGCAAACGCCAGACCCAGACAAAGTGCCGCGAAAAAAAGTATCAGGAACCGGCGGATGGTGCCTTCCTTTCTTCAGCAAGTTCTACCTCTTGACCCGAAGCATTGGACCGATAAAACCCATCGGTAATCCGGGAAATGGTCAGGGCATCTTCAACGGTTTCCGCCGGTGGCAGGTCCTGTAAAAGCGAATCGACCCACAGTTCAATCAGCCGGTTGTACGCCTCGCGCAAAAGCCCCTTCTCCGGAATCTGGGGTGTGATGTTAACCAGCCTGCCATGCATCTCCTTGTTGATGGTAATCGGATTCAACAGCGCCGCCCCTGAGGTGCCAAACAGATTGAAATAGACAAAGTCCCGCTCCATCAACAAACTCCAGCCCACCTCCACCGTCAAAACCACATCTGAATCGAACTTGATTAAGGCAAATGCCGTGTCTTCCACCGCAGCACCGGCATTCCGCTTTGCCGCCACGCCATAAATCCGCACCGGTTTTGCCGGCTTCAAAACCCAGAGCGCCGAATCGAGCAACGCCGAACCAAGCGTTAAGAACGCACCGCCACCAGCGCGCCGCGGCTCATACCACCAGCCTGCAGGCGACCAGGACTCACGACCTCGCAGCCAGCCTGTCTTACAGTAATACACCTTGCCCAGTTCCCGACCGTCAACAAAATTCTTGACCGTCTGGACATCAGGTCTTAAACGGGTCACCAGACAGGGCATCAAGCGACGCCGGGTTCGTTCTGCCGCCGCAACCATCTGCTGCGCCTCGTAATAGTTAAGTGCCAGCGGCATTTCGCACAAAACATCCTTGCCGTAGTCCATTGCAGCAATCGCCATCGGCGCATGCAGATAATTCGGGGTCGCCAGCACCACCGCTTGAACTTCTTCATCCTCCTTCAACCGGTCAAAATCGGTGTAATACTTCTTTACCCCGTGCAACGAAGCGAGATGGCGCAGTTTCCGGACATCGTTATCGCACAATGCCACCAGTTCCACACCGGGGTTTGCCTTCAATGCCGGAATAAGTACCAGTTGTGCCTGGGCACCGCAACCGACAACCGCAACCCGGAGCCGGCTCGTTATCGGTAACGCACCAGCACCCGCCGTCCTTGTATTTCCAGCCTGTCCTCGCAAAACAACCTCACCGCCTCAGGATATGCCTGATGCTCCTCAACCAGAACCCGCAAAGAAAGCGACTCCGGCGTATCTACATCCCGCACCGGTATTGCCCTTTGCACGATAATTGGTCCGCAATCGACCTCTCCGGTTACAAAGTGCACCGTGCAACCGGTAATCTTCACCCCATAATTGAGCACCGCTTCATGAACCTGAATCCCCTGTAAACCGGCAAAAGCGGGCAGGAGTGAAGGATGAATGTTCATTATCCGCATCGGATACCGCTCAAGAAACTTTTGCGACAAAATCCGGTTGAACCCGGCAAGACAAACCAGGTCAATTTGATAGGGCTCCAGGACCTTCATAATTTCTTCTTCAAACGCTGACCGGCGAGAAAAGTTTCGGTGGTCAATGGTCACGGTGGGAATCCGGAAAGTGGCGGCACGATTCAAAACCGGGGCATCCGGCACATTGGCAACTAAAATTCTAATCTCCGCAGGAAAGTCCGGCCGCTCACAATTGCGGGCTAACGCCTCAAAATTTGTTCCGCGCCCTGAAGCCAGAACCGCAATCCCCTTTTTCGCTTTCATACAACGATTGTAATTATTCGCCCGGAGTTGTCAAAACAAACAACCCACCTTAAAAATAATCTCTTTGAAATGGGTTTGTTTTTGGGTAAAACTATTAAATCATACCTTTACAATTTATTTATCTTAATCGCAAACATAACTCTTTCTATTTTCTATCGCACCAACACCACCTTTTTCACTTCGTTAATATCAGGCATCTTTAGTGTCACAAAGTAAACACCAGCAGGCAAACCGTGCGGAATTACCGTAAAATGTTTTCCCCTGCCCTTTCCGCCCCGCTCAAGAATCCGTACCATCCTGCCCGAGACATCATATAGGTCAATTTCCACAACTCCAGCCCGCTCAAGAAAATAACCAATCCGATAAGCGCCAAACATCGGGTCCGATACCCAACCAGCAACCACCTGCCCTTTACTCCAACTTACACCCTGAGGTCCACTCCTGCCCTTCTTGAAATAGATATCTTTCATCAGGTGGCTGGAACTATCCTCGTGATTCCAGATTAAATACAAGTTATGGCAATTAAGGCTGTCGCGCATGCCGGTAAGAAAATAATTGAAATACTGCCAGTCTGTCGTATAAGGTGCTACTTGAGAAGGCGTCTGCCACTCACCCGAAACTGTCCGCTGATTTAACCATAGCCCTACGGTATACTCAGGACCCTGTTGTTTCCATGCACGCCAAACAGCATAGGCGGTGCCATCGTTGATGAAGAAAAGAGAAGCGCCCGAATGGTTAAAAGTATCAAGCAAACTTACCATCATCCAATTCTGCCAGCCACTAAAAGACCTGAAAGTGTGAAATACGCGGTAAAGGGAACCCTGAAATGGATCGGCAGATACATTGGGCTCACCGGTAATCGCATTGATTGCTAAAACTGAAAAACTCACCCAGCGCACTGTGTCCGGGCAAGGAATCGACTCCAATGGGCTCCAGACCGTGTCAGTCCGATAGCGATAAAAATAACGACAGTCCGGAGAACTCCAGCGAGTAACCGGATGCACGGTGTGCACCCGATTGTCCGGACCAGCCGCAATCTGCGGTAAAACAATATAATGAGTTGTGTCCACGCTGTCCACCGTAAAGGTTGGACTCCAGACACCACCCTTTTTCTCCCGATACACAACCCAGGAGCCGTATATCGGATACCATTCCCGCCAGACCACATGGACACTGCCATCTGGTGTGCAAGCGATATTCGCATCAAATCTGGGCATCGTGCCGGACCCAACACTGATTAAGGTTGACACACTGTCCCAGACGCCATCTGCCCGGCGCATCTTATACCAGATGTGATAGCCATCATACTGCGCCCAGACTATATGGATGTTACCCTGCGAATCGCAGGCAATTGCTGGATACCCGCACCGCTCCCACTGCGCCAAATCGGCGCTGATGCAGGTGTCAGGAGTCCAGCCCACATCAGGAACAAACCGCTTGTAATAAATCTGAGGACGCTGGGGAGTTCCGGCACGGTCCGACATCCAGACAAGATGTAGCTGACCATCAGGCGTTGCTACCATCTTCGACTGCAGAGGCGCATTCTCAAGGGAGTTACTGAACTCTCCGGTTATCAAAAGCGTCTCCGGCTCCCAGATGATGCCAAAAAAAGGGGATGCAAAATTTTGACTGGTAACACCAATCAGCATAGCTAACATCAAAATTGTTAGCACCTTCGCCTCCTTAATTAATTATCCTGTGGGGCGGGAAATCCCGCCCCACATCTTTTACTTCACCATCACCTTGGTGGTATTGTCGGCCGTGTTGTCTCATACTGAAGAATCAGGTCAAAAGTGTCGCATACCTCTGGGTCATAGGAAGTCCAGGGTGTATAGTCGGAAAACAGAGTGTCACCCTGTTCTACAAGCCAGCCGATGAATGTGGAGTCCCAGCCATAATCAATTGGGGGCTCTCCGCCATTCCACCAGTGAATGTAAAAGGGATTAGATTGAGGTTGGTAGTAAACAACAGTGTCCAATTCCGGATTTGGTGACTGGTTATTTGCGCGCCAGCACTCAATCCAACTTTCCTTCTGTCCCCCAGCTTTAATGTTCCGGGTGAAAAAGCCCTCTTCCTGGGCATAGATGAGCAGTGGCAGGATAAACAGAAGAGTGAATATCAAAGTTTGTTTCCTTTTCATCTTAAACCTCCTTTCTTTTTGTTCGTCCCTAATTGCCGCATTAAGTAATTTGAACTCCAGCCCAATTCTGGACTGGAGCCGCACCCTGCCACCAATAACCTCCCCGGATTTGTTGTAAAATAGAAAATCACAAGATAGAACGAGTAGAGTAGAGTAGTGTAGTGTAGTGTAGACTCGCCATCGCGGTTTTACTCTGTAAAAATATACAACAAAAACCTGTTCTGTCAAGGCGCTGGCATCTTGTGTATCTTCTCACCCTATAAAATTTATATACGAAAAGATAAGGAAAAGTGACAAATTTGACCCCCTCCCCTGTCCGGGGGCAATCCCCGGGATAGTCTTAACCACCCCATCATTCACCGCCTCTTATACCACCCTTTCTGTCGTTTCTGAACCTGTTCCACACCCCATTAGATTACCTATCTTATTGACAATCCATAGTGTTATACTTAAAACCGACCTGAATTCTCCATCCTGAAAAACCTCTCCATCAAAATCTCACCAGGTTCTTAATAACACCCTATAGACCCGTTCCACCGGAAATCTAAATGCTCTTTCTGGGTCACATCGCCCGGTGGCATCTTAACCCTTACCCCCGATAAATTAGACCCCGAAAATCGGCTAAATTCACGGTGCTTTGTTCCAAAGGAAACAAACCTGATGCCGCTCAGACCTTTTCGGCAATCAGGTCGTATGTTGAACTGGCAACAATCTTCGCATTGATGAACTCACCCGGAAAAACCTTATCTCCCCGCAAGCGCACCACGCCATCAATCTCCGGTGCATCCCATTCGGTTCTGCCCTCATTTAAAAAATCCATCAACACCACTGTATTCTGTCCCACCATTGATTTCAGTCGGGCACGCGAAATCCGCGCCTGGGTTCTCATAATCCGGCGCAGCCGCAACCGGGCGGTTTCCTTATCTACTTGATTTGCCATCGCAAACGCCCGGGTCCCGGGTTCTGGTGAAAAAACATAGCCCGAAAGCCGGTCAAACTGCGCCTGTTTGACGAATTGCAAAAGTTCCTCAAACTCCGCTTCTGTCTCACCCGGAAAACCGGTAATGACCGTTGTCCGCACCCGCATCTCAGGTACTGTTCTTAATCGACCGAGCAGTTTTTCCACATCCCTTCTGGTGTAACGCCGGTTCATCAACGCCAATATCCGGTCTGATATGTGCTGAATGGGCAGGTCAATGTACCGGCACAGTTTGGAGTTTGAGCCGAACTGCTCAATCACATCCTCTTTGAGATGTGCCGGATGGGTGTACAAAAGCCGAATCCATCGCAAACCTTTAACCGGTTCCAGTTTTGAGAGTAATTGTGCCAGCGCTGGTGAACCGTAAATATCTTTGCCGTACAGAGTGGTATCCTGAGCGATAAGAATCAACTCCTTAACCCCGGCGCCCGCAAGCGCCTCAGCCTCGGCAACAACCTCTTCAATTGGTCGCGAGCGAAACTTACCCCTGATATCAGGAATCAAACAGTAACTGCAACGATTTTCACAACCATCCGCAATCTTCAAATAGGCGTAATGGCTCGGGGTTGAAATCAGACGCGCTGATGTCCGGGCAAAGAATCGGCTCATCTCTTTAAGTGTGAGCCAGCGGTCAACACCGGGAAATCTCTTTTTCAGACCCCTGCCGTACCTTTCAACCAGACAGCCGGCAACGAAGAGTTTTAAAGACGGGTTGTTTTCCTTCAGCCGCAGCAGATTTTTTATCGCATCCTCGGTCTCCTGCACCGCCGAAGAAAGAAAGGCACAGGTTGTAAGGACAATCAGGTCCGCTTCGGGTAGATTTTCGGTCAGTTCGTAACCGGCGTCAAGGAGCGCTCCAAGAAGATGTTCAGAATCAACCCGGTTTTTCGGACAGCCCAGCGCCTTCACCGCTGCCCGCACCGTTCACACCTTCCACAGTTTGCCGGTTGCCTCTGCCAGAACAACGCCCGCGCTATCCACGAGCCGGCTTTTGGTGTAAACGATTCTCCCCTCCTCACCGGTTATCCAGCCGGAACCGGAAATCTCCTTTCCCACCGGTACCGGTTTGCGAAAACGGACGCTCATCTCTGCGGTAACGGTATTGTAACCTCTGGACTTAACCGACCACGCCATCAACTCATCAAGCAGGGTTGCAACAATGCCACCGTGCACAATCCCGTGCCAGCCCTGATAACGCTCGGCAATCACATACCTTTCAAACCGGGCGCCCTGTTCGTCTGCCACAATCGGCAACTGCAGCCCATCCGGGTTCTGCCGGCCACAGGCAAAACAGGTGTCCCGATTCTCCAGCCGCGGCATACTAATATTCAATCGTTGTGCCGGCGGGCGGCACAAATCGGAAAAGTTTGGACGATAGCGCCGGATTCCACTTTTGACCCTGTAAAACAAACCGGCACCAGTTGCCCCAGTCGTCGTAAAAAGAGAAACCGTCAACCCTTAATCCGCTCTGGTCCAGTTCCAGCCTCATATCCCGAAAAACCGACCCCTCATCATCCCGAATTAAGAGCACCCTTGTACCATCGGGCAGTATCTCTTCGGTTATTGTGCCGGTGGTGTCCAGAAGCGGTGCGATAAATGCCAGCAAAGGAAACGGTTCCTGCCGCTTCTGCATCACCGCCCGTTTCTCTGCGGGAAGATAAAACCAGACAATCGAATCATTGCCCACAATCACCTGCCGCATCGGTTTCGTGACCTCGAGCCGGAACCGATTGGGCATCTGGAAATAAAAACTGCCGGCAAAAAAGGTCGTCTCTTCACTCATCTCCGATATTAGCGTCTCGGTAAAACTGCCGCTGAGCGATTTCAACCCGAGATACCGCTGCCGCAACTTTATCCAGCCGGTATTTTGTCCAACTCCCCCGCGCTGGTCTCCCGGAGCGGCAAAAAGCGCAGCGGTGATTACCAGAAAACAAAATGCGATAGAGAAATGTTTACGCCCCATCAGTAAAATATATCAACTGTCGTCTCTCAGTCAACAACACCGATTCACCGGACAACCTTTTTCCCCGCTGGTAAATCTCTCCTATCATAGAGATGCCAGTCAAAGGTACAGTCGGGCGGATAGCATCGAGTTTACCGGGTGAAAAAAAACTTGACCGGCAACGAATAATCGCTAACTTATAACACCCGGTGCGGAACTTTTTAACTCGACTTTTCCTCCTGTTGGTTATTGTCTTAATCCTCTTTTCTGGCTGCCGGCGTAGTGCCAAAACCCATCTGACAATTGCCGGTTCAACCTCGGTTCAGCCTTTTGCTGAACTCCTTGCCGAACGGTATATGACGGAGCACCCGGGCGTGGAAATCAATGTCCAGGGCGGTGGCTCCAGTGCTGGTATCCGTGCGGTTCAGAATCGCATCTGCGACATTGGTATGTCCTCGCGCCCCTTAACGCCCGAGGAACAAAACCTTAAGCAGTGGACAATTGCTCTTGATGGTATCGTCTTGATTGTCCATAAACAAAACCCGGTGAGAAACATCACCCTTGAGCAGTTAAAGGCGGTGTTCTCTGGCAAAATTCGCAACTGGCAGGAATTGGGTGGCCCAGACCAGAAAATCACCGTCATCACCCGCGAAGAGGGTTCCGGCACAAGGGGCTGTTTTGAAGAAATCGTAATGCAGGGTACACACTTCGCAGCCGATGCGCTTGTTCAGGACTCTAATGGTGCGGTGCGCGAAATCGTTGCCAGCGACCCGGCAGCAATCGGCTACATCTCATTCGGACTGGTAGATGAACGGGTCAAGCCTTTGACCGTAGACGGTATCACCCCTTCTGAGTCAACCATCACTGCCCACATCTACCCGCTTGCCCGTAAATTTCTTTTCCTCACCAATGGCGAACCCAGTACCCTTGCCCGTTCCTTTCTTGACTTCGTTCTGGGACCGGAAGGACAAAAAACACTTGCCGAGGAAGGGCTCATCAAGGCGGTGCCGTGAGAGAAAAGTTTATTGAGAAGGCCTTACTACTTTGTGCCCTTTCTGCAATCGCTGCTTTGCTCCTGATCGCCCTTTTTATCTTCTATGAAGGCTTGCCCCTCATCATCCGCATCGGTCCCCAGAACTTTCTTTTCTCATCAACCTGGGTGCCAACCAAAGGACATTTTGGGATTTTGCCAATGATTGTCGGCTCGCTTGAGGTTACCGTCCTCGCCTTAATCCTCGGCGGCGCGCTTGGTCTCGCCTGTGCAATGTTCCTTGCCGAATTTGCCCCACGCTGGAGTGTTCGCATCCTCAAACCGTTGATTGAACTCCTTGCCGGCATCCCTTCGGTCGTCTATGGCTTCATCGGCGTTCTGGTTTTGGTACCATTGATTCGGCGAACGCTCGGCGGACCGGGATTTTCTGCCCTTGCCGCCGGCATCATCCTTGGCATTATGATTCTACCCACGGTTATCGCGATATCACTTGACGCCCTGAACGCGGTCCCGCTCAGTTACAAAGAAGGGTCGCTCGCAGTTGGTGCCACACGCTGGCAGACGCTTTATCGACTGACCCTGCCGGCGGCGAAAAGCGGTATTATCGCCAGTCTGATTCTCGCAATGGGGCGTGCCGTCGGCGAAACGATGGCGGTGATAATGGTGGCGGGCAACGCCCTCATCATTCCCAAGTCGCCTCTCGAACCGGTCCGCACCCTGACCTCCAACATCGCCCTCGAAATGGGCTACGCCTCGGGCACTCATCAAGAGGCGCTCTTTGCTACCGGCGTTGTGCTCTTTATTATCGTCGCCCTCCTGAACACCTTTGCCCTCCTTGCCCTGCGGAGAAAGGTATGAGCCGCCGCCCCCTGATAGTTCAACGCCTGGTCTGGCTCCTTCTCGCCTTACTCACCCTGTTCACCCTGACAATACTCTTTTACATCATCGGTTACATAACCGCCCAGGGCGCACCAACCCTGACCCCGGAGTTTCTCTTTGGAATGCCCGAGCGGATGGGCAAGCAAGGTGGCATCCTGCCCACAATCATTGCCACCATCTATCTCGCCCTGCTCGCAATTGTTATCGCCACACCGCTTGGCGTCGGCACCGCGGTTTACCTGACCGAGTACACCAGGGAGTCAACTTTAACCCGAATCATCCGATTTGGTGCCGATGCCCTTGCCGGTGTCCCTTCGATTATCTTCGGCTTATTTGGGTTTATTCTGTTTGTCATCCGCCTGAAGATGGGCTGGTCAATTCTTGCCGGCAGCCTCACCCTGGCCGTAATGATTCTCCCGACCATCATCCGCACCAGCGAAGAGGCGATTCGCACCGTGCCCTATGCCTTCCGGGAAGTAAGTTACTCTTTAGGTGGTACAAAATCCCAGACCATTCTCAATGTCGTTCTGCCCAATGCGTTACCCGGTATCTTGACCGGAATTATCCTCGGCTTGGGCAGAAGCGTTGCTGAAACTGCGGCGGTAATTTTCACCGCCGGCTCCTCGCTCCGCATACCACGCTCTATTTTTGACCCGGCACGCACTATGGCGGTCCACTTCTACATCCTTGCCCGTGAGGGCATCTCAATGCCCCGTGCCTACGGCACCGCCCTGCTCTTAATCATCTCCATCCTTTTAATCAATGCTATCGCCTATATCTTATTGTTCCGACTGACCCGACGCTTCCGATAAATGAAACCGAAAATCACCCTTGAACATCTCACCGTCACTGTTGATGGCAAACCGATTCTCACCGACATCAACCTCACCATTTTTGAACATGAAATTTTTTCTATAATCGGTCCGGCACATTCGGGCAAAACCACTCTTTTAAGAACCATCAACCGGCTGATTGAAACCCAGCCCGGTTTTACCCGCACCGGCAAACTACTGCTTGACGGCAAGGATGTTTGGGACTGGGACATCAACACCTTACGGCGTCGGATTGGCTTCATCTTCGCCACTCCAATTCCGCTCCCGGGCACAATCTTTGACAACATCGCTTATGGACCCCGACTCAAAGGCATCCGCAACACAAGAAAACTAACCGAGATTGTTGAACGGAGCCTGCGTGCTGCCTTCCTCTGGGACGAAGTGAAAGACCGACTGTTCACATCTGCCCTTCGGCTCTCCGGCGGTCAGCAGCAACGGCTCTGTATCGCCCGGACCCTCGCCCTTGACCCCGAGGTCGTGATGATGGACGAACCCTGTTCCGGACTTGACCCCATCTCCACGGCACAGATTGAGGATGCGATGCGCCAGTTGAAAACCCGCTACACCTTCATCCTTGTAACCAACAATGTAAAACAGGCGGCACGGGTGTCAGACCGGGTCGCCTTTTTTCTTGCCGGTCAACTGATTGAAGTGAACACCGCAGAAATCATCTTCACCCGCCCGGCAGATCAACGCACCGACGACTACATCTCGGGCCGCATCGGCTGAGGAGTGAAAGATGCCTGATACCTGCACCACGAAACTCCAGACCAAAAACCTGAATGTGTTTTACGGCAACTTTCGGGCGGTCCAGGATGTCAGCATCGACTTTCCGTCCTGCGCCATCACCGCAATTATCGGTCCCTCGGGCTGTGGCAAATCCACCCTCTTACGCAGTTTTAACCGGATGAATGAACTGATTGAAGGCGCCCGCATCCAGGGAGAAATACTCCTTGACGGAATCAACATTTACCGGCTCAATGTCCTCGAACTGCGGCAGCGGGTCGGGATGGTGTTTCAGCGACCCAACGCCTTCCCTTTTTCGGTGTTTGACAATGTTGCCTATGGTCCCCGGATTCATGGTGAACGGCGTCACTCCCGGCTTGCGGAAATCGTGGAACGCAGTCTGCGTGCGGTCCGGCTCTGGAACGAACTCAAAGACCACTTAAACAAAAACGCCTTAACCCTTACCGACGAACAGCGCCAGCGTCTCTGTATTGCCCGATTGCTGGCGGTTGACCCCGAAGTCCTGCTTCTTGACGAACCCTGCTCAGCCCTCGACCCGATTGCCACCCTGCACATCGAAGAACTCCTGCGCCAGCTCCGCGAAAAATACACCATCATCATTGTTACCCACAATATGCAGCAAGCCGCCCGGGTATCAGATTTTACCGGATTTATGCTCCTCGGCCGCTTGATTGAATTTGGCACTACCAGCCAGATTTTTACAAAACCCAAGCAACCCGACACCGAAAACTACATCTCGGGTAAATTTGGCTAATGTCAACCTTTGTAAAATGGTGAAAAATTGCTATTATATTAACAGGAGAAGTCAATGACCCTACTTGAAGAGAAAATCGCTAATTTGAAAGAAAAACTGCTGGCAATGGCAGCGGCAGTAGAAAAGATGGTCGATATCAGTATCCAGTCACTGGTGAAAAGAGACCACCTTTTAGCAGAGCAGGTAATTAACGACCTCGAGCCCAAAATCAACCAGGCTGAGATTGAAATTGAAGATACCGCCATTAACCTCATTGCCCTACATCAACCCGAAGCATCTAACCTCCGCACCATCACAATGGTAATCAAAATCAACAACGATTTGGAGCGTATCGGGGACCATGCGGTCAATATTGCCGAGGCAGCGTTGTTCCTTATTCCCCGCCCGCCGGTGAAGCCGCTGATTGACCTGCCCCGGATGGCGCAACACACGATTCAAATGCTGCGTGACAGCCTTGACGCCTTTACTAAAAAGGACGCTGAACTCGCCCGGAACGTCTGTGCCCGCGACTCAGTTGTTGACTCGTTGAAAGACCAGATTAACCGCGAACTTATCACTTATATGACCAGTGACGCCACCACCATTGACCGGGCTTTAAAACTGATGCTCATCTCTCTAAATCTGGAACGTATTGCCGACCTCGCAACCAATATCGCTGAGGATGTCATTTACGCGGTCAAGGGTGAAGTCATCAAACACGGTAAAGGTGAACCGGTCACCTGATTGCCAACAGGCTATAATCGTTCGAACCATTTTGGCCTACCTGGAACAATCACCTTCTGAACTCGCATCGCGCCCGATGGGCTTCCTTTTAATAGAAAATAAACCCCGGGCTTTAACTTCTCGTTTACCCGCATCCGGCCTGAAACATCAAAAATGAGCGGCTGTAATTGACTACGACTATTCCCCTGTTTTGGCAAAACCAAATCGAATAAACCCTCTCGCTTCCGGTTCGGATATCCTTGCTCGTGATTACTTCTATTGTTATCCCTGTTTTGTAAGTTGGCGTCTCTTTGAACCATTGTCGCATCATAACTCCAGAACTCCCGGGAACCGCCGCCTTTAAGCGCATAAACTTTTCCTGCTACAAACGCCAGTCCTGCCCCAGACCCAACTCGTCGCCCCCTTGTCCCTACGGGGATATTTTCCAATTCCTCCCAGGTATCCGCCTGTATATCGTAGCGCCAGAATTCAACTGTCCGCCCACCTTTAAAGGCGTAGATATAACTAACACCATCACTGGCAAGCACCGCGCCATCCTTACAACGCCGCAAACCGGCACTACCTGAAAAAGGCAATGATGCACATTCCCGCCAGCTGTCCTTAGTGGTTAAATATTCGTAAAACTCATTAGTCGACCCCTTTAAACAGAATAGCCTCTGGCCCACTGCAACAAGCGCGCTGCCCCTTTTCACCGACTTATTTAACAACCCACCCGGTACAGGTCGACGCGAATGCCATTCACCCTTTTCCACTAAATAAAATAGAAAGTCGTTTGTTCCTGTTCCTTTCAAACAGTACACCCTGCCACTATCTCGTTTGGTAACAAATGCTAATCCCGAACCGTATCGGACATTTCTTGTCCCGTCCGGTAGACCGGGCAGTTGTCGCCAGGAGTCTTTGCTTATCTCATAACACCAGAATTCTCTGGTGTTTCCTCCTTTTAAAAGATAGATTCTGTCACTTCGGTCCCAGCAAACTGCGGCACCACTCTTGGGCTTTCTGTTTTTTAGACCGCCCGGCACCGGTCGTCGCCCCAACCAGTTACCCCCGTTCACATCATAACAGTACCACTCATCAGACCTGCCTTTCAGGGCAAAAACCTTATCGCTTGTTCCTACTAAACATCCCCCCGCCCGCACCGGAAGATTTCTTGGCCCCGTGGGTATCGAAAGCTCCTCTCTCCATCGCTGGTAAACAATTGATTCAACGGTCACAACCTTCTGGAAAGAGTCATTGCCCGGGTTTTCGTCACCGGATAAATTACAACGGGCAGAAGTCAAGTACTCTCCTGGTGTTGCTCGCCACTGGCGGAAACAAACCTCTCTCTGGGCACCAGGTTCAACCGTTGTTCTCGATGAGTCAAAGTAATCAAAATCCGTGTCGGCTCCCATCCGATTAATTGCAAAATATACCCACATCTCCGCCGATTCTTCACCATAATTTGCCACCACCACCGCTGGCTCAATCACCCCTTCTGGCACGGTATCCTGGGGAGCCGCTATTCTGATTATCGCACCGTCTCTTCTAACAACACGAAACTGCTGCCGGATTGAATCGTTATCTCTCCTCAAATCGCCATTTAGCCTCGTTCCCACCCAAACCGAATAAAGCCCGCCGCTTGCTCGCCAGATGGAGAACGATACCAATCCGGGACTGTCCGGTGGTAGCAAGGTTTCAAGTGAATCGCAATAAACCATTACCTCAGCGCTGTCGTAAATCTCACATCGCACCCCGAAACTCGCTATCTCATTACCAAAATTCTGGACCATCGCCTCAGGCTGAATCTCCCCGGGATTAACAACTTCGCCCGGACTTGTAATCTGAACCGTTCCCACATCCTTAACCCGAACAAACACCGTCTCCTTTACCGCATCGTTGTTGTGGTTATGGTCGTTATTCAGTTGCGTTGAACAGCAGACCGAATTCCAACCCCTTATTCTTGCCTCCCATCTGGAAAATGTTGTGTCAATACTGTCGCCCGGTGCCAGTCCTTGGATAATTAAAGAGTCGCGATAATCAACCCCGATGCGAAACAACACTTGAAAACTTTCAGTTTCACTTCCAAAGTTTTTTATCACCGCCCTTGGCGAACCACAAAACCCGGAATCCACAACATTAACCGGGAAAACAACCCGCGCTACACCAACATCATGTCTAATTACCGTAAACTCACAACTCATTGTATCATTTTCCGGATGCATATCTTCGGATAATACCGTGCGGACCCGTATCACATAATCACCCATCTGGGCATTCCATCCTGCGAAACCGGTATCACGCCTAACATTAGAACCAAGCGTAATTCTAATACTATCATTGAAAATCAGGGAGCCAGTTCGGGTTAAAATCGAGCAAACAACACCGAACCTCGCACTATCATTGCCTCGATTCCACACTTTAACCCTTGGCCTGATTAAACCCTCAGGCACTCTTCCATTGGGTGTTAATATCGTCTCTGCCACGACATCCCGTACCAGGACAAATACACTGTCACGCGCTAAATCATTTCTTCTATCTATGTCTCCCTCAACATACACCGAACAGACTACAACTACCCACCCCGTGTTATGAACAGCAATTGAATCAAACACTACCGGCACCGAATCCCCAGGTGCAATACTGTCAAGAAAATGGAACACCACTGAATCACCTACTGCAAACAATACTCGAGCCGAGTCTTCAAAGTCTCCAAAGTTACCAATCCAAGCAGCAGGAGCAAACGCCCAGCCCGAATCAATTACCCCTTGAGGCACCTCAATCCTCATCACTCCGACATCATGCACCAGCATCTTGCGCCGTGCCCGAACCGCCCAGTTAAAAGTACTCACCCACTCACTCCACACCACCTGAACCGTTCCCATTCGTGCTGTAATTGAAACCCGGTCCTTTGAACCTCCTTCTTCTGTCAATGCCCTGAACTCCTCCCAGACTCCGTTATTCGTTCTTTTCTGATAGCATACCTGAGGCTGGGAAATAGAATCTTGATTCACCCAGACAAAATGAAGATTGCCGCTATCATCCGCAACAACACTCGGCGAGCACTTTGCTCCTGTCCAGAGCCCGAATCGCGCAGTATCAGCCCATCCAGTCATACTTCGGGCACGGTATAAAATGTTATTCTCGGTAACCCAGACAACATTAAAAGTTGAACCATAGCGGTTCCAGGTCACACAGGGAGAGACCGCATTTACCCGGCTGTAAACCGTTTCTACCTCACCCCAGACACCGTTAACCTTCAATTTTGCTAGAACTATGGAATAATTCCCGACCATCTGATGCCAGACCGCCATTAAATCACCATCTGGTGTACTGGCAATTGATGGATAGGTAACTGGCGAACTGGCTCCAAGAATGGCGAGGGTATCACAATCACCCCAACCACTATCGTAATAAACATAGTATATCCCTCGCTGCGAACCAGCACCCAGTTTCACCCAGGTAAGATGTACCACCCCATCTTTATCAACCGCTATCGATACTGCGCTATCCCTATCGCTACCGGTTCTAAATGTGTCTTCTACCTGCCATTCACCGGTCGAGAAATCACGTCGTTTGAGTTTGAGAACGCCAGTAGTTATCCAGGCAACATAAAGGTTACCCAGTGAATCGCAACCGATTGTTGGGTCACCAGCACCGTTCAACTCATTTGACAGAATCGTATCCTCTGACCATTCTCCGGTTGAATTGTCCCAGCAGGAGTACCAGACCTGATAAACCCCAGCAACATTTCCCCGCCAGGTGATATGGATATTTCCATTCGGACCAATCACAATACTCCGCGCGTTGCTGTGACAGGTTAAATCCGAAAATCCCGAACGATTGGTGATTGACTCCACCGGCAACCAAATCCCGTACCCCAAACTGACCGCAGAGATAAAGATTAAAAATGCCGCTTTCTTAAAATCCACCGACTAAATTACACCCCGGATATCATAGAAGTCAAACGATAACACCCGCATAAATTTGACAAACCGGTATTGCCTATTACACTTCTAAACGGGCTATATGGACCAAATTATCTGCGGTAGTCCGCACTAAAAAAGTATTGGTCTTGTGCCCTAATGGTGTGTTATGAAGAAAATAAAACCTTATGAAGATTTCCTCAAAGACCCGGACTTTTTGAATACCCTCCAGGAAGGGGTATGGGTCGCGGACAACGAAGGGCGCATCGTATTCGCCAATCGCGGGTTGGCACGGATTCTGGGCTATGAAATCCCGGAAAGAGTCATCGGCAGACTCTGGCGTGAATTCTTTCCGCCTTCTGAAGCCGCGCGCATCGGTAAAATTCGGCCTGATATCGAAACCGCCACCGCTGCGCCCATTGAAAGACGCCTCATCACCCAGACAAGAATCATCGGCAGAGACAGTCGCCAGATTCCTGTGTCCGCCACTCTTATCCGTAAGACGCTCGATGGCTCGGACTGGTACATTGGCACCGTAATCGAATCCCCAGTATTCACCAGCACTACCGGCATAACCGAAAGTATGTCACGGTGGGTGATGGAAAATTCAGTTGATGGTATCTGCGTTATTGAAGAGGGACAACTCATCTATGCCAATCGTCGACTGGAAGAGTTAACTGGGTACAGCGCACCTCAGTTGGGCAGAATGAACCTTGAACAGCTCCTGAGCCCGGATTATCGCGCGACTATTGCGCAGATTTTCACCGACCCCCACCGGCTTTTAGGTCCTGTTCACCACGAAGTCAAACTGCAGAATCGAACCGGTCGTGAAATTGAATGCCAATTACGGGTTGTACCGATTGAAGAGGGTACGCGCCGTGCTCTTGTTTGCTATCTCCGCGACATCTCTGAACTTAAACAGGCAGAACGGATTCGCACTGAGTTCATCGCTATGGTCTCTCATGACCTGCGCACCCCGCTTGCCGCAATAAAAGAGGCAATTGCCCTGCTCGCTGACACCGCTGCCCGCCGGTTTGAGGATAAACAGCTCCGTTATCTCTCAATCGCCCGCGAGGAGATGGACCGGCTCAACCGTATGATTGACAACCTGATTGAAGTAGCACGAATGGAAACCGGCAAGGTTATCCTCAACCTTGAAGCGGTCGATTTAAACCAGGTCATTAATATTGCGCTCGAGAGTCTCGGACTGTTGATCAGTAAAAATAATTTAAAGATTGAACGCCGCGCCCCGGCAAAACTGCCGCCTGTGCTTGGCGACCGTGACCGGTTGCTACGGGTATTCAATAACCTCCTTGACAATGCCATAAAATATTCACCCGAAGGCGGTACGATTCGAATTGAAATCGACTTTGTTGACCCGGAAGCACCGGTACTCTCCGAAAGTGGCATCCTTGCCAACACTGGTTACCTTGAAGTTACCATCACCGATCAGGGCCCTGGTATCCCTGCGGAATTCCTTGACCGGATATTTGGGAAATTTGAACGGGTTGACCCGCACGGTCCAGGTATCGGGTTGGGACTGGCGATTGTTCGGTCAATTGTTGAGCTACATCACGGTAAAGTTTGGGCTCGTTCCACTCTTGGGGAAGGAACCAGTTTTAGCGTGATTTTACCAATTAAAGAGGAAGGATAAATGGACACCAACGCAAAGAAAATTCTCCTCGTTGAAGATGAACTCAATCTCCGGGAACTGGTCAAGGCAAGATTAGAGGAAAATGGGTATGAGGTGACTGTTGCAGGTGATGGTTATCAGGCGATATTTCAGGCTCGCCGGGTAAAACCCGACCTGATTATCCTCGATTTGATGATACCCCGCCTTGACGGCTATACCGTTTGCCGCACTCTTAAAGCGTCCAGCGACCTTGCTACCGTACCGATAATAATGTTTACCGCCCGTTCCTCACCCGACGATATGCGTCGGGGTATGGATATGGGCGCTGATGCCTATGTGACTAAACCGTTTGACCCGGCAACCCTTCTGGCGAAAATCGAGGAATTGCTCAAACCCAAAACCACGGTTCAAGAAGAACCACCCTCGCCTTCAAGCCCAGCGCCTTCAGATGCGGAAAAAGCCCACGCCGAACAACGCAAACTGGCGGAAGAACAAAGTCGCAAAGAGGCAGAGGCACGCGCCGAGCAAGACAAACAAAAATAGGGGCAGCAATTATGACTACCAGCCAACTAATCAAAGCTGCCCTTGCTGAAGACATCGGCAAAGGTGACATCACCTCCGACCTAATCATCCCGGAAAAGACGAAAATAACCGCCCATATCGTTGCCCACTCCACCGGTATCCTTGCTGGTATAAAAATCTGCGCCCAAGTATTTAAGACTGTTGACCGCCGCATCCGGTTTGAGGCGCTCTATCAGGACCGAAGCCGATTCCGCGCCGGTGCGGTCTTAGCGATGGTCACCGGTCCGGCACGGAGTATTCTGGCAGCGGAACGCACAGCCCTTAACTTCCTGTGCCGGCTCTGCGGTATCGCGACACTAACCGACAAATTTGTCTCCCGGGTGAAGGGCACCAAAGCGGTAATCCTTGACACTCGGAAAACAACGCCGGTCTTGCGGGAACTGGAGAAGTATGCGGTGCGTTGCGGGGGCGGTAAAAATCACCGCCGGGGTCTATACGATATGATACTAATCAAAGACAACCATCTTGCCATAACTGGTTCTATTACCGAATTATTAGCGCGGGTCAAGACCAGCCGTCTGCCCGTCGAAATTGAAGTACAAACCCTTGATGAACTACGTGTCGCCCTCGCTGCTGGTGCCCGCCGCATTATGCTTGACAATATGACGGTGCCGCAACTGCGCCGCGCTGTTCAGATTACCGCGGGCCGGGCAATTCTCGAAGCCTCAGGCGGGGTTAGCCTGAAAAATGTCCAGCGCGTCGCCCGCACCGGAGTTGATTATATCTCGATTGGTTGCCTCACCCATTCAGCACCCGCCGCCGATATCAGTCTGGAAATTGTCCGCCCTTAATCTCCCCGGACATAAAACTTACCGGGCAACTGCCTGACCAGACCTTTAACCTCTAATTGAAACAAAAGGTTCAACAGCTCAGCCATTGGCATTCCCACCAGTTCACAGATTTCGTCGATGTGCTTTGGCTCTGAATCAATCACCTTTAGTACCGGTTTCTCCTCATCCGCAACTGGAATTACTGTCTGCGCTTCCTGTTGTGCCTTTACTCCTAACCATTCCAGCACATCGTTGGTGTCGGTAACAATTTTCGCCCCATCCCGAATCAGTCGATTCGTCCCCCGACTGCGCTCATCGCCAATCCTACCGGGAACTGCAAAGACCTCACGCCCCTGCTCTCTTGCCCATGCACAAGTATTCAAAACCCCCGATTTTTCTCCGGCTTCCACTGCGACGACCGCCTTCGAAAGTGCTGAGATCACTCGATTACGTTTGGGAAAATTCATCGCCAGCGGCTCCATACCCAAAGGATACTCACTCACCACCGCTCCTTGTTTAACAATCTCCTCAAACAACGGACGATTTTCGGGCGGATAATAAACATCAATCCCGCAACCCAGCACTGCAATTGTTCTGCCTCCGGCTTCGAGTACGCCTCGATGTGCCATGGTATCAACACCCCTTGCCAACCCGCTAACTACGGTCACACCACCACGGGCAAGCTCCTGGCCAAGCCGCTTTGCCACCTGGGCACCATAAAAAGACGGAACTCTTGTTCCTACTAACGCCACTGCCAGTCGGTCCTGCTCACGGATTTCTCCCCGGATGAAAAGCACTGGCGGCATGTGTGGTACTCCCTTAAGGTTTTCCGGATATCCCTCCTCAAGATAACAAAAGACCTTAACACCTAACCGCTGTGCCTCATCGATTCGTCTCTGGAGTTCAGGCGGGCGCTGATAAGACACAATCAGGCGCGCCAGCTTCTCGTTGACGCCATCCACTTGAACTAACTCATCAACCTCAGCACCTAATATCCCTTCTGGACTGCCAAACCTTGCCAAAAGATTTTTCAATCGGAACTCCGTCATCCCGGGCACCGAGTAAAGGTCAAAGAAAAACTCTTTTCCCCTCATACAGCACTATTTTTAGGGAAAACTCGGCTAATAACCTCTTGCAAATCAGCCAAGCCGGTACCGGTTAGGGCTGAAGTCCAGACCACCGGCAAGTTAGCATTAATCCGGGGACGGTTATCACCCAGCAAGTCGATTTTATTTACCACCAGTACCGCTGGCTTTTTTATTAGTTCCGAATTGTACTGCTTCAACTCCGCCTGGAGGAGATAAAAATCTTGTTCTAATTTCCCTTGTGACCCATCAACTACATACAAAATCATCTTCGTCCGCTCGATATGGCGTAAGAACTGCAATCCCAGACCCTTTCCCTGATGAGCACCGGCAATGATACCAGGCATATCTGCAACCGTAAATCGCACCTGTCCATTATCAAGCACTCCTAAGTTCGGGGCAATAGTTGTAAAAGGATAATCGGCAATTTTGGGCTTTGCCGTGGTTAAAGCCCTCAACAGTGTTGACTTTCCCGCATTCGGTAAACCAACCAGCCCAATATCTGCAAGCAGGCGTAAAACCAATCGTAGCGTCCGCTCCTCACCAGGAGCACCGGGTTCTGCCTTGCGTGGCGCTCGCTCGACGGGCGTGGCAAAATGACTATTACCCAGGCCTCCTTTTCCTCCTTTTGCCACAATCAATCGCTCACCGGGTTTAACCACCTCCCCCAATTTTTCTCCGGTAACAGCATCGTACACATCAGTGCCCAGAGGCACGGGCAAAATCACATCTTCACCACTTTTCCCGTGGCGATTCTTACCCATCCCGTGCTGGCCGCGCTTCGCCTGATACCGACGCCGGTAAACAAAATCGGCAAGCGTCTGAAGGTGCTCATCACCAATAAGAATTACCGAACCGCCATCACCACCGTCACCGCCATCCGGACCACCCCGCGGTACAAACTTTTCTCTCCGGAACGAAACACAGCCGTTTCCGCCGTCTCCGGCACGCACATAAATCACCGCCTCATCAACAAATCGCATCGAGTATCAGTACTTGCCAAGCTTTTTCTTTAATGCTGCGACCACCGGCTCAGGAGCGAAACAGGACACCTCGCCTCCAGCGCGCGCCAGTTCCCTTACCAGCGATGAACTTAGATAAAAGTATCGCTCCGATGGTACAAAGAAAATCGTCTCCATCTCCGGCGCCAATTTCCGATTGGTCAACGCCATCTGAAACTCGTAGTCAAAATCCATCACCGCTCGCAGTCCGCGTACTACCGCCTTCGCTCCCATCTCCCGTACAAAATCCACCAGAAGCCCGTCAAACCCTTCAACCTGAACTCGTTTCATCCCTGAGGTCACCTTTCTGACAAGTGCTATACGCTCCTCCCAGGTAAAAAGCGGGTTTTTCTCCTCTCTCTTCGCCACACCAACAATCACCCGGTCAAAAAGGTGGCATGCCCGTTCAATCACATCAAGATGACCAAGTGTAATCGGGTCAAAACTCCCCGGATAAACCGCGACCTTCTCCCTCTGCCTCCTATTCTGTTTCTCTTGTTTCGGTTTTTTCATAAAAACCTCCTGAAAAATGTTAGGACGCTTTCACCATACCGCTCCTGGCGTTCCATTTTCCCTTGTAGGGGTACAATAAAATCCTCCCTAACACTATGCTCTAACACCAAAACACCTCCCACCCTTAAAATCTCATACTTTAAAACCGCATCCACTACTTTCTGCCCCAACCCCTTTTGATAAGGTGGGTCGGCAAACACGATATCAAAACCGGCACCTCTAAGCTTCGGCACTACCCGCAACACATCACCTCTAATTATCCTGGTGCTGTCCAGTTCGGCAGCATTCTCCTGAAGATATTTCAGCACTATCATGCTCCTTTCAACAAAAACCGCCTCTTTTGCCCCGCGGGAAATCGCCTCAATTCCCAGTGCGCCGCCGCCGGCAAACAAATCACACACCCGCGCTCCTTCAACCTCATTACCGAGGATATTAAAAATCGCCTGGCGGGTAACCTCCTTTGTCGGACGGATTCCGGACCGAGGATAAATTAACCTGCGCCCTTTAAGCCTACCACCGGTTATTCGCATTCAGGCAATATTAGAAACCTTTCTCGACCTGTCAATACACCGCCCGTATCGCTCGCTTTATCCGGTCCGCGTTATCAACTCAATGGCTTTCGCCTCCGTTTACCGCAGCAAGAGGACGCGTTCCTGCCCCACCCCTTCCGAACTCTCAAACCGAATAAAGTACACACCGGGACCCAGCCCTTTCGGCTGCCAGACAATCTGCCCCGCGCCCGCAGTTACAACTTTATTCATCACCTGTTCAACAACTCGACCCGTAACATCAACCGCTTCAATCCGTACCCTTCCGGAAACAGAAACCTGATAACGCACAATTGCCCGGTTTCGGCTGGGGTTAGGCAAAATCTCTATCCCAGGATTAGCCTTCAACGTCAACAGCTTGCCTCTATTATCTCGCGGGTCTTCGTGAAACCCGATATAACGGTGATACCAGGCACGGGCACTATCGGCATTGACCAGTACCTCATCTTCATTCGCACCGCCCACAAACGCCACTGCAAAACGCCGGATACCAAATGGGTTTATTGTGAATGGTCCGGCGGCAGCAACCACCGCCCAGTTGTCCTGACGCGCTGGGTTGAGTAACTGAATCGCCCCGCTTAAAAACCGCCACTTCTGGGCATCCCGAAAAGCGGAGTCTGGTAGGTAGTAAATCTGCGGGTCAATTGCGCTCAAATGGACACCAGAATCCGGCTCTAACACCCTGATACCCACCGCCGGTCCCGAATCAACTCCTGGCAACAGATAAATAAAATGTCGTATTGTATCAGCTCGGCAGATATCGCCCGTCGTATCAATCGTAAAGTCGGCAAAAACCCCGGGATGAAAGTTATCAACCCGTGAAGCACCATTATTCTGGACATCGAACACCATTATTACAAAGTTCCGGTACCCGCTTCTGCCATCGGCATACGAATTCTGTGTCGTAACAAGATAACGCTGCCGGGGATGATTGCGGTCTGAATACCACGCACGAAAATGTTCATCGCCCTTCAAAGGTGGATAGATATTGCGTACACTGTCCAGCAGGTAAAATTCGGTATCGGGTGGGGCAGTAATTGGCTGGGTATAATATCGGTCAACGACATAATTGGTGTCGGTCCCGAACGCAAAAGAGGCGTACCGCAGGACACTTGCGCTGTTTTTGGGATAACAGAATCCGCTTCCTTCACTATCCGGTGCCAGATAGCCAATCGCCCCTTGACAGGTAACGCTCAAACGGCAGTTATTAGTATCGTGGTCAATTATGAGTTTTCCCGGCATCCCGCTCAGAAGCTCAAATCCCAGCGTAGTCGCGTAATCGGTACTGTCTCCACTTACATAAAGGCTGCAGTGCACCACTGTACCCCGAACGAGCGCGGTATCAGCCTGGACCAAAAAACGGTCACTAAAATTGGCAATACTCTCCTGCCGTACCACCATTCCCCAGGTCCCGATTGAATCGATAACCCTCAACCGATAATCAAACGAACGCAGCCGCGCCACCGTATTGGCACAATTCGCATTCCCTTCGTTGAAGAGCCAGCCGACCAAAGTTGCTGTTTCTCCCGGGTCAATATAGCCATCGTTGTTACCGGTCGAATCCCCGACAATTACCCGGCGCAGTTTCAACACCGGGCCGCGGAGAACCGCTTGCACCGCCGCGAGGGCGTCAATCCTGCCGGCACCAAAGTCGTTGTCTTTACCCGCA
>JBBISL010000011.1:0-59071 GCA_037441285.1 Caldifarciminota bacterium
ATTTATCGGACGGGCAAAACCCACCCCTTCTGATCCACCGGCATGCGAGAAGATAAATGTATTAATCCCGATTACCTCGCCCAGGGCATTGACCAGCGGACCTCCAGAATTTCCCGGATTGATTGCCGCATCGGTCTGAATCATATCGGGATAAACCGCATCACCCCTTCCCGACTTGATATCCCGGTGCAGAGCGGAAATCACCCCAACCGTAACCGTGGGCTGAGCATCTTCTATCAGAAAACCGAACGGGTTGCCAATCGCAATCGCCCATTCACCAATCATCAGGTCATCAGAATTGCCGAGCGTCGCAACCGGTAAATTTTCCCCGGGTATTTTCAAAAGCGCCAGGTCCCGGTCCGGGTCAAGCGCCACCAGTTCCGCGTCAAAACTGCGATTGTCGGGCAGCGTCACCTTAATCCGGGTCGCATTGGTCACCACATGGGCATTGGTGACAATATACCCCTTCTGGTCAACAATCACGCCCGAACCCATCGACTTAATCTCCTGACGGAATGTGTGGCTGGGGAAAAAGTCCCGAAAGAAGTCGTCAAACCCAAAGATGTCAAATGGCTCATAACTCACCACCCGCGTCTGGGTTACCACAACCGAAACCACCGCCGGACTTACATTCCGGGCCGCAAGAACAATCGCATTCACCCGAGAACGGGTAACATCCTCCTGCACCGTTGCCGGAGAAACCTTTTGACCACCAGCCGGTGCCTGTGGTAACGCCCCGCAGGAAACCGGGAAAATCAAACCGACCAGTAAAACAAACTTTACGCCTAACCTTTTCACAAAAATGAGTTTACCGATTGAAATTCCAGCGTCAAGAATAGAAGTTTGGACATCGCTTCAGCCATCGCCGGTGCGCCATCGCCCTTTTTAACTTGACTCAGATGAAAAGTTTCCTATAATCGGCAATAGGACAAAATTATGCCTAAAAGAACTTATCAACCGTCAAAGATTCATCGCAAGCGCACGCACGGCTTTCGCGCCCGGATGAAAAAGGTCGGCGGCAGACGGGTACTTCAGAATCGCCGGCGTAAGGGTCGTCATCGTCTGACCGTATGAATCGACCGGTGCCCGCAAGGCACATCTTGATTTATGCGCGAGAGCCTGAAGCGAGAGGAAATCGTCCGGGGTCGCCGCTTGATTGCGGCAATTTTGCGCTCGGACAAAAGGGTAACCGGTGTTACCCTTACCCTCCGCTTCCGGCATCAATCACCTAATAACCAGGCAACTCTTCCTCCCCGCCGGGTTGCCATTCATTTAAGCGCCCGAATCAAAGGTGCGGTGGTCCGCAATCGGCTCAAGCGCTGGCTCCGGGAAATCTACCGCCGGAACAAAGACTGGTTTGCCCCGGGTTTTGACTATCTAATTCAGGTAAAACCGGATGCGGTTCGGCTCAACTTTCACCAGTTAAAACAGGAACTGCAGAACCTTGCCCGCGCCACTTACACTCCTTCCGCCACATCGACCGAATCCCGCATTTCTTCCCCACCCTTAACGGAGGTATCTAATATTCCTTCCCCTAACACTTCTTTCCCTCCCTTGACGGGCGGGGACAAAGGGGAGGGTGTCACCTTCACGGACGCTAACTACCAAACAAAACCGTTTGTTCCTAAACCAAGGAGCGGTAATGCTCAAAACGCTGCTTAAACTCCTTGTTCGGCTCTATCAGTGGACTCTTGGCACCGTTTTACCCAACTCCTGCCGGTTTTATCCCACCTGTTCCCATTATGCGCTGGAGGCGCTGGAAAAGCACGGCGCCGGTATGGGTATCGTGCTTGCTGTCCGTCGGGTCTTACGCTGCCACCCCTTCTCACCTGGCGGCTATGACCCGGTACCTGAAAAAACAGAAATCAAAGGAGTGAAAAAGTGAACGACAACCTACGCATGCTAATCGGATTTCTTATCATCGTCTTAATCCTCATCTTCTACCCGATGATTCTACCAAAAAGACCGAGACCCGCACCTGTACCCGACACTGTCCAAACCACGCCCGCGGCTCAACCTGCACCCCGGGAAACAGTTACCATCGCCCCGGCACCGCCGGTTGAAACCCTGGTTGCCGAAACCACCGCTCTGCTTGAAAACCAGTTTTTACAGGTCGAATTCACCAGCCGGGGCGGTGCGCTCAAATCGTGCTATCTTAAACGCTACCAGGTGCAACTGGTTTCGGAAAACAGTACCCTGCTTGCCAGCACCGAACTCCTCAATCTGCCGGCAACCCTCAACCAGACCGAATCCACCGTGACCTTTACCTACAACCTGCCCCAGGGGCAGCTGAAAAAGACCCTAATACTGGGAAAAGATTACACCATCCTTGTTCACTTTGAGGGCTTGCCACCTGAACGCACCCTGACCTTTGATGCCCGAGCCGGCATTCCAACTACCGAGAAGGAGGTCAAAGAAGACCTTGCCAACTTCCACTTCTACGCCCGCACCGCAGGCAAAATCAGTCAAATCTCTTCGGGTCAGCTGCGCAAAAGACCATTTGTTACCACCGCGGACTGGGTTGGTTTAAAGTCAAAATACTTCTTCCTTGCCCTGGTAAACCAGACCGGTAATTTCGACTCGGTTCGAGCCGAACCGCTTGCCGACAACCGGATTGGCTTTATCGCGCCGGTAAAATCCGCAAACGGTGCCCGCTTCCTTGTCTATGCCGGACCAATTGAATACAACCGATTGCGCTCCTTCCATCTCGGATTTGAGAATGTTGTCAGTCTGGGCTGGCTTAAACCAATCGCCCTGGGCATCCTTTATCTCTTAAGGCTCTTCTATCAACTGGTGCGCAACTGGGGTTGGGCAATCGTCATCTTCTCAATCCTGATGAAAGCGATTTTCTATCCCCTGTCCCGCACCCAGATAAAACAGATGCGCAATTTACAACTGCTCCAGCCCAAGATTGAGGAACTGAAAAAGAAGTATAAAGACGACCCCCAGATGCTCAATCAGGAGACGATGCGTCTGTACCAGCTCTACAAAGTCAACCCGCTCTCGGGCTGCCTGCCGCTCCTTGTCCAGATGCCGGTCTTCTTTGCCCTTTACGCAGTGCTGCGCAACTTCATCGAACTGCGCGGTGCCGGCTTTTTGCTCTGGCTTAAAGACCTGTCCCAGCCCGACACCCTTTTCGGTCACATCCCCCATGGGGTGCCGCTCATTGGTGGGTTTGCCATTGGTCTTTTACCCATCCTGATGGGAATATCATTTATCGCCCAGAACCTTTTGACCTCAACCGACAAACGCAACTGGGCGATGACCATCATCTTTCCTGTCTTCATCACCGCTATCTTCTTAAACCTTTCCAGCGGTCTGCAGTTGTACTGGTTTATCTATAATATCCTCTCGATTCTGGAGAGTGTAATCGCAACCAAAGGAGGTACTATATGGCAGAAAATCAAAAAGTCCCCGAATCTGGGGGTGAAGTAAAAGGCACTGAAATGACAAACTCCGCTGAAATGGAGCGGATTGCTCAGGTCGTGCAGACACTCATCAACTACCTTGGGGTCCGTGCCGGTGTTGAGGTAACCCGGGACGAGCAGGGCTATCTCGCAAACATCAAAACCAAACGTGCCAGCGCAATTCTCATTGGCCGCCGCGGCTCAACCCTGAAGGCGCTGCAGCACCTGGTGCGCACCATTGTCCGCCGGGAGTTCCCGGATGTGGCGCCAATTCTCGTTGATGTTGCCGGTTATCGCCAGCGCCGGGACAACTTCCTGCGCAAAAAGGCGCTCGCGGTTGCCAAGATTGTTATGGAAACCGGGCGCGAGATGGCACTGGACTTCCTTACCGAAAAAGAGCAGAAGGTTGTCCAGGAAGCGTTGAAAGAAATGCCCAAAGTGCGCGTTTATGCGGTCGGCACCGGACCCCGGCGCAATGTCGTGATTGCACCGGTCGAAACCGGACCGCAAAACCCGAATGCGGTCTGACACAATTGTCGCCCCGGCAACACCGCCCGGGGTCAGCGCCCTGGCGGTTATTCGGCTTTCCGGACCAGACACCCGGTCTGTGCTGCGCCGGCTTGTGCCCGATTTTCCGGTAAAAAGGGGGCGCGGTCCGACCTTAAAACTGGTCTGGCTCAAAGACGAAAAAGGACAACCGGTTGACCAGGTGATAATAACCCTTTTTCCCAAACCCCACTCCTACACCGGCGAGGACCTTGCTGAAATCTCCTGCCATGGCAGCCCCTTAATTATCGACCTGATTACCAGCCTGTGCCAGCGCTATGGCTGTCGTCTTGCCGAACCCGGTGAGTTTACCCGTAGGGCGGTGCTCAACGGTAAACTCACCCTTTCCCAGGCTGAGGCGCTGGGTGCGCTCGTCTATGCCCAGACCCTGCCGGCACACCGTTCTCTTATCGCTGCGTATCAGGGTGCAACCAGCCGGCTGGTCAACGAACTCGGAGAAAAGATACGCGAACTCTACACCCTAACCGAATACCTCCTCGGTTTTGATGAAGAAGAAAAGACCGACGAAACCGGGCTCAATAAAAAAACAAAAGAAATCATCGCACAACTTAACCAGGCAATCTCCCGGGCAGAACGCAGCCGCTTTTTACTGGAACCGGCGCGGGTAACAATCATTGGCCGCCCCAATGTCGGCAAGTCCAGCCTGTTCAACCGCCTTCTGGGCGAAGAGCGGGCAATCATCAGCCCATTCCCGGGCACGACCCGTGACTATCTTGATGCCACAACCACCATCAACGGCATCCTGGTCCGGCTCATCGACACCTGTGGCTTTGACCCCAAAACCCGCAACCCATTAACCCGACTCGGCACCCGCAAAACCGAAATCGCCCTTAAAAACAGCGACCTGCTCCTTGTCGTGTTTGACGGCTCCCAGCCGGCACAGCCCCAGGACCGGTCAATTCTTGCCTTGGCCGAAAATTTCCCTAAAATTTATATTATCAACAAGAGTGACCTCAACCGTCATCTTGATAACCGTTTCCTGCCCGCTCCGGCAATCACCCTATCCTGCAAAACCGGCGCCGGTATGAACCGACTACGCAAGGCGCTCGTCCGCCATCTTTCCGCCTCGCCCACTCGCACAACCTGCCCGGTCATCACCCGGCGCCAGATTGAGGCGCTTATCACCTGTCGGGAACGGCTTGGCGCCAGCCTTTTAAGCCCCAGCCTCGAAACCCGCAGCGTTGAAATCGGTTTTGCGCTTGACGCCTTGAATTCAATTGACCGACCGCTCACCAGCGAAGAACTGCTCAACCGAATCTTTGAAAACTTCTGTGTCGGCAAATGATTGAAAAGATTCTCCTCTGGCTTAACACCACCCCGGCGGCACGCACTGCTGCCACCTGGACGATAAACCTCGCCCAGCGCCTATCGGCTCGGGTCTATGCCCTCTATGTCCTGCCCCCGGAAGTAAAACCGACAACGCCCCGAACCCGGGCACACAAAACAGACACCAAAAAAGAGGAAGAAGCCTGGGAACTCCTCTACGAGGTTGAGGACGAGGCGTTTGCCCAGGATGTCCGGATATCGTTGCTCTTTGAACCGGGCGAACCGCGGGAGCGATTTGGTGAAATCATCGCCAGTTACAACCCGGATTTGGTCGTGGTCGGCGCCGATGGACCGCTCCCGTTAGCGGAAATTATCAAAATGTCACCCCAACCGGTGGTGTTTGTAAAAAAAATACCCGCCCCTGCGGGAAACAATAAGGAGGATTGATGCTGAAAAAGGTTTCAGAACTTCTTCCCCGCTCGGCTATTATTCTTGAACTAAACGCAAAAGAAAAAGAGGCGGTAATTAAAGAACTCGCCGCCCCGCTTGTGCAAGCCGGGTTCATCACCGATCAGGCACAGTTTGTCAGCGCCATCCTGCGCCGGGAAAACTTAGAGAGTACCGGCATCGGCTTTGGTGTTGCCATTCCCCACGCCCGCACCAACGCTGCGGTCAGCACCGTTCTTGCCTTTGGCCGTTCCAGCACCGGCGTTGACTTCTCCAGCCTGGACGGTAAACCTTCCCATCTCATATTCCTCATTGCCTCACCCGAGACGATGAAACGGGAATACATCTGGACCCTTGCCAAACTGTCCAGTTTGTTGCGCCGCGACGAGGTGCGCAACGGGCTCACCAAAGCCCAAACCGTGGATGAGGTTTATTCGATAATCGAGCGCTACGAACGGTATTAAACCCGCCGGTACGATGGAAATCACCTACACGCTCTTTTGCGCCCGTCAACTACTGATAGAAAAATTTCAACAACTGGGCTACACCATCGCGCCGGACGAAATCCGCGCCCCGGTCCCGGGTGTACAAGCCGACCTTGCCATCCCGGTTTTCCGGCTGGCAAAAAACCTCGGCAAAAACCCCAACGAACTGGCAACCGCAATCAGCCCGCGCCTTGACCTCACCGCCTCGTTGTTTGCCTCGGCAAAACCGCTTAACGGATACATCAACTTTAAATTTCATCCCGAGCGGTTCGCCGGCGCCGTTTTTGCCGACTACTGTGCCGCACCGGATAAGTACGGCAGTTTTACCTTGGGCAACGGCAAAACGGTCGTTATCGACTACTCCTCACCCAACATCGCCAAGCCGTTCTCCGTGGGCCATCTCCGCTCCACCATCATCGGTCAGGCGTTAAAGAACATCCTCTCCTATCTCGGCTATCAGGTAATTGGCGACAACCACCTTGGTGATTGGGGAACCCAGTTTGGCAAACTCCTTGCCGCCTACGAACTGTGGGGAGACGAAACCCAGCTAAATCACAACCCGACCCTGCACCTTTTTGACCTCTATGTTCGCTTCCACCAGGAGGCAAAGCAGGACCCGGACCTTGAATTCAAGGCACGGGACTGGTTCCGTCGGCTGGAACAGGGCGACCCTCAAGCCCGCAGCCGCTGGCAGCAGTTTGTCCTTCTGAGCCGCAAGGAGTTTGAAAAAATCTATCAGCTCCTCGGCATCACCTTTGATGTCACCCTGGGCGAAAGTTTTTACGCCCCCTTTCTTCAGAATGTGATTGACCGGGCGCTGAAAATGGGCGTTGCCCGAAAACAGACGCCGCCCCGGGACGAAACAAGTATTGATGAAGAGGTCAGCCCGGAAGAACCGGTTGTCCTTATTCCCCTTGACCAGATGGGCATTACCGTCCCTCTTATTCTCCAGAAGTCGGACGGCACCAGCCTGTACGCCACCCGGGAAATTGCGACCGTTGAGTACCGCATCAAAACCTGGCACCCGGAAAAAATCCTCTATGTCGTCGGCAACGAACAGGAGCTTTACTTCAAACAGTTCAACGCCGCCCTCAAACTCTTAGGCATCACCACCCCCTGCATCCACATCGGCTTTGGCTTAATCCGCCTGCCCCAGGGCAAACTTTCCACCCGGGAAGGTCGGGTCATCCTCCTTGAAGATGTCATCAACGAGGCGATTGAACGGGCAAAACGGGTCCTGACCAGTCGCGACCTGCCCGAAAACGAAAAAGAGGATATCGCCCGCAAGGTGGGCATCGGCGCCATCAAGTACGCCGACCTCTCCCAGAACCGGCGCAAAGAGGTTGTGTTTGACTGGAACCGGATGCTATCCCTGGACGGCGACTCCGCACCCTATCTGCAATACGCCTACACCCGCACCCGCTCCATTCTGCGCAAAGCGCCCGCCACCTCCCTTTCCGAAGCCAACCCCAGCCTCCTTATCACCCCGGAAGAACAGACCCTTCTTCTCCACATCGCCCGCTTCCCTGACGCCATCCTTGCCGCCGCCGAAAACTACGAACCCCACCGCATCGCCAACCACCTTTATAACCTTGCCCGTGACTTCTCCACCTTTTACGACCGCATCCCGGTGCTTAACGCCGAAACCAGGGAACTGCGGCTCGCCCGGCTCGCCCTGGTTGAAATGACCGGCACCGTCCTGAAATCAGGGCTTGCCTTACTCGGCGTTGAGGTGATGGAACGGATGTAAAACCACCCGAAAACGCAGCCGGAAAAATTATACTTTAAAGTATAAAACCCAAATCCAGCCTGATTTATCTAACAATTTGTAATAAAATAACTTAATTCAACTTCACCCCATTTTCCCTACCCAACCCCGGGGTGGTTTCGGGAGTGGTTCGGGAAATCGCCGGTTTTACCATTTTTTAGGCACATTTTGGGCTAACTTCTCAACCCCCAATCTCCTGAGTCACCGCATCAAAAACTCCTGCCAAACCGTTCGCCGCTCCGGCACCACCCGCGAACTCAAACTTTAACCCCATCCTCAACTCATCCACTAAACTCGAAACTGTGTTCAACCGCCCTGCTAAAAACCGGTCTCCTATTACCGAATATGACCGGTTCATAATTTCAGAGTGGGTTAGCATAAGATGGGCGAAAGCGTGCCCGTTTCTTGACAATACCTTTTAAGTCGGTATAGTTATCCTGGCCAGAAAAAAAGCTAAAAGGGTACTGGTCCCGGATTGTTCCATCGAGAGAGGTGCTTTCCGGGTGGTCAATTTCTCTCAAAAGGAGGTATCGTGATACATAAAAAAGTAGTAAAATTGGGCGTCCTGCTCGGGATAGTTGCGGTGGCAACGCTCTGCGCCGCAGAAGGTGGCGCCCTGTTCAACCCTAATGAAGTTACCCGGACAAGAATCTCCCCGCTCATTACCGGCGCCTCAATGCACAAAACCACCCCGATTCCACCCACGGACGACTCATCCTGGATAAAAACCGACTCAATCCCTCTGGCACCGATTGGTGGCTCTGATGCCCTGTGCGGCTTAAAGGTTTATGGCGACACCATCTTCCTTGTCTGGAACCGGGCAGATTTACCCTATATCGTCCGGATACTCAACCGGCAAACCGGTGCGGTTATTGACTCCCTGATTGGTCATACAGTTGAATACAAGATGTCGCCGGTCAAGGTTGGTGACACCCTGTATGTGTCCGGGTTCTACCCTTCGGAGCACATCGATGTCTATTATCTGCCCACCAAAACCTATATCCGCCAGATTGGTCCTATCGGTTCTAATCTTACCCGGGGTATGGATTGGGATGGTAGCCAGCTCTGGGTCGGCGACAACTCAACTTCTCCGGCACGGATTAACCTCATTGACCGGTCGGGCACGGTGCTAAAAACCCTGACCAACACCGGCTCTATTTCGGTGGGCTGGATAATGGATTTAACCCTGGACCGGATGATTCCGAATCGGCTCTGGCTCAACGACAATATCAGCGATGTTGCCTGTTACTGCGCCTTTGACACCGTTGCCAACACATTTCAGGTCCTGGCAACATTTACCCCGCCGGCTGGGGCTGGCAGTACTGCCGAAGGGATTGGATTTTACGGTCCGGACAACGGTTATGGCTACTGCTACACCAACTCGGTTTATGTCCTCTGGGCTTACAAGATGCTTGTCCATAGCCCGGCCAGACCAAACGACATCGGTGTCAGTTCTATAAAATCTCCAACTTCCATTGTTGACCCGAACACCACCATCACCCCAATCGCCCGCATCACCAACTACGGCACCGCACCGCAGAGCAACTTCCCGGTCACCTGCTGGATTGATTCGGCTGGAACCCGCATCTACACCGCAAACTACACCTACACTCAGACCCTTGCTCCTGGTGCCACCGATTCGGTCTCCTTTTCTCCAAACTGGACCGCAGGTCCGGCAGGAGCAAACTACTCCATAAAAATGTTCACCAACCTTGCCAACGATGAGAACCGTATCAATGACACCGCCCGTATGACCGCAACAACCTTCTTAATCCGCGACACGCTAATTGCGCCCTTTGCCATTGTTACCCCCACACTCGACGGCAATATTCAGAATGCCGAATGGTACGACGCCCTGAAGTGGGACATATCCGATGTGTTGAATATGCAGGGCAGCGGTGCCCGTCCCGCAGGCAGTTGCTATCTATATGTGAAACACGACTCCAGCAATGTGTTCTGGGCGCTTGACTTAAAAGCCAAAACCACGATTGATGACTACGACCAGTTTGGCTGTTACCTTGACGAAGACCTGTCCCGAACCTGGGCGGTTGACTCGTCTGAAGGCAACCACTGGTTTGTCTGGCTCACCGGTGACACGGTCATCTACCGTGCCTTGATTGGACCGGGAAACCTTCCCAGCAACTACTGGCAGCGCTGGCAGAGTGGTAATGGCATATCCCGGGCAGGCAACGCCGCTGGCAACCTGCAGTTTGAGGCGGCGGTTCAAAAGGGAACCCTGAAATGGAGCTACAACATAAATCAGACCTGCGACACCGTCGGGTTCTATGTCTACGTTGCTGCGGTCGGAAGCATCTACTGGGGAAACTGGCCCACCCGAATGCCCGGCGCCGAATGGAATAATGCCGCTCAGTATGGCACCCTGATTTTCAGCCCGGACCAGGTTGGCGTTGCCGAAGAGAAGCGTATGCCAGTAATCGATTTGCGGCTCGCAAATCCGTTGCGGCTCCCGCTTGTTATCCATACCGGACAGCGTCTTGAGGTTTACGACATCTCGGGCAAACTGGTAAAAGATATAACTCAGACCAGAGGTGGCAGTATAACCTGGGATGGCAGAGACAAAACCGGCAAGCCGGTTTCCTCGGGCATCTACTTTATCAAACTGTTCCGCAACAATAACACCACCCAGACCAAAGCGGTTATCCTGCGCTAAGTTAAACGAAAATACCGGGCGGGGAGTTTTTCTCCCCGCCCCTTTTGCACCCGGAATCGTTAATTCAAGGTCTAACAGTTATGAAACAGGTTTATTTTGACCACGCCTCAGCGAGCCCGGTTTTGCCTGAGGCACTGGAAGCGATGCTCCCCTTCCTGAAAGAGGAGTTTGGCAACCCTCAAAGTTTCCATCAGTTTAGCAGGAAGTCAAAGGAGGCAATTGAACACGCCCGACAGCAGGTTGCCCGCCTGATTAACGCACCGCCCGAATCCATCGTCTTTACCGCCAGCGCATCCGAAAGTAACAATCTGGCAATCAAAGGTTTTGCCCTTGCCAACAAATCCCGGGGCAACCACATTGTGATATCGGCGATTGAACACTTCTCAGTTCTCGAGCCGGTGAAGACCCTGAAGCGGCTCGGATTTGACTTTACGATTGTACCGGTTGACCGGTTCGGAATGGTCGATATCGAAGAGTTGAAGCGCGCGCTCCGCAAGGAAACCATCCTTGTCTCAATAATGCACGCCAACAACGAAATCGGCACCATTGAACCGCTCCAAGAGATAGTGGCGACCTGCCACGAGCAAAACATATTGGTCCATTCGGACGGCACCGCGGTGCTGGGCAGAATGCCGGTTGATGTAACCGAACTCGGGGTTGACGCCTACTCCTTTTCTGCCCAGTCGTTTTACGGTCCGAAAGGTGCAGCTGCGCTCTATTTGAAACCGGGTAAAAGGCTCGTGCCTTTGATTGAGGGCGGGATTCAGGAAAAGGGTCGGAGGGCAGGAACTGAAAATGTGCCGGCGATTGTTGGTATGGGCCAGGCAGCCGAAATCTGCCAGAAACAGATAGACCAGTGGTCCGCAAAGATGAAAGCGCTTGCCCGTCGGATTGTCGCCGAACTGCCCCAGAAGATTGAACGGACTGTTTTTACCGGTCATCCGGAAAAAAGGCTACCGGGCCACATCAGCCTGTGTGTTGAGTTTGTTGAGGGCGAGGCGATGCTTTTATCTCTCGATGACCAGGGTATCGCTGCCGCATCCGGCTCTGCCTGCACCGCCCGCACCCTGAAGGCATCCCATGTCCTTTTAGCGATTGGCTTGCCTCATGCTATCGCCCAGTCTTCGCTCGTGCTCACGCTGGGTAAAGACAACACCGAGGGTGATGTTGATTACTTTTTAGAAAAGTTCCCGCCGATTGTTGAGCGGTTGCGTTCCTTTTCACCCCTTTACGCCCGCTATCTTAAAGGCGAAGACCCGTACCAGTTTGGCACCGATGATGAAGAACACCAAACTGGACATGAGCCCGAACATAGGGAAAATATAGGAGAAGGATAATTATGTATTCAGAAAAGGTAATGGACCACTTTCGTAACCCCCGTAATGTCGGAGAGATTGAAAATCCCGATGGCGTTGGCGAGGTTGGCAACCCGGTTTGCGGTGATATGATGACCTTTTACATCAAGGTGAAAAACGGGATTCTTACCGATGTGAAATTCAAAACCTTTGGCTGTGGTGCCGCTATTGCGGTCTCATCAATGGTCAGCGAAATGGCAAAAGGCAAGACAATTGAAGAGGCGCTCAAGATAACCAACGAAGCGGTTGCCGCCGAACTGGGTGGCTTGCCGCCCAATAAACTCCACTGCTCCAACCTCGGGGCTGATGCGCTCCACGCCGCAATTCAGGACTACCTGCGCAAGTCCAGAGGTAGTCAAGAGTCCGAAAAACCAAAGGGGGAAAAATGAAAGCCAAGCGGAAAACGGGCTGTCGCTGCCCCTATTGCGACCAGCCGCTTCTTGAAGAAGAAAATTTCTGTAAACCGTGCGGCGTACAGATTGTTTACTGCCCAAACTGCAACCAACCATTGCCGCGGGGTGCTCGCACCTGTCCGGAATGCGGCAAAGAGATTAAAGAAGAAAAACAGGAGAGGAAAAGATGAACCTGACTCGGGTCGCCGGAACCAACAAAAAGCACCAGGTGAAATTATTTGCCCTTTCCACCTGCGGCTGGTGCCGTCGTACCAAAGATTTGTTAAACACCCACAGCATTGAGTACGACTACATTGATGTTGACCTCTGCGTCGGCAAGGAACGCGAGGAGGTTGTAAATCATGTTCAGCAAATCAACCCCCGGGTCTCATTTCCGACAATTCAGATTGATGAGACGGTCGTAGTTGGATTTGACGAAGAGCGGATAAAAGAACTTCTTGAAATAAAATGAGCGGTGAACAGTTTCCACTGGAAGTAATTGAGGCTTACGAGCAGTTGAAAAAGGAAGCCGAAGAGGGTGGCTATCACCTCAATCCCGACAAACAGTTCACCCTGAGACTGATTCAAGGGTTATTGACGAACGAAAAGCGGTTTGGCTACCGCGCCTGTCCCTGCCGCATCGCTTGCGGCGAAAAGTCCAAAGACATTGACATCATCTGCCCCTGCTACTATCGTGATTCCGACCTGGAACAGTTTGGCGCCTGCTACTGCGCCCTCTATGTTAGCGAAGACTGGATTAAAGGTAAACTACCCCACAAGTCAATTCCAGAACGCCGACCCGCGAAATTTATGATTGAAGGTTACTCCGAACCAGCATCTTCAGAGCAAACTGACAAACCCTTGAACCGCCTTCCCTATCCGGTCTGGCGTTGCAAAGTTTGCGGCTACCTTTGCGCTCGACCCGAACCACCCGGCAAATGCCCGGTTTGCAAGGCAACAAAAGACCGGTTTGAACGGTTTATGTAAGCAAAAAATAGTTATGCCGATTGTTGAAATCAGCGTGGTGCCGGTCGGTACTGGTTCAACCAGCGTCAGCCAGTATGTCCGAGCCGCGCTCGAGGTTATAAAAAAGAGCGGGCTCAACCACGAACTCAACCCGATGGGTACCTGTATCGAAGGCGACTGGGACAAAATCTTTGCCGTGATAAAGGAGATTCACGAAACACTCGCCGCGCTGGGCTGCACCCGCTTAGTCACCACGATTAAAATTGACGACCGTCGCGACAAATCGGTTACGATGAAAGAAAAGGTGGCAAGGGTTAAAGATTAACCCAAGCCACCTTCGCCTTCACATCTCAACCACTCTAAGCCATCCCATAATGACCCGGCAATAAACGCCGCCCAATCTTCACTCAGCCAAGTTTGGTCGTAAACCCACACTGGTGTCATAATCTTCACCTTTTATTTACCACCCAGACTGGACATAATAACCCTGGTCTGCTCCACCCGCTCCTGATAAACCTCGTCCATCGCCTCGTTATCAAACTGCACCACCTCACTCTTTTTCAAATCGTCCCGCTTAGACCTAAAAAGCATTACTGCCGCTACTAACAACCCGACTCCCACCAGGAAACATAATATCCGGCCAAATCTTGTATCCAGCATCTTAACCTCCTCTCAAAATTATAATATGCAGAATCTGTGCCACAATTACCAACCCAAGCAACTGATTATTTTACAATACCTTACAGTTTAATATCCAAGCCCCAAAGCAAAACTGTCTCATCTGACGATACACTCAAAATTATGATACACCCTGTGTAATAATTTCAACATATTGAAAATTAGGAACTTATATCATTGGTAACGGCGATGAGACACTAATTTCCTGTGATGAAACACATTCCGGTAACCGCTTCAGGTAAAACTTGACAAGCGGTTAATTAATATCTACTCTTAAATAGATAATGAGCGGTTCCAAAAAGTATGCGCTTAAGGGGTTAGATGCTCTTGGCTCTCGGCTCAGAGAGATTCGTATAAACGCTAAAATCTCTCAGATGAAACTTGCCGAACTGCTGGGCTTAAACCCTACCCACGGTTATAAGTACATACTTAGATTAGAAAAGGGGCTGGTACCCAATCCAACATTACGGACCATCACCGGATTCCTTGCCGCTTGTGGTGCCACCTGGAAAGACATCGCTGATGTTCTTCCCTCAATTGGAATAAATCCCGGCGCAGAGAGTAAACCCACTTCTTCAGAACCGGTAATAATTCCACCCGCAAAATCTTCAATTGAAGCAATCTCCTGGGCAGGTGCGCCACCCGATGAAAGTGGGGCAAAGAAACTGTTTTCAGAACAGTTCTGGCGCCAGGTTAAAATTGCAGAGGACCATCTCTGGGACCTGCTCCGAATATCACACCAGACCAGTGTCAAACGCCGGCACTACTTCACCTTTGTCCGCTCGGTCTGTGCCCTGATTGCTCAATTCAGCACCGACCCAAAATCGCTCAACAGCGCGCTTGAGAACATTGCGACGCGGGCAGCCAAACAGGGGCTTGAACCTCAAATTCTTAATCAAATAAAACAGGTCTGCCTGAAAATATTCGGCGCAGAAAACCCTGCCTGATGCTCCTTCTTTTACTTGTGCTCGCAATTAACCCTCCGGTATCTTACAACATTGATGCCCATTTTCTGCCTGACCATGCCCTGATATCGGGCAGGGCAACGATAACCTTCCGCAACATCTCCCCTGTATCCCAGAACACGCTTTACCTTTACCTTTATCCCAACGCCTTTCAACACCGCAAAACCCGTCTGGCAACTGAACTTATTCAACAGGGCTCTTTTGAATGGGCAAGGCAACCGAAAAGGGGTCACGGTTCGCTCCTCATTGAAGATGTCCGTTACCAAAATACACCATTAAAGTTTCAAATCGACGAGACTGTTATGGAAATCTTCCTGCCTTACACCCTTGCCCCTGAAGAGTCAATAACCTTCACCCTGTCATTCACTACCCGTATTCCTGCCCTCATTCTCAACTTTGGTAAAAAGGGCTCGCTCTTTGTCCTGACCCGCTGGTACCCGCAGGTCGCCGCCTTTGACCGGTTCGGCTGGCACCCTGGTGATTTTCACCCGCAAGGCGCACCGCCTGGTGCCTTTGCCGACTACCAAGTCAAACTTCACATTCCGGAAAAGTATGTTATCGCCACAAATGGTGAGGTTTTAAATCTTTCTGACACCCTGCACTGTTTCCGCGCAGGAAACCTGACCGACTTCGCCCTGGTTATCGCTCCGGACCTCATCTCTTACAACGACTCAAAAGCCGCCCCCACTCTCAATATATTTCTGACCCGCAACTTCAACACCCGTGCCCATCAAATCGTCCACCAGGTCCGCCTGATGAACACCATCTTCACCCATTTCTTTGGCACACCTCCATTGGAGCAACTTACCATCGTTGTCGCGCCCGGCATCACCCCAACGCCAATATCTGTCCCGGGACTCATTGTCATCGGACAACAACCGCTGCCCTTTACCCGGCTCTGGGAAAAAACCCTTGCTCAGGAACTCGCCCGCCAGTTTCTTTCTTTCAACCCCGCCCCTGATGCCTTTCGCGACCCGCTCCTTTCCAATGGCATCTGTGCCTATGCCGCCAACCGCTACCTTGAAACGGTTTACGGTGAAAACAACCTGCTTGACCTGCCGTTTTCTCTCCCATTCCTCAACGGGTTGTCGGACACCTATCTCCACCACATCTTCTTTTACCTCGGCGCCACCCACAACCTGACCACATCTTTAACCCAACCTGGTACCAAACCGCTTGCCACCGAGGCAATTGTTACCTCCCAGGCGGTCCTTTTGCTGCAATCGCTCGAAAAGGAGATGGGTACCGCCCAAATCGACTCAGCAATTCGCCGCTATCTTGAACTCAACCACAACCACCACCCCGCAACCCCGGCTTTTCTCGCATCACTCACCCATATCGCTGGACCGGAAAAAGAGGTTACAATCAACCGGCTTCTCAACCAGGACGGCAAAGCCGATTTTGCCATTCGCCCGATTCGTCATATTGGCAACCACACTCAGATATCCATCACGACAAAGGATGCTTATCATTTACCGGTGGAAATTAAAACCGTGTTTGCCGATGGCGCATCCCGCATCGACACCCTACCACCAGAAAACGGTTCGCTAACTCTCTCCTGCGAAAAGAAAATTACCCATCTTGTCATCGACCCGCACGAAAAAATCCTTGACGCCAACCGCTGGAACAACCACTACCCCCGCCGAGTGGAAATCAAACCCATCTTTGCCCTGCCCAGTTTTGACGCCTATCAGCTATTTTATGGACCCTGGTTCTGGTTTGACAGCTATCGCGGCTTTCAACCCGGGGTCTGGCTCGCCGGTAGAAAGTTGCTCGACTCCGGACCATTAAAAGGCGAGCACAACTGGATTATCCTGCAAAACTACGCCTCCCACAAATCCGACTGGCACACCGGTGTCAGTTATCAGACGCCGATAATTTTTTACCCGTTTAAGTCCCGACTTTACTTCTCGGGTGACAACTCCTTTCGCGACCGGGGCGTGCGCCTGTATCTCCTTAACGACTTTGGACCGGCATTGCGCCCGCCCCAAGCCGAGTTTGACTTCGGCTATCGAATTTATGAGCTCCTTGACACCTCCGGCCGCGACCCCCGTGCCTGGGAACTTGCTCGCATTGCCGAACTCCGCACCCGCCTTGCCCACAATCTCCAATCGCCGCTTATTAACCTCAACGGCGAACTGCTTTTCAATCAGGGGGGCGAAAAACTCCTATCCCAGTTTCAGTACTCAAAAATCAGCCTTACCGAAAATTTCACCCTCTTCAGTACCGAATTCCTGCCGGTATCAGTCCGGCTTTTTGCCGGCGCCATATCCGGCACAACTCCGCCCCAGGAGGAGTTCTACCTTTCCGGTGGACTATCTTACACACCAGCCGAACCTGTCTCCTGGGCTTACGAAGGTTTTGCTTCCGGCCAGGAACACTGGCACTACGACGGCGATGTCAACTGCCGGGGCTACTATGGTCAATACCAGCATGGCAGATTTGCCTACGGTATCAACTTCCATCTTCTGTTTCCCTCCTCCATCTTTCGCTTTCCCCTGTCGGCACTGCAACCATTTTTCGACCTCGGCAATGTCGGCAACTCCTTAAGTCGTGAACTATTCTCTCCCTGCCTTGACGCCGGCGTCCGGGTCAAACTGGGTCCTCTCTATGCCGACTTTCCCATCTGGAAGAGCAAGCCCGAATCCGGTGAAAAACCACTTGCCTTTCGCTGGTCTCTCGGTTTCAAACTCACCGACCTGACGAGCGGATTTTAACCACCTTTTCGGTAATTGGACAAATAGCGCAAAGTTGGTAAAATTGTCCTCTTGATGTCGGAAGGCAAAAAAAACTCCACCATCACCTGGACCGCAACCTTTGCCGCGTTCAAATATCGCAACTACCGGCTCTACTGGCTGGGCAATATGGTGTCGTTTATCGGCACCTGGATGCAGAACACCGCCAAAGGCTGGCTTGTCCTTTCCATCACCAACTCGCCATTCTTTGTCGGGCTCGACTCAACCCTGTCCTGGCTTGCGGTCTGGTTTATTTCCCTGCCCGCGGGTGTCCTTGCCGACCGGTTCAACAAGCGCAACCTGATGATTATCACCCAGTCCGGCCTTGCCCTGTTTGCCCTGCTCCTTGCCCTCCTGACCTGGCTCCAAATCATCACCATCACTCACATCCTGCTCATATCCGGTTTTGCCGGCATCTTTGTTGCACTCAACGCACCGGTTGCGCAAACGCTGGTCCCGGACCTGGTCGAAAGGAAAGATGTCCTTAACGCCATCGCCCTCAATTCTTCAATGTTCAACCTTGCCCGGTTGATTGGTCCGGCACTCGCCGGCTCAATATTGACCTTCAGCGGTCCTGCGGTCTGCTTTGGGCTCAACGCGGTCAGTTTCCTCGCCATCATCGTCGCCCTGTTCTTCATTAAACTCAACACCCAACCTCCGCCTAAATCTAACGAGCCTTTTCTCCGCCGCGTCGGTTCTGGATTAAAATTCGTAAAATCCCACCCCGACATCCGGCTTTTAATGATAATGACCGGCATCTTCTCCTCATTTGGCATCTGTTACATACCTTTAATGCCCGTTATCGCCCGGGATGTGCTCAATCTCGGTGCCCGGGGTTATGGCTTTTTGATGTCGGCGCTTGGTGCCGGTGCCTTGACCGGCGGTCTTACCCTTGCAACATTAAGTCGCACCCCGCACCGGGGAAAAATTCTCATCACCGGCACCTGCCTCTTGAGCCTCCTACTTATCATCCTCTCTTTTGTCCGCAACACCGGTCTCGCCCTGGTTCTGTTTGTCTTCATCGGTTTCTGCCAGACCAGCGTCGCCGCCCTCACTAACACCCTTATTCAAACCCTCTCGCCCGATTATATCCGGGGCCGAGCAATGAGCGTATTCAACATCTTTTTCAACGGTATGTTTCCGGTTGGCAGTTTAATTGCCGGTGCCCTGGCTCAGGCAAAAGGTGCGCCCTTTGCCCTGCTTGTCAGCGGAGTTTTGGTCCTCACCACCCTGTTGATAGTAACCGCAATCCGACCCCAGTTACACCGGCTGTAAAATTACCGAACAACCACAAACCTGTTCACCCGGGAGCGGCTCTCAATAAAGTAGACCCCGGGACTCAACCGCCTCAGGTCATTACTCCCGGACCCGAGTTTCATCACCCGTCGGCCGGTTGCGTCTACCAGTTGCCCTTCGGTCCCGCCCCTTGAAGGTAAAAACTGGCTGATTTTCACCACCGTAGCCCCCGGCTCTAACTCATTAAACTGGTCGCTTAACAACTCGGTCACGCCAGTCCCATAACGCACCTTTGCTCGAATCAGATGGTCCGCCGCATCCATTCCCATCGGTGTCACCCAACCCATATCCGGGAAAAACCACCACTGCCGGGAGATGGAATCAAAATGGTCATCAGTTGAAAATTGCATATCCCAAACATTCTTTTGCCACCAGACAATGTAAAAGTCACCGGAATCAACCACTAACGGTTGCGTCAGGTCGTAGTCCCGAAACCCCGGGGTTCGCGCCGGCGGCACATCGAGCCGCAGTTCATTATAAAGAATCGTTCCCGGTTTGCGGTCAGGACCATCGTCGTCGTAAATCCGGAGATAAATCTCTCGGCCACCGCTGTAGTTGATTTCGGCTCGGGACCCGATAACCTCACAGGGATACTGGGCAGGTGTAAAACGCACCGCTGCCCCGAACGAATCCCGGTCCGAACACCACCAGGTGGTGCTGATGCCGCTATCGTAAAAGATTATCGTATCCTCCTGCGCCTGAACCACGACTGGAACCAGGGCTAAAATTAGAACTGTCAACCGCAAAGGTCACCTCCTGTTTGGGCAATTATATCTCTTCCCATCGCCCGTCAAACCCCTTCCTCAACGCAACTGATGCAGCGCCTGACGCGCCTTCTCATACTTCGGGTCAAGCGTCAGAACCTTCTGCCACAGAATGTGCGCCGAGTCAACCTTACCTTCATAGTAATAAGTCAAACCCAGAGAAAACAGCGCCGTCGTGAATGCCGGGTTCAAACTCAGCGCTCGCAGGTACAAACCCTTTGCCTCCCCAAACCGGTGTTGCACCAGTGCAATATTACCGAGATTGTTCCACCCTTCCACCCCATAAGGGTCCAGTTCCACCACCCGGCGAAACATCATCTCGGCCGAATCAAGTTCACCGGCCTGGGCAAACATATTACCCGCTACTCCATACGCATCCGGTTCGTCCGGATAAAGTTGCACCGCTCTTTTTGCCAGAAGCCGCGCCTGTTCCAATCTGCCCTCATCAAGATAAATCGTTGTTGCCAGACCAACGATGTTTACTGCTGAATCAATCTTGAGCGCCTGCTCGATTTCCATTTTTGCCCTTTTTAGTTTTCCGCTCTCATAGTAACCGAGCGCTGCAGTAAAGTGATTCTGCGCCCGGTCCGCCTTCCTTCCGGCACCGGCAATGTCAAGGTTAAAAAAGAGTAAGGTAATCAGAAAAATCAAACCGGCTCGCACCCGTTCGCTCCCTTTGACCCGATGCCAGTGCATAAATCCGGCAACCGCAACTAAGAGATAAAACGGCACCAGCGGCAACCGGTAACGCGCGGTGATAAAAAACGGCACAAAGGAGAAGCCGTATACTATGACAAACAGATAAACCGGCAGCAATGTCCGCCACTTCTCCCGGCTCAGGTAAAAACCGGCAAGGGCAAGAGGCAAAACCAGTCCGAAAGGAAACTTGAAAAAGGGCAGGGAGAAAACGAGAAAATTCAAAAAACTGTACCGCTTGAAAAAGTAGATGTCCCGGTTGTTGGAAACCTCATAGCCGGCAAACAGCAGGTAAATCTTTTTCAGGGTCAAAATCAGCGCCCGGCCCGGACTGTGCTTCCAGAACTCCAGCCCCTTTGCCATCCAATACCGGTCAATCTCCGCTCCTTTCAAACTTCGGCCCCGTGCCCGTTCCGCACCCACCTTCACATCGTTGTAACCACCCCACCAGGAACCCCGTGTGCCCGGCACAATCGCCGTGGTCCCATCCGAGTACTGGTTGTTCCCGATGTAAAAATTCGTCCCTGCCTGCCAGGCAATTAAAACCAGTTTGCCGCTCTTTACAAAGTTGCGGACCGTCACCGGCACAATCGGCAAGAGTGCCGCCAGGAAAAACGGCACAACCCGGCGCCACCAGCCCGTTCGAAACCGCCCGATAAACCAGAAAAAAAGGGCAACTAAAAAAGTTAGTATATTGGGTCGGGCAAGCGCTGCCAGCCCGAAGATAAACCCGGGTAGATACCAGTGCCGGTCCAACTTTTCGCTGAGAAAGAAGGCAAGAAAACCGGCAAGGATAAGAAAAATCAAAAGAACCGGTATCAACAACTCACCATCAAAATAGATAAACAAAGGATAAACCGCCATCAGCAAGCCTGCCACCAGACCTGTCCGCCGGTCAAACAATCGCTTTCCCAGAAGAAACAATAGACCACAACTCACCGCACCCAGAACCGCCTGCACGAGCCGGACAACAAAAAAATCAACCCCGAAAATCCTGTACAGCAGGGCAAGGAAAAATGGGTAGAGCGGCGCCCGGAAATAGGCATCGGCGATAAACTCAGTTCGGCCGACAATCGCCTGTGCCCACTGATGATGATAAAGCGCATCCATCTGGGGAGCAAAGAACAAAGGGTCGTTTGCCTTCGCCTGAAAAAGGTAAATAACCCGCAAACCTATTGCCACCCCGAACACTAAAAGAAAACCGGGCAGCACACCTTTATCTAAGGGTCGCGCTACCCGATGCTCCGTCATCACTTTTTTCTTGCGTGTCACCGGTTTTGAGTATTACCATTAACCGCCTGTTGTCAAGCACAAAACCGTACCTTCACCCTTTTTCTCCCCTTCTTCCCATCATTTAGACCCAAAAAGAAAGCTGAATTAACGCCTGAACTCACCTTTTTATCAGGACCACCATCGTAACCTATCTTTTTACAAACAGTTGGCAACAATAAAAAATTTCCTGTTCTCGGTTTTAGGGCAGACCCCTCCCCCTCCTCGGAACTGTTCCCGGTATCCCCCCTTGATTTCCCTTTGCGGTGTTTTATAATCTGCCGATGAGCATCGCTGAAAACCTGAAACAGCTCACCCAGCGCATTGAAGCCGCCTGTGCCCGCTCTTGCCGTGACCCCAAAGAGATAACCATCGTCGCGGTAACCAAAACAAAACCGGTTGAACAGATTGTCGAGGCGATTGCAGCCGGCATCACCCATTTCGGTGAAAATCGGGTTCAGGAAGCGGCCGCCAAAATCCCCTTAATCAAAGCACCGGTCACCTGGCATCTTGTCGGCACCCTCCAAACTAACAAAGTGAAAAAAGCGCTGGAACTGTTCCACATTATTGAAAGCGTTGAGTCTCTGCATCTGGCGCAGGAACTGGCGCGCCGTGCTGAACAGTTAAACAAAACCGTCCCGGTTCTGATTGAAGTGAACACCTCCCGGGAACCGACCAAACACGGCGTCTTACCCGCCAACCTGTTTGACCTGCTCGCCGCCGTCTTAAAACTACCCCGACTTAAACTCGAAGGTCTGATGACAATTGGCCCGGGCTGGGCTGTTACCGACCCGGAGGCATCAAGACCCTGTTTTGAACTCCTTGCCCGTTTGCGTCAGGAGGCACAGCAAAAGTTCGGCATCGCCCTGCCCCATCTGTCAATGGGAATGAGTTCCGACTTTGAGGTTGGGATTGAAGCCGGTGCCACGCTCATCCGCATCGGCACCGCCTTGTTCGGACCCCGGGGCTGATTTGGACCAGGAGCAGTTTTTCCTTCTGGTTGAAGATGTTGTCCGCAACCTCCCGGAATTCTTCCGCAACCGTATCCACAACTTGAATGTGATGGTGATGCCCCTGGCACCATTCGAACTGGCAGAAAATCTCGGCAAAGACCCCAGAACAATTCTTGGTGTATATCAAGGGGTGCCGTTCAACCGCCGGGGACCATTCTACGGCAATGTTTTGCCCGACACCATCGTCATCTTTCAGCAGCCGATTGAAGCCCGATGCCAGACTGAACAGGAAATCCGGGACCTGGTGCGCCGGATTACGATTCACGAAATTGGCCACTACTTCGGCTTATCCGACGAACAACTGTATCGCCTGGAACAGGAAAAATAAAAGGGGGTCAATATTGACCCCCTTTAAAAGCGACTTTACCCTTTATCGGTTGACGGTCAGTTTGTGCGTTGTAGAACCAGCCGGGCTCTCCAGTCGCACCAGATACACCCCTGCTGCCAGCGACTTCAGGTCAACCGCAACTCTGCCGGACCGGGCTTCATCCGCCTGATACAGGTTGCGCACCAGTCGGCCCGTGGCATCGTACAGGGCAAGTTGGACCCGAGCGGGCTTCGGCACCTGCCAGCGGATTTCCACCTGGTCGGTTGCCGGATTTGTGAACACGAGGCGGGCGTTGCGCAGATTCGGGTTAAACCCTTCCTCAACACCAACGCCACCCTGCACCGAAGCCGAGATGAAAAGTTCGCCATTGGTCCAGGGAATCCAGCCACCCGGAGCACCGTAATAACTCCGGTTGTTGCTGGTGTCGTCGGCAAGGCTTGTGGGATGACCTGAAGAGTGTGCTGGAGCCACCGCCACATAGAACTCGCCCGATGTGAAGATTAAAAGCGAGTCCAGGTCATAGGAAATCACTCTTCCTGGTGCACCCGGCGGTGCCTCAAGGTCTTCTGACTCATAAAGCAGGGTCGCACCATCCTCCCCATAGATTTTGAACCGGAAGGTGGAATCAGGCCAGGGGTAACTGGGATGGAGATAGAACTGGGTCCGAACCCTGCCCAAGCCAACCGGATACTGAACACCGAAGTCCGCCGGATTGAACTTCGTTGCTCGTTCTGGGCCTCCCCAGGTAATCCAGTAGGGGTTGTTGAAGTTCGCATACTCAATCCAGCGGGCAACGCTCAGGTCGTACATTATCGTATCGTCTGCCGGATACTGCTCGCCCGTCGCCTCAGTCCACACCTTAATCTGATAGTTACCGGTCACATTGGGGATGTGCCAAGCCGGGGAGAAGTTCATCTGCGCGGTCTGGCCCCGCTGCAGGGCAGCGCTGGTCGTCATCGTATCCTCGTAGGTGTAACTCTGCGGACCGGTAATTTGCAGTCGCACCGGCGTGCCTAATTGTAGCGGGTCGGTTCCTAAGTTCTTGATTGTCGCGCGAATTGTCAGGTTAATATTCGGCACCGTATCCATTGGCATATTGGTGGCAAACCAGAGTGCCGCCGCATCGGTTGTTGGTGGGTCCCACTCCACTACCGAACGAATCAACCACTCACCCCTTCGGGCGTCTTCGCTGAAAGCGCCACCCAGCAAACTCCACATCCGGTGCGAAGGTGCGTTGTTCGCCGCATCAATTGAGAGTCCCGGACAGATGGGATAGGAGTCAACCTGAACATAGAAGATGTAGTAGTTCGTACCGACAATCGGCTCACCAATCGGAACGTAGTTCCACTGACCCCGGGTGATGTTCAGGGTATCGGAATGCCAGATTTCGGTTCCAGGTGAACCGCCTGGACCATCATCGGCATAAACCTTGACCATCGCCCGTGTGCCACCCGGATTCGGCCAGCCCGAATAGAAGTGAATCAGCGCACCACTAAGGGTGAAACTACTCGCCGGGCTGATAAACTTCACACCCCAGCCATTGCCGCCCTGATTCCAGGCCCAGGCGCTCGCCGGCATATTGTCGTCGTACTTGAATGTATCGGTAACCGAGAGGAAAACCTCAGGTGCCGGCGGAAAGATTCCGGGCTCAGGCTCAGGAATCGTGTAATGATGGGTTGGTGTTGGGCTCAGCCAGCGCTCGCCACTGGCGAACGCCAGTCCAATACCCAGTACCAGACATACTAACGCTACTTTACGCATCAGGACTCCTTTCGTTAACTTTAACACATTCTTCTTAACACCGGCAAACTGCCGGCTTAAAAGCATAACGCGACCACCGTTAAAAGTCAAGGATTTATTGCGTTATTGACTCCGGAGTTGGAACGGTTAATATAACAATCTGTGAACGGACCGTTTAACTGCCCCTGGCTTACATTTGGGGCGGTCTTTGTTGCGCTCGGCAGCATCGTTGCCGCAACTGTCTGGGCGATTTTCACCCGTCTGGAGGATGAGTAAATGAGCCCGACGCTCATCTACGCCCTGATTTTATTCCTTTATCTCGCAACCCTTTTTGTGATTGGCGTCCTCACCAGCGCCCGGATGAAACGCTCGGCAGAAGGGTTTTATCTCGGCTCCCGCTCACTTGGACCCTGGGTCACCGCTTTCTCCTTTGTCGCCGCCTACTTCTCCTCAGTTGTCATTATCGGCGGTGGTGGTTTCGGTTACAAATACGGAATGGGAACGCTCTGGATTGGTGCCACCAATGTCCTCGTCGGCACCTTACTCGCCTGGATTGTCCTCGGTAAGCGGACCCGCACCCTGACCGCCAAACTCCACGCCCTCACCCTGCCTGACCTCATCGGTAAAAGGTACCAATCACCCGAAGCGAAACTGTTTGCCGCCTTAATCATTGGACTATTCCTAACCGTTTACAGCGTCTCAGTACTTCAGGGAATGGGACACTCCTTCTCGGTTCTGATGGATTTGCCCTACATTTACGGACTATTGATTTCCGGCGTTGTCATCATCGTCTATGTCGCACTGGGCGGTTACCTTGCTGTCGTCTGGACCGGATTCTTTCAAGCCTGGGTGATGATTATCGCCCTCCTACTACTTACTGTTGCCTCAATAGTCCGCGCCGGCGGCCTTAACCAGCTGTTTACCCGCCTGAGCGCAATTGAGGGCGGCAGGTTTGTCCAGACCCCGGGCAATTGGAGCTGGTCAGGACTGCTCTCTTATGCGGCGATTGTCAGTTTTGGCGTCTGGGGAATGCCGCAACTGGTCAGCCGGTTCTACTCCATCAAGACGGTTCGGGTTTTGAAACTGGGAACGGTTCTGGCAACCGCCGGTGCGGCAATGGCGCTTCTGCCCTATTTCAACGGTGCCGCGGCACGGCTGTTCTTTCCCAGCCTTGCCAACCCGGACCAGGCAATCCCGCACCTCGTGAAAACCTCACTACCCACCGCTGCCAGTGCTGTCTTCCTTACCGGTGTTGTTGCCGCCGGAATGTCAACATTTGCTGCCGTCCTCATCACCGCCGCCAGCGCGATTGTCAAGGACCTGCTGCGCGACAGTTTCCATACTCGCATTACCCCGGAAAAAGAGGTCACTATCTCCCGGCTGGTCGCCGCTGGCATCGGGACCATCGCCTTTATCATCGCCATCAAACCGCCGGCAATGATTCTCGTCATCACCGGTTTTTCCTGGGCGGTAATTGCTGCCACAACCCTCTGGCCCTACCTTTTCGGGCTCTACTGGCAAAGACCGAGCCGGGTTGCCGCTTTTACCTCAATGCTTGCCGGTAGCAGCACCGCCTTAATCTGGATGGCATTAAAAAACCCGGGCCGCATCCACGGCTTTATTCCGGGAATTCTGGTCAGCCTCATCGTATTTGTGCTGATGGCGCTGATATTCCCGGCACGCCACAAACATTGAAAACAAAAAGGAGATAAAAATGAAAAAATCAGCCATGCTTTTTATTATGATACTACTGGCTGGTGCCGGCTTTGCCCAGCCGTTAACCGAAGGCAAATTTCTACCTTTTGAACCACCGACCTACACCTTTGCCGAATCAACCCACCACTTTGATTGCCGCCACTACACGATTGACCTTGACCTGCCGATGAACTCAAGGGCAATGAGCGGCCACACCCGGGTCGAACTTATCGCCCGGCACGACCACTTTGACACCTTCAGCCTCCATATGGTCAACCTCATCTGCGACTCAGTACTCCGGGAAAATAACACCTGCACCTTTACCCAGGGTAGCGGCCGCCTCCTCATTGACCTTGACCGGGAATTTGCCAATGGCGAATCGCTTGCTGTTGACATCTACTATCACCGTAACTCCACGATTCAGAACCGCGGCTTCTACTATTACAGCCGGGGAACACAGGGGATTCCGCATGCCATCTGCTACTCTACCACCGAACCCGCTGATGCCCGCTACTGGTTCCCCTGCTTTGATGAACCCTGGGACAAAGCCGAACGCGGTTGTCAGGTCAACATCACCACTCCGGACTCCTTCTCGGGCTGTGCCAACGGCGTTCTTGACAGCATCACCACTGCCGGCGGCAAAAAGACCTGCTGGTGGACCCATCGCTATCCAATCAGCACCTATCTCATAACCTTTGCCGCCTCAAAATGGGCAAGTTTCAAACAGTGGTTTTATCCGGCACCTGGTGAATCGCTCTATATCCAGAACTTCATCTGGCCCGAAGACTCCAGCCTCGCGGTCAACGCCTTTCGCAATGTCCCGGATATGATGCGGTTCTTCTCCGACACCGCGCGTTATGGACCCTACCCCTTTGCCACCGAAAAGTATGGCCATGTTGCCGCCTATCCATTCCAGTGGGGCGGAATGGAGAACCAGACCCTGACGATGGTCCATCGCTACTGGATTCAAAACGGCAGCGACAACGGCATCGCCCACGAACTTTCCCATCACTGGTGGGGTGATATGGTAACCTGCCTTGACTGGCGCAACATCTGGCTCAATGAAGGGTTTGCCACCTACTCGGACGAACTCTACACCTGGCATCAGCAGGGTCTTGCCGCATTTAAAAATTTGATTCAAAGCCGGGCGCAGGACTACTTTGACGAAGAGGCGCAGGACCCGCATCCAATCTACAGCCCGCCCGCGGACCACGAATTTGACTGGGGCCACTCCTACTGCAAAGGTGCCTGGGTCCAGCATATGCTCCGCTATGTGGTCGGCGATACCATCTGGAACGCACCGGGCATATTCTTCCGCGCCCTGCGCGCCTACGGCGACAGTTTCCGCTACGGCAACGCCAGCACTGAAGATTACCGCCGGATTTTTGAACGGATGACCGGTTTGGATTTGAACTGGTTCTTTGACGAATGGGTTTACAACCTTGGTTATCCTAACTACCAGATTGGCTGGTATGCGCAGGAAACACAAGACGGCTCGCAGGTAATTGTCGACCTTGCTCAGGACAATATGAACGGTGCGCCAACAACCTTCCACATCCCGGTTGAGGTTAAAATCACCTTTGCCGGTGGTGATACAATTATTCGCTACCCGGTAACCGAAAACCCGCAGCGCAATGTGTTCACGGTCCCGGCACAGCCCAGCACCTTAGAGTTTGACCCGAACGACTGGATTCTTGACCAGCACGATGTTAGGGTCGGACTGCAGACCGAACCGAACCAGAAACCCCGGTTCAACCGCCACGAACTCAGCCTCCGCTCAACTCCAAACCGGTGGCTCACCATTACCTATACACTACCCCGAACCGAAAATGTCCGGCTCGAAATCTTTACCCCAACCGGCCGAAAGGTGAAAACATTGGTTACCGGCACACAGCCCGGAGGCAGCTATCGACTCGAATGGCATCGAGCCGATGAGTACGGGAATCGTGTTCCCGCCGGTACCTATTTGATTCACCTTACTGCCGGTGACAAACGGCTGACAAAAAAGTTTGTGCTGATGAATTAAAGGCGTTACTCCTCGTCCGGCTCGTCTTCGGGCACTACAGCGGGTATTGTTCCGGCAGCATCGTCCGGAACCAAAACCAGTTCCAGATTGCGCTTCTGCAACTTCTGTTTCAGTGGTTCGGTGAGCACCATCACCCGGAACTGCTGCCAGCGCCGCAACTCCTCGGGCTCATTTTCCAGTACCGAGCGGAATTGACTGAACACCCTGCCCTCTTTAACCGCCGCCTGCAGTTTTGCCTTCAAATCCGACCGGCTTACCGTTTCAATAAACCGGTGTATCATCTCAATCCCCTGGCTTCTTGTCTGGGGAACCAGCCGGACATACTTTTCCGGATTCGCCCGGATTCGGGCAAGAATCTCATCCCGGTTAAAACTGAAAACCGGAATCACATCACCGGTCTCCAGGTTCAGATAATGGGCGGTCTCCTTCATCTGATTCGTCAATGCAAAAAGCAGGTCCCGCTCCAGAACATAAACCTTACGCACCTGACAATTTTAGCGACGCCCGCACCCCAGTCAAACTGACTACCGCCAGTAAAACGGCGCTTCCGGATAAAAGTAAAACAGACCGTCCCGCAACTCAAGCCAGCCCAACTCGCCCCGATACCGAAACTGGCAGACTAAACCACTCAGGCGCTGGGCGTTCTCCCGCAATCGTAACAACCGCCACTCGCCGTCCTGCAAAGCGGCAAAACTCTTTGCTGGACCGCCAGGCCTTGACCCGGGCACAAAGAAGCCATAGGCAATCAGGGTATCCCCGATATTAAAAAGCTGCAACCGGCCCGCGGGCAACACCTCCTCCTTGGAAAACCAGTCCCGCGTCGGAAAAGGCAGAAAAGTAAGGGCAAAAGAGTCCGGGCTCACCGCATAAACCGCACCGTAAACCCCCGGTTTCACCCGTTTCTCCTCACCTCCTAATATCACCGGCATCCCGGTATAATCTTCCAGCCGTGCCGCACCCAAAAGGGAAAACCGGCAATCACCTTCACCCGCCAAAATCGCAACCGGCTTACCCTTCAACACCAACCCGCCATCCTGCCAACCCAGAATCTTCACCACCTGCCGCTTCGCCAGTGAATCAAAAACCGTTTCCAGTACCGTCAATTCGGGAAAAGAGTCACCATCAACATCGGCGATTATCGCACCCTCAACCGCTCCCGCCGAAAATTCAACCGTTCGCTCTCCACCTACCGGTTTTACAATGCGGATTGAATCCCCTCCCACCAGAACCACCTCATAAAACCGGTCAAGGTCAAAATCCCCAACCGCTGCCACATCCGAACTCATTTTTGCACTCAGCACCTTCGGCTCAGCCATCAAACCTGACCGCCACACCGGCTCAAAACCCCGGGCACCATCTTTAAGCAAAACCAATCGGGAAACAACCGCCTTCGTCCGTGCCTCATCATCCAGAGAAAACAGACTCAACTCACCCAACCGCTGCTCAATTAGCACCTGGTCGCTCGAATCAGAAAAAAAGGGTCCGGCGGTTAAACTTATCACCGAATCAACCGGACATCGGCCCAGAAGAAAAACCGTGTCCGGCAGCGCCACCGGACTCAAAACCAGAGCAACACAACTCAACCACACCACAGGACAAAATACCGCTCCCCAGAAAGATGTCAACTCAATGAATCGGTTTGACAGCGGGCACAGTTTCATCTATTCTCCTATAAAACCGGCAACGGAGAGGTGCCGGAGTGGACGAACGGGCATGCCTGGAGAGCATGTGTACTCTTACGGGTACCGTGGGTTCGAATCCCACCCTCTCCGCCAGTTGTCTACATATAACCTTTGGTAAAATCCCACCGTTTACAACCGGTATATGGTGTCTATAATTCTTCTGTTGCGGCGGTTCTTACACTTCTGCGTGTTACTCTGTTTGGCGCTATTGTCCCCCACACCGGCAACCGAAGGTTTTTACAAAGACATCTTTATGGACGGCGGCACCGGCTTGACCCATCGCCTGCGCCTCTATACGGCCGAGAGCCTTGGTTTAACAATGGAACTTCTGGCACACGACGACAGTACACTGATGCATTACATTATGGTTAATAACCAGGATGACGCCAACGGTTATCTGCTTTATCCGGATGGCGCGCCGCGCTTTCGGCTCCTTTACACCAATGGCGGCGATGCGGGCCGGCATGGCCGAGCGCTGGGCGACACGGGCCGACAGCGCATTCGGGACTTCTGTGCCCGGGGCGGGACCTACATCGGTACCTGTGCCGGTGCCTACCTTGCCGCCTTGAGCCATCAGGACACCGGCCTTTTCCCTTACTTCTATCACCTCTGGCCCGGCAGGGTAAAACCGACCGGTATCACCGCATCTGCAACCGGACACTTTATCCCGGACTCCTCGCCTTTACTGTCCTATTACGACTTCGGTGGCGACCTTTACATCGCCGCTGTCCCGCACAACGGTGGCTGCTTTGCCAATGAGTCCCTTGACTTTCCTCCGGAAACAGAAATCCTGCTGCGCTACGACACCACCGGACACCGGGCACATCGCAAGGCAAGTTGCTGGGCATGGAAAGGCGCGGACACCAGCGGTAGAATTGTCCTTACCGGTTCCCATCCCGAAGGCTACAGTTACGGAGAACGGCTGCAGTTTATGATGGGTATGGTGCGGTATGCCCTTGATGGTCAGGGTGTGCCGCGGCTCAAAGGATTGCTTGAAAATGGTGTACCCTGGGTGATGAATCAGCCCACCGGTTGTGACCCGGCATTCATTATGATTGGTGACAAACAGTACCACCACTTTGCCTGTGACATCCCACCGGGCTGCGAAACCCTTGCCGTATATTTAACCGGTGCCGACTCAACCGACTTTAACCTGTATCTGCATCCGGGCGAATTCGCCTTTCGCTCTGTTGCCGATTATGCGGACACAAACCCGGGCAATATCAAACTTCTGCGGGTAAACTATCCTATCTCGGGTCGCTGGTTTGTCGGTGTCGAGTGTGCCACCACGGTTGATGTGTCCGGTGACAGTTTTCCGGTCTACTCCGGTCGGGTTGATGTTTTGAACGGCGTGCCTTATGAGGTTGTTGCCCGCTGGGGACCGATTGGCATTGCCGAAAATCCGAACCAGATGTTGGGCGCAATCCGTTTGTCTTCCAATCCGTTCCGCTTTGATGTTACCATCACCCTTTCGGACAATGTGGCGCAGGTGGCGATTATCGATGCGGTGGGCAGAGTCCGCGCCCGTTCGCATCAGGACGGTTTGACCATTTCTTCCGGTGTGGTCCGCTGGCAGCCCGGCAATAACATTGAACCCGGTGTTTACTACCTCCTGGTGCGGAGCAACGCTAAAACCAGAACGGTGCGGTTTGTGTATCCGTGCCGTTAACCGCTCCTTAAACAGGGAGGATACATGCCGGGCACCCTTTATTGGTTACCATCAGTCTAATAGTTATGGAACCGATAAGCCATATTGACCCGGTCTGCGGTATGACCGTAAACGAGGGCACCGAGGCTGGTAAATGGGAGTACAAGGGCAAAACCTACTACTTCTGTAGCCTGAACTGCCTGAAACTTTTCCAGTCCAATCCGGAACAGTACTTGAATCCCAACACACCAAAGACGATGGCGGCACCGGCAAAAGCGAAAAAGACCGAAACCGCTATTCTGAGCGTCGGCGGGATGCACTGTGCCGGTTGCGCCCGAACCGTTGAAAAGGCGTTAACCCGACTGCCCGGCGTTGTGCTCGCCCAGGTCAACTTTGCGGCGGAAGAGGCGATTGTTGAGTTTGACCCGAAGACCACGCCGGTGCACCAGTTCAAGAAGGCCCTCGCCGATGCCGGTTACGAACTCCGCGAGTTAAAGGATGACCCCACCGCTATCACCAAAGAACTCATCCGGGCAAAACGCCGGATGGTCTGGTCCTGGATTCTTGTCATACCTCCGATGGTTTTGATGATTCTGCACCTTGCCGGGCTTCTCCATCTGCCGATGTACCTGATGACCGCAATCGAACTCCTGTTTGGCATTGCAATCCTGGTCGGTCCGGGTGCAAACACTTTGAAAAGCGCCTTTAACTCGGTAAAGGTCGGTGCCGCATCAATGGATGTTTTAATTGCGCTTGGTACCATCGCCGCGCTCGTTTCGGGTATCGCGGTCCTTCTCGGCTTAAAGGTTGAGAACCTCGGCAGGGTTGCCGGGATGCTTTTAGCGGTTTATCTCACTGGCAGATTCCTTGAAGCCCGGGCAAAAGGCAAAGCTGCCGATGCGATTCGCAAACTGATGGCGCTGGGTGCCCGCACCGCCCGCATTCTGATTAATGACGAAGAGGTTGAAGTTCCGGTCAACCGGTTGAAACCGGGCGACATAATGGTCGTGCGTCCGGGAGAGAAAATCCCAACCGATGGTAAAATTGTTGAAGGTCAAACTACCGTTGACGAGTCAATGGCAACGGGCGAATCGCTGCCCGTGGAGCGCAAACCCGGGGATGAGGTGATTGGCGCCACCATAAACCAGACCGGCTTTATCAAAGTTGCGGTAACCCGGGTCGGCAAAGACACCTTTCTCGCTCAGGTGATTCGCCTGGTTGAGGAGGCACAGAGTAAAAAAATCCCGATTCAGGCGCTGGCGGACCGCATCACCGCCTGGTTTGTACCGGTTATCATCAGCCTTGCCCTTTTAACCGCGCTATTGTGGTTCTTTTTTGCCCCTGCCCTTAAACCGCTCCTTATCCGGGCACATACCATTCTTCCCTGGGTCAATCCCGAACTGTCGCGCGTTTCCCTTGCCCTGTTTGCCGGTATTGCGGTTCTCGTGATTGCCTGCCCCTGCGCCCTGGGTCTGGCAACACCAACCGCACTGATGGTGGCGAGCGGCGTCGCCGCGGCAAAAGGAATCATCTTTCGCTCCGGCGAGGCGCTGCAAACCCTGCGCCGGGTCAACTCAATTGTGTTTGACAAAACCGGCACCATCACCGCGGGCAAACCGCAGGTGGTGCAAATCGTGCCTGTGTCCGGTGTAACCGAGGAGCACCTCCTTGCCCTTGCCAGCGCGGTTGAGCAGGGTTCTGAACACCTCCTGGCGCGGGCGGTTGTTCAGGCGGCAAAAGCGGCAAATGTCACGCCCCTGCCTGCATCGGAAATCACCGCCCAGCCCGGACTTGGTGTTACCGGTATGGTGGCAGACGAACTGGTCGCTGTGGGCAAGCCCGAACTATTGAAACAGCTCGGCATCGACCCCGCGCCCTTAGAATCGCTTGCCCGTATCCGCAAAACAAGCGGCACCCTGCTCTATGTGGCAACCAAACACCACCCCTTGGGCATCATCGTGGTCGCCGACACCCCGAAACCCGATTCGGCACCGGCGATTGCCGAACTCAAAACCCTCGGCATCACGCCAATAATGCTCACCGGTGACAACCCGCAAACTGCAGCACTCATCGCCCAGCAGGTTGGCATTGACCGCTTCATCGCCGGAGTTCTGCCCGCCGAGAAGAAAAGTACCATCGAAAAACTGCGTAATGAGTTTGGCGCGGTGGCGATGGTCGGTGACGGCATCAACGACGCACCCGCGCTCAAAGCGGCCGATGTCGGCATCGCCATCGGCACCGGTACCGATGTTGCAATCGCCGCCTCGGATGTCACCCTGATTCGCGGTGAACTCAGCGGCGTGGTCAAGGCGATAAAACTGTCCCGCGCCACATTCAAAAAGATTAAGCAAAATTTGTTCTGGGCGCTGTTCTACAACCTTTTGGCAATCCCGCTGGCGACCCTCGGCCTACTCCACCCGTTAATTGCCGAAGCGGCGATGGCACTCTCCTCCATCAATGTTGTCACCAACTCCCTCCGTTTGCGCCGCACCCCGCTCTGATTGCTCGAAATAAGAAAGGTTTATTGGCAGTACGCCATTCGGAAATGGTATAGACCCGAGTGGCAATCGGGTCGCGCCGGGTGTTTACCTTATCAAAAGTGAGAATCAGCGACCGCAGCGCGTAATTTACACCGGTCAAACTGATTAACTAAGGCACACATTCTGTTCGGACTTGCAGACACCACACTCCAGTTCAAAGGTCGTATGGGTAATCCCGAACCTTTCCCGCAGGGCGCAGTCCAGACCGGCGAGCACCGAATGAAATTCGCTCACCCGCCCATCGTTCACCACCAGATGCGCCATCAGTGCCCGTTCCTCTTCGCCTAAGGTCCAGATGTGGAGGTCGTGAATGCCCGTGACCACCGGCGAATAGTTCAGAATAAAATCCCGCACCTCCTGAAACTTCAGGTCCCGCGGGGTTGAGTCAATCAGGATACTAACCGACTGCCGGAACACCCGCCAGATGCCGAAAAGCACCAGTACGCTAACCCCGATGGAAAGCAAAGGGTCAACCGAAGACCAGCCGGTAAAATGAATCACCACCCCGCCCACCAGCACCGCAACAAATCCAAAAAGGTCGTCAAGGAGATGCCACATCGCCGCCCGGATGTTTAACGAACCGCGATGCCGGGAAAGAACCCAAACCGCGGTGCCGTTGACGACGATGCCTAAAACCGCCATTGCCACCAGCAATGAACTTCTCACCGGTTCGGGATGCAACAGCCGCAAAACCGCCTCGCGGATAACAAAAAAGGTGAACACCCCGAGAAAAAGCGCATTGGCAAACGCCACCAGAATCCGTACCTTTCGATAACCAAAGGTCCGGCGCTGATTGGGCGGCAAAAGCGCCAGCCGCCAGCCCAGATAAGAAATCGCCAGCGCCACCGCATCACCGGCATCGTGCAGGGCGCTTGCCAGAAGCACCAGTGAATTGGCAAAAAAACCGACGAGCGCCTCGGCAAGGGCAAACATCAGGTTCAAAACGAGCGAAATGAGCAAACTCCGCCCCTGCCGGTTTGAACTGTGATTGTGTCCCGCCATTAGTTAATAATAAGAAAAAATCGCCGCCTATCAAACAGCGGCGACCCAATTTACAATTTTATTTAGTTTATAGACCGCGAATCTTTTCCCGAAAGATTACCGCCTCGGTTTCGCTCACCGCAATCCGGTTGACAAAATGGTTCACCTGAGGCTCACGCAGCAGGTAATTACCATTAACCACCAGCGCCCCGCGCTCCGCCCACTCGTGAATTACCAAATCGTCCCGCTTCAACTCGAGATAGGTGCGAAAGTCGTTGGTCGGCTTCATCGTGTCCGGATTGAGCACAAATGCAACCAGAACAAACGGGTCCCGATTCAAACTGACCTTTAATGCCGGTGGATTCCCGTTCATTGGTGGCAGAATCTCAATTCCGGTGATGTTCTCCACGGTAAGAATCTGCCGCAGGTTCAGTTCCGGTGTAAAACCAAACCGCACCGCAATTATCCCCATCCCGACATTCTGTATCTCGGTACCATTATCCCCGGTCTTGAGCGACCTTACCATCCGAATACGAAAGGTGGCGACATCCTGAACCGTCAAAAGTTCCCGGAAGATAATCCAGGTCATTATTGCGGCAAGCCCGTTCTGCCGGTACCGCTCCTTAATACCGGCATCCCAGAGGATGATACCTTTCCCGGGTGGGTCGCGTTCAATTGACACAATGCCAATCTGGTTCTTCTCGTCGTAAAGGGAAACCGTCGCCGAGTGCCGTGAAATCTCGGTTTTGACACCGAGGATTTTGCCGGCAAGACCGCCTTCGCGGATTCGGATAGTATCGTACTCCAGCCATTCGAACCTTGGCCCTATTTTGGCTGGCTCCCAGTTAAAAGTGGCGGCGCGCCCGCTTAGACGCCGGGTCAACGCACCACTGTCAACGGTCTTTATTGCCATCTCAAGCCTCCTTAAAACCCAAACTAACCTACCATCCGGCAACAGGCTCGGGGATTACTCCCCGGAACTGTGCCCTGCTAACCATTGAGCACAGCCCTTGCACCACTCTGCGCCTGGACGGGCTTTAACCGGATATTTTGGGAAATCGCTTAATCAGTTCAGGCTAATGCCAGCATCTTAAACCGATTCCCCTTCACGGGGTTCGCCCTACCAATTAAATTATAACCCCAAAATTACCTCAGTCAAGTTTTTCGTAATAAAAGAAAGCACCGAGCCGAGTTGCTCAGTGTACAGAATTTTATCCCGGTTAATGGAAATCGGCTATCCGACCGGTTTAAGTAACGCCTCTCGTACCCAACTATCAGGAAAAGTTAAACTTGCCAGCCCAATCGAACCAAAAACCAGCCATCTTGGAATTTCCCATACTATCCCCGAGACCGTACCGGGGTTGGGTAGGGAAAATTTCAGCAATTGTGGCTAACATATTCAATCAAAATACCTTATGCGAAAACCGGCTTTTTCGGGCTTTATACTTTAAAGTATACAGAAACGGAAACCCGATTTTGCCGGTCTTGCCAATTTTATTGACCGGGGCATTGGAAACGGTAAACTTATCGGCAATGGAGGTTAAAATGACCGTATCAGAAGCAATTAACGCCCGGCGGGCTTACCGCTCGCTTGCGCCGATTGAGGTCAGTGAAAATTTGATTCGCGACCTCACCCGCTCTGCTCAGCTCGCGCCCACCTGTTTCAACAATCAGCCGGCGCGGTTTGTCTTCGTTTATGACCCCAAAATCCTTGAGCAACTCAAACCCGCTTTCAGCAAGGGAAACGAATGGTGCTATGCCGCCTCAATGGTCGTCGCGGTGTTTGCCGAAAAGGAGGCGGACTGCATCATTCACGACCGGGAGTACTACCTGTTTGACACCGGAATGCAGACCGCATTTCTCATCCTGCGGGCAACCGAACTGGGACTGGTTGCCCATCCCATTGCCGGTTACAGCCCGAAAAAGGTGCGCGAACTCTTGAACATTCCGGAACGGTTTAACATCATCACCCTGATTCTGATTGGCAAACACGCCGACACCATTAGCCCGGTCCTATCTGAAAAGCAGATTGAATGGGAGAAAACCCGGCCCGAACGACTCCCGCAGGATAAGGTTATGTTTCTCAACCGCTACACCGGAGACTGAACGATGCGCCAACTGCGCAAGGCACACATCTATGTCGGAATGATTCTCGCGCCCTTTGTCCTCTTAACCGCCTTGACCGGCGTACTGGTTCTTCTGTTTCAGCGGTTCTACGAACTGCTACGCCTGCACGCCTGGTTCCGCTGGGGCGGTGTGCTTGTGGGCATCGGACTGATATTTATGATGCTCTCCGGCGTTGTCCTGCGCCTGAAAGAGGGGTTGAGCCGAAAACGAAAAAAGCCGCAGTAACATTAATATGGAACCATCCCGCATAACCCTCGTTGCCCTTGGCGCCACCGTTCTCGGGCTTCTGGTCTGCTTTTTTGGTTATCGCCTGCTCCGCTTCACCCTTGTGGTCATCGGTCTGGCGCTCGGCGCCTACCTGGGCTATATCATAAGTTTAACCCTGAGCATCACCGGACCGGTAACGATAATTGTCATCGTCGTTCTCGCAATTGTCTGCGCCCTGTTGATGTCATTACTGTTCAAACTGGGGGTCTTCCTGCTCGGTGCTGCCGGCATGGTCTTGCTCTGCCGGACGCTGCTGCCGGCAACCGGTGGCTATTACCTCTTAATCATCGGACTTGCCGCCATCCTCGGTGGCATTCTCGCCCTTTTCATCAGTCGCCCGGTGCTCTCCCTGTTGACCGCATTTATCGGCTCCTACTCCACCATCACCGGCATCTTCGCCCTTCTCAAAGGACATAATATCCTGAATTCGCCCGGTGCAAATCCACCGGTGATGGCGCTCTCCTGGATTGGGCTCGGTCTGCTCGGCTTTCTAATCCAGATTCTTCCTTCCCGCAAGAAAAAAGCGCACGCCCGTTCTGATAAAGAATAACACCGAGGTTTGTTTATTTATCGGCTTGACTTCAACAACCGATGCGGTAAAATTTTCTGTGCCCGAAGAAACTACGGCGCCTGAGCGGGAAGAGCCCGGTATTGTCAAAACGGTCAAGGGCGACCGGGCAGAGGTTGAAGTCGTTCCCTCCGACTCCTGCCGGCATTGTGGCGCCGCTCACCTTTGCAACTGGTCCTGCGAACGCACCCGCACCATCGTTGCCCGCAACCCGATTGGCGCTAAACCCGGAGACCGAATTTACATCCAGCACGAAGAAAAAGAGCGGCTGCGCTCCACCCTGTTGATATTCGGTCTGCCCGCCCTGCTGATGATTTCCGGCGTCGTCATCGGCGCCATCCTTCTCAACGACCTCGGTGCTGCCGCTCTTGCCGGCATCGCGCTTTTAATCGCCATCGCTATCGTCCGGTTTCTCGAACACCGCCGGGCACATTCGGGCACCGGTTTACCGGTAATTACCCGCCGGATAGTTGAAAATCAAACCACAGGAGGTCAAGATGAAAAAACTTTTGATAAGTCTGCTTGTTGTCCTGAGCACCCTGATGATGGCGCAAGGGGGTGATATGCCCCAATTTAACAACCCCGAACACAGCAGCGCCCAGTTCTGGAAGGATGTAAAGTTTGTCCCGGACACCCTTTCCGCTGCGGCAAAACGGGGCACCTATCACGGCTGGTTCCGTCAGGACAATATCGATGTGAGCCGACTGGATTCCGGCGTCATTCGTGCCCGGGTTGAAGGCAAATGGCAGGAGTTCAAAATTGTCTCAGTACCCGAGGGTTTTACCCAGTGGAACTTCAGCCGGCGTCTTGCCCAGTTAGGCAAAATCCGGGAGATGATGAAAAGCCAGAGCGGCGCTATGCCGGAGATTGCCGGACCGCACAACGGCATCGTTGCCACGCATGGTTTGAAGCGCAACGACTCTTACTTTTCGCTCAACAATGCGGTCAAAGGGATGGGCTGGCTCCCGAAAAAGGAAAAACTGCCCGAGATGATTTCCCTGTTGCAGCGCACCTGGAACGACTCAACCGAACGCAAGATTGCCATCCTTGAAAGCCTTTACAACCATGGTCCGCAACTTTTTGACCTGACCAAGCAGACCTCGCTGGAACTGTACTCGAACCCCGGGTTTGAAACCCACACCTTCTTGAATCAGATGACCGACCCCGGCGTCGCCATCGTCTTTCTCGACCTGCCCAAGTCTTATGAGTTGCGCGCCATCGCCCAGATGCTCCATCCCGAAGACCCGAATCTAACCGAATACGAGAAACAGGTTGTTGACTATGTCAATCTGGTCCACGACTACTTTCACGGCAAATCGCCCCAGAAGTCGATCGCCGTGCTCTACCACATCGTGCAGGTGTTTGACAACTCACCCGGGAGAATGCGGGGCCAGCGCGTTGCACCACCAATTGAAAAGTAAACTTCCCCTCCCTTGATGGGAGGGGAAGAAGGGGAGGGTGTTCAGCGCGTTGCACCACCACTCGAAAAGTAAAAATCGACGGCGTACCAGGTTGACAATCTCTCAGCGCTAAATATCTTATAATTTAGTGGCAAAAAGCAAAAGTCTCCAGTTAGCGGTACCGGGTTTACCGGTTTCGGATAAAGAACTGGTGCGCCGGGCACAGCAGGGCAAAGTCGAGGCGTTTGAAGAACTGGTCCGGCTCTACGAGCGGAAGGTGTACAACATCACCTACCGACTGCTCGGCAATGAAGAGGATGCCAACGAAGCCCTTCAGGACACATTCGTCCGTGCCTACCGTTCCATCTCCCGGTTTAAGTTCAAATCCAGTTTCTACACCTGGCTCTACCGTATCGCCACCAATGTCAGCCTTACCAAACTGCGCCGGCGCAAAACCCAGGAAACCGTTTCCCTCGACGAACCGGTAAAAAATACCGACGACCTGAAGTACGACATCCCGGACTCCCATTCAACTCCCGAGCAGGCGTTTGAGCAGAAGCGCCTCCGGGAAAGGCTGCAGGAAGCACTCGCCCGGTTGCCCAAAGAGTACCGAACCGTGGTCGTGATGCGCGACCTTGAAGGGTTGAGTAATGAAGAGGTCAGCGCAACGCTGGGAATAACCGTCCCGGCGGTGAAGTCGCGCCTTCACCGCGGCCGAATGGCGTTGCGCGAGCAACTGGCGCGCTATCTCTAAGGGAGCACTATGAGAAAGAAAAAAACGCGAATCTGTGACTGCACCGAACTAAAAGTCTGGGCAGCACTTTATGTTGAAGGTGAGGCACCGCCAACGATTAGACAACTCCTTTTGCTCCACATCCAGACCTGCCGCGCCTGCGCCCAGCTGGTCCACAGCCTGCAACGCACCGTCGATTTATGTCGCCTCCAGCCCAATTGTGATATGCCGGCGCAGGCACATGAAAAACTGTGGGGTGCGCTCAAAAAGCACCTGAAGCCTAAAAAATAAAACCGGCGGAAACTGATGCGGGTCGTTGTTGCAATGTCGGGCGGGGTTGACTCTTCGGTCGCCGCCGCGCTCCTGAAAGAACAGGGCTACGAAGTAATCGGCATCACGATGCGCCTCTACGACGAAACCCGGCGCACCCCCCCGAATTCCGGCTGCTGTGGCTCGGAAGCGGTCACCAGCGCCCGGCGCGCCGCGCTCGTTTTAGGCATTCCCTTTTACACCCTTGACCTCCGCGCCCAGTTTCAAGAACAGGTCATTGAACATTTCATCATCCAGTACGCTCAGGGCAGGACACCCAACCCCTGTCTGCGCTGCAACCAGTTGATCAAGTTTGATGTTTTGCGGGAAAAGGCACGTCACCTTGACGCCCGAGTCATCGCCACGGGCCATCACGCCCGGCTGAAAAAAGACCCTCAGGGCTTGTGGCATCTTTACAAAGGTGTTGACCCGAACAAAGACCAGTCTTACTTTCTTTACACCCTGACCCAGCGGCAGATGGCGGAACTTTTACTGCCGATTGGCGAATATACCAAGGAAGAGGTCCGGACACTTGCCGCCCGTTTCGGCTTGCCCAATGCCCGGCGCCCGGAAAGTCAGGAGATATGTTTTGTGCCCGACAACGACTACGCCGCCTTTCTGAACCAGATTCGTCCCGAAATTTTCCAGCCCGGGCCCATCTACGACACAAACGGAAATTTGCTGGGGGAACATCCCGGCATCGTCCACTTCACCATCGGTCAGCGCAAGGGTCTGAAAATCGCCCTGGGCGAACGCCGCTATGTTGTCAGAATTGACCCGCATCGTAATGCGGTTATCATTGGTTCGGCACCGGATGTCTATCACCGGGTCGTAAACGCCTCGGATGCTTCCTGGATTTCTGGTAAACCACCGGAGAATAAGACCCGGGTCTGGGCAAAAGTCCGCTATCAAGGCATTGGTTCCTGGGCTGAGGTTGAACTTCAGCCCGAAAATCGGGTCCGGGTTGTGTTTGAGCAGCCCCAATGGGCACCAACACCCGGTCAGGCGATTGTCTTCTGGCAGAACGACGAGGTGCTGGGCGGGGCAACAATTGAAAGCAGTGAAAGATAAGGAGGTTTTATGAATTTAATCATCAGCCTGCTCTTGGGTATGACCGTCTCCTCAAAAATTGACACGGTTATCGTCTATTCCAATCAGGTGGTCGTTGTGCGCACCGCTTCGGTCACCCTGAACGGCACTGAAGAACTGACAATACCCGACCTGCCTGGTGCCCTGGACAACAACTCAGTGCGCATCCGCGCCTCGGGCTTACGCATCGGTGAGGTTCAGGTAAAACCGGGTTACCTTGCGGAACCAACCCCGGAGGTCAAAAGGCTGGAAAACCGGGTCAAGGCGCTGGAAGACAGTGTGAAGATGCTCGAAGATGAGGCGACCATCCTCAAAGCCCGGGAGGATTTCCTCAATTCAATAAAACTTGGTGCCCCCGAAATCATCGCCCGTGAACTCCACGAGGGCAAGGTTGCCCCGGAGTCGTGGCGCGGCGCCCTGAACTTCGTTGCCGACGAGTTGAGCAAAGTAAAGCTGCGGACCATTACCCTTTCCCGGCAGCAAGATGACACGAGAAAACGGCTTGATGCTGCCCGGCAGGAACTGGCGGATGCCCGTGCCCTGCGCGAGAACCGCAAACAGTTGCGGTTTATTGTTGAAGGTGAACCCGGTTCCTACCGGCTGGTTATCGCCTATTCCTTACCCCGGGCAGCAAACTGGCAACCTTATTATGAACTGCGGGCAAAACCGGGTACCGACCAGGTGGATATCAACTACTTTGCCCGACTCAACCAGCGTACCGGCGAAGACTGGGACGATGTCAAGGTTATCCTTTCCACCGCAACACCGAGCCGGGAACTCCAGCCCCCGCAACCCTATCCCTGGTACCTGTGGTTGATTGAAGAATCCGCGCAGAGAGTTGCCCGCACCGAGGCGGGATATGCCTCCGAAGCCGCGGTTCCAGAGGACGCCTTCAAAAGAGCACCCGCACCCGGTGGCGAAGAGATAACGACGGTCGAAACCGGTGTGTCCATCCAGTATGTTATTCCCGGTCGGGTGAGCCTGAAGTCCGGGGAACAGGCAAAAAAACTTCCCCTGAAACAGATTACCCTGCCTGCCCGTTTTGAGTACTACACCCTGCCCCGCGCTGCCGAAAAGGCGTTTCTCACCGCCCAGCTTGCCAACAACTCTGACCTCATTCTGCTCAGTGGCGAAGCCAGCACCTATGTCGGCGACGAGTACACCGGCACAACCGCCATCGCTCCGGTCGCGCCCCAGGAGTCGCTCGAACTCGGCTTTGGCATCGACGACCGCATCAAAGTGCGACGAGAACTGGTCAAGACCTTTAAGAGCCGTACCGGACTTTTGAACAGAACCGAACGGCTCCAGTTCGTCTATCGCACCACCGTTGAGAACTACAACCCGAAACCGATTAAAATCAAAATCGTCGAACAGGTGCCGGTCTCACAGCAGAAGGAGATTAAAGTTACCATCAGCCGGCTGGAACCAAAACCGACCGAGCAGGATGAAGCGCAGGGTACTTTAACCTACACCACCGAAATCCCCTCGGGCAACAAATTTGAAATCAACCTTGAGTACAATGTTGAGTACCCGTCAGGGAAAAAGGTAAGCGGGCTGTATTAACCCGGTTGATGGTCACAATAATTGGCGCTGGACTTGCCGGCTGTGAAGCGGCACTCCAGTGCCGGCGCCTTGGTGTTGCGGTCCGGCTCTACGAAATGCGTCCCTTGGTGATGACCCCGGCGCATCAAACCGGTGATGTTGCTGAACTGGTCTGTTCCAACTCCCTGAAATCCGAAGAGACAACCAATGCCCATGGCTTACTCAAAGCCGAGTTGAAAATCTACCGTTCGTTTCTCCTTAAATGTGCCGAACGGGCGCGGGTGCCGGGTGGTAAAGCGCTCGTCGTTGACCGGAAAAAGTTCTCCCTTGAAGTGGAAAAAGAACTGCAACAGGCAGGAGTCGAACTCATCCGCCGCGAAATCGCAACACCACCCGAAACCACCACCATCATCGCCGCTGGTCCCCTTGCTTCGCCACCGCTCACCCAGTTTCTTAGCCACTTTCTTGGTGCCCGGCAATTGTTCTTCTACGATGCGATTGCTCCGATTGTCGCTGCCGAATCGTTGAACCTTGAAAAAATGTTTGCCGCCTCCCGCTATGGCAAAGGCGACGACTACCTAAACTGCCCCTTAACCGAACCGGAGTACAACCGTCTGGTTGAAGAACTTGCCCGCGGCGAACTGTACCCGGCGCACGACTTTGACCGTGTCCCCTTCTTTGAAGGGTGCCTGCCCATCGAAGAACTTGCCCGCCGCGACCGCCTTGCCCTTGCCTTTGGTCCCTTAAAACCGGTCGGACTTATCGACCCCCGCACCGGCAAAATGCCCTTTGCCGTTGTCCAGTTACGCAAGGAAAACCAGGCGGGCACAATGTTTAACCTCGTTGGCTTTCAAACCCGGCTCAAGCGCGCCGAACAGGAGCGCATCTTCCGCCTTATCCCGGGCTTGGAGCGCGCCCAATTTCTCCGTTACGGCAGCATCCACCGCAACACCTTCTTAAACAGTCCCGAAATCCTCTTGTCCACCCTCCAGACGAAAAAAAGACCAGACCTCTTTATCGCCGGTCAACTGACCGGGGTTGAAGGCTATGTTGAATCAATCGCCACCGGCTTTTTAGCCGGCATCAATGCCGCGCGCCTTGTTCGCAACGAACCGCCCCTTGTCCTGCCCGAAACCACCATCCTCGGTGCACTTCTAAAATACATCACCTCCCCCAACCCAAACTTCCAGCCGATGAACGCCAACTTTGGCATCCTGCCCCCCATCAACACCAGCGCCCGGGGCTTAAAAAAGCGCACCATTCTTGCCCAACGCGCTCTGAATGCGGCACACACTCGGGCGAAAAAACATTTTGACATTGACGCTTAAAAGAGTAAAATTTTATACTAATGGCGCGACCGCCCGAAAAAACCCTCCTCGTCATTAAACCCGATGCGGTAAAAAAAGGGCTTATCGGTGCGATTATCTCCCGTCTAGAACAGGCAGGATTCACTATCACCGGTATGGTGATGAAACAACTGAGCCGCGCCGAAGCCGAAGGGTTTTATGCCATCCACCGCGGCAAAGACTTTTTTGCCGGACTCGTGGAGTTCATCACCTCGGGACCGGTGGTGGCGCTTTTGATTGAAGGTGAAGGCTGTCAACCGCGCCTCCGGGAATTTGTCGGTGCTACCGACCCGGCAAAGGCAAAACCGGGAACCATCCGCGCCGAGTTTGGTACCTCGGTCCGGATGAATGCGGTCCACGCCTCCAATCCCGAAGAAGATGTCAACCGGGAGATAAATTTTTTCTTCCCGGACCAAAACCAAAACCTTAGGTAAAAGGAGAAAGAATGAAGAAGAACTTGTCAGGTTTCAAGATGCTCCGATTCTGGGGGCTTTTCTTGTTTCTGCCGCAGGCGTTGCTTGCCGGCACGATAACCACAACACTGGAGTTCAATACCGGTGACCTCTATATCACCGAAGCGAACGGGTATGATCTTGTTCAGATGCCGAGCTACGCCTCGACCGCTGAACCGGGCAAACCATCACTACCCATCGCCTCGTTCAATGTTGTTATTCCGGCTAACGCCGCAGTGACGGCGATTCGGGTCGCTCCCGAACAGGTACTTGAACTGCCCGGTGTTTACCGGGTTCATCCCACCCAGCCACCGGTCCCGCTTTCGGCGAAAACCCAGCCCCAATTTGTTCCGCCCGACCCGGTTGTTTACTCAACACCGGCAAACTATCCCGAAGCCGATTACGAATGGAACCGCTACACCGGCACGATGATGGGCTGGCGGGTGTGCCCTTTTGCGGTTTATCCTCTGCACTGGAACCCCGTTACCGGCAAACTCACGCTTTACCGCCGGGTAAAGGTCTATGTCGATTACGAGGAAGGTGCGGTAACACCACCGACCTTAACCGAAAAGCAAATTGAACATTTCGGTCCGGCGGTTGCGAGCGTTGTTGTCAACCCGGAAGCGGTCAAGCAGTTTGCCCCGCCCCAGCGGTTACGTGACAATATGGACTGTGACTACTGCATCATCACCAGTTCCTCCCTCGCTGCGAACTTCCAGAGTTTTGCCGAATGGCGCACCAAAAAGGGCTACTACACCCGAATCTTCAAAACCGACTCCATTAGCGGTGTTTACCCGGGACGGGACCTGCAGGAAAAAATCCGCAATTTTATCATTGACTACTGGCAGAACCACGGCTTAATCTATGTCCTCTTAGCCGGTGACAACTCAATTGTTCCTGCCCGGCGTGGCTATGTCGATGTTTCGGGCACTGCCGACTACATCCCGGCTGATGTCTACTATGCTGACCTGCAGTGGTCCTGGGATGGCAACCGCAACAACATCTTCGGTGAAGTCGGTGGTGATACCGTTGACCTGTTCTATGACCTGTTCATCGGTCGGGCTTCGGTGGACAACGCCACCCAGGTCAGCACATTTGTCAATAAAACGCTCTACTACGAAAAAACCCCGACCACCGACTACCTGCAAAAGATGCTTTTGCCCTATGTTGAACTGTGGACCGGCTACTCAGGCAGAATCGTCTCCGACACCATCGCCGCCAAAACGCCCTCGGGCTGGGCTGACCGTTACATCGCCAACCCGACAAGCACGACCCCGATGCGGGACTCAATCAACGCCGGTTTTCACTTCTGTCACGCTGCGGCTCATGGCGATGACTACGGCTTCTACACCCAATCGGGCACACCCATCTACACCACCACCGTTGCCCGCAACCAGACGAACTCCACCCGGCCCGTGATATTGAACTCAATTGCCTGCATCTCCGGCAACTTTGAAGCCTCGGACTGCCTCGCCGAAGAACTGGTCAACAACGCCAATGGCGGCGCCGTCGCAACCATTATGAACTCCCGCTACGGCTGGGGCACACCGCCGTCAATGGGTCCATCAGAAAAACTGGACTGTATCTTCTACGACTACTACTTCTTGGGCGACACGGTCGAAATCGGGCGTACCCACTGCTCGAGTAAAGGCGTCTACGGTTATATGGCGGAAAGTCAAGCGCTCTGGAGATGGTGCTACTACGACTTGAACCTCTTCGGTGACCCCGCGCGACCGTTGTGGAACGGCGTTCCCGGCACAATGACCGTTCAGAATCGGGACAGCACCACGACCGGCGCCCAGACCTTCCAGGTCACGGTAACCAGCGGTGGCAACCCGGTTGTTGGTGCTCTGGTCTGCCTCTACAAACCGGGCGAACTGCACGAAATTGGCCGCACCGATGGTTCCGGCGTTGCCCGCGTTACGATCAACCCTATCACCCCGGGCACGATGTACCTGACCATCACCCGCAAGCAGTTTCTGCCGGTGGAAAAGACGGTCACGGTCATTCCTGGTGCCCCCCAGCCCTATATCTCAATTCAGGGCATCTATATTGACGACGGCGCCAATCACCAGCTCGACCCGGGTGAAACCGCCGACCTCTATGTCACCTTAAAAAATCTCGGCAATGCCGGTGCCACCAGTGTCAACGGTACGCTCCGCACCGCCTCCGCTTATATCACCCGGCTCGACTCAACCAGCGCCTATGGCAACCTCAATTCCGGTGACACCGCGCGCGGCGACCGGTATCGCTTGAGCGCCAGCGCCTCCACCCCACCCGGCACTCAGATCTCCTTCACCCTTCACATCACCAGCAGCGAAGGCACCTGGGACCAGCCTTTCACCCTCACCGTGGGTACACCAAGTCAACCCGGTGCCGTTACCCTTGACCACGACACCGGCTATTGTCGACTCACCGTCACCGCCCTCGGCTCAATCGGTTTCACCGAACCACCTTCTGTTGATGTGGGCTCAGGATTCTCCTATCCCAAGACTTCATCCTCCAGCCTTTACTACGCCAGTTTCCTTCTGGGCAACAGCACCAGTTACATTGTCGACCGGTTTTATGGCCAACCCGCATCCAGTTACAACACCGACTTCCGGATTGTTGACTCCTTGCGTCCGGTAACGCCCCCTCAGGCGGGCGCTGAGCAGTTCCGGGCGGTCATCAGTGATGCGGCTCACACCACCCCGCAAAACATCCGGGTCACTCAGAACTCCTATATGGATGCGAGAAGCGGCTACGACGACTTCGTCGTTCTGGTCTACGACATCCAGAACCAGGGTTCCAGTGCAGTGAACGGGCTTTATGCCGGTATCTTTGCCGACTTTGATGTTGGTTCCAGCCCCACATCCAACACCGTAACCTCCAACGAAACCAAACGGTTCTCCTTTATGCGCTCCTCGTCCAGTGCCAATCCCTGTGTCGGCATAAAAATCCTCTCTCCCCAATCCTTTGCCAACCTCTGTGCCATCGACCACGCCCGCTATGTCTATCCCGACTCCGCGATGACCGAAGGGATGAAGCTCCGCATCCTCAACGGTACAATCAACCAGCGCAACTCCAACCGGGCTTATGACTGGTCGGTTGGTGTTTCGGTAGGTCCATTTGACCTAAACCCGGGAAGCAGTTATCGGGTGGCGTTTGCCTTTGTTGGTGGCTCTTCCGAGGCGAACTTCGAAGCGAACGCTGACAGCGCCCAGAACTGGTTCGACAGCAATGTCGGCATCGGCGATGAAGAAGGAACCCAACAGGGAAGGCATATCCCTAATATCATTTGCCAGCCCAACCCCTTCTCCCATTCGGTCTCCATTCGCTACAACCTCACCCGAACCGGAAGAGTCCAGGCAGAAGTCTTTGACATCAGCGGCCGAACCGTTGCCACCCTTCTTGACCAGGTTGTGCAACCCGGTGAAATAAAACTCAACTGGGATGCCAGTCGGGTGGCAAATGGTGTTTACATCCTGCGGTTAACTTCACCCGATGGATGGAAAACCCAGAAACTGATTGTCAAGCGGTAAAAGAACACCAAAATGCAATGCGGCGTCCGAAATGGACGCCGCATTTTTTATCTGCCTGCGAACGGTTACTTGACCACTACCAGTTTGTCCAGACGGCTTAATCGAGAAGTCCGGACAAAGTAAACCCCGGGCTCAAGCGAGGAAGGCAATGTTACGCCCCCGGGTCCCGCATCAAGCATCGCTACCACCCGGCCAGAACGGTCGTAGAGCGATACCGGCAACGGTTTTTCGGGCGTCGGCACAAAATGGACATTCATCCCCGGTCGCACACAACTGGGCACAAGGCGTTGGACCACTGTTTTATTACGCTTTTCTTCGCTGACCCCGACTGTAGGTTTTTGATAAAGACCGGCCCGCGCCATATCAAATTGATAGGTAGGCCATTCCCAAGCCATCCGATTGAAAGGTACACCTGTCTCCCAGACCGTAACCGCCATCGTTGTCCCGTTGTCGTAGGAAACCGTGACGATGTCCAGGGAGTCGTCGCCATCAACATCGGCAACCGTCGCACCGTTGAGATAAGTCCAGCCATAAGTCCGCAAAGGAAAGCCGGCAACCGGTGTGCCATCGTGATGAACCGCGTAGAGATAACCTAAGGTGTCGGCACTGGTCATCAGATTGCTGCTAAACAAAACCTCCATATCCCCATCGCCATCAACATCCGCCACCGTGATGTTACCCTCGGCCGCATCTCCCCCCGCCTGAACAACCGGAAACCCGTTCAGAACCGACCCGTCGTCGTCAAAACCGTACAAAACCGCTGCCGCACCGCCCATAACTCCGGAAAGCCCGCACAGCACCTTCAAATCGTCATTCCGATACAGGTCGGCAACCGTGGGCGGACAATAAGTCCAGCGCGGGAAAGCGTAGGGCCAGCCGTTAACCTGGGTCCCATCGTACCGGAAAACCGCGGTTCCGGAAGAACCACCATGATAGGCGATGACGATTTCGAGGGTGTCGTCATTGTCAACATCCGCCAGCGCCGGTGATTGATAGGAAAAGGAACCACCGTTCGGATTTGTCAATGGCCAGCCCGGCAAAATGGTACCGTCCGGGTGCAGCACATAGAGCGCATTGTACGAGGCGTAGACAATCTCCGGTTCACCATCAAGGTTGATGTCGCCCACCGCGGCACCGAGCGCCGGCACATGGCTCAGAGAACAGGGCCAGGCACCAGGTTGCTCAACCCCGTTATGGCGTAAAACATGAAGGTGACCAATGGGCCAGTCGCGCTCGCCAACGATGATTTCGAGCGTGTCGTCCCCATCGATATCGGCAAGGGTCGGGCTATCGGCAAAGTTCCCGTTTACCAGCCCGGTAAAGGGCCAGCCGGTCTTGACCGTTCCGTTCTCCGCAAACACATAGACCGCACCACCCGAAGTCTGTCCCCGGGTGCAGATGGCGATTTCATATTCGCCGTCGCGGTCAATGTCGGCAGCCGCCGCCGCATACTGCCCCATCCCCGAAAAAGTTTTGGGCCAGCCCGGATAGTAACTGCCATCAGCCCGCCAGACATGAAGCTGACCGGCGGGCGATGGCATAATCACCTCGAGATGTCCGTCATCGTCAAAGTCGGCAAGGGCAGCACCTCTACAGGGCGAAAACATGCCATTACTCTGCACCTTCTTGGGCCAGCCGGGCATAATCCGAATCTCGTCACTGCCCGGTTCTGCTTCGGATATCACAACCTCCTGCCAGGTAGATAGCCCTGGTAAGGTGGCTTCCGGTCCGGTCATTTCAATCCGCCACGCTGGTGTTGTGGTAATAACGGTCAGCAGTAAAAAGAGCTGCATCACTCCTCCTTTTCAATTTCAATACTTTCTATTACCAGTTCATCGCCGCCGGTGATTTCGCCCCCGGCATTACAGGAGCACATCTCCTCAATTGAGGAAAAACTCTTGCCGCATTTCGGACAACGGATTTGTAAGGGGGTACGGTGAAACTCCAGCACCGCGCCGGCGGCAATCGTCCCCTCTTTCAGCCGGTCAAAATAGAACTGAACACACTCCGGCACAACCGAAGATTTCTCCCCAATCAACAGTTTAATCCGGGTGACACGGCTTGCACCCTGTCGCCTGCCTTCGGCAAGCGCCTCGTTTAGCAAGCTTCGGGTAATGGTAAACTCATGCATCCTACTGCAACTGGCGCAACAACTGTTCGGCATTGAAGTCACTGGGATGCCGGCGCAGCCAGTCTGATAGCAAAGCCCGGGCTTTATCGACGCTGTGCATATCCTCAACATAGAAGCGGTACAGCAGTTGAACCAGTTGCCACTCATTCGGTGCCATCGCCAGCGCCTGGAGATACATCTTTTCCGCCTCCGGATAGTTGCCCATCGCCTGGCTGATAAAACCGCGCTGGAGGAACAGTTCCAGTCGCAGTCGTGGCTCTTCACCCGCATATCCCTGAGCCGAGTCAATCGCCGCCAGCGCAACCTCATACTGACGATTGAGCGCCGCATAGCGGGATAGATGGTAAAACAGCAACATCTTCTGGGTCGGTTCCAGTTCAAACTTGAGCGCGGGCAAGAGCGCCTGCTGCGCCGCCTGATTGTCACCGGCTCGGGCATAGGCATTGGCAAGCAAAAGGTGGCTATGGGCATAGGTCGTAAACAACCCGCGGGTGTTTTCATCCTTTTCCACCTTCGGGTCGAGCATCGACTTTAATTTAAACTTTTCAGTCAAGAACACCCGGGTGCGCAGCGTATCAACCATCTCCTCATCCGGCGACGGGTTTTGCTCACCAACCACCCGACGCACCAAACCTTCAAGCCGGAGATAAGGCTCACAATCAACCGTATTGTCCGGCGATACCGTGGTCGCAAAGTAAACCGGACTCTTCGGATTGTACCCCGGACCAAACACCTTTGCCATAAACTGCTCGGAAGGAGATTCGTAGTCCTCGGGCCATTTCAGTTTTACGCCCCCGGCGGTCGCGATGATATTGCGAATCATTATGTCCTTCAACAGAATGGTACGGTTGTTTCGGGCAACATAACCCAAGGGCAGCCGCTCAATCTCCTCTTCGGTAAAGGAGATTGGTGCGCCCCACCGCTTCAGCTGTTTGCAGTACCAGGGAGTATTCAACAGCGAAAGGTTGGCAACCGCCACATTCTTACCGAAGTTGGGGTCGTTGTCCGCGACCAGCGACGGCACGGTTTGCATAAACCACAAAGGGAAGGTGTCGTTGTCACCATTGGTAAACACCACCGCTTTTTCCCCCTCACAGCAGACCAGCATATTGTAGCCGTACTCCGCCGGTATCCAGTTGTGACGCCGCGTCACCCCTTTGTAATTCAGTAACATCGGCACAAACCCAAACCCGACGACCAGTCCGGCAATCACCGGCATCGGCACCAATACCCGCCGGGTTTTAAGTTCCTGGTCAACCCACTTCATAAAGGCGTAAACCCCGGTACCGATAAAAATCGTATAAAACACAAACGAAAAGGCAAAGAAGTAGTCCCGTTCGCGCACCTCCCGAAACTTCAAATCCGGTCGCGGGTCGGAAGGTGAAAACTTTAGGTTCAAATAGGTCAAAAGTCCCAGGGAAGCAACGATAAAGGCAACAAAGATTAAGGCAAACGACTTCTTGTCCCGTTTAAACTGATGCCACATTCCCCAGAGTCCAAGAAGCGGTGGTATCAACCCTAATATCCCCTGCCAGCCGAGCCGGAGAAAGATGCGCGGGATGTTGGTGAATAAAACATCAAGGTACCTTTCGTTGCCCCACTGCCATAAAAAGTAACGGACATAGAAGGCAATCTGCTCAATATAGGCACGGACCAGCCCGAACGCCGGATTCTGATTCCGGCGCCAATCATCCTCGGTGTAGAACTGGGTCTTGCGGGGCAAAAGTCGCATCGGGTCGTACTGCTCCCGCTTCAAAACCGAGACAAAGTCGCGCCAGCGGGTCGGCTCAACCTCGTTGATGCTCGGGTAGTGCCGGGCGCGAATCAGCATAATGAACTGAACCGTACCGGCAAGGAGCACCAGCCCGAGCAGAAGCCCGACATAACGAGGTCGCAGTTTCTTCTGGGTGTGCAGCCAGTAAAGGTAGCCGCCAAAGCCGATGACAAAAAGAACGAGCAGCGCCGGTGATTTAACCCAGCGCTCAATCAGGGCGACGGTCGGTGATGCGAGAAAGAGCACCACATCGTCCATTATCTTCTGTCCGGCACCAATCCAGGCAACCAGGAAAACCAGTGCCAGAAGCCCGAGCCCATAGATGAGTGACACATTGCGCTCCGAACGCTCCATTATCCGAATCGCATAGTAGGTGCCGACCAGCATCAAAGGAACCACGATGAAGGTGCCCGCGGATAAACCCAGTTCGTTGATGGTCAAAATCAAAAGGTAGCCAACCGCGAATTCAATAAACCGCAGATGAATCACCGCCTGCCGGTCAACCACCAGCGCAAACACCAGCACCGCAAATACGACAAGCATCGGCGTGAAATGAATCCCGGTGGCAACAAAGAGCAGAAAGATGGCGGCAAGAATCTGGCGGTTGTCCCCGGTTTTGTTCTCCCTGCCCTCGCGCCAGACCAGCGCCATATAAAGCACCGAAAGGGCAATCACCACGCAGGGACCATAAACTTCGGCTTCCACACAGTTGTCCCAGTAGGAGTAGGCAAAACCGCACATCAAAGCGGCAAATATTCCGGCGATGTGGGGCAGATACCAGCGCCGGTTCTTCTCCTCAGCGCTGTGCTGGGAAAGCAGCCGGACAACAATCAGATAGAGCAACCCGCACGAGAAGGCGCCAAACAGAGTCGGTATCAAATTCACCCGAAAGGCGAATTCCCGGCCAATCGGCAGGAGGGTGAAAATCCTTCCCAGCATCACAAAAAGCGGTGTACCCGGCGGGTGCGGAATACCGGCGATGTACGAGACCGCAACCAGTTCGGCACAGTCCCAGAACGATGCGGTTGGCGCCACGCTGTAAAGGTAAACCGCCAGGACGGTCAGAAAAACCGCAACGAAGAAAATCAGTCGCCATCGAGATTCATTCATTTTTTAACTCTCCTTTAATAGTGCCTGCATCAGATTATACTTTAACTGGGATGGTGTCAAATTGATGAGCAACTTGCCCCGCTGGGCAAAACTGATATTGCCGCTGGTTTCCGAAACGACAATCGCAATCGCATCGGTCACCGTCGTAATTCCAACCGCCGCGCGGTGCCGCATACCGGTGCCGGGTTCGGTCTCACCCAGCGGTAAGGTACAACTTGCCGCAATAATCTGGCCGGCGCTGATGATGACCGCACCGTCGTGCAAAGGCGAAGGCGGGGTAAAGATGGAAACAAGCAAAGGAGCGGAAACCCTTGCCTCAAGCCGGGTGCCGGTCTCAGCATACTCGCGCAAGCCAATCTCCCGCTCCAGAACAATCAAGGCACCCAGTTTCCTCTCCTTCGACTGTGCCGCCGCGGCAACCAGTTCATCAACCAGTGTTGCGTCCGCGGCGGGCCGGAATAAAAACCGCACCGGCCGGGTGCGGCCAAACCGGGAAAGCAGGTTCCTGATTTCCGGCTGGAAGATGATAACAAAGGCAACGAGCCAGACCGTTGTCAACGAACTGACAATCAAACCCAGCGCCTTAAAGTCAAGCCAGCGGGCGATGGCACCAATCACCAAAAGAAAAATTAGCGCATAGAGCATTCGGATTGCCCGGGTGCCGCGCAAAAAACGCAAAAAGTAGTAGGCGAGCAGGGCGACGAGAATGATGTCAATGACATCAACAAACCGAAACCGGAAAAACCACATACCTAACCTGCCCTTTGCGTCTCGCCGCTCCTAACCGGGGGATAAACCGCATCCTTTAGCGCCAGCGCCCGGTGCATCGCCTTGACATCGTGCACGCGCACGATATCGGCGCCGTTCAGCGCGCCAATCACACAAGCGGCAATCGTACCCTCCAGCCTTTCTTCAACCGGCAGATTCAGAACCGCACCGATAAAAGACTTGCGCGAAGGCCCGATGACAATCGGTTTGCCGAGCGTGCGCAACTCCTTGAGCCGCCGCAGAATTTCCAGATTGTGCCCCGCGGTCTTACCAAAGCCAATCCCCGGGTCAACAAGAATTTTATCCGGCGCGATACCGGCATCAACACCCTGTCTTATCGACCGGGCAAGACCATCAACAATCTCCGCCATCAGGTCCTGATACACCGGATTTTTCTGCATCGTTCTGGGCTTACCCTTGATATGCATCACAATTATCGGCACACCAGCCCGCGCCACCACCTTTGCCATCCTTCGGTCAAATGTCAAACCGGAGATGTCGTTTATCATCCCGGCACCGGCATCAAGCACCGCTTCTGCCACCCGCGCACTGGTGGTGTCAACCGAGATTGGCGCCTTCACCTTTCGGGCAAGTTGCCTTAACACCGGCCGCAGCCGGCGCAACTGCTCCTTTTCCGGCACCGGGCTCGAACCGGGCCGGGTTGACTCGGCACCGATATCAATGATATCTGCGCCCTCTTCACTTAACCTTATCCCCTGCTCAACCGCCCTTGCCGGCTCAAAGTAGCGCCCGCCGTCATAAAACGAGTCCGGGGTTACATTCAAAATCCCCATTATCAAAACCCGTTTACCCAGCTCAAACTTCCTCTGGCCCACGGTTAACACCGGCGCCTGCGGCATCAAATTCGTCCCTAATTCGCTCAAAATCGGCACCAGCCTTTGGGCACACTCGGGCTGATGCCGGAGCCGCTGGCAAATCTCCTCAATCTGCCGTTCGGTGGCGAAAAGAATCGCATCGGTCTTGCGCACCTTCCCGTTAATTGCGTTCCGGTGCACCGCACAGTCAGCGCCCGCGACCAGCGCGGTTTGCTTCAAAATGTTGGCGCCGGCAACCGACAGCCCGCTGATTTTCAGCGCCCGCACCGTACTCTTGGCACGAAAAATCTCCCAGGCTGCCGGGTCAACGCCGACCCGCGCCAACTCCTGATAAAGGTCCTCGCGATGGCTGATATCAAGGAGCCGAATCATCACCCGCTATCTTTACCCTTTCAATACCTGCCCGACTCTTTCCAGCGCCCAGTCAATCTCCTCCTTCTTGATTACCAGCGGCGGGGCAAACCGAATCACCTTCTCGTGCGTATCCTTGGCAAGGATGCCCAGTTGCAACAACCGCTCGCAATAGACCCGCGCCGGTCCGGCTTCAGGCTTCAACTCCACACCGATAAACAAACCCCGTCCCCGCACCTCAGCGACCCGCGGTGAATTCAGTTTCTTCAATTCCGAAAGAAAGTATGCACCCAGCTCGGCTGACCGTTCGGGCAGCTTCTCCTCAAGAATCACCTCAACCGCCGCTTTACCAACCGCGCAGGCAAGCGGATTTCCACCAAATGTTGAACCGTGATTGCCCGGCACAAACGCATCCATCACCGCATCGGGTCCGCAAACCGCCGAAACCGGCATACAGCCACCACCCAGCGCCTTGCCCAAAATCAAAAGTTCGGGTTTGACATCCTCATACTGATAACAGAAAAGTTTGCCGGTCCGTCCCATTCCGGTCTGAATCTCATCCAGAATAAGCAGCACCCGATTCTCCTGACATATCTCCTGCGCCGCTTTCAGATACCCTTTATCCGGCACAATGATACCACCCTCGCCCTGAATCGGCTCAACAAGAAAACCGACCGTGTTGCGATTAATCGCCCGCTTTAAGGCATCAAGGTCATTATAGGGAATGACCTTAAAGCCAGGGGTAAAAGGACCAAACCCGTCCTGATAAAGCGGTTCGGTTGAAAAACTGATGATGGTGATTGTCCGACCATGAAAATTGTTGGCACAGACAACTATCTCCGCCTGATTCGGCGCCACACCCTTTTTCCGATAACCCCAGCGCCGGGCACACTTAATCGCCGTCTCCACACCTTCGGCACCCGAGTTCATCAAAAGCACCCGGTCCTGACCGGTGATTTCACACAGCAATTTACAGAATGGTCCCAACTGGTCGTTGTGAAACGCCCTTGAAGTCAAACACAGCCGGTTCATCTGCTCGCTTAGCGCCTTCAAGATTTTCGGATGGCGATGACCCTGATTCAGCGCCGAATAAGAAGAAAGCATATCAAGATACCGATTACCTTCAACATCCTCCACCCAAACACCCTCACCCCGGGTTAAAACCACGGGCAGCGGATGGTAGTTGTGCGCGGCATAACGCTCAACAAGTTCAATGTGCTCCTTAGTATTCAAATGAAACTCCTTTCCGGTTAAACTCTTATCTCATTTTAGCCCGAAACCGTAATCAGTCAATTGAATGTCTCAACCATTCCCGCCTGAAACCGAATGATAAACCAGAAGAGTACCAATCAGAAAACTGTCCTCTTAAACCCGGTGATAAAATACCATCCTGAATCGGGCATCACATTAACCACCATTAAAACACCAATTTCCCATACCATCCCCGAAACTACCCCGGGGTTGGGTAGGGAAATTTTGTTCCGATTGACTAACACCTGAAATTCCAAACTGTTATGCCACAATACCCTGTTCGGGAAAATTATACTTTAAAGTATACACCCCACGGGCAATTTACCTGCAGTGGAAACCTTTTCGGTTTATGGTTGAAGTTAATCTGCCAGTCGCTAAAATTGGGTGTGCGACGCCTGATTACCGTTTGTCTGGTATCCTTCTGTCTTCTCAGTACAACGGCAAATTCACCTTTGCACCCTTATGGAATGCCTGAACCGTCCGAACCGAACTTGAAGGTATTGCACTATCGGGCGTTTGACTGCGGCTACCTCCCCCGGATTAAACTTTCCCTCTGGGTCTCCTACTGCTATTACGAAACGCGCGGTATGACTCAACCCCGATATCGGGGAAGGTTTATGCCCGACACCTTCCGGCTCAAAAAAGCCGAAGCCGCATTCCCCGCAGTTTACGAATCTGTTCCCGGATTCATTCGTTATCAATTAGACAAGGGCCACCTCGCACCCGATGCCGCGATTAAGGTGTTCGGCACTGCGGCGCAAAAGGAAACCTACTTCCTCACCAACATCATCCCGCAGTTTGCCAATACCAATCGGTTTATCTGGGCAGCGCTCGAGAAAAACATTCGGGATTGGGCTGGCTTAAAAGAGACCGTCTGGGTAACAGTTGGTCCGGTCTTTTATCCGAACCAGGACACCGTCTGGCTCGGCACCAATCAGGTGCCAATTCCCCACGCCTGTTATTGCGTGGTGTTCAAAAGACCGGCAAAACTTATCGCCTTTGTCGTCCCGAACGACTCAATTCGGCGCACCGGCAAACACCTGCCCCGGTTTCTCGTCAGCGTGGACTCAGTAGAGAAGTTGACCGGCCTTGACCTCTTTCCCGGTCTGCCGCCTGCTCTTGAAAAACAGGTGGAACCGGTAAAACCGAAAAAGATTTGGCAATTTCGCCCTTAGCGGTCAAACCGGTAAAATCGAGCATTATTCCAACACTTTTGCGCTGCGCCCTTCTTTGCTCCAGCCGTTGCCGGTCCGAATAGTGATGTTTCTTTTCACCCCTCATTTCTCACCCCCGTATAATTATAACATAAATTTCTGCATCTGGCAACAACCCGGCACAAAAAATCAATCCATACCGACGCCTCTTTATCTCCCGTTTGAATATGATTTTTTACATTGTCTTCCCTTCCGCCGATTGAATTTACCCTATCTTCCCGTTATGATTGAAGTTATATTATATTTTCCCCGCCTTTGAAGAAAATCAGTTTTGCCCTGCCACTGCAGCAGTTTACTTTTCCAGCCCTTGCCAGAAATCAGTTTCACCCCGCCCTTGAGAAAATTTTCATCTATTTTCTTTTTCCCGCCCTTGATGGGAGGGGAAAAAGGGGAGGGTGAGAATGAAGGGTGAAAAAAATGTAGAATACTCTGCTTAAACTTGACTCAAAAAAAGTTACTTGACCTCACTTTTGCCCTATCCGCCTTCCGCCCTTCTCCTACTATTTTCCTTTAACAATTAACTTCTCGGTCCGGTTGCCCGCCTGCACAAAATACACCCCGGACTTTATGTTATCAAGTTGGATTGTTACGGTGCGCTCATAATGGACACCGCTTTCGTCACCCTGAACCTCTGTTCCCCTTCCCTCTTTACGAGCCACCCTTTCGTCATTGCGAGACCACCATTCGTCATTGCGAGGGCGTAAGACCGAAGCAATCTCCTTAACCAGTCTGCCATCAGTGTCATAAATCTTAATCCGGTCCACACCCTGATTTAACCGAATAGTAAACGATGACCTTGCCGGATTGGGATAGACGACGAAGCCGTTACGCGCCAAAGGTGCAGTAATCCCCTTTTCTCCTATCCCGGACGGTAGAAACTGATAAATCTGAAGACCAGCATC
>JBBISL010000012.1:0-57576 GCA_037441285.1 Caldifarciminota bacterium
CGCTACTCATCGACCGGTACGCTTCAGGGTAGTGGACTTTACAACAGCCCTTACAACAACGACGACAAGGGTGTTGGTATTGCGATTGACGGCAATCAGGAGGTGGTGGTTACCGGCTTGAGTTTTGGCGGTGCGCCGGTTATGACCTATGACATCACCACGGTTAAGTACGACTCGGCGGTTCCGGGTATTGCTGAGGCACGACAGTTAACCGCCCGGTCGCAACCGGAACTGCGGCTTAAGCCTAATCCGGCGCGGGGCACGGTGCGAATCCAGTTGAATGGTTCAACCGGGGTGCTCAGGCTCTGGGCGGTTAATGGTGCCCTGTGTCGGGAAACCTTGACCCCGGAAGGCTCAAGCGGCTACAGTCTGAACCTTAATGGAGTGGCGCCGGGTGTTTACCTTGTTGAAGTTAAATCCGGGGTTTTAAGCCGGCGGGCAAAGTTGATTGTTGAGTAAGCGGGCTCAACATACATAAACGGGTTTTGCGCCAGCCCAAATTTTTGCTTGACAAAAGGGTCAGGGTTCGGTATAATTTAATCGCAGGGTTTGCCCCGGTTTTAACAGCAGTGCGGGTTACGCTGCCCCAGAGGGCAGGTTTGTTGTTACAATCGGGTTAGTGTTTTGCAAACCCCGGCATAAAAGGTAAAAACTCAAAAAGGAGGCATAAGATGACCAAAAGGTATAAAGCAGCCTGGCTGCTGGTGATTCTCGCCACCGCCGCCTTTGCGGCATCACCGGTAATGTCGGCTGCGAAGGTCCACTACCACTGGGCGCCGACCGCGTTCCATGCGGAGCCCTGCACAAGGACCGACTGTGATGCGGCGACCATCTGGCATCCCGGTTCTGGACCGAATCCGCAGATTATCGGTGATGGCACCGACGGCACTTGGGTTTCGGTACCAGCGCCAACGAGCAACGCCGACCGGATGTGCTCGGCGAACCCGTATGACATCACCAACAATATGGTCTATATGATTGGTGGTGACCCGAATGGCTACTACGGTGTTGCTTACTGCCAGCGGTTCAATCCGGTTACCAACGCCTGGACCAACCTCGCTAATATGCCTGGTGCCCGTACCTGGCTGGATGGCGAAGGCTCCTACTGCCAGCATTTAGGGAAAATCTACATCGCAGGTGGTTACACCGGCTCTGCCAACAACAATATGTACATCTACGACATCGCTACGAACACCTGGACAAGCGGGGCAACGATGCCTTCCGCGACCCTTGCCTATGCGTCCGGTATCTGGAACGACTCGTTAATCTACATTATGGGTGGTGCGGGTCCATCGCTCTCCGGCTCCAATGTGGTTCAGGTTTACAATGTGAACCAGAACACCTGGGCGACCGCAACAGCACTGCCTGAGGCCGGTGATATGGGTTCGGGCACAATCGTTGGTGACACCATCTACATCACCAACTTCTACAACCGGCAAAGCGGCGTACTCTGGGCGAATGCGCGTAAGGGTGCGATTAACCCGTCCAACCCGCTCTCCATCACCTGGTCAACCTGGAGTGAGGTCCAGACCCTTGGCTTCAACGGCGGCACGACCCCTTGTCAGGGCTGGGTTTACCGTCTGGGCGGGTTCGCCAGTTTGAGCGGAGGGGTGCACAAGCGCGGCTGGCGTTACAACATCTCAACCGGCGCGGTTGAGACCCTGCCCTGGCTACCAAGCCCGCCGACTACCGGTGTTGCCCGCTGCAACTTCCTGTCCCATGCCAATTTGAGCAACGAAATCTTCAAGATTGCGGGTGACGACGAGGGAAACTGGAGCACACCCAACAACACCTATTACCGGAACCAGTTCACACCGCCGCACGATGTTGGCGTCTCGGTGATTGTTGAACCGTCTTCACCAAAACTGGAAATCGGTGTGCCGGTGACACCGACGGTTATGGTGAAGAACTACGGTTTGAACAAGGAGTACAACTTCCCGGTTACCTTCCGGGTGGACTCAGCCGGAACCTTAGTTTACGATGATGCGATACTGATTGACTCCATCGCGCCGGGTGAAGAGATTACGGTTACCTTCTCCAGTGACTGGACACCGAACTGTGAACTGTGGTCGGGCTACACCGTGTACTCGTTCACCTATCTCACCGGTGATGCGATTCCCAACAACGACACCTGCATGATGTACACGATTCACACCGTTGACACCATCTACTCTTACCGTTCCAGCAGTACACCTTCACTTGATGGCTACCTCGCGCCGGGTGAGTGGGACGACGCCTACTATGTGAGCTTACCCAATGTGTTTGGCTGGGAAGGCGACCCGTATCCATGGAATGCGGCACGGGCGTGGTTGAAGCACGACGCAAACTACCTGTATGTCGCTTATGCGATGCCACTGGCTACCACTCGTGACATCGGAGACCAGATTGGCTTCTACCTGGATGAGAATAACGACGGTCAGTGGGCAACCGACAACTCCGAAGGCAACTACTGGTACTGGGTGAACGGCTCAGGAGTGGATGAGGTGCTGTATCGACCGATCACACCGAGCGGACCCGGGACTCCGGGTGTGGCACCTGGGGCGCAGTCGGTAACCGGCACATTCAACGGCTATCTCGTGTTTGAAACGAAGACACCGTTTGGAGTTCTGCCTTACCAGTTGAATATGAACCCGGCGGATGACACGGGCCATCTCTGGCTCTTTACACTGGACAACAACCGGTTCTTTGGCTGGTGGCCCGTAGATATGCCAGCCGACTCCTGGCTCCTGCCTTACTGGTACGGCACCCTGGTTCTCAAGACCCTGCAGACCGGTGATGTGGGTGTGAAGTCGATTGATGCCCCACGCAGCGCTCGTCCGGGCGATGCGGTTGTGCCCAAGGCGACCTGGAAGAACTTTGGCACGACATCAATGAACTTCACCGCCTACTACCTGATGGATGACCCGAGCGGAACCCGGGTTTACACCGAGTCGCAGACCGCAACCCTGGCGGGAGGTGAAGAGGTCCAGTTGACCTTCCCGTCCTATGTGGTCTCGACCGAGGGTGACTGGGCGGTTAAGTGCTCAACCGTTGCCGGCGGTGATGTCAATGCAGCAAACGACATCAAGACCGGCACATTCCGGGTGAGCACCGCGCCACCGGTAACTCCGGGCTGGGTTGAGGTGAAGTCGATTCCGGCTGCGGCAAAGGATGGCGCATTCCTCGCGTTCAATCCGGACAACGGGCTAATCTACGCTGCCCGGGGCTACAAGTCCGGTGACTTCTTCTCCTATGACCCGAATGCGGACAGTGCGGGTAACTGGACAACTCTGACTCCGATTCCGGCGACTGAAGGCAAACTGCCCTACAAGGGTGCGAATGGCTGCTATGGTGATGGCTATATCTACGCCACCATCGGTAACAACACCCAGGGCTTCCTCCGTTACTCGGTTGAAGGCAACTCCTGGGAGCCGCTGCAGCCGGTACCGCTGGGTGCGAGTGGCAAGAAGGTCAAGGGTGGCACCGACCTCGTGTATGTTGACGGCTATGTGTACCTGTTGAAGGGTTACAAGACCGACTTCTACCGGTACAATGTCGCGGCATCCGCCTGGGAGTCGCTGCCTGCCGCACCGGCCGGTGCTCGGCCCAAGTGGGACAAGGGCTCCTGGCTGGTCTGGGATGGTCAGAATACGCTCTACGCGCACAAGGCGAAGTACGGTGAGATGTGGACATTTGACCTGACAACCCAGCAGTGGGCTGCCGCCGCACTACCGGGTATGCCGACCTCAAGCAGCAAGACCGGCAAGAACAAGAAGTCCAAGGACGGTTCGGATGGCGCCTACTACAACGGCTACATCTATGCGCTCAAGGGTGGCAACACCGTTGAGTGGTGGCGTTACGAGGTAGCCTCCGGCACCTGGACCGAACTTGACCCGATGCCGGAGATTGGTTCCACCGGCAAGAAGAAACGGGTCAAGGCGGGTGGCGCACTTGCCGGCTACGGTGACAACCCAATCTTCTTCGCCCTAAAGGGTGGCAAGACCCAGGAGTTCTGGCGCTACTACGACACCACGGTTGTGCTGTTTGCCACGAAGCCGGAGCGCTCGGGCGTGATGGCGGAGCAGGTGAACGCGAACCGGTTCGGGTTCAGCGTGGCGCCGAATCCGGTGGTCAAGGGTTATGGCTTGCTCTCCTACAGCGTGCCGCAGCAGGCACCGGCGCGGTTGACGGTGTATGATGTGACCGGTCGAGATGTGATTCATCTCACCTTTGTTGCGTCGGGCACCGGTACGCGCAACCTTGACCTGCGGTCGCTGGCAGCGGGTGTGTATCTGGTGAAGTTTGAGAGCGCCGGATACAACGCGAGCCAGAAGCTCATCGTCCGGTAAGGCAAACCGGCTAAAAGTGAAGGGGGGCTTAAAGCCCCCCTTCTTTTTTATTTAAGTTGTTAACTTAATGGATGACGAGAAAGCGGCGGACGATGTTGGGTTGCTCAGTTGAACGGAAGAAGTAAACTCCGGGCGTCAAGGGTCGGGAGCGCACCACCATTCCCGAAGCGTTCAGGATTTCAATCCGGGTGTCGGCAAGCAGATTGCTGAGCATTGCCGGAAAGGCAATCATACCCGGTGTCTCCTCAATGCCGGTCTGACCCGCAAACTTGATTCTGACCAGGTCAAACGGCGGCGGGAACGAGTACCAGGAGTCGTTAACCGGGCGGTAGATGCTGTCACTTACTGGCATTCCGGCAACCATTGCCGAGTATTTTATTATCGCGGGCCAGCCCGGAAACTCCGGGAACTGGAACTGATTGGTTTCACCCGGGTTTGCTTCCCAGCCCGGGGTTGGTATCCAGGTGCCGCTGGAGCCATAGAAAAAGTAGACCGAATCGACGGTTACCGGTTCTGTTTCGGTTGTCAGGTAGCCGGTAATCTGCCACTGGGCGGTGCTCAGTGTCACCAATCCCAGGGCGATGAGGGTGATAAAGAACTTCTGGTTCAAAATTACCTCCTTTTTAATGCATTAAGTTTAGTCACACCATTTTTTAATGTCAAGGAAAATAGTTGGGCAGGGTTGTGCCGATAAAATCAAAGCGGAGGTTTGCTGGGCAAAATCTGCTGGTCAGTTATAATAAAGGAAGATTTAACCCGGGTCAGGCGGTTTTGTTTTTCCAGCCTGTATACTTTAAAGTATAACAGCCGTAAACAGTTGTTTTCATATAACATATTGTAATTTAGATATTTAACACAATAGGACGCAATTTTCCATACCCAACCCCGGGGTAGTATCGGGGATAGTAAGGGAAATTGAATTATAAACGGTTTGTTAAGGTGTCTTTGGTTCATTTTACCGACGGATAATCGGAAGTAATAACCGGTTTGGGTGAGAGGTAAACACGGACTGGGTGGGTTGAGCCGAATCTCAGACTTGACCGGGTACAATTTACCAGTTAAAATTGGGATGATGAACTCAGTTAGAGCCGTGGTTTGCAGGAGGTGGCGCAGATGAACCGCCCATTTTACTGGAGCGGTCTGCTCCACCTTCAAGGACAAAATAGTGCGGCTCGTTTAGTTTCCCTTAAACAGTCAAGGACCGGCAGGCGGGAAAGATGAAACTCCAGTTTTTTGCCGGCGGTCTGCCGGTTCGTAAAAGTAAGTACCAACTAAAAAACAACCAAACAAAACAAAGGAGGTAAAATGGCAAAGCGCTACGACTACACCGGAAAGGATGTTCAGGAGGTTTATGACGGTCCGGGTGGTCTGCTCTGGGAAGCGGTGATGGGCGAGCAGATTCACTCGGGCGGACCAGAGGCGACCGACCGTCTGGCAAAGGCGCTGGGTTTGAAGCCCGGGATGCAGGTGCTTGATGTGTGCAGTGCGCTCGGGGCACCGGCAAGGCACATCGCCCAGAAGTACGGGGTGAAGGTTACCGGTCTGGACTTCACCAAGACGATGCTGGAAAAGGCAAGGCAGCGGACCAAAGAGGCAGGGCTTGACCATCTGATTACCTTTGTTGAAGGTACGGCGCTTGATATGCCGTTCAAGGCGAACACCTTTGATGTGGTCTGGGGTCAGGAGGCGTGGTGCTATGTGACCGACAAGGAGCTCCTGGTGCGGGAGTGTTATCGGGTGCTGAAGCCGGGCGGCAAGATTGGTTTTACCGACTGGGTGATTACCGGCAAGGTAGAAGAAGATTTGCTCGCAAAACTTTACGAGTCAATGGCGTTCCCCTATATGGAGACATTTGAAGGGTGGCAGGAGGTTTTGCGCCGCGCCGGGTTCAAGGTGCTTGATGCCCAGGACCAGACCGAGGAGTTTGCCCGCTGCTTTGATGAGTACAAGGTGAAGGTGGAAGAGGATTTGAAGCCGGTAATTCTCCAGAACTTTGGCAAGGACCTGTTTGAGTTTGCGGTCAATCTGGTAAACCTGTGGCGCGATGCGGCGCATCGGCATCAGGTAGGAAGAGGCTTTTACATCGGGCAGAAGTGAGACGGCGTATCTGGTTCTGGGTGCTAATCGGGTTCGGTGCCGGGGCGCTGATTTTTGGTTCTTTCATTGGTGCCTGGGCACGAATTGGCTACTTCAGCAGTCAGATATGCCTCTCCTGTATGGGTTTGGTTTAAGAAAAAGGAGGTGTTTATGAGAGGTAAGTTACTGATAGTTGCCGGGCTATTTTTCCTGTCCGGCGCCGTAATGGCAGCGCAGCGGGTGATGGTGATGGAGGACTTCACCGCCACCTGGTGCACCTATTGTCCGGGTGCGGCACGCGGTGCTGAGGAGTTGAAGTTTCGGGCGTTTGATTCGGTGGTGGTGATTGCCTATCACTCGTCAACCAGCGACCCGTTTTACACCGCAGAGGCGGCAAGCCGGTTGAGTTATTACGGTGTAACCGGTTACCCAACAATGGAACTGGATGGTGGACAGGCGGTGGTGGGCGGTTTGCATTACGGCACGATGTATCCGACCTATCGGCAGTTCTTTGACATCAGAAAACTGGAGCCCAGTCCGCTTGATATCGGGTTGAGTGTCAACTACGACTCAGTGGCACGCAGCGGGGTGTTGACAATTGTGGTCCGGAATACCAGTTCGAGCGCGGTCAGCGGTCAGTTGCACACCGTTTTGACCGAGAGTCACATCTACTACCCGTGGCAGGGGATGGATAGTCTGCACGATGTGGAACGGCTGATGCTGCCCGATGCCGGGGGCGAGGCGATAACAGTCAACCCCGGTGATTCGGTGGTGCGGACAAGGAATTTCACCGTCAATTCGGGCTGGGTGGCAAGAAACTGCGAGTTTGTTGTGTTTATCCAGAACAACACGACCCGATGGATGTATCAGGGTGCGAGTATCGGGGTGATGCCGGAGCCGGAACTAAAGTTTGTCGGTTATCAGCCGGTCCTGCCGGTCCCCGGGGAAAACTTCAATCTGACGGTCGGGTTGCGTAACATCGGCAGTGCGGCGTTGAGTGGTGCCAGTGCGGTGCTGTCAACCGATGACCCTTATCTCACCGTGGTTCAGGCAACCAGCAGTTTCGGGCAAATCAACCGGGGTGAAGATGGTTATTGTAACACGCCGTTTCAACTGCAGGTGAGTGGTTCGTGCCCGGACCCGCATCAGGCGACGCTGAGGCTAGTAATTACGACAAGCGATATGGTGGTTGATACGGTGACATTCCCTTTGAACATCACAACCAGCCCGGGTTTTGCCGATGATATGGAGCACGGTATCGGTGACTGGACCCATAGCGGCACCCGGGACAACTGGCACCTTTCGGATTATCGCGCCTCTTCACCCAGTTACTCCTGGTACTGCGGCGTTGAGTCAAACCACCAGTACACCAACGAGAACGATGCCCGGCTCGTGACGCCGTTTTTTACCCTGGGCGACTCTGCCTGGGTGCGGTTTAATCATTACTACGACACCGAGGCGGACTTTGACTTCTGCGTGCTGGAGATAAACAACGGTTCACCTTTCTGGGTACCGCTCGGAATGTGGAGCGGGTCAAGTAACGGCTGGCAGCAGGAGGCGTTCGATTTAAGTCCGTTTCGGAATCAGACGGTGCGGTTGCGGTTCCGGTTTATCAGCGACTACAATGTTACGGGCGAGGGCTGGTATGTTGACGAATTTGAGTGTGGTACAAGGGTCGGCGTTGCCGAACAAGGGGTGCAGAGGGTGTTGCCGGTGCTGACGGTGAGCAGTCCGGTACGAACGCGCGCCGCGGTGCGGTTTGTCCTGCCCGCCGGGGTTAAGGCGGACGCGCGGGTTTACGACATCAGCGGGAAACTAATGCGACAACTGGGCGACAACCTGACTGGCAGCGGAAGCGTGGTCTGGAATCTGACCGATGCGACAGGCAAAAAGGTAAGTGCTGGTGGCTACTTTATCCGGTTGAGTTACAATAACACCACGGTCTGTGTGCCGGTGGTGGTGGTGCGATAAGGGGTGCGGGTGCACAGGGGCAGGTTGCTGTTTTTCTTCAGCAGCCTGCTCCTGATTTTCGGCTGTTCCGATGCGCCGTTGATTCCGCTCGTGCCCACCAATCGGGTGGCACTGGTGGAGTTTTTTACCTGGCAGCGGTGCGTTTACTGTCCTTATGCGGCACGGGCACTGGACAGTTTGACGAAAGAGTTCTCGGACAGCGTGGTGGTGATTGCCTATCACCGGAGGGTTGCGGGCGACACCCTTTCCCCGGAGTATGTTGAGGAGCGGCGCCAGTTTTATTACGAGTCGGGCGGTGAGCCGGCAACGGTTTTTGACGGCGGTCCGGTGGTGCGCACGCCCGGACCGGAGTACAACTACGAGACATTTAAGAATTACATTCTCGGGGCGAAGGCGGTTTTGCCCGGTGTGGAACTGGTGATTACGACGCAGCGCGACTCTTCTCAGGCAACAATTGCGGTCCGCGTTTTCGGAGTTGACTCAACTCCGGAAGAGAGTTTGCGGCTATATCTGGTGATAACCGAGGATTCGATACGCACGGTTCTACCGGGCGCCACCGATTCGGTTTTTAACAATGTGATGCGGTTGCTGCTGCCGGATGTCAATGGTTGGTCCTGCTGGTTGCACCGGGGCGACAGTTTGCAATTTGAGCAGACGGTACAGTTAGCGCCCTACTGGAATCACCAGCGGTTGAGTGTTGTCGGTTTTGTGCAGCAACCTTCAACCCGGCGGGTTTTGCAGGCGGGTAAGAAGAAACTGGATTAATAAGAGGAGGTGAAGATGATAAGGGTGTTTTTGGTTCTCCTGATTTTTGCCGGATTGGTGACGCCGGCTAAAGCCGATTACAGTTTTAGTTTTGTGTGCCGGAGCGAGACTTTGCAGCAGGTGGTGCCGGAAGGGGTTGGCGTTTACTACTTCACCCTGACCAACACCGGAACCGAGCCGGACATTTACCTTTTTGACTGCCAGGTTTTACAGGCGGTACCGGGCTGGAGCGCCATCTACTGTTTGCGCGGGCGGTGTGTTGAACCCGGGATACCGATGTTTGACACGCTGGCGCCGGGTGAAGCGGACACGACAATTGACATCACGGTGTTCACGACCAGTACCGAGGGTGAGGAGGTGATTCAAATGACGGTTACCTCTCAGGCCGACCCGTCCCAGGTCAGTTCAATTAGAACTTACACCCGGGTTGGTGCGGGTGTTGAGGAAGGGGTAACTCGTTTTGGGCGCAAGTTGGTGCCGGGTCTGGTTTTTGATTATGCGGGGAGAAGGGCGCGAACGGTATTGACGCCCGGTGTCTATTTTGTCCGTCGGGATGATGGTGGTGGTTTTCAGAAGGTTGTAGTTTTGCGTTAGGATATTAGTTTGAGAAAAGGGGGACTTTTGAGTTTTGCCCGCGCCGCGGGCTGTGCGGGCAAGGCGTGTCAGGCTGACCTGTTTGCCATTTTAGACGGGTTACCCGGTTTTAAACATCCCGATTTGCTGGTGAGCGGCGCAACCGCAGACGATGCCGGGGTGTTTCGGCTGGATAAAAGACGGGCGCTGGTTCTGACCGTGGATGTTTTACCCCCGGTTGCGGATGAGCCTTATGGGTTCGGGCAGATTGCGGCGGCAAACTCCCTTTCTGATGTGTATGCGATGGGCGGTAGGCCGCTTGCCGCACTGGCAATTCTCGGGGTACCGGTTAAAGAGATTGAGTTTGAGACCGTGCGGAGGGTGCTTGCCGGTGCCTGGGACAAGGTAAAGGAGGCGGGTGCGGTTGTTGCGGGCGGTCACACTGTAAGAGACCGGGAGTTAAAATTCGGTCTGGCTGTTACCGGGGTTGTTCATCCGGCAAAGGTTGTGACCAATGCCGGTGCCAGACCTGGGGACCGGTTGCTTTTGACCAAACCGCTCGGAACCGGGGTGATTACAACCGCCCAGAAGAACCGCCGGGCGCCTCCGTATCTCGTGGCGCGGGCAAACCGATTGATGGCGCAGTTGAACCGGCTGGCAGCAGAGGCGATGACCACGGTCGGGGTAAGCGCTGCAACCGACATTACCGGTTTCGGGTTGCTGGGTCATTGCTGGGAGATGGCACAGGCGAGCGGGGTTGACATAGTTATCAACGCAACAGCGGTGCCGTTTATTCCCGGAGTGAAGAAACTGGCTCAGGAGGGCTGGTTTTGCGAAGGGACAGTGAACAATTATAAGTTTATGAAAAGCCGTGCCGATTTTGCCCAGGGGATAGACAAAACGATGCGTCTTTTACTGTGCGACGCCCAGACTTCAGGCGGTTTGTTGATTGCCGTGCCGGAAAAGAAGGTAAGGCGACTTATCGACGAGTTGGTGAGAGCCGGAGTTGATAGTGTCCGGGAGGTGGGTGAGGTGCGAGCCGGAACTGGAAGGGTAAGGGTGGTCAAATGATAAGTTTGTTGCTGAAAGTTTTTGATTTCCTATAATATCTGACTTATGGCCGAGAGAGCGGATTTATTCTCCTTGCTCGTTGATGCGGTTGTTGCCCTGAAACCGGAACAGGTGCAGCGGTTGTGCACGGCGGCGTTGCGTCAGGGTGTACAACCGGAGGAGGTGTTGGAGAAGGGTCTGGCAAAGGGTATGCGGGTGGTGGGTGAGAAGTTTGCGGCACGGGAGTATTTTGTGCCCGAGGTGCTTTTGGCATCAAAGGCGATGTACGCCGGGTTTGATATCATAAAGGAGAAAATGGCACCGAAAACCAAAAACCCGGGCCGGGTGGCGCTGGGTGTGGTGCAGGGCGACATTCACGACATTGGCAAGAACATTGTCAAGGTGATGGTGCAGGCGGCAGGGTTTGAGGTCGTGGATTTGGGCCGGAATGTGCCGATTGAGCGGTTTGTTGCCGCGGCCGAAGAGGGGGTGCAGATTATTGGAATGTCATCTTTGATGACGACGACGATGCCCAATATGGCGCGGGTGATTGAGGCGCTGAAAAAAAAGGGGTTAAGGGAAAGGGTCAAGGTGCTGGTGGGTGGTGCGCCGGTGACGCGCCTTTTTGCTGAACGGATTGGCGCGGACGGCTATGCGCCGGATGCCCACCGCGCGGTGTTAGAGGTGGAGCGGCTGTTGAAATAAGGCGTGGAACGGGCAAGGGAGCGGTTAAATACCGTTTTGCAGACAGAACGGTCCAGAGTCACGCCGCCGGTGGTGTTTCCGATTGTCGTGGCAAATCATGCTGCCCGGGTCGCGGGTGAGCGGTTGATTGATGCGCTGACCGATAGCCGGGTTCTTGCTGATGTGCTTTATCACGCATATCGGCTCTACAATTACGACCTGATTATGGTGTTCGCAGATGTACTGGTTGAGGCGGAGGCGATGGGGTGTGAGATTGAGATGGCGGATGATGAGCCGCCGATTTTAGCACGACCCGCAGGGAAAGCGGCACAGGTTGCCAATGCGGAGAGTGATTGCCGGATGAAGGTGATTCTTGATGCGACCGGTGAACTAATCAAAATGGCGGGCAAAGAGGTGTATGTCTTGACATCGGTCAAGGGACCATTTTCCCTTGCCAGTTTTCTTGCCGGACCTGAGGAGTTTCTCGAAAGTTTGATTTCAGCCCCGGAAAGGGCAGAGTGGTTTCTACAAAGGGCAACCGAGAACCAGAAAAATTTTGTTCGGGCGATTGTGCCGCGGGGTGGAGTACCGTTTATTGGCGACCCAATGGCTTCCGGTAGTATTATCAGTCCGGGTTTGTTTAAGCGGTTTGCCCTGCCCTATTTAAAAGAACTGGTGGCAGAGATTCATCGGTTGGGCTCTTGGACCGGATTGCATATCTGCGGGGATACGACCGGCATCTTGCGGATGATGCGCGCGACCGGTGCCGAAATTTTAAGTGTGGATGAGATGGACATCAGTTTTGTGCGTCAGGAGATAGGCGCAGACCGGGTGATTATGGGCAATGTGTCAACCGGCTTGCTGGAGAGCGGCAGACCAGAAGAGGTGCAGGAGGCGGCTCGGGACTGTTTGAAAAAGGGGTTGCCGAGGATGATTCTTGCCAGCGCCTGCGATGTGCCGGCAGGGGCACCGGTGGCGAATGTCCAGGCGCTGGTGTCGGCGGCGCAGGGGTGGTGATGAGAGTGCGCTGTGTTCCAAACGGAATGAAATCCCTTCAAGAGCTGCTTTGGGCAAAAGGGGTGAATTTAACCGGTGATTGTGGCGGCAGGGGCACATGCGGGAAGTGCCGGGTGCGGCTTGTGCCGGACGGTGCGGTGGTGCTTGCCTGTCAGTTTGTTCCAAAACATCCGGTAACGGTTGAGGTCGAGCAGGGTTTTGACCGGTACGGCGCTCGGGTTAAAAGGAACAGGTCAGCACCCAGCCCAGTAAAGAAGGATTTGGTGCTGGTTGCGGACATTGGCACAACAACCTTAAGGCTGGCAGTGGTTGACCGGGCACAGGGGCGCAGGGTTAAAACCGAGACGCAGTTAAATCCGCAGATAAGATTTGGTACCGATGTCCTTACTCGAATAAGTGAGGCAAGCAAGGTGCCGCGGGCCGGGCTGAGTGAGTTGCTTCAAGAGTTTATGAATCGGAACGGAGTTCCCCGGTCAAATCCGGTCACGGTGGTGGGTAATACGGTGATGATGCACTTTGTTTTTGGCAAAAGTCCGAAAGGTCTGGGGCAATTCCCTTATCGCTCAAGGTTGCCCTTGCGCCGGGTGATTCAAAGTGCCGCCAGTGGGCTGAAGGTGCGCACTTTGCCGCTACTCGGTTCGTTTATCGGTAGCGACTGCATTGTGGCGATTTTTGCCGCGGGGATACACAAAACCGAGCGGTTGACGCTTTTAGTTGATGCCGGAACTAATGGTGAGGTGGTTTTGGGCAATCGGCACAAAATTGTTGCCTGTTCCACCGCAGCCGGACCGGCTTTTGAAGGGGCAACTTTGAGTTGCGGAGTGCTTGCGGTACCAGGGGCGATTAAGAGTTGTCGGTGGCGGCGGGGTAGATGGGTCGTGAAGACGGTGGGAAGTAAAGTTCCAACTGGAATCTGTGGTTCGGGCGTGCTGGATGCTATTGCTGAAGCGGTGCGCGCGGGTTTGATTGAGCCCGGGGGTAGACTGAACCAGGGCGAGCGGCTTCAGATTTATGGTAAGGAGCCGGCAGGTGTTTATCTCACGCAGGCGGACATCAGAGAGGTGCAACTGGCAAAGGCGGCGATTGCCACGGGCATAAAGTTGTTGTGGCAAGAGTGGTCCGGAAGGAAAATCGAGCGGGTGGTGATTACCGGTCGGTTTGGCGGTAAGTTGAACCACCGGGCAGCAATGGCGATTGGGCTTTTTCCGGTTTTACCGGAGGCGGTGATTTACCAGAAGCCAGACCTGGCACTGGCGGGCGCGATAAAGGCGGTGCTTGAGCCCGAAGTGCGAAAACAGGCTGAGGAGTTGAGTAAGCGGGTGACCGAGATTCGGCTTGCGGAGCATCCCGACTTTGAGAAGATGTTTGTTGAGTCACTGGCGTTAACAGAATGGCACTCTTAGAAAGAAAACGGCTTGAAGGTTTGCGCGAGGAAAGGCTTGAGGAACTGAAGAGTTTGAAGGCGCAGGGGAAAAAGGTGGTGGGTTACTTCTGCCTTTATGTGCCGGTGGAAATTATCCAGGCGGCGGGCGCGATTCCGGTGCGGCTGGCGCGTGCCGATTATCAAAGCGAACTGCAAGGAGAACGGTTTTTGCGGGCTGATGCCTGTCCGTTCTGTAAGGCGAGTCTGGGGAAGTTTGCCGGCGACCCATTGTATCAACTGGTTGACGGTGTGGTCAGCGTCAATACCTGTGATATGATGCGCCGGTTGCCGGAGTCGATAACGGCAAACTTTTCGGTTCCGGTGTTTTCGCTTTACCTACCGCGCACCAGTGAGCCGTTTCCCAATCGGTTGAGTGCGTTTCAAGGCGGATTGGTTGACCTGAAGGAGTGGCTCGGCAGTTTGACCGGTCAGGAGTGGCAAAACGAGCGGTTGATGGAAGCGGTTGACGAGATGAACCGGTTGCGGCGCAAACTTCAGGAACTGGACAAAAGCCGGGCGGAAAAGCCGCCGAAAATTCAGGGTGGTGAACTGTTTGATATCGTAGCACTGGCAACACTGCTACCACCTAAAAGGATGCTAAATTTGCTGAATGATTTGTTATCAATGGTTCGGGCAGCGGCAGGAGCGGCGGACAAGAATCGGGTCCGGCTGCTGTTGACCGGCAGCATCGTTGCTGAGGAGGACCGGACGCTGATTGAGATTATCGAAGATAGTGCGGACATTGTCGCGGACACGGTTTGTACCGGTAGTAGATGGTTTCACGAGGAGTTAAAGGTTGAAGAAGAGCCGTTTGCCGGGCTTGCCCGCTTTTACTTTAACCGAATACCGTGCGCCTGCCGCAGACCCAACAATGCGCTTTTTGATTACATCAGAGAGCAGGTAAAGGAGCGAAAGGTTCAGGGGATTGTCAACAAGAGTTTGCTTTACTGCGACGCCTATCGTTTTGAGGGAAAATGGCTACGCCCGGAGATGGGTATTCCGGTGTTGGAGGTTGATGGCGACTATTCACAGGAGAACCTCCAGCAGTTGCGCACCCGGATTGAGGCGTTTCTTGAGATGTTGCGATGAGGAAACTGGATTATCACGACCCGGAACCGGCGCGGATTACATTTGACGAGTGGGACGATTTGTTTCAGAAGATACCGGACGAGTTGATTGAGCGGTTTCACTACTTTGCACCCAATCAGGAGGCATGGTCAAAATACCTGTTTCCGCCCCAGGTTTTTGCCATCTACGGGGCAAGGCATCTGCGCCGGCTGAAGTTTGACAACTCGCTTGCCGCTTTGCGACTCTGGGGTTTTGTCCAGAATGAGATTGAACGGCTGTTTCGTGCCCGGCAGATTGGGAAGAAGGTGGTGGCGGTGATGGGTGACCTGGGACCCCTCGCGGTGATTGTGGATTCGGTGGGGGCAAAGCCGGGTTCGGGCAAAGACGATAGGGAGTGTGTGCCGTTTTATCCGGACTGCTGGTGGTGGACCCCTTTTGCGATGGAGAGTAAGGTGTTGCTGGAAAAGGCGGCAGAACTGGGCATCGGTGATGCCACCTGCTTTTCCCGGGCGGCATTGGGCGCTTTTGCCAAGCACAGTTACTTTCCGGACCCGGATTTGGTGATTGCGGCAACCGGTGCATCGTGCGACGACTATTCCGGGGTGGAGAGTCTGGTGGCAAAGATGGTGCCCGAGGTTGTCTGGGTCGAAACGCCGCCCCGCGGCGTTGAATCCGGGGCAAGGGAAAGGGTGGAGCGGATGCTGGTTGAGGAGTATCAACGGGTGATAAAACGGCTCGAGGAGTTGACCGGAGTCAAGGTGACCGAGGAGATGTTGCAAAAAGCGGTGCAACGGGCAAATCACCTGCGGCGTCTTACCCAGCGATTTAAGGAGATGGCTTACGGTTATGGGGTGTTTCCAGCACTGGAAACGATGGTTGTGGAGTTTGGCTGTCTGCACGGCTATTCTGATTTTCAGGAGTGGACCGCGATTGTTGAGCATCTGGTCGAGACCGCAGAGGCGCGATGGCAGCAGGGTAAAACGGTGCGGGCAGGTGACAGTTTGCGGATGGGCTGGGTGACACCACCGGCGGACCCGTTGCTTTTGTGTTATGTTGAAGACCAGGGGGCGCAGGTTGTTGCAACCGAATATGTGATTAATCAGGCGCTGAGTTTGATTGATGAGTCGGTACCGCCGCTTCTGGGCATCGCCCGTTCGCTGCTCACCGCTTCCCTGATTGGCTCTTCAAGAGAAAGGGCGGAAATGTTTGTCCGGGCAGCACAGCAACGGCAGGCAGAAGGGGTGATTGTCTCCGGGATTTTAGGTGGTTCGCACTGCGCAATGGAGTCACGATTGATTGGTGATTATATTAAACAGAAACTGGACATTCCGATTCTGGAGTTTGATGTTGCGCCGCCGAACACGGCGATAGACCGTCAAACCCAGACCAGGATTGATGCGTTTCTCGAACTGGTGCGGAGCCGGCGTTGAAGGAGTTACTCAACCCCCGGGAACGGTTTTCCCTTCTCGTGATTGACGAACCCCAGGACCGGGTGCCGATTTTCCCGTTGTTGACGGCGCATGCGGCACGGTTTTGCGGGGTGAGTTTGCGCGACTACTACACCGACGGAATAGTGATGGCGCAATGTCAGTTGCGGGCACGGGAGTTCTACAACACCGACTTTATCTCAATTTTTTCTGAGGTTGGTCTGATTGCCGAGGCGTTAGGTTCGGAGTTTGTGTATCCTGAGGACGATTTGCCAGTGCTGGCGCGACCACGCTGGAACACAGTTGAAGATGCCGCACGGGGTTTGAAGAGCGAAATGGCGCTTGGCGGTCGGGTGAAGGTTTATCTCGATGCGATTAGTTATGCCTGGGAGGCGATTGCCGATGTGGTGCCGGTTCTCGCTTATGTACCGGCACCCTTTACCACCGCCCAGCAATTAATAGAGCCCGAGGAGTTTCTAATTGCCCTGCTGGAAAAACCGGAACTGGTAAAGGTGGTTCTTGACCGCGTGACCCAACTGGTAAAGGCGTTTTCCCGACTGTTGATTCGCGCCGGCGCGTTGCCAATTTTAGTTGACCCGCTCGCTTCCGGTAGTGTGCTCAGCCTTGAGGAGTATCAGGAGTTTGTCTTGCCCACCGAAAAGGCGGTAATCGATTTCTGGCACCGTTATGACCTCGATGTGGTTTTACACATCTGTGGCGACACGAGCGAAATCGTGATGTTGATGCCGGAAACCGGGGCAGATTTGATTAGCGTTGATAAGGTGGACCTCGGATTGGTTATTACGAGGGTGGGAGAAAAGGTGCGGGTCATCGGCAATTTTGATACGACCGAGTTGTGGCTGGGAACACCAGAGGAGATTGGCGATAAGGTTAGGGAGATGGTGGCGCAGGCGAAGGGCTGTCCGCGGGGCTATGTGGCAGCGACCGGGTGTGAGGTACCAATCGCCACACCGGAAGAAAATTTGCAGGCTTTTGTCAGCGCGGCACAGGAGGCAGGAAGGTACCAATTTCCGCCCGGACGATTAAGTGAAAGGAGATAGTACAAGATGTTGAGTGTCGGAGTTGATGTTGGTTCGGTGAATACCAAAGTGGTGATTTATGATTTGGAAAGGGATGAGGTTGTTGCCCGGTGTGTGGCACCAACCGGAATGAAGCCAAAAGAGCAGGCAAAGAGGGTTTTTGAACGGTGTCAGGCAGATGCCGGATTGGAGAGCCGGGCACTGGTCAGGGTTGTTGCGACCGGTTATGCCCGGCAGGCGGTTGATTTTGCCCACCAAACGGTGACCGAGATTACCGCGACGGCAAGGGGAATAAGGAAGTGGCATCCTTTTAGTCGAACGGTCATTGACATCGGGGGTCAGGACTCCAAGGTGATAGTGCTTGATGAACAAGGGCGGGTGCAGGATTTTGTGATGAACGACCGGTGTGCCGCCGGTACCGGTAGTTTCCTTGAGTTCATTGCCCGGGCGCTTAATGTGCCAATTGAGCAGTTCGGGGAGTTGAGTGCGCGGTCTCAGAAACCGGTGCTGCTTTCGAGCCTGTGTGTGGTGATGGCGGAGTCGGAAATCCTTTCGCTGGTTGCGGCTGATATACCGCGGGAGGACATCATCGCCGGTTTACATCAGGCGCTGGCCACAAGGGTTGTCAATATGGCAGCGCGGGTTAAGGTATTGCCCGAGGTGATTTTTACCGGTGGCACCGCGCTCAATCAAGGGATGCGACAGGCACTGGAACGGGTTTTAGGGTTGAAGGTTCAAAGTTCCCAGGAGCCGTTGTTTGCGGCGGCGATGGGTGCGGCGCTCTTGGGTACGGGCGCTACCTTTTAAGGACAATCAGGCGCTGCCGAGTTCCGTCTTTCAAGGTGAAGAAGAGTCCAGTAGCACGGGAGGGCGCGACGATTCTACCGGTGATGTCGTAGAGGGGGGGTGAATTTGCCGGTAGCGAGTTGAGATGAACGGTTGCCACGGCGGGATGATAGTTGAGATACTGTTCCTCGGATTCGACCGTCTGCCAGAAGTTCTGGTAGGTGGCGAGGACAAGTTGACAGATTGAGTCGGTCAGGGTTCGTGCTGCTTCCCGGGAAGGGCCGGTGTTCCCCCATTCGGCTTCGTATCGGGCAACCAGGTCAAAAATTGTTGACTCAATTGGCGCGATAAACTGTAACCAGCGGGCAAGACGCTGGGTGTTGATTGCCTTGGGATGTTCGGAAAGCGGGTAAAGGTAACTTACCAGCCGCTGGGCTTCGTCACAGATGGGTGCGGTGATGGTGCCGTCAAGGTAGGAGGGTACGGTTTCGGCAACCTCCCATATCGGGATGGGCAGGGTGGCAACCGGTTGACCAAGAAGCACCCACATCATTCCAGTTCGCGGATGAGTACCGGGCGCGGGTCCAACCATTATTTCAACCGAACGGGTCTGGGAGCGGCAGATGGTGGTGTCGGTGGGAAGGTAACCAAAGGGCAGGGAGCCGAATTTACCCAGAAAAGGTAACGGGTATGGGTCAAATCCGACCTGGCCCAGGTCGCGGGCAAGGGTGCCGATGATAAAAGGGAGATTGAGCCGGTTTTCGTGAAAGGCGGCGCGGCACAGTTGTTGTGCCCGCTCAAAGCGGTTTTTCCCTAAAATTCGGCTTGGACCACCGGACATTGAGTAGTTTGCCCGGATGAGAAATCCCAGGGAGTCGTCTTTAGCGTCGTAGCGGGTATAGGATGTGTAGCCGGCTTCAAAGATGGCGGTGGCACCGGTAGAGTCATACACCCCGAAGTTTGCCGGGGTTTCCCGGCCGACCATGTTCAAGGAGTCAAGGAGACGGGCAAAATCTTCCACCGTGGCACAAGTACCCAGGGCGAGGCGCATGATGTTACCGTCGTCAGCGCTGGTAATGTTGGCGGTGAGGTTGTAGGAGTTGGAGTTCATAATTGCAAACCCGGCTTCATTGATGCCCGCCCAGACATCGAGCGTTTCCCCGGCATAAACATTGGCGATAAACCGAAACCGGGGACCGCACAGGAACTTCATCTCCTGGTCGGGGTTGGTGACATCGCGGTTTTTCCAGAGAACGGTTCGACCTTCGCTGAGCGCGGTTGGACCGAAGGCGCCGATGGTGCAGGCGCTCGTAATACTCAGGGTGAGGAGAAATCCGAAGAGGAGATTAAATCTCATTGCGCAGACTCCGCTTGATTTCTTTACAGAGCGCGTCAATAAGCCGGGATTCGGGATAGGTGCCGATTACTTTGCCTTTGACAAATAGGACACCTTTCCCTTTGCCGCCGGCGATGCCAAAGTCGGCTTCGCGGGCTTCACCCGGTCCATTGACAACACAGCCCATAACCGCAACCTTTAGTGGTACGGTGATGCCCCGAAGTTTTTTCTTGACCTGACGGGTCAAGCGGACGATGTCAATTCGGGTACGGCCACAACCCGGACAGGAGTAGATGACGGGTCCAATCTGACGCAGGTTAAGGGCGGCGAGAAGTTCGTAGGCGGCAATGACTTCAAGGACCGGGTCACCGGTAAGGGAAATACGGATGGTGTCACCGATGCCCTGACGCAAAAGCGGGGCAAGCGCGGCGGCAGAGCGAACACTGCCTTCCAGCGGTGGTCCGGCTTCGGTCAAACCGATATGCAGGGGATAGGGGAAGTTGCGGGCGAGTTCTTCGTTTACGGCAATCAGGTCTTCAGCGACGGTGGTTTTTGCGGAAAGAACAAGGGCTTTGAAGCCCAGTCTTTCAAACGGTTCAAGGGCGCGCGCCATCGCTTCCATCAGCGCTTTGACTTCAGGATGAGGGTAGCGAGCCCGAACCGCTCGGGGCAGGGAGCCGGCATTGACTCCGATGCGGATGGCTACGCCCCGGTCCTGCGCGGCACGGATAATCGCTTCAACCCGTCGGACCGAGCCGATATTGCCCGGGTTGATGCGGATTTTGTCAAAGCCGGCTTTGATTGCGGTAAGTGCCAGACGATAGTCAAAGTGGATGTCAGCAATCAAGGGCAGGTCAACTCGCGCCCGGATTTCGGGTAAGGCGGCTGCCGCGGTGGCATCGGGCACCGCAATCCGCACCAGTTCACATCCGGCAAGCGCCAGCCGGCGGATTGAACGCACCGTGGCGTCGACATCGTCGGTACGAGTTTTGGCCATTGATTGAACCCGTACGGGCGCACCGCCGCCGAGCTGAATGTTACGCACCAGAACTGGAAATGACCGGCGTTTAGGCGGGTTTGATGCGCTTGATTTTACCGCCGAGATGGGCGATTTTCTTTTCGAGGTGTTCATAGCCCCGGTCAAGGTGATAGATACGAAGAATCTCGGTTTTGCCCCGAGCGGCAAGCCCGGCAAGAACCAGCGCCGCTGAGGCGCGCAGGTCCGATGCCATTACCTGAGCGCCCTGGAGTTTTTCGACACCATGAATTATTGCCATATTGCCGTTGATGTCGATGGAAGCACCCATCCGGTTAAGTTCCAGGGCGTGGAGAAATCGGGACTCAAAGATGTTTTCAGTAATGGTGCTGGTACCGTCGGCAATTGTCAGAAGGGCAGTAAACTGAGCTTGCAGGTCGGTGGGGAATCCGGGATAGGGCGCGGTGGAGATTTTTGTCGCCCGGGGACGGGATTTCATCTCAACCTGAATGCTTGTCTGGTCGATCTCAATTCGGGCACCAATCTCTTTTAGTTTGGTTAGAACCGCGGTGAGGTGTTCAGGCTGGCAGTCGGTAATCTTAATTGAGCCCCGGGTGATGGCAGCAGCAACCGCAAATGTGCCGGCTTCAATTCGGTCGGCAATGGGCCGATGGGTGGCGCCGGAGAGTTCTTTAACTCCCTGAACTCGAATTTCCGGTGTGCCGGCACCGAAAATCCGGGCACCCATTGCGTTGAGAAAATTTGCGAGGTCAATCACTTCCGGTTCGCAGGCAGCGCCTTCTATGACCGTTTCGCCCCGGGCAAGCGTTGCTGCCATCATCGTGTTGATAGTGGCACCGACACTGGGACCTTTGTATCCTTCGAGCATCATCGTGTTACCTTTTAATTTTTTTGCCCGAGCGTGAATATAGCCCCGCTCCACCGAAACTTTAGCACCGAGTGCAGTGATGCCTTTGATGTGGAGGTCAACCGGTCGTGGTCCAATGGCGCAACCACCAGGGAGCGATACCCGGCAGGTGCCAAACCGGGCAAGGAGCGGTCCCAAAACATAGTAACTGGCGCGCATTTTTCGGACGATGTCATATGGTGCCTCCTGATTCAGTTTCCCCCGGGCGGTGAGATGCACGGTGCGGTTCTTTTGCTCAATACGCACGCCAATCACCCGAAGGAGTTTGAGCATAGTATTGACATCTTCCAGAGCCGGAACATCTTCAATGGTACAGGTGTCTTCGGTTAAGAGACAGGCAGCAAGCAAAGGAAGGACAGCATTCTTGGCCCGGGCGGTTGATACCGTCCCTTTTAAGGGTTCGCCACCCTGAATTAGAAAACGGTCCATCTCATTATTTTCGACCATTCTCTGGTAAAGTCAAGGAGATGCTGTACAGTTGGGTGGCTAAAATCGTGGAAATGTTATTTTCCGGCGGGATTTGGTTGATAAATATGTTTGACATTTACATTTTCAGCGTTTATATTAATAAAGGTAAGTTAATATGTTTAATTGCCCTGACAACAGGGCAGTAAGGAGGTATAATGTTAGTAACTCTCGTCGTATCGTTGGTCATCGCCCTGAGCCCGGGCGGAATGCAAAGCAGTCTCCCGCCGGTTTGGGGTGGTGGTGGTCCGGATTCTTTCGGGTATCGGTACTTTGATTCCGATACCGTTTGCCCGGAGGCGCCCACCTACAACTGGATTAACATCAAAGGCATCGGCACGCGGGTAGCCGGTTTGGGCGATGACAATGTTGTTGGTCCAATTGACATCGGATTCGATTTCCCTTACTACTGGTACAAAGTACAGCAGGTTTACATCGGTTCCAACGGGTACATCGCATTTCACGACAATGCGCTAGCGGCTTCGCCGTTTCCAAGAGTTCCTGCGCCCAATCGACCCAACAACACCGTGGCGCCGATGATGAGCGATATCGACTGTTCGGCATCGGGTTCACCAAACGGTTCGGTCTGGTACTGGCGCAGTGCCGACAACGACACCTTTATTGTTGAGTATGACAGCGTCCGGTTCTGGTCAACCGGTGGCAACAACACATTCCAGATTATTCTGTCCCGACCGGATTCTTCGATTACCTTCCAGTATAAGGAGCAGTCAGGTGCACCTTACAACGGCTGGGTGCCAGAGGCCAACCAGTGCGGGATTGAAAATGTGTCGGGAAGAATCGGGCTAAACTACCTCTCGGGTAACATCCCACCCGGCAATATGTACCATCCGGAGCTGGCGGTTAAGTTCATTCCGCCCGAATCGACCACGCTGCAGGTCCATGATGCGGCGGTGCGCAATGCGATGAACGACCGGTCTGGTGGTATGTTTGTTGTCAATGGGCAACCGATTACCTTCTGGGCGGTGATTGCCAACACCGGTAATCAGCCCGAGAGTCAGTTTAAGGCGCTGGTGCGAGTGCGTTCCCAGGTGGGGTCGGTGTTGTTTATCGATTCCACGATGGTCAGTGCGCTTAATCCGGCTGAGACGGACTCGGTAGTGTTCAGTCGCACCTGGACACCGAGCTCGAACGGGGTCTATACGATTCAGGCAATAAGCAAACTACCCGGTGATGCGGTACCGGTTAACGATACGGTAACAATTGAGTTGCGGGTTGTTACCCTGCCGGCAACCTTGACTTATGACCGGGGTACGCCAACCAACTCAATGTACTGGAATGGACCAGGTGGGTTTGGTAACCGCTTTGTTCCGCCGGTTTATCCCTGCACCTTGACCAGCGCCCGGGTTTACATGTCAGCAACAACAACGACACCCTGTGCGATTGGTATCTATGACGACAACGGATTAGGTGGCAGTCCGGGTGATACGCTCTACCTCACCACAGTTCAGGTCAGTACCGAAAACTGGTACACCATTACCCTGCCGAGCCCAATCGTGATTGAGGATGGTGCCTTCTTTGTTGGTGCCACTTCTGAGGTAAGTGGCTCTCCCTCGTTTGGTATGGATTCGGTGCCACCGCTTTCCTATCAGGGCTGGGAGTATACCGGTGTCTGGGCACCTTCGCGGGACGCTTCGGCAAGAGATGTGATGGCAAATGTGACGGTTTCGGGTGCGGTTGGTGTTCTGGAACCTGCGCCGGAGGTTACGCCGGTACGCCGGGTTGTTGAAGTAAGTCCCAATCCGGCATCAGATGCGGTTACCGTACGGCTTGTTAATCGGACAGGCGGTATCCAGACCGTGGAACTTTATAATGCGGTTGGTACGGTTGTGCAAAGCTCTGAGGTAAGAGACGAACGGGTTGTTTTTGATACCAGGCAAATGCCCGCCGGCGTCTACTTTGTCCGCGTGAAGAACAGTGATTATTCGGTAGCGAAACTGGTAATCCAGCGGTAACGGCTTTCACGGTAAATCGGGTTGGGCGGTCTTGCAAGACCGCCCAACCTTTTAATCTAACTATTTCTCGAGGTTGAGATGAAAGCTGGTGTAGCGGTTGATCAGTTGCGTAAGGTGGGATGGTAGCGTTAAGCTGGTAAGTTGTGCCATCGGTGTATGAAGGAGTGTTTTCAGGAGTTCAATTTCCGGGGCGGTTAGTTCGATACCTTCATTTGGTGCGGAGGGCTTATTTTCCTTTCTGATACAGTTGGGACAGAGTAAACCACCCCGGCGGATGACAAACCACGCCGGTGATGAGTCAAGGGGTTGATGACAGCGGGCACAACGGTCAAAGCGCGGACGGAATCCCAAAAAAGAGGTGGCTTTAAGCAGGAAAGAACCAACCAGTCCGTTCAGTTCACCCGATTCCTGAGGTGCTTGAGCAATCACGGTCAGTGTCGTTTCCAGCAGGGTGAACAGTCTTGGTTCAGGGTGGTTGTGGAGCAGGGCGTGCAGCAGAAATTGGTTGATGCGGGTCGCGGCAAGAAACCTTTCATAGTACCGGGCGATTGCGGGGTAACTGGTGATGAGTTCGGCATCACTCAAAGTGGCAAGACCGCTCGTCTTGGACAGATAGATGGTTATTTCGGAACGGGCGAAAAGGTCAAGGGCGGCACCAAGCCGGCTTTTGGGTCGGCGGGCACCGCGGGCAATAGCGGTTACCAAGCCAAGGTCGGGCGTGAGCAGAGTGACGATGCGGGATGATTCGCGCCAGTTGCGTACCCGCAGGCAGATGGCGCTTGTTTTTACAATACGACGCACTCAATCCTCGCTGCGAATCTCGCCGACCAGTTCCTCAATCAGGTCTTCAAGGGTCACGATGCCGAGTGTGTTACCCGAGGAGTTGAAGACAATTGACAGGTGTTCGCCCCGCTGTTGCATCTGGCGCAGGACATCAAGTGCCCGACTGTTTTCCGGGAGGTGCTGGACCGGTCGCACCCGGACCATTTTTTCAGAATTCGTTCCCGGCGAGACGACTTCCAGTAAGTCCTTCGCGACGATGACACCGATGATATTGTCCGGTGTCCCCTGATACACAGGTATCCGACTGTAACCATACTGATTAAGTAATGCCAGAACCGTATTGAGGTCCGAATCGGCGGGCACAGATTTAACCTGTTTAATCGGGATGGCAATTTCGCTTACCTTCATTTGAGAGAAGCGAAACAGCCGCGCCGCCATATTTGCGGTCGTGGGCCGGCCGGCAAATGTCTGTTCGCGCTGGGCGATAACTTTGAGGAAGTCGTCCCGGCTGATACTGGTGCTTCGGGTACGGGGCAGGAGTCGAGCCAGCAAGTAAGTAGCGGGCGCAAAACCAATCCGGCTGAGATTTAAGAGGAAGGCGGTTGTTCGTAACCACCGACTGGGTAGAGATTGGGCGATTGTCTTAGGTAAATAATCACCGAGAATCAAAATGAGAAGCACAACCAATAGTACGGCAAGGGGTGTAAAACCGGCACCCAGATGCGTGACAAAATATCGCTGGAACAGGATGGTGGCAAAGACGCTGGCAAGGTTTGTGCCAACAATGGTGGCGATAAGGGTCGGTCCGATTTTTTCCAATGCGATGAGGGCATCGCGCGCGCCCGCAAGGCGGTTTTTTGCCCAGTGGTTGATGCGGACCCAGTTCGCGCGGTAAAGGGCGGTTTCCGAGCCGGCATAGAAACCGGTGAGGAGGATTAAAAGAAAACCGGCAAGGAGTTCCATCGTTCAGGCTCCGGCCCGTTTTATCAATACCTTTTCCAGTTTGTGTTCCGAGACTTCCTGGACGACAATTTCCAGTTTATTCAATTTAATACGGTCACCGGGCTGAGGCAAACGTCCGAGATGGTCCTGGATGAGTGCCGAAAGCCGTTCGAAATTGAAAGGGCGAAAGGCGTTGGCAAAAAGCCGGTTGAGAGTGGCAAGGTCAATTTCACCGTCAACCAGAAAGGCGCCGTCGGAAACCTTTTTGTAAGGTAGTTCTTCGGCAAGGTCAAACTCGTCGGCAATTTCGCCGAAAATTGCCTCGAGGATGTCTTCAAGCGTGACCAAGCCGGCGGTCTGGCCAAATTCGTCAACCACGATGGCGATGTGGGAATTTTTGCGGCGCAGTTCGTCAAGCAATGCAAGGAGTTTTTTCACCTCGGGTACAAAATAAGGGGTGCGAGCAAAAGTTTTAACTGGTAAATCAGGGTTCGGGGCGGTGAGTAGTTCTTTTGCGTAAACAACGCCGGTGATTTGTTCGAGATTGTCCCGAAAAATTGGCAACCGGGAAAATCCACTTTCTCGACAGACCCGTAACGCTTGCGCTACCGGGGTATGTTCGGGCACGGCGATGATATCGCTCCGGGGCGTCATTACTTCTGATACGGTACGTCGGTCGAGGTCAACCAGATTGCGCAGGATTTCCTCTTCGCCCGATAGGAAGATACCTTTCTCTTTTCCCAGTTCAATCATCGTATGCAGTTCATCGTCGGTTAAGGTGGCTTTTTCCTGAGGGAAAATGGCAAGGAGGGCGTTGAACCGGTCAAGGAGATGGGTGAAAGGTGAAAGGATGAAATGGGTTACTTCAACAATTGGCACAAAGAGCAGGGCGGACTTTTGGGGATTAAGACGGGCAATAACTTTGGGTGAAATTTCACCAAATACCAGAAGGAGACCGGTCATCACGATGCCGCCAATGCCGAGGATGCCAGTGGTGTTTATCCCGGTGCGGCGGGCAAGGTTGATTAGAAATAGCGTAAAGAGAGCGGTGGCGGTGGTGTTGACCAGAAGATTGCCAAGGAGAAGTGTGCCGAGGAGTCGGCGGGGTTGGTCAAGCAGGCGCTTTAACTTTGGTAACTCGGGAATGCGCCAGGTCGGTATCGAGAAAAACGCCGCTTCTGAGCCGGAAAAAACCGCAGATAGGATTAGTAAAACACCGGTACCGGCAAGGAGAATAAACATCGGCGGCGAAAGATTAGTTTAGTTTTTCCATCTGGGCGTGGGAAAGCCCGGCAATGTGGAGCAAGCCGTGTTGCACCAGAAAGAGCAGTTCATCGCGTAGCCGGATGCCTGCCTGTTTTGCCTGGAGCCGCGCCTGCTCGCGGGAGATGTAGATTTCACCGACAAGTTGGGGGGCGGTTTTCCGACCTGGCACAAGGGGTGTATCAAGACGGAACGAGAGGACATCGGTCGGACGGTCTTTTCCCAAAAACTGACGGTTGAGCCGATGGATATACCGGTTGTTGACAAAGATGATATTAACTTTACCTTGGGGCGACTTTTTTCCCAGCGCTCGGCTGATACGCCGAACCAGTTGTTTTATCTGTTGCTGGAAAAGAACGTCCTGTGTCCCGAATATCTCAACCTGTAGCATCGCCTGGTGGGTTCGGTTTTTTCCCTTGATTCGGGCTGTTACTTTTGTCTTCTCTTGACTCATAGGCGTGGATTATTCGGGAGACCAGGGGCGGGCGCACGACATCGCCTTTGTCGAAATAGACGATGCTGATGCCGGGGATACCGGTCAGAAGTTTTTCCGCTTCCACCAGCCCGGAGATGTATTGATGGGAAAGGTCAATCTGGGTGATGTCACCCGTGACAATCGCCTTGGAGTTCCAGCCCAGCCGGGTGAGAAACATCTTCATCTGGGTAGAGGTGGTGTTCTGGGCTTCATCAAGTATGATGTAGGCGTCGGAAAGGGTTCTGCCCCGCATAAACGCCAGCGGTGCAACTTCAATGACCTCCTGTTCAATTAACCGCTGGGTTCGTTCCAGTGGTACCATATCAAACAGGGCGTCGTAAAGCGGGCGCAGATAGGGGTCAATCTTCTCCTTGAAAGTTCCGGGTAAATATCCCAGCGATTCGCCCGCTTCAACCGCGGGTCGGGTGAGGATAAGGCGGCTGCATCGGCCCGAGATGAGCCCTGAGACCGCAGCGGCGACCGCAAGATAGGTTTTGCCCGTGCCGGCGGGACCAATGGCAAATACGATGTCATTGCGGGCAATCTCTTCAAGGTAACGACGCTGGTTTTCGCCTTTGGGTACGATGGTTTTGCGGGGCGTGTGGATGACGCCAACTTCAGGAAGTGGGGGTGGAGATTTTACCTCTTCCTCGATTTCTTCGGCTGGTTCCAGCTGGGCGCGGCGTTCCGCGCGCAGTCTTTTGACCTCCGCTTCGATCAATTCCGGGGTGATGCGTTCACCGCGGCGACAGCGGGCGATAAGGCGGGAGAAAATCTCTTCCAGCTCCTTTTTTTCGGAACGGGGTCCAGAAAGTCGCAGTAGCCCATCCCGGTAAACTACATAAGAACGGTAGAACCGGGCGAGGGTTGTGAGGTTTATGTCTGCTGGACCGAGGAGTTCAACCTGGTCAACATCCTCGGCAGGGATAATGTATCGCAACCTAAGATACATTTTAATTGTAAACTTATCAGGGTCAAGTAAATAGTTCCCGAACAGTCAAATCGGGTAAGTAGGAATATCTTGACATTTTTTTGAAGTTTAATATAATTATATCATCTGGTTCGGGTTACATCCATGGTGAGGCGTAGTTTTAATATCCAATAAAAAGGAGGAAGGAATGGCACGGTTTGGTTCTACCGTTCGAGGACAGCAGCGCGACATTAGAATTTTCATTGTCCGGGCAGTGGTTCTTACATTTTTTTCAGGTCTATTTCTTCTTTTGAATGCCCAGGTTGATACCAACTGGGTAAGGCGATTTAGCGGACCGGGCGCAGCCAGTGATGGTTTTACGGCGCTGGCGGTTGACGCCCGGGGACAGGTATATGTTACCGGTTATGTTACAGACACGCTTACAGGTTACAATATGTTAACAATGAAATTTGGGGCGGACGGTACATTACAGTGGGTGCAGCGTTACAATGGACCAGCCGATGGCACTGATTATCCGTACGGGATTGCAGTAGATTTAAACGGGAATGTGTATGTCACGGGATATGCAACAACCGGCACCGGCTATGACTACTGTACGATAAAATACGACTCCCTGGGAAACCAGCAATGGGTAAATTTTTACAACGGCACAGGAACAACAACGGCACCGGTTGATATCGCTCTCGGGATTGGGCTTGACCAGCAGGGCAATGTTTATGTCACCGGCTACAGCGAGGGGTCGGGAACTTCCTATGATTTTTGCACGATTAAGTACAATCCCAGTGGGGTTCAGCAGTGGGTTGCTCGTTATAACAACAACACGGCGAACTCTGCTGACCAGGCAACAGCAATCGCTGTTGACCCGCAGGGTAATGTTTATGTTACCGGCTACAGCGTGGCAAATAACTACGACTACCTTACGATTAAATACAATACATCGGGAGCACAGCAATGGGTTGCGCGTTACGATGGTGGGAATGGTGCCGATTATGCCCGAGCAATTGCGCTGGACCGCATGGGTAACTGTTATGTAACCGGTTACAGCTGGGGAGGTGGTAATGCTGACAACGACTATTTGACGGTGAAATATACGAGTAGCGGTACCCGGGAGTGGGTTGCTCGCTACAACGGTGGCGGCAATGACAACGATTATGCCTACTCAGTGGCGGTGGACGAAGCAGGCTATGTGCTTGTGACTGGGGCAAGCGATAGTATAGGTACAAGCAGTGACATTACAACGGTGCGATACGACCAGAACGGTAATTTAATCTGGGTCCGGCGTTATGACACCACGCAACGGGAGGATGTTGGTCGAAGCGTTGCCCTGGACAATAGCGGTAACATCTATGTAACGGGCTATTCGCGTAGAACCAATATCGACTTCTCGACACTTTCTTACGGCCCGAATGGAAACCTGCGCTGGGCGGTTTTTTACAATGACATCGGTAATGGTGGTGATTATGCGAATGTAACAAAGGTTGACCGTACCGGTAATGTTCTGGTAGCGGGTTATGGTTATGGCGGTTCTCAAACTGGAACCGATGCCGTGGTAATAAAGTACATTCAACCCGATGTGGCGGCAACGGATATTATTTCACCCGGGGTAAGGGTTGATACGGTCAGTTCGGTGATACCGACCGCGGTTGTTGCCAATTTTGGCAGTGCACCGACCGATATTAAGGTTTACTTTACAATCCGAAGGCCCAGCGGCTCCCGGCTATTTTACGACAGTGCGCTGGTGAGTGGCGTTGGTGCGGGTGAAACGGCACTCGTTACATTTGGCGAGTGGCAAAAGCCGCACCCGGTTGGGTTTTATGTTGTCAGTTGCTCAACCTATCGTGCCTTTGACCGGGATTTGACTAACAATGTCCTGACTCGTGATTTTCAGGTTACGGCTGGTCCTTACGGCTGGGCAGAAGTGGCATCGGTACCATTGGCGCCGTCGGGCCGAGCGGTTAAGGATGGCGGGGCTTTAGCCTACTGTGCCGGGTTCGACCGGATTTATTGCGTAAAGGGCAATAGAACCGGTGATTTCTACTATTATCAGCCGACCCAGCAGAGCTGGGTTACTCTGCCGGTAATTCCTAATGGTCCTTCGGGAAAGACGCCGGGCAGAGGCGCCTGTATAGTAAGTGATAACGACCGGTATATATATCTGGTGCGGGGCAATAAGACGCTTGAGTTCTGGCGGTTTGACATTGACAGTACCACCTGGGTGCAGATGGCAGATATCCCAGCCGGTCCATCAAACAGACCAGTGAAAGGCGGCGCCGATATGGTTTTCGTGCCCCAGGAGAATAGCATTTATCTTTTGAAGGGTTATCGGAATGAGTTTTACCGTTACCTGATAGCAACCGACGAGTGGCAGACACTGCCTGAGGCGCCGCTTTCTTCCCGGCCTAAATGGAGCGACGGCTCGTTCCTGACCTTTGACGGCGAAAACAGTCTTTATGCCGGTAAGGCTAAGTACAATGAGTTCTGGCGATATGACCGGGTGCTGGGAACCTGGGATACTTTACACCGGCTCAGTCCAATACCTTTAGTTGGTCGGAGTGGTAAAAGCGTGAAACTAAAGGATGGTGGGTGCGGTGTTTACTACGATGGCAGTGTATATGTGCTCAAGGGTTCCAACTCCTGCGATTTCTGGCGTTACGATGTTAGTGGCGACTCCTGGACCGAACTGGACCCGATGCCTGAACTGGGTTCTACGCAGAAGCGAAAACGGATAAAACGGGGCGGCGATATTATTTTCGGGGGTGATGCGCTGTATGCGTTGAAGGGCAACAAAACGGTGGAGTTCTGGCGCTATGCGATTCCACCCGGTGTTTATTCGGGCTTTGCCGGTGGTCAGGGACATTGCGCAGAGCGGGCATTGAGCGGGTTTGTTTGTGCGCCCAATCCGGTGCGCGGGGCAAAGGTAAACTTGCTGCTGGCTCCCAATATTGAGGGCGAAGTCAGGGTTAAACTATTTGATGCTACAGGTAGGGTGCAAATGGACCAGGCGGTGGTTGTGGGGTCGCGGCAGATTGGGTTAAACATCACCGGATTAAGCGCCGGGGTCTATCTTGTGCAGGTGGAGTCCGGAGCGGGCAGGTTTTTGAGCCGTTTGGTGATAGATAAATAAAATAAAACGGTAAGTTAGAGGTAAAGGTTCCAGTCCGAGTTTACAAGGACACAATTTGACTTTTGCCCTTTAAAAAGTATCCTTCAATAAGGGGGAAGTTCGGGGTAAAAGAAAAGTTAACTGTTTTAGGTAAATAAGTTTTCAGAAATCAGGAGGATAATATGTTACCAGAGTTTAAGAATGAGACCTATCTTGATTTTTCGGTGCCGGAGAATGTTGAAAAGATGCAGAAGGCGATTAAGGCACTGAAAGAAAAGTCAGACAAAGAGTATGAGATAATCATCGGCGGTAAGAGGCTGAAGACAAAGGAGAAGTTTCAGTCCTTCAACCCTTCGGATAAAAAACCGGTTGGGACTTTTCAGCAGGCAACAATAAAAGAGGGTGAAGCGGCGCTCAAGGCAGCATGGCAGGCGTTTGAGGAGTGGCGATTTGTGCCGGCGATTGAGCGGGCTTCTATCTTCTTGCGGGCAGCAAGGATAATGCGGCAGCGGCGGTTTGAGTTCGATGCGGCAATGGTTCTTGAAGTAGGTAAGAACTGGCTCGAGGCAGATGCCGATTTTGCCGAGGCGGTTGATTTTCTTGAGTTTTACAGCCGGGAGGCGATAAGGTATGATGCGCCCTGCGGTGTTACACCTTATCCTGGTGAAATTCAGGAGGTGCGGTATATTCCACTTGGTGTTGGTGTGGTTATTCCGCCCTGGAATTTCCCATGTGCGATTATGGCAGGAATGACAACCGCAGCGGCGGTTAGTGGTAATACGGTGATTTTGAAGCCGGCATCGGATGCACCGCTGATTGCCGCTTTGTTTATGGAGTGTCTGGAAGAAGCCGGTCTACCTGCCGGGGTTGTAAACTTTGTTACCGGTCCGGGCTCCACAGTGGGAAATTACCTTGTGGAACACCCGAAAACCCGTTTTATCTCCTTTACCGGTTCAAAAGATGTAGGGTTAAGGATTGTTGAGGCGGCGGGGAAAACTGTTCCCGGTCAGATATGGATAAAGCGGGTGGTGGCAGAGATGGGTGGTAAGGACTGCATCGTCGTTGACTCTGAGGCGGACCTGAACAGCGCGGTTGAAGGTGTCGTGGTCTCGGCTTTCGGGTATCAGGGGCAGAAATGCTCAGCCTGCTCAAGGTTGATTCTTGATGCGAAAATCCACGACGAGTTTCTGGATATGCTCATAACGCGGATAAAGAAAATTAAAGTTGGGCCGGTTGAGCAGCCCGAGAACTGGATGGGTCCAGTGATAAATCAGGGTGCGTTCCGGAGGATTATGGAATATGTCGCTCTGGGTAAAAAGGAAGGCAAACTGGTTTGTGGTGGTAAAGGTGGTGACCGAGAAGGGTATTTTATCCAGCCGACGGTGTTTACCGATATTAAGCGTTCGGCCCGTATTGCCCAGGAGGAGATATTTGGACCGGTTCTGGCGGTGATTAAGGCGCGCAACTTTGCCGATGCGCTCGACATTGCCAACTCCACCGAATACGGCTTGACCGGCGCGCTCTACACCCGCAACCGGGAAAAGATTTTGCGGGCGAAGCGGGAGTTCCATGTTGGCAACCTTTACTTCAACCGCAAATGCACCGGTGCGCTGGTTGATGTGCAGCCGTTTGGTGGGTTCAACATGTCGGGTACAGACTCAAAAGCCGGCGGCAGGGATTATCTGCTACTTTTCCTTCAGGCGAAGTCAATGACTGAACGGTTCTAAAAGGGGAAAGGTTATGCGGTTAACCGGTAAAGTTGAAAGGAGTGGCAATGGCTAAACGGAAGCGGGTAATAATAATGGGTGCTGCCGGGATGGATTACCATGTTTTCAATATGTTCTTTAGGGACCGCGAGGAGTTTGAGGTGGTTGGTTTCACGATGGCGGCGGAGCAGAATTTAGGCACGGTTGGTAAGTTGCGTACCTATCCACCGGTACTGGCGGGAAAACTTTATCCCCGGGGAATTCCGACATACTATGAGCGGGAGCTGCCGGAGTTGATTAGAAAATTTGACGTCGACCAGGTGGTTTTCGCCTACTCTGATGTCAAGCACGAGTTTGTTATGCATCGGGCTTCTGAGGCGTTAGCTGCGGGTGCCCAGTTTGTGCTTTTACCGCCCCGGATGCTGCAGATTCGGGCAACAAAGCCGGTGATTGCGGTTTGCGCGGTGCGCACCGGCTGCGGTAAATCGCAAACATCGCGCCGGGTTTATGAGATTTTGAAGAAGATGGGGTTGCGGGTTGTGGCGGTACGGGAGCCAATGCCTTACGGTGAACTGGAAAAACAGGTCTGGCAGCGGTTTGCCAGTTATGAGGATTTGGACCGTGCCGGTGTGACAATTGAGGAGCGTGAGGAGTATGAGCCATACATCGAGCAGGGGATGGTGATTTATGCCGGCTGTGACTATCAGGAGATTTTGAACCATGCCGAGGCGGAGGCGGATGTTGTTGTCTGGGATGGTGGAAATAACGAGATTTCCTTTTATGTCCCGGACCTTTTGATTGTACTTACCGACCCCCTGCGTGCCGACCATACGGTGATATACCATCCCGGTGAGGTCAATCTGTTGATGGCGGATGTGGTGGTTATCAACAAAGAAGATTCGGCAAAACCCGAAGCGATTGCCCGCTTAAAGGAGTTCATTCGAACGCGCAACGCGCGAGCGGTAATCGTTGATGCCGATTCGCCGTTGATGGTTGAAGACCCGGAGCGAATCAGGGGTAAGCGGGTTCTGGTAATTGAGGATGGACCAACGGTGACGCACGGCGAGATGCCGTACGGTGCGGGCAGGATTGCGGCGGAACGGCTTGGAGCAAAGGAGATTGTCGACCCGAAGCCTTATGCCCGGGGCAGTCTGGCTGAGGAGTTGAAGCGGAGTACCCATCTTGACCGGGTTCTACCGGCGATGGGCTACTCAGTTGAGCAGTTGCGAGAACTGGAAGAGGCGGTAAATCGTGCCCAATGCGACCTGGTCATAAGCGGAACACCGATCGACCTGAGCCGGCTTTTGAAGACCAATAAACCGATTATTCGGGTTCGGTATCGGTTGCAGGAAAAGTCTCAGCCTGACCTTGAGAGATTGATTACCGAGCGGCTCCGGGAGTTAAATGTTCAGGTGTGAACGGGAAAAGCAATGAGTGGTGAGCAGTTCCGGCCCGAAGAGGTTGCGCTGCTCAAGGCGCTGAACAGCGCGCCGCAAAAGCCGGTAGCAATTGCGGAACTGGTCAAAAGTCTGGGTCTGGACCAGTCACTCATAACTGCAGCGGCGGTGAGTTTATCCCAAAAAGGGTTGGTGCAGGTTGAAGAAGAGGAGGAACAAGAACTGGCGCGGGGACCCGAATGGGAGGAAAAACTGCCCGAGCGTAAGGCGCTGGAGATTATCGCCCGGGAGATTAAATTGGAAGACGGGGCGGTTTCTTTGAGCCAACTCCCGACACTGCTTAACAAAACCGATGTCCGTTCCGAAGTTAAGTTCCTGATGCGCAAGGGATGGTGCGAGCGAAACGCCAATGAGTTGCGTATCAGTGCCAAAGGGCACGAGGCGTTGCGCGGAAAATACGAGGCGGATGAGATTGTCCTGCAGCAGTTAAAAGATAGACCGGTGCTACTGGTGAGTGAGTTGCGCGAGAAATTACCCGGAGTAGATGTTGGTGTGGCGGTAAACCTGCTTAAGGGCCGCGAAGGTGTGGTGAGAATTAAACGGCGCGTTATGCGCCGGGTGGTGCTTACCGCAAAGGGCGTAGAGTCGGTTCAGGCGGTTGAGAAAAGCGTGCCAGAGGTAACCCAGTTGACTCCAGAACTGCTTGCCACCGGCAAGTGGCGTGAGGTCAGTTTCCGGCGCTATGATGTTACCCTTGGGACGAAACCCCGCTATCCGGGCAAGGAGCACCCTTTACAGCGGATAATTCAGGAGGCACGCCGGGCATTTTTTGAACTGGGGTTTGAGGAGGTTTCGTCGCCGGTTGTGGAAGTTGCCTTCTGGGATTTTGATGCGTTGTTCCAGCCGCAAGACCATCCCGCCCGGGAGATGCAGGACACATTTTATCTCGCCCAGCCGGCAAAGGGTTCGCTGCCGGCAGCGGAACTGGTGCAGCGGGTTGCTGAGGTACACGAGATGGGCGGTGATACAGGTTCAAGGGGCTGGCGCTATCAATGGGACCAGGAACAGGCAAAACGGCTGCTTTTGCGCACCCACACGACCGCAGCGACAATCCGGGCGCTGGCAGCAAACCCGAATCCACCGCGCAAGGTGTTCTGCATTGGCAAGGTTTTTCGTCGGGAGAATATTGATGCAACCCACCTGCCCGAGTTCACTCAACTGGATGGGATTATCATTGACGACCACGCATCGCTGGTGACGCTTTTTGGGACCCTGGCAGAGTTCTACCGCAAGATGGGCGCACACGAAGTACGCTTCCGGCCTTCTTACTTTCCTTACACGGAACCGAGCGTTGAGGTGTTTGCCAACCTTGGTAGTCTGGGTTGGGTTGAGATGGGTGGTGCGGGGGTATTTCGGCAGGAGGTGGTCAAACCGTTGCGATGCCGGTCAAGGGTTCTTGCCTGGGGTTTGGGGCTGGAACGGCTGGCAATGATGCGTTTTGGGGTTCAGGATATTCGCCATCTTTACTGGGCGGATATCAACTGGCTCCGGGAGGCAAAACTGTGCCGGTAGTTGCGGTACCGCTCGGTTTACTTTGCCGTCTTACTGGTATGATGCTTACCAGTGAGGAGATTATTCGGCTCTTAGGTGAGCTGGGGTGTGATGTTGAAGGGTTTGAACCGGTGAGCGGTACATTAAAACTCAACTTGCTACCAGCAAGGCCCGATATGTTTGATGTGTGCGGTCTGGCAAGGTGTTTGCGGGGTTATCTCGGGATTGAGACCGGCTTGAAACGCTACTCTTTTGGTTCATCGGGCATCACGGTTCAGGTAGAAAAGGGTCTGGAGGATGTGCGGCGGTTCATTGTTGCGGCGGTGATTAAAAATGTCAAACTCGATGAGGAACAGGTTGCGGTATTGATGGAGTTGCAGGAAAATCTGCACTGGGGTTTAGGTAGAGACCGACGCCGCGCATCGATTGGCATTTATGACCTGAACACGGTCGTGCCCGATTTTGTCTATCAGCCGGTGAGACCAGATGGTGTTAGATTTGTACCACTCGGTGGGGTGGAGTCAAAGGGTTTGGTGCCGTTGACACCAGCCGAGATTCTGGAATTTCATCTCAAGGGCAGAACTTACCGGCACCTTTTAGCCGGCTATCAGGTTTATCCGCTGTTGACTGACCGCAATGGCAAAGTGCTTTCGCTGCCACCGATAATCAACAGTGATGAAACCCGGGTGACCGAAAACAGTCGGGCGCTCTTTGTTGATATCACCGGTCCCGATGAGTGGGCGGTGCAGAAGTGTCTGGCGGTGGTGGCAGCGGCGTTTGCCGACCTGGGCGGTGAGGTAGAGACGGTACGAATCGTTTATCCGGATGGCAGAGTTGATGTAACACCAGATATGAGTCCAGAGCGGATGACGATTAACCCAGATGATGCGGCTGCGGTTATCGGGATTTCCCTAAATGTCGATGAACTCAAAGAACTTTTACACCGGATGCGCTACGAGGTTGTTAAAGATAATGTCCGTCCTGAGGCGGTTGAGGTTCTAATCCCATCTTATCGGGCGGATGTGCTTCATCCCTGGGACATCGTTGAGGATGTGGCAATCGCCTACGGGTATCACCGCTTGCCCCGAAAGTTGATACCGACAATTACATCCAGCCAGCCCCTTCCGATTGAGGAGTTTAGCCAGTTGTGCCGACGGGTGCTTACCGGACTGGGGTTTATTGAGACGATGACACTGGCACTTGCCAGTCCGGAAGCCCATTTTACACAGCTGAACCTTAAGGACGACGGCTTGACTGTCCTGCTGGAAAATCCGGCAACGGTGGAACAGACGATTTTACGCCGGCATCTTTTTTCCGGATTACTTGAGACCTTCAGCATCAACACCACCCAACCTTTACCCCAGCAGATTTTTGAGGTCGGCGATGTTTTTCAGGTTGAAGCAGGAGCCGAGACCGGCGCGATTAGTCAGCGCCATCTGGCGGTGGGGATTGCAGATGCGAAAGCCGGTTTTGCCGATATCAAGGCGGTGATTGAAACGCTGAATCGGGAGCTGGACTTTACGGTCTCATTTGTACCGGCTGAGGAGATGCCTTTCATTCCCGGACGGTGTGCAGTACTGCACTCGGCAAGGGGCAAACGGGTTGGGATTTTAGGTGAGATACACCCCGAGGTACTGGAGCGGTTCGGATTAACGATGCCGCTGGTTATGGCGGAGATTGACATTGAGGGTTTACAGAAAGAAAGAGCAACGGGGAACCGGTAGGTTATGCGTTGTCCTCATTGCGGTGAACCGGTAAGACCCGGTCAGGAAACCTGTTTTGCCTGTGGCGAGAAGTTAAGGGCAAAACATTTTCGCCGGCAAAAAACCTTTGATATCCGGATTGTGATTTTCGGAGCGGCACTGGTTGTTATCGGGTTAATCGGTTTTTGGGTGGTGCATTTGAGCGGTCAAAAAGCAACAGCCCAGAAGAGTAAAACCAAGTCCGTGCAGCAGGTTGGGGCGAAGCGGTCCCGCACACCGTTGTCAATTACCAGTAAGGTGCGGGATTCGGCACCGGATACGAGTAGATTGAGAACCGATGATGAAGAGGTGACCCGGGCAAAAGAGCAGCTGGAGCGGTTGAAGAAGCGCTACGAGACGGTCAAAAGTCAGGTTCTGGGTGAAAGCCCGACGCCCGAACAACAGGACCTGATGGCGCAGATTGACCGGGGATTAAGCACATTTCAGCGCACGATATTTGAGTTGACCGGGTCCCTGAATTCGCAACGCCGGCAGGACCTGGAAAAAGAGATTGCCGAACAGCAGCGGGAAATCAACAACCTGATTTCTAAGTTTTCCCGGGCGCCCAAGAACCGTTAAAAGGGTGCAAACCGGGCGTCTTCCCAGTAAGATTCCCGCAACAGACTTAACTGCTTTTGCAGTGCCGCGGCGTGAGTTTCTTCCCAGCGGGCAAGAATCGTGAAGAAATTTTGTACTTCAGGGGTCGTAGTAGCGGATGCCAGATTACGGTAGCGCTGGATTGAAGCCTGCTCCAGAGCCAAGCCAACGGCAAGTGCGGTCATTTCCCAGTGCGCGGTGTTGAGCCGGGAGGTAAGTTCCGGAGAAAATATCGGGCTCGCCTGCTCCGGGTTGATACGCGAAGTTTCACTTAATGGTTCAAATCGGGAGTTTTTCATCAGGTTGCCGTACTGGTGTTTCAGGTAGTCCAGGTGTTTTCGCTCTTCATCGGCGAGCAGGGCAAAAACTTCTCTGCCCTGGACATCAGCGGTCTTTTCCGCGGCGGTGGTGTAAAACTCAATGCCCGCCATTTCGGTGAGCATCGCCTCTTTTAAACCGGCAAGTAGTTCCTCATTGGTCATACAGTTTAATAATAGTGGAGTTTGATATCACAATCAACTATTGCCTGAGGAGTGAGTCCGGTTGGGTGAGGAGCAAATAGACCATTTTGAAGCGGGGCGGGTTAGTTAAAAATACGATGACGATGGCGAGGAGTAAAATCAGGGTTACGACCCAGAGCAGATTGATATTAAGCCGGCGCCGGCTCTGGGTCATTTCAACTCTTTTCAGCGCCTCAAGGATTTTTCGGGATTTTTCTTCGTCGCTTTCCGGCGGTAACGGTTTCATCATTGCCCCGCAGTATAATTTTAGTTATAGTGTCTAATTATATAGTATGAAAAGAATTTTGACAACCTTAATTGTTTGCACTGTTGCGGTGGTGGGCTTTGCCCAGCAGCGCGGTGCGCTGAGTTCCTTACCAAGAACCGGTGTGATTACCGGTCAGGTAGTTGATGCTGAACAGGCAACACCGATTGAGTACGCCAATGTGGTGCTGTACCGGATGCGCGACACAACCCGGCGGCGTAGCGCCGGTTTTGACACCAGTCGGGTGATAACGGGCACGGTTACCGATGTTCAGGGGAGGTTTGTGTTGCGCGAACTGCCACCGGGCAACTTCTATCTTGAGATTTCGTTTATCGGGTACAAGACCCGGCGGGTGGAAAACATCCGCCTTGCGCCCGATAATAGACTGGACCTGGGGCGGTTGATGATTGAGCCGGCGGTAATCTCAATGCCCGGTGCCGAGGTAACAGCCGAGAAGCCAAGAATTGAATACAAGATTGACAAGAAGATAATCAATGTGGCACAGGACCCGGCGCTGCAGTCCGGAACCGCGGTTGATGCCCTGGAAAAGGCGCCGGCGGTGAAGGTTGATATTGAAGGGAATGTGACGCTGCGCGGGCTTTCGAGTTTCACGGTTTTGATTGATGGCAAGCCATCGCCAATTGAAGGCAGTGAGGCGCTGCAGCAAATTCCGGCGGGAACAATTGACCGGATTGAGATTGTCACTAACCCTTCGGTAAAGTATGACCCGGAAGGCAAGGCTGGGATTATCAATGTGATTTTGAAAAAACAACGCGCAAAGGGACTCAGCGGGGTTTTGAATCTGAACGCGGGGACCAATTCCAGTTATGGCGGTAATTTGCTTCTCACCCTGCGCCAGGGCATCGCCACTTTTTATCTTGGTCCCAATTTTAACCAGATGAACTTTCCGGGCGAGAGGGTGGTTGAGCGCTGGGTAAAAAGGGCAGACACCACCTACTATAGCAACTCCACAGGCACGATGAACTTTAACCGCCAGTTTTACGGGGTTCGGCTTGGTGCTGACCTGCAACCAAATGTTAACAATTACTTAAGCCTTGGCACCCGGCTGGGAGGAATGGGCGGAACGCGCTCCCAAAAGGCAGATTACAAGGAGTGGCAGTCGGGCTCGACCGATACCTTTAAGTACCAGGGAGGAACATCTTCGACGGACAAACACCCCCAGGTGTCGGCTTATTTAGAGGCAAGCCACAGCTTTGGGGAAAAGGACCACAAGGCGACTTTTAGGTTGAATTACAGCGGTAACTGGCGCAATGGCTCGGACCAAACTGAAAACCGTATTGGCGACAGCGTTTTCAGCGGCAAGAGGACAACCGATGACCGCCAGGGCAACCGTTTAGACCTGAAACTGGATTACAGTTTGCCGTTGCGCGAAAAGGACCGGCTGGAAGCGGGTTATGAAGCGCGTTTGCGCCGGATGAGCCAGAAGACCACATTCGCCCAGTTTGACACTTTGACCGGCAATTATGAGTCACTGGCGGAGTACAGCCATACAACAAAGCAGATAGACGATGCCCAGGCGCTTTACTCCAGTTACACCTTTAACTGGCACGCCCTGGGTGCGATGCTGGGCGTACGCACCGAGTTCACGGGCAGAAGTATAACCATTGACACAACGAGGATGGTGCCGGTCAACCGCTGGGATTTTTTCCCCAGTGCCCATCTTTCGTACAGTTTTCCATTAGAACAGCAGGTAATGGCGAGTTATACCCGGAGGATTGAGCGTCCCCGGGGCTGGGATTTGACACCGGAAACAACCTGGATGGATGCCAACAATGTGCGCACCGGCAATCCCAATCTTTTGCCCGAATTTATCGATTCATATGAGACGGGGCTGGTATTGCCTTTCGGGAAACAGCGTATCTCTCTTGATGGTTATTATCGGGTGACCCACAATGTGATTGACCGGTTCCAGCGGGTCTGGCAGGGTCAGGTGATGCTCAACACGGTGGAAAATATTGGGACGGAGTATGCGCTCGGTTCCGAGTTCAACCTTGATTTGGTGCCCTTTTCCTTTTTAAACATCAGTTTAACCGGTGATGTGTACAACCACCGGCTTAAAACTGAGCTGCCCGAAGCGCGCAACACTCAGGGCTTTAACTGGGAGGGCGGGATAACTACCGATTTAACCCTACCAACGATGACCCGACTTCAGTTCTCAGTTCACTACGAAAGCCCGAGTGCGACGGCGCAGGGAACCGAGGCGGGACGTATCTGGACCAGTGCCGGGTTGCGGCAGGCGCTGTTCGATCGGCAACTTATGTTGACGCTCTCGGTGCGAGACATCTTTGCCCAGTCGTTCCACGAAAGCGAGAATCAGGGGGAAGATTTCTACTCCTATTACCGGTTTAGCCGGCGGGGACCAACGGTCTGGTTCGGCTTAACCTGGAACTTCAACAACTACAAACCGGAAAGACGGCAGCAGAACAACAATAACGGGGATGATGATTTTGTCCGTCCTTACGACGAGTACTGAGCACGCCGGTCCCCGGTTTTAATCGGGAAAATTCAATTCGTTGAGGAGCCGGTTAATCGTTTCCGGAGCAAAGCCGCGGCGGGCAAGGAGTCCGGCAAGGCGCCGCTTTTTTGTCAATGGGTCAAGTTTCTGATAACGGGGCAGGAAGTGCTCTAACACCATCTGTGCTGCCGTAGTTTCATCCGGGGCTGTGGCAAGGGCGCGGTTAATCAGTTGTTTTGCTATTCCAATTCGGGTTAGTTCCTGCTTGATTCGCCACTTGCCTTTGTGCCCGATGGTAATGCGGTCCTGGACATAGCGTTGCGCCAGTTTTTCGTCATCAACCAGCCCGGTTTCCTTAAAGTTTTTCAGAACCGCTTCAATTACCGCCGGAGTCCAGCCTTTCTTTTCCAGCCTTTCCCGGAGTTCTTTTTCGGACCTTGCCCGGTAGGAGAGTAGAAGCAGGGCGTGCTCCCGGCATTTGCGGAGTTGTTCGGCGAGGATGGCATCTTCAAGGAGCCGGGCATCAACCCGTGTTCCTTCTTTGAGCCGGAACTGCTTTACCGTTTCCCGGTCAAGGGAAAAGGCGAATTCGCCGTCAACGAATACCGAGACCTTTTTTTTACTTCTTCTTTGGGGCTTGAGCCCGGTTATCTTCATCCCTGGACTTCGGACGGCCGAGTTTTAATTTCTCCCGCAGGGCGGCTTCGACTTTGGTGGTTACATCTTTATGGCTTTTAAGAAATTCAACCGCCGCATCTCTACCCTGGCCCAGTTTTGTGTTGCCATAGGTAAACCAGGCGCCGGATTTGTCGATGATACCCTGCTCAACGCCGATGTCAATCAGTTCACCTTCCCGGGAGATACCTTCACCGTAGATGATGTCAAATTCCGCCTCGCGGAAGGGCGGGGCGATTTTGTTTTTCACGACCCGGACTTTGGTGCGGGAGCCAATTACCTGTTCACCCTTTTTGAGTGCGGCGATACGCCGGACATCAAGCCGGATTGTTGAGTAAAACTTCAACGCCAGACCGCCCGGTGTGGTTTCCGGATTGCCAAACATCACGCCAATCTTGTGGCGAATCTGGTTTGTAAAGATGGCACAGGTTCGGGATTTGTGGATGACACCCGCCAGTTTGCGTAACGCCTGGGACATCAACCGTGCCTGGACACCAACAAAGGCGTCGCCCATTTCGCCTTCAATTTCGGCACGGGGCACGAGTGCGGCAACGGAGTCGATGACAAACAGGTCCAGTCCACCAGAGCGGGTGAGGAGTTCGGCAATTTCCAGCGCCTGTTCGCCGGAATCGGGCTGGGAGACCAGAAGGTCTTTGAGGTTGACACCGAGTTTTTCGGCATACTTGGGGTCCAGGGCATGCTCGGCATCAATGAAGGCGGCGGTACCACCCAATTTCTGACACTGGGCGATGATTTCAAGGGCAAGGGTCGTTTTACCGGAAGATTCCGGACCAAAAATCTCAACGATGCGACCTTTGGGAACGCCACCCACCCCTAAGACCATATCCATCGCCAGCGAGCCGGTGGGGATAACATCAATGTCGATGACCGCGCCTTCTTCGCCCAGACGCATCACCGCCCCTTTGCCAAACTGTTTTTCAATCTGACCGAGCGCACTGCTCAGCGCCTTAACCTTTTCTTCTTTTGCCATAAAGCCTCCGGTGGTTTAATTTCATCTGATGTTTTGTCCAGTATAAAGATACCCTATGGCAAGTCAAGGTTAATTTTATTTGCTGCCCGTAACGCTGTTTTTTCAAGGTCGTAGAGGACAAAGCGGATTTTTTTTATCTTTCGGGCGTAATCGGGTGTGTCAATTTTCAGTACCTCCTCCAGTACCCGTGCCGCCTCTTCGGTGCGCTTGAAGTTGGCAATGAGGACATCGGCAAGGTTTTTCCGTTGCAGGCGGTCAAACCGGTCGTTTCGGCCCGGGTCCTGCTTACTGTTGCGGAACAGCACAACCGAACGGCGCAGGTTTGAGAACTCCCTGCCCAACCTGATGCGCAACTGCCGAATACGGTTTAAGAGCGCGGGTGCGTTTAATGTCAGGCGGGTGATATCTTCAATGACCTTTAACCCTTCGCTCAGCCGGTTGAGATTGGCATCGACAATCCTGCCCACGGCTGGCGACAGTTCAATTGCCCGTTTTGGCATCGGTTAGATTATAAGAAAATGCCCGGCGCATTCAACGCCGGGCACAGTGCCGTCCAATGGCTTTGAATTAACTGCCGCCGCAGCAGGAACGGTGCGGTTTGTCCTCACCCTTTTTCTTCATCGGCTTGTCGCAGCAGACAATTACGCAGTCCTCTGCACAGCCGCACGGTTTGGACACGGTAACTTCAAGACCGCATTCGGTACAGTAGAGTATCTCATCTTTTTTGTGACCCATAATGTCCTCCTTTATAAATCAATTTTACCCACCGGTTGCCGGTTGTCAAAGATACCCTTTAAGGAAGCGTTGCCCAGATGTCAAGCCCAAGGTAATAGTCGGCAATACGGTCACCTTTTGACATTGATTTCAAAGGCAGGCTGAACTTGGGCCGGACCGTGAGCAAAGGCAGCGGCTGGTACATAAGGAGGAAGGTTAAATTAGCGCGGCTCAATTCGTTATTGGTAATCGGTGTACCATTGACCTTTTTGGGGTCCTGCCCGTAGCCGGTAAGCGCGACCTGAGGGGTGAGTTTCGGGATGACCGGAAAGTCCAACCCCGCCATATATTCAAACATATTGCCCAGTTTTGTTGTGTCGTTCGATTTGCCGTTGAGCCAGTAGGCGCCGCGCAGATGGGCAACGACAAACAGCAGTTTGGTGGTGTTGAAGGCGAGCGCAGCCGCGAAGTCGGTTGAGCCGTCACCGAGCGCGGGGGATGCGTCTTTGTCGCCGGTGGGAAGCGAGGCACCAAGGGACAGGGCGCCCTTGACCGGCAGGAGCGGAAACTGCAAAAAGCCGTAGCGGGCGATTACGAGCACATCCCCGATACCGCTGTTAGAAAGTTCGCCAGACTTTTTACTTAAAATCGGCACAACCCCACCCAGTTCAATTTTGAAGGGCAGACCAACACTGGCAAGGAGGTCTGCAGACAAAACATCAAGGCTCGTGTCAACTTTGTTAAATTTGCTATTATTCCAATCGTACAACTGGTTGTTCTGATAATAGGTCAGTGTTGCCCAGGCAAGGACCTGGAACGGTTTGTTGACCGCGCCGGTGCGAATGATGAGCGGCGTTGCCTGGACCTCGGCGGTCAGAAAAAACAGGACAAGGACAGCCGGCTTTATCAGTTTCATTTTTCCTCCTTTTGTTTTCGCAAACACTATACCTTTGATTGAGCAACTGGTCAACCTCTGCAATTTGACACCGAACGGTTCGTGTCTATACTTTTTTTGTGCGTCGTTTGATTGTTCGGGCGGTGTTCATCCTGCCGGTTCTTATTTTAGCACAGGAGCCAGAAGGGTGGCTGGTGCCGTTTGGCTGTGCTTTTCAGCCGGACATCGCCGATTTCAATAACGCCTTTGTCCAGAGAGGTCTGCCCGCAGCACAGGAGCGCCATTTGGGTTGGGGGGTAGAGTTAAGGTCGGGTATCGGTGCCGGTTTTCTTGCCGGACCGATGTTTTTCCGCACCTATAACGATGTGGAGAACGACCGGTTTCATCTGCGCACCGAGCACACCGGTATTATGGCAGAACTCGGTTATAAACTGCCGCTGTTTAAGTTCCTTACCATCGTACCGCTCATCGGGCTGGGTGGGGTTCAGCCCGGCTTTCACATCCGGGAAAAGACCGGTGAGATTTCCCTTGATTCGCTTTTGCAGGCACCGGGTAACACCGCGGTTCTCTCGCCCGGGATGAAAATCACCGGTCTTGGTGCCTTAGAACTCCATCTGCTGGTGCCGACCAATACCGGCAGTTACGGTCTTGCCCTGCGTGGTGGTTATCTCTACTCACCTTTTCGTCTGACCTGGCACCTTGCCAACGGGTCGCGGATTACCGGCACACCGGACACAAAGATTCAGGGGTTCTGGTTTTCGGTCGGCATCACTTTGATTCCGGCACCAGAGGTTGCGACGACAGAATGAGACGCCGGTTGTTTTTTATTGGCGGTATAGCGATTTTTGCCCTGACCTGTGTTCTTACCTATCGGCTGGAACTACCCCAGTTGCGGACCAAGCCGGCGCGCCTGGTGTCGGTGCTAAATGTCACCAGCCACAACGGCGCGGTAACGGCAAACACAACTACTGATACTATTGTTTCGGTGTTAATAACCCGCTACGCCTATGGCAGAGACAGTAGCGATGCCCGAAGGCGTGTGGAGCAGGTTGTCATTACCGATACTCTGGTTGCGGGTAACTGGACGCTTAATGCGGAAATTCCGGCTGCGAATCAGCCCATCGGCGCGGTTTTTGATATTGATGCCCCACGCACCGTAAATTTGAACCTCACCACCACCAACGGTAAGATTACGGTGAACGGTTTTGAAGCCGATGTGACGGTTAACACAACTAATAGCCCGGTGGTTTTCACCGGTACAAAAGGTGACGGCACAATCACCACGACCAACGGCAAGGTTACGGTTCAGGTTCATTCCGGGGCGATGGCCGTTCAGACATCAAACGGCGAAATTGAGTGTGATATCGCCGAACTGCCCGCGACCAGGGCGGTGCAACTGACAACCACCAATGGTAAGGTTACGCTGCGGCTGCCACCTGATGTGTCGGCGCTGGTTACGGCAACGACCACAAACGGTACAGTAGTGGTCACCGGTTATCAGGTGCAGTATCTGGAACAGAGTAGAAGCCGTATCCGGGCAAAGATTGGCTCGGGCGCTTCAACAATCAACATCAATACAACCAACGGCGACATTTTAATTCAGTCCCGTTATTGAACAAAGGAGGAAAAAATGGCAGAAGAGAAAGGTCGGGTAAGCCATCTGACCGATGAAAATTTTGACACCGAAATCAACAACTCGACCATTCCGGTAATGGTGGACTTCTGGGCACCCTGGTGTGGTCCCTGCCGGATGCTGGCACCGATTCTTGAGAAGATTGCGGTGCGGTTTGAAGGGAAATTAAAGCTGGCAAAGGTCAATGTGGATGAGAACCCTAAAGTTGCGGGTAGATTTGGAATTATGAGCATTCCGACCCTGATACTGTTCAAGGGGGGCAAGGAGACCGAACGGATGGTCGGGGCAATGCCCGAAGGGATTCTCGCCGAAAAACTGACTCAGTTGCTGGGTTAAGGCGCATTGTCCAATACCTGGTACCGGGTAATCTCCCGGATAAAAGAGATTTGTCCTGGAGAGCGGGTTATAACCGACCCGGAAAAGCTGATTGACTATAGCCACGACGAGAGTCCGGAAAAGCCCCACCTGCCCGACCTGCTCGTGAAGCCGGTAACGGTTGACGAGATTAGTGAAATCATCAGGCTGGCACAGGAGGAGAAGATACCGGTAACACCGCGTGGTCTTGGCACCGGTCTGGCAGGTGGTGCGGTGCCAGTTCAGGGCGGTATTGTCCTGTCAACCGAACTGATGGATAAGGTGATTGAGGTGGACCCAATGAATTTGATGGTCCGGACGCAACCCGGGGTGAGAACCGTGCGGGTTCAGGAAGCCTGTGCCGAATTCAATCTTTACTATCCGGTGGACCCGGCATCGCTTGACGACTGCTCAATCGGCGGCAATGTGGCAACCAATGCCGGTGGGGCTCGGGCGTTCAAGTACGGCGTGACCGGCGACTATGTAACCGGAATACAAGCGGTGCTGGCAGACGGTAGCGTGCTCAACTACGGCGGGAAGTTAAGGAAAAATGTCACCGGGTATGACCTGAACAAAATCCTCATCGGCTCGGAAGGCACCTTAGGCATCATCACCGAAATTACCTTCCGGCTCGTGCCCAAACCCCGTTATCAGGTTGACCTGTTAATCCCCTTTCCAAATTTGCAGCACGGGGTGGAGCTGGTGTTGAAACTGGTTCAGGAGAAGCGGTTTGTGCCGGCGGTGATTGAGTTCATTGAGAAAAAGGGGATAGAAGCCTGTGCCCGGGTGTTTCAGGAAAACCTGCCGTTTAAAGAGGCGGCGGTGCAGGTCCTGGTTGAAATTGAGGGCAGCGATAAGGAGATGGTGCTTGATGATGCGATTGGGGTGGCACAGATGGCAAAAACAATGGGCGGCGAGGAGCCGCTCATTGCCGACACTCACGCCAGTCAGGCAAGGCTCTGGAAAACCCGGCGCTCAATTGCCAAGACCCTGAAACAGGTTTATCCGGAGGTGATGGCAGAGGACATCGTGGTGCCGCTGGCGCGGTTGCCGGAAACGGTGGAGTTTATTACTCAACTGGAAAAGCGGTTTCAAACGGTCATCGTGCCTTTTGGTCACATCGGCGATGGCAACATCCATGTTGATATCTGCCGGCAGGGAAACGACCGGGAGAACTGGCAGAAAACCTGCACCCGGATTGTTGACCGGTTGATTGAGTTTGTTGTGCAGGTTGGGGGACAGGTAACTGCGGAGCACGGCATCGGTTCGCTTAAAAGGCATCTTTTGAAAAAGGGGCTTTCCGAGGTTGAGATTGGGGTAATGAAGGAGATAAAACGGGCGCTGGACCCGGATGGTCTCTTAAACCCCGGGAAAATCTTTCCCTGAACTGCGGGGTAATACATTTAGACCCAGATTTAACCGAAAAGTTCACATATTATATAACTTTATGAAAACCGGTTGATTGCCTGGCGGATACGGTCCTGGATACGGTCCCCTCCCTCCTTCCGGGGATGGTAACCAGGGTCCTGACACCGGCTATTCTTTTTATCCGGACAGGGAGAATCAGGCAGTTACCACCAATGACCGATTTCGGGTAAATGTACTCTGATAATTTCTCAGCCATTTTTCACCCTACTTTTCTTGGGGCAGGGCGATAAAGTTATCGAGATAATGTTTGTTAAGTACTATCCAGATGGACAGGGAACATAGTTTGATGGGCAGGATAGTTGGTTGCATAATGGGTTCTATTTTTAGCGGTAGCGTATGAACAGTGAATATTCATAGAGCAAAAGGAAAGTTTCGGGGTAAAAGCAAGGCGTAAAGATTGGGTAAATTTTGCTTTAAGGGAATTTGGGGTTAGAATCAAGGTGTTTGAGTAAAAGAAAGGAGATGGTGTGTTAAAGAAAGATAAGAAGACAAGGCTGAAGGATGTGGCGTATTGCGGATTGTTCTGCGGTCTTTGTTCCTCAAAGAATCGGATACCGCAACAGGCAAAGGCGCTGCGGCAGACGATGCACAATGAGGGCTGGGATTTGTGGGGAAATGAGTTTGCCGGATTTAAGGAGTTCTGGAGGTTTCTTAATGGACTGGTAAAAGGAGCCTGTCCAGGATGTCGGCAGGGTGGCGGTCCACCGTTTTGCGGAATCAGAAAGTGCGCCCGGAGAAGAAGGGTGGACAGTTGCGTGTTCTGTAAGGATTGGCCCTGTGAGCGGATTAAAGGACTGGCAAAGGGGTATCATACCCTGATTCCTGATGCCGAACGGATGAAAAAAATCGGCCTGGATAGATGGTTGAAGGAGCAGGTGCAAAGGGCAAAGACCGGTTTCTGTTATTGTGATATTCGCTGCCAGCCCTATACGATTGCAAAGGATTGAAGAGATTGAAAGGAGAGGACAGATGAAGGAAAGAAAGGTCGCATATTGCGGGATAGTGTGCAGTGACTGTCCGGCGTATATTGCAACTCGGAACGGTGACAAGAAGTTGCTTGCTGAGACCGCAAAGAAGTGGTCATCACCGACCTGGGAGGTTAAGCCCGAGGATATTGTCTGTGACGGTTGTGTTCAGGGTAAGCGGCGGGCAAAGTTCTGTTATGAGTGTCCAACAAGGAACTGCGGGGTGGCACGGAAGGTGAAGAACTGCGGCTGGTGTGATGATTATCCCTGTGAGACGCTGAAAGGGCACTGGGAGCGGTTTAAGATTCCCGAGCAGCAAACGATTTTAGATGAGGAGCACCGTCAAAAGCGGGCGACGAAGGGTAAAAGCGAATAAGTACCAGAGCCGTCGCATAAAGTTGCCTGATATTTTTTTGTCATTACAATAAGTACGATGAATCATCGGGAGTTGCGCCGTACATTTCTTGAGTTTTATGCCCAGCGGGAGCATAAGATTGTTCCCAGTTCATCTCTGATTCCAAGGGACGACCCAACACTTCTGTTTACCAGTGCCGGGATGGTGCAGTTTAAGGCGCTCTGGGCAGGCGCGGTGGAGTTGCCATACCGACGGGCATGTTCGGTCCAGAAGTGTCTAAGGGCATCGGACCTGGAAAAGGTGGGGAAGACGCCAAGGCACTGCACCTTTTTTGAGATGCTGGGCAACTTTTCGTTTGGCGACTATTTTAAGGCAGAGGCAATTCCCTGGGCTTGGGAGTATTTGACACAGGTGGTGAAACTTGACCCGGCAAAACTTTATGTTTCGGTTTTTGAGGAGGATGAGGAGGCGTTTGAGGTGTGGCATAAGAAGGTGGGTTTGCCCGAGAAGAAAATTTATCGGCTGGGTGAGAAGGACAACTTCTGGGGTCCGGCGGGCGGAACTGGTGCCTGCGGTCCCTGTTCGGAGATTTATGTTGACCTGGGTCCTGAGTTTGGTTGCGGTAAGGAAAGTTGTGGTCCGGGTTGTGATTGCGACCGGTTTTCTGAGGTTTACAATATCGTGTTTCCCCAGTTTAATCAGTTGCCCGATGGCAGCCGGGAGCCGTTGAAGAATCGGGGGATTGACACCGGTATGGGCTTGGAGCGGCTGGCAATGGTTTCGCAGGGGAAGAGGACGATTTTTGAAACCGACCTGTTTTTGCCACTGGTGCGGGCAACTGAGGAGATTCTGAACAAAGATTTAGACATTGAAAACCGGCCGATGTTTTATGTGGCGGTGGACCATGCCCGGGCTTTGACTTTTGCGATTACCGATGGCGCAATTCCGTCCAATGAGGGCCGGGGTTATGTATTGCGGAACATTTTGCGCCGCGCCTTGCTGTTTGCGTTTCGTGGCGGGGTACAGGAGCCGTTTCTTTATCAGGTGTGTGGTGCGGTGGTTGAGTTGATGCGGCAGTTTTACCCGGAGTTGACCGCAAAACGGGAGCAGGTGGCTTTGATTGTCCGCGCCGAGGAGGAACGGTTTTTGCGGACGCTGGCGGCAGGTCTGGAGCGGTGGGAAGAGACCCGGGCGCGCTGTCAAAAGGATGGGCTGATTCCCGGTGAGGAGCTTTTTAAGTTGCACGACACTTACGGGTTTCACATTGAACTGGTGGCGGAACTGGCAGAAGGTTCCGGACTGAAACTGGACCGGGAAGGTTTTGAGCGGGCGATGCAGGAGCAGAAGGAGCGGAGCCGGAAGGCAACATTTATCACCACCGGGACCGGTGGTGCACCGCTTGAAGCCGGTACGGGCGGTGCGGTGGAGTTTGTTGGCTATGATAGCGATGAGACCGAGAGCGAGTTGGTGAGTTTTGTCCGGCAGGATGATGGAAGTTATGAGCTGATTCTACGCCGAACCCCATTTTACGCAGAAGCGGGTGGTCAGGTTGGCGATACCGGTCGGGTTGTGGGTGAGGGTTTTGAGTTTGAGGTGCAGGACAGTTACTTCAAGCATGGGGTGCGGGTTTTGCGGGCGGTTTTGAAGTCGGGTGAGCCGAAAACCGGGGTGGTGTTTGCGGCGATTGATAAAGAGCGGCGGCGGGAGATTGAGCGGGCGCACACCGCGACCCATCTTTTGCATGCGGCGTTGCGCCGGGTGCTGGGTGATTATGTTAAACAGGAGGGTTCGCTCGTGGAACCCGGGCGGTTGCGCTTTGATTTTGCCGCATTTGAGCCGCTGAAGCCGGAGCAGATTGGTGAGGTGGAGCGGCTGGTTTACGAAGCGGTTTTGCGCAACATAAAGGTGGAGCGGCTGGTTGATGTACCTTTGGAGGAGGCGAAGCGGATGGGCGCACTGGCGTTTTTTGGCGAGCAGTACGGCGAGCGGGTGCGGGTTTTGAAGATTGGCGATTTTTCGATGGAGCTGTGCGGCGGGACCCATCTGCGTCGAACCGGCGAGGTTGGGCTTTTGCGGATTGTTGCCGAGACCGGTGTTGCCGCGGGCATCCGGCGGATTGAAGCGGTTGTGGGCCGGCAGGCGTTTGAGCGGGTGAAGCGGGAACGGCAGACCCTGGACCAGATTGAGGAGCACCTTGGTGTGAGCGAGGAGGCACTTTTTAAGAAGGTGGTTGCCCTGACCGAGGAGTTGAAGCGGGTTGAGGCAAGGGTGCGGCAGTTGTCGGCACAACTGGCACGCAATGCTGCAGCCGAGCTCGTGTCCGGCGCGGAAACGATTGCCGGGGTTCAGGTGGTGCAGGGCGACTTTCCCTTTTTTGAGGTGGAGGAGTTACGCATCATTATTGACCGACTGCGGGAGTTGCTGATGGGAAGTTATGCGGTTTTGTTGACCGGCGCGGTGAGTGGCGAACGGTTGCGTTTTGTGGTGACGGTGAGCCCGGATTTGCAGGATAAGCTGCCGGCGGGGAAGTTGGCAAAAATCGTGGGTAGCGCGATGGCAGGTGGCGGTGGTGGTAAGCCGGACATTGCTGAAGGGGGTGGCAGGGTTGACCGGCGTGATGCGGGCAGGCAGGCTTTAAAACAGGCGTTGACTGATGCCCATTATGGGTAATCAGTTGCTTTCCGGAGCAGGGTATTGCAGCTCTAAAATTTTCTTGACAATCTCCCGGCGTTCCATGGTGTCGGCGCGGTAGTCCGGTAAAAGGTCGTAGTTTTGTATCATATAGCCGGGCCAAAAGTAGCGTTGCTGGGTCATAAAGTCCAGTGCCGAAACCGAGTCCCGGTCGTGCAGGAAGTAAGCAATCTGTTTTTCCATTTCCGGATAGATGGGCAGATAGCAGGATAAGGTCATGGCGTAGCGGTCCAGAGTTACGGGCCTGCCTTCGCTGACCAGAACTGCGGTTCGGATGCGGTCCGGGGTGAACTTTTGATGGCGCAACTGGCTGATGAGCTGTTTTGTTTCCGAATAGGTGAGGTCGGTGTCAGGACCGATGATGGCGAAGAGGCGCTGGAGCAGGATGTCAGCAATCCGGGTGTCGGCAAGACGCCAGAGGCGGAGGGCAATGGTTTTGATGAAGTTGAGGGTGTTACGACAGCGGTCCAGGTCATCGTAAGTTAAGCCGTTGCGCCGGCGGACAAATTTGAGCGCCTGGTCCGGGTCAGCAAGTTTTATCGTGCCCAGGGAGATGGTGCCAAGGATGGAGCGGAGCAGGCGAAATGTCATCCGGAAGGAGTCAAAGTCAAAGGCGATGAAGCGGTGGATTTTGATGTCAAGGAGGTGTTCGAGGGTGCGGCGCAAAAGCGGCTCGCCACCGATGGCGTAGGTGTGGGTGATTTTTTCCATTGCGTTAAAGTCGGTAGGTGATGTTGCCGATGTGACACCGGGCACGATGACGAGAAGGTCACGGGGAACCGCGAAAAGGTTGAGACGGTTTTCGTTTAAGTTGATATGACAGATGACGATGATGTCGGAATGGGCGGTTTTTTCGCGGGGGATGCGGGTTGTGCCGCCGCGGTCCTGAGCCGGATTTAAAGCACGGGCATCTTTGCCGATGATGAGGATGTTGATAACGCCTTCTGGTCCGGGTTTCAGGGTGGATTCGATTTTGCGGTAAGGATGAGGGATAACGAAGTAGTAGAGAAGGGCAAGGATAATAAGGAGGACAAAAAGGACGATGGGCAGTAGCAGGCGCCGGAATTTAATCGGTGACATTAAGTTGAATAGGGTAGCCGGTGAATTTGAACTGGTCACGGATAAGGTTAAGGACATAGCGCAGGTAGCGTCGGTCGGCAGCATCCGGGTTCGAGAGGCGCAGGCGAAATGTTGGTGGTCGGATGCCGGTCTGGGTTAGACTTAAGACCCGACAGTGTGGTTTTGGCGGGGTGGATTTGAGTTGTTCCAGGATGGTGGTGCGCAGGAACTGGACACTGATACGCATTGCACCGGAGTGGTAGACCGCTTTTGCCTGACGGATGGCGTCAAGGACACCTTTGCCTTTCAGGGCGCAGGCATAAACCAGCGGGGCGTATTGGACGAAGTGGAGTTGCCGGGTGATGTAGTCACGGGTCTTTTTCTCCAGTTCCTTAGGAACCAGGTCGATTTTGTTGGCAATGATGACAAGTCCTTTGTTTTTTTTCTCGGCGAGGTTGATGATGCGTTTGTCCTGAGCGGTTGGTCCTTCATGGGCGGCGATGATTATCAGGGCGATGTCGCACCGGTCAATGGCGGCAAGGGCGCGACGCACCGAGTAGAATTCGACCGGCTCGTCGATGCGGGCGCGGCGCCGAATGCCAGCGGTGTCGATGATACGGTAGGTTTCACCTTCAAACTGGAAGGTTTCTTCAATTGTGTCCCGGGTTGTGCTCGGTTGCGGCGTAACAATCGCCCGCTCTTTGCCAAGGAGTTGGTTTAAGAAGGTGGATTTACCAACATTGGGCCGGCCCAGAATTGTCAAAGCGATTTCTTTTGTGGTGCGGGCGGGCGGTTCTGGGGGCAAAAACCGGACGATTTCGTCTAAAAGTTCGGCAACACCGGTGCCGTGCTCAGCGGATATGGCAAAGATTTTGGTGGCGCCGAGACGGTGAAAGTCGGAAATGTCAAAGTGGCGCTTGACATCGCATTTGTTGACGGCGAGGAGGAACTGTTTGCCCTGACGGCGCAGGCGCCGGGCGATTTCTTCGTCAAGGGGCAGTAAACCGGCGACACCGTCAACAACCAGAACTACTACCGTTGATTCGTTAAGGGCGAGTTCCACCTGGTGGGCAATTTCTTTTTCCAGAAACTCTTCAGCGTCGGGCACGAAGCCACCGGTGTCCATAACGGAAAATGTCCGGCCGCACCATTCTGCCGTGCGTACCAGACGGTCGCGGGTGATGCCCGGTTCCTTCAGGGTGATGGCAATACGGCCCCCTACCAGGCGGTTGAAGAGGGTTGATTTACCGACATTGGGTCGGCCGACAATTGCAACGCTTGCCATACGAGTAAGGTAATAGAGTATTGGTTTTCCCACAATAGTCAAGAGGACTTTATACGCGTTTTTAGCGGCGGAGCAGAAATATCAAAAGCAGGGCAAGGGCACCGAGGATTAGGATGCTGATGATGCCGGTCAAGAGGTAGCGCTGAGTGTGGACCTCTTCGTACTTTTCCTCAATTTCCGGAATTTTGAGCGGCTCCTGTTTGGGGCGGACTTCGTCTTTGACCTCGCCTTTAAATACCAGATTACAGACCGGGCAGGAGCGATGAGGCCGATCCATAAGATGACCACACTCCGGGCAGAAGTAGCGATTACCTCTTTTGACAATTGGTGCCTCAGCCATAGTTAAGCCGTGTTTATGATAAAGGGGAATTTGTTTTTTGTCAAGCGTGGCGTAACCCTGTTTTTGGGGGGCTAAAAAAGCCGTTTATTCCCCCTTGAATCTGCTTGACAGAGGGCAATTTGTTATCACAATAGAAGCAGTTACACCTGAGGGTGTAACAGGAGACGATGGTTTCTAACCGCCCTTATGGGCAGAAAGGAGAGGTAATGCCACGTGGTCAAGCTCTGATGAATCGCACGGTGAAGCTTACCGATGCGATGCAGCCGGTCTTTGGTCCCGGAAAGGTAATCAAGGTAAAAGACATCAACAAGAAACTGTGGGCTTATGTGAAGAAGCATAAGCTGATGACCGGTACCGGTCCGTTGATGAAGCGCTCAATCAAACTGACCCCGGACCTGCAAGCGCTGTTTGGCAAAAAGGCTTCGGTCAAGGTCAGTGAGATGATGAAACTGCTCTGGGCGTACATTCGGAAGAACAACCTGTTCTAACCGAGCGTCCAGAAGAAGCATAATAAGGCGACCCCCTATTATTGGGGGTTAGCCTTTTAATGAGGGGTGTCTGTAAATATGTTTTTAAGTTGCTGTTTATCAATTGGTTGCGAATTTAAAGGTTATACTAAAATCCCTTTATTTTTTGCTTGACTGACGATTTTAGTTTTATTATTATTAAGTTAGCCAATTTGACATAGAAAAATTTGCTCTTTGACAATTTGGAGAAGAGGCAGGCTGATATTCACCTCAAGCTACTAAGAGCACATGGTGGATGCCCTGGCAGTTGAAGGCGATGAAGGGCGTGGTAAGCTGCGATAAGCGCCGGTGAGCTGCACACAAGCTTTGACCCGGCGATTCCCGAATGGGGAAACCCGTACGGAGTAATATCCGTACATCCCGGAATGAATCCATAGTTCCGGGAGGCAAACCCGGGGAAGTGAAACATCTCAGTACCCGGAGGAAAAGAAAGCAACCGCGATTCCCTGAGTAGTGGCGAGCGAAAGGGGAACAGCCTAAACCGATTTCGGTGTTAAAGCCAGCGGGCGTTGCCGGAACGGGGTAGCGGGACTAAGTCACGCCAACCGCTGTGAGGCGAGGGAGTTACCATAGCCAGCCGTTAGCCGAAGTCTTCTGGAAAGAAGCGCCATAGAGGGTGATGGTCCCGTAGGCAAAAATGGCTGGTTCTCCCGCGGCTTGGTTCCCAAGTACCACGGGGCACGAGAAACCCTGTGGGAATCCAGGAGGACCACCTTCTAAGGCTAAATACTCTCAACTGACCGATAGTGCACCAGTACCGTGAGGGAAAGGTGAAAAGAACCCCTGGCGGGGAGTGAAATAGAACCTGAAACCATGTGCTTACAATCAGTGGGAGCAGTCTCCCGCCTTTCCGCAAGGTTTGGCGAAGGCTGTGACCGCGTGCCTTTTGCATAATGACCCGGCGAGTGAATGTGCGTGGCGAGGTTAAGCCTCTCTGAGGCGTAGCCGGAGCGAAAGCGAGTCCTAATCGGGCGTTAAGTCGCGCACATTCGACCCGAAACCCGTGTGATCTACCCATGGCCAGGTTGAACTTGGGGTAACACCCAAGGGAGGACCGAACCGGTGGCCCTTGCAATAGCCTCGGATGAGCTGTGGGTAGGAGTGAAAGGCTAATCAAACCGGGTGATAGCTGGTTCTCCCCGAAATGCCTTTAGGGGCAGTCTCGCAAGTTTTGTTGCGGAGGTAGAGCACTGGACGGGCGCTCCCCCACAATGTGGGGGAAAACCCGACCAAACTCCGAATTCCGCAACTTTAGATTGCGGGAAAGAGGCTGTGAGCTCTAAGGTCCATAGCCGAGAGGGGAATAACCCAGACCACCAGCTAAGGCCCCTAAGTGTATGCTAAGTGTGAAAAGAGGTGAGGCTGCTCAGACAGCTGGGATGTTGGCTTAGAAGCAGCCATCATTTAAAGAGTGCGTAACAGCTCACCAGTCGAGTGGCCTTGCACTGAAAATTCACCGGGGCTCAAGCATACCGCCGAAGCTGTGGACTTTTGTCAGGTTCGCCTGACAGGAGTGGTAGGGGAGCGTTCTGTTGTAGGCTGAAGCCCGACCGCGAGGCCGGGTGGACGAACCAGAAGTGATTATGCCGGGACGAGTAGCGTTAAAACAGGTGAAAAACCTGTTCGCCGAAAACCCAAGGTTTCCTGGGGAAGGTTAATCCGCCCAGGGTTAGTCGGTACCTAAGCTGAGGCCGAAAGGCGTAGGTGATGGAAATCCGGTCAATATTCCGGAACCACCTTGGCATCGTTACGAGCTAAGGGGGGACGCAGGCGGAAGGGTTTAGCCCCGTGCTGGATCGGGGTCTAAGTTAGGGTGATGGTGCGTAGGCAAATCCGCGCACGTAATTCACCCTGGTGATGGGGACTCTGCCGTAAGGCAGGGGAACTGAACCGAACCGACTGCCGAGAAAAGCCTCTATGCCAGATGTCAGGGTGACCGTACCGTAAACCGACACTGGTGGGTGAGGAGAGTATCCAAAGGCGCTCGGGTGAGCTCTCGTTAAGGAACTCGGCAATCTAACCCCGTAACTTCGGGAGAAGGGGTGCC
>JBBISL010000013.1:0-1185 GCA_037441285.1 Caldifarciminota bacterium
CACGCCATATTCTATTGGTTGAGCCCGCCCGTTCTTTGAGGTATCACACCACCTATCCGCCTTTAGGGCTGTTGAAATTAGCCAGGTATCACCGGTTGAAGGGTGATAAGGTTAAACTGATTTCAGGTTTTGACGGAGACGGCTATGACCCGGATGTTATCTATGTTACCAGCCTGTTTACCTATGCCTGGGAGCCGGTGCATGAGGTAATTCGCTATTATCTTAATAGATACCCGAAGGCAAAAATAACTGTTGGTGGTATCTATGCGAGCCTCTGCTCAGAGAAACTGCGGGAGGAGTTTGGCAGGCGGATTAGAATCAAAAAAGGCGTGAACCCAAAACTGGATGACCTGAAACCTGATTATTCACTTGTCCCCTCTTGGGACGCAAGTATTGTGTTCGCAACCCGGGGGTGTATTAGAAACTGTCCGTTCTGTTCGGTCAGGCAACTTGAGCCGAAATTTACCGCCCGAAAGTCAATCCGGAAACTTGTGCACCCAGGGCATAAACGCATCATCTTCTGGGATAACAATATCCTCGCATCGCCATATTGGAAAGATATATTTGCTGAGTTAAGAGATATTGTCAAGCCGGTTGATTTTAATCAGGGGCTGGATGCCAGGTTATTAACCGAGGAAGTTGTGACCGAGATGCGCAAGTTTAAAGTACCAATCGTCCGGCTGGCTTATGACAGTGATGGAATTAGAGAACCATTGCGCCGCGCGATTGAGTTGCTGAAAGGATTTGGATATGATGGCAGGCGAATTATTGTCTATTGTCTTTATAATCATACCGATACACCTGATACCTTCTTTTATCGTGTCCGTGATTTGCTTGATTGGGGCGTGGTTGCCTATCCGATGCGTTATGAGCCATTAGAACCAAGACCCAAAAATACCTATGTGGCGCCGGCGTGGACAAAGGAGCAACTTGAGATGGTGGCTCAAGCACGCCGGGTCATAGGTTATGGCGGAGCGTTTCCACCTTATGATGGGCTGCGATTAAAGTTTGAGCGGGCATCCAATTTTGATAAGGCGTTTAGTTTGCGACCGCGGCGCTCATAATAAAGTTACGATGCTACCACCGTCAGGATGGAATATGCACGGTAGAGCAGATGGAGTTGACAGGTAGGAAGTTGGTGTGTAGAATTAAGGTAAACAAACTGGAGGTATTATGAAGAAGGCG
>JBBISL010000013.1:1285-47375 GCA_037441285.1 Caldifarciminota bacterium
GGAAGTTGGTGTGTAGAATTAAGGTAAACAAACTGGAGGTATTATGAAGAAGGCGTTAGTTTTGATGGCGCTGTTGCTCGCGGTGTCCGCAGGATACCAGCGGGTGGTGGTGCTGGAAGAGGCGTATCAGGAGGGTTGAGGCTCCTGCAATCCTGCCAGCGGTCGGCTGGACCAAATATGTTATGATTATGCGGGTTATGTGGTAGCGGTTGAGTGGCACACCGTTTCGTCCTATCCGCTCTATTCTTCCGAGGGCAGGGCGAAGTGGTTTATGTATCCCGGTCCTTACAATGGTAGTTATGCAACGCCGTGGCTGTGGGTTGATGGACGGCAGCGCGGGTATAACTACAATCTGTGGGCAAGTTATGTGGCGGCGCAGGTTTCGGTTCCAACACCGGTGCAGATTACCCTGGTGGGCAGTTATGACCCCTCAAGCCGGAATGGGACAATCAAGGCGCTGATTCAGAACGATTCTACCGATGACATCACCGCCCGCGTTTCAGTGGTGATTACCGAGGACTCCTGCTATTATTTAGGACCGAATGGCGACTCGTGGCACAATCATGTTTGCCGGGATTATATCCCGAATCAGTACGGCACGGTTTTGACCATTCCAGCGGGCGGGATGGATTCAGTTGAGCAGCCGTTTACCATCGCCAGTACCTGGAATGAGGAGAAGTGTAAGGTGGTGGTTTACGCCCAGAGCACCACGATGGTGCCGGCAGACTCGTCTTATCCCGCTTTTCAGGGGGCAGAGGTGCGAGTGCTGGACCTGGTTGGTGTGAAGGAGGAGAAGCCAGCGCGCGTTGAGGTGCGTTCTTTGCAGGTGACACCCAATCCGTGTAAGGGCAGGGCAACGATTCAGTTTGCGACAACCAGCCCGGCACCTTATGAGGTTGCGGTGTTGTCTTCGGATGGCAGGTTGGTGGAAAGGTTTTCCGGCGTTGCCGAGGGCGAGACCAATCTGCGGTTGGCGAAGAATCTTGCCGGGGGCGTGTATCTGTATCGCGTGAGCGTTGCGGGCAGGAGCCACACCGGGAAACTGGTGGTTTCGGAGTAGCGGGTAGTCGCCGAGATTGCGGGGCAGGTTTCTGCCCCGCTTTTTTTAATGGTAGAAGAGGCGGAGGTGGGTGAATATCATCACCATCTGGTATTCGTCCGCAGCGGTGATAATGGTTTCGTCGCGGGTTGAGCCACCCGGCTGGATGACATATTGGACATTGGAACGGGCGGCACGGTCAAGGTTGTCGCGGAAGGGGATGAAGCCGTCCGAAGCAAGGCAGATGCCGTCAAATTTTGCGAGCCATTGCTGTTTTTCTTCGCGGCTGAAGGGTTGGGGCGGTTCAAGAAGGAGTGTAAGGAAGGGCTGGAGTTCTTGCGGGGTGGCGGTTTCTTCAAGGATGATGTCAATGGCGGTCGCCTTTTCGGCGCGGGGCGTACCTTTTTTGAACTTTAGGTTAAGGATGCGGGGGTGAAGGCGTAAGAACCATTTGTCGGCTTTGGCGCAGGCGAGTCGGGTGCAGTGGATGCGGGACTGTTGACCCGCGCCCACGCCGATGACCTGGCCATCGTAGGTTAAGACGATGGAGTTGGACTGGGTGTATTTTAAGGTGATGAGGGCAAGGAGGAGGTCAAGTTTTACCGTGTCGGGGATGTGCTTTTTCTCGGTAACCACATTTTTGAGCAGGGTTTGGTCAATTGGTGCGTTGTTGCGTTCCTGTTCAAGAAAGATGCCAAAGAGCTGGCGGATTTCAATGGGGGGCGGGTTGTAACCAGGGTCAATCTGGAGGATGGGGTATTTGCCGTTTTTCTTCTGTTTGAGGATGGCGAGGGCTTGGGGTTCGTAACCAGGTGCGATGCAGCCGTCCGAGACCTCGCGGGCTAAAAGGCGGGCGGTGGCGATGTCAACAGGGTCAGAGAATGCTGCCCAGTCACCAAAGGTCGCCATCCGGTCAGCACCACGAGCACGGGCATAGGCAGCGGCAAGGGGTGAGAGTTCAAGGTCCGGCACGAAGAGCGATTTTTTGAGGTCGGATGAGAGCGGTTTGCCGATTGCGGCGCCAGCCGGACTGGTGTGTTTGAAACTGGCAGCAGCCGGAAGGCTGGTAAGTTGTTTTAACTCGCGGACCAGTTGCCAGGAGTTAAGGCTGTCGATGATGTTGATGTAACTGGGGTCGCCGTTGACGATTTTGAGCGGTAGTTTGCCTTCGGGTAGAAAGACGCGCGCCGATTTCTGGTGGGGGTTGGTTCCGTAGCGAAGTTTGATTTCGTCCAAGGTAATAAGTTATTAAAAAGTAAAGCGGGTGTCAAATCGGTTTAAGTTATGGGCAATGTCCGGCGTTTGGGGGAGAAGAGGAGCGCAATGCCAAAGATGAAACTGGCGACGCAGATGATTGAGGCACCGGTGGGCAGGTTGAAGAGGTAGGAAAGGAGAAGTCCGATAAGGGAGGCGCTGACCGAAAACAGGACCGAGAGCACATACATTGTGCGCAGGCGGTAGGTAAGTTGATAGGCAGCCGATGCCGGACTAACCACGAGGCTGAACACCAGTAAGCCGCCAACGGTGTTGAGGTTGACGGTGACCGCAATGCCGGTTAAAAGGATGAGGGCAAAGAAAATCGCCTTTTCCGGCACACCAACCGCCCGGGCGATTTCGCGGTTGAAGAGTACGGCGCGAATTTCTTTGGCAAGGGCAAGGAGGAACCCAATAATGATAAAGAAGAGGACCGCGAGAATCAAGATGTCACGCCGGGAGACAAGTAAAATGTTGCCCCAGATGAAGTTGAACGCTTCGGTGCGCGGTCCTTTTAAGAGCCCGATGCCGAGGAAGGCAAGCCCGAGCATCAGGGAAAATATCACACCCAAAGCGACCCCGGGTTCAAAGTCCGCCTTTTCGGCGATGGGACCGATTAAGAGGGTGGTGAGCAGGCAGAAGAGAAGGGCGGGGAAAAGCGGGTCAATGCCGAGAAGTAGTCCGGCGATGGCGCCGGCAAATGCGGCATGGGACATTGCGACGCCGACAAACGGAATGTTTAAGAGTACAACCCAGACGCCGATGATGCCGCAAATGGTGCCGCCGAGCAGGGCAGCGAGCAGGGCACGGGAAAACAGTTGCGACTCAACCATTGCCAAACACCTTTTGCTGCCACTCGGGTTTCAGCGCCTCAGGGCGCGGACCATCAAAGACAATTCGGGCGTCTTTCATCATAATCAGGCGGGGGCAAATTAAAGGCAGGTGTTCAATCAGATGGGTGACCATCAGGATGGTGAGGTGGAACCGCTGGTAAACTGTTGTCAGGAGGTTAGAGATTTCCTGGACCGAAGGCGGGTCAAGGTTTGCGGTTGGTTCGTCAAGGAGCAAGATTTTCGGTTCGGGCAAAAGCGCCCGCGCCAGCGCAACCTTTTGCATTTCGCCGCCCGAAATCTTGCCCACAGGGCGGTTGCGCAGGTGAGCGATGCGGAACAGGTTGAGCAGTTCGTTTGCCTGGTTCTGCTCTTTTTTTCCGACCGGATGGAAAAGCCCGGCTTTGCCAAAGGCACCGATAAGAACCGCATCCCAGACCGTGAAAGGCACGCGGGGGTCAATGTGCAGTTGCTGGGGGACATAGCCGATATTCTCGCGCCAGCGCCGGATGTTGCGGTGGGTAACTTTTTCACCAAACAGGTAAACCGCGCCGGCGTGCAAGCGCCCTAAGCCGTTGACAACGGTTAAGAGGGTGGTTTTGCCGGCACCGTTAGGTCCGATGATACCGACAAATTCGCCGGCATTGACGGTAAGGGAAATGTTGCGCAGGGCAATGTGTTCGTAGTAACTGACCGTGACATCTTTAATCGCAATGGCGGGTGGTGTCACTCAATAACTTTAAGGAGCGATTTGCCGTTATCAAGCACGGTTTTGAGGTAGTCGCCGTCAAAGGGAAAGTTGGTGAGGGTGATATGCCGGACCCGGGCGGCTTCGGCAAGCGGTTTGCCCGCATCCGGACCGGACTGGAGGTTGTCAACCACCAAGCCAATACCGGAGTCAACCATGATTCGGGCGAGGCGGGAAAGTTCCCGGGCGGTTAAGTCTTCGGGTCTGCCATAGGTGCCGACAACCTGGAATCCCAGCCATCGGAGGAATTCAGCCTGGTGTTCGCTGGCAAGCACCCGGGGCAGGTTTTTGTTGGTGAACATCGTTTGCAGAGTGCGTGCGACTGAGTCAATCTGGGCAAGGTAACGCTGGCAATTTCTAATAAACAGGATGCTGTCCGCCGGTACATTCTGGATGAGGAGTGCGGTCAGTTCTTCGGTCGCCTTTTTTTGAATTGGCGGGACCATCCAGTTGCCCCGGGTTTGCAGGGTTATCCAGTTTGCCTTTGGATTCTGGGTTTCCGGTTTGAGTTTTTCCATCCAGCCTTCCCAGCCGTGATAGAGAATGAGTTGCGCATCCTGGGCAGTGGCAATCGCCTGGGGCTTGAGGTCAAAGTGCCCCGGACACATTCCAGCCGGGGCGATGGTTGTGACATTGACCTTACCGTTGCCGATATTCTGAACAATCGTTGCGATGAGTGTGGTTGATGCCACGACCTTCAATCGCCGCTTTGGGGCAGCGGTCCGGCAGGCAGCAACAAGAAGGGCAAGGAGGATAAGTAAGGTGCAGGTTCGTCTCATAGGTCAGTTGTTGATGTCAATGCCTATTGTCCAGGAACGGCCTGGCATCTGATACAGTCCAGCAGCACTGCCCGGTAAACTGGCGAACGCCTGATATTTCCGGTCAAGAAGGTTTTCCACCGCCCCTGAGATGGAGAGCTGGTTCAGGAGTTGATAGCGAATGCGCAGGTCAACGGTGTGAAATGAGGGGATAGGAGTTTTGCTTGAATCTTCCGCATAGTAGCGGCTTACCGCGTTCAGGAGTACTGTGCCGGTAAATCTGCCTGGATTGAGCGCGAGCGCCACATTCAGTTTTTGTCCGGGTCGGGCTCTGGTATGGACGCCAAAGTCGTTGACGGTTGCGGTGGTGCGCAGGCTGAAGATACGGTAGTTGAGTTCGAGAGAGGCTTCAATCCCTCTGAATTGGAACGCACCTTTGTTCTGGAATTTAACCGGCGGCGGTGGTGTTGGGTTGGGCGCGGTTTCAATCAGGTTGTCACCTTTGAGGATGAAGCCGGCGATGTCCAGTTGTAAGAAGGAGGCAATCCGCTGGTTCAAGCCGAGTTCGTAGTTCCAGGATATTTCCGGCAGAAGTTCGGGGTTTTTCGGCGGGAAGATGCTGGTGTAGTTGAAGGGTGGGAAGCGGAACCCTTTGTTGACATTGAGGCGGAGCGCGGTGCCAAAAGGTGTTTTGCCCACAAGACCGAATTTTGGGGCAAAGGCGTTGCCTGAGATGTTGTCGCGGGCAAAACGGGCACCAGCGGTGGCGATGAGGGGTCCGATTGTCTGTTCATCGGCGATGAAGATGTCAAACTGGCTGCGGGACCAGGATGGTTTGCTGGTGTCGGATAGCTGAGTGCCGCCGAGCCTTTTGAGTTCAATTCCACCCTGGATAAGGTTTTTGAAGCCAAACTGGTGGTGGAGGTGTAAAAGGGCACCGTTGGTGTAGTCGGTTGAGTGCCAGCCGTCACTTGGGTCAAACAGATGTTCGCCAAAGTTGCGATACAACTTGAACATACCGTTTATTTTGTGCCGGAGCTTAAAGGTCAAGTCAACACCGCCCCGGTCGTACTGATTCCAGCCGCTGGCATCGAATGTATCCGGGTCGGTGGCGCGCTTTGGTTCGTGCTTGACACCGGTGAAGTATTTGCCGCTGAAGTCCAAGCCCAATGCCGGGGAGAGGTCGTAACCAGCACGGAGCGCAATATCGTTGCCGTTGTACTGCGAGTTGGGCAGATGGCCCTGCGAAATGTCTTTGGCAAAGGAGACAAGGGTGTGGAGTTGTTGCCATCGGGTACCAGCACTGATGCGTGCGCCAACAGTTTGAAATGAGCCGTAAGATAGCCGGGCGTTGAGGTCAAGCGGTTTTGTCGCTTTGCGGGTGATGATATTGACGACGCCGCCCAGTGCGTCGGAGCCGTAGAGGACCGAAAGCGGACCGCGCACCAGTTCAATCCGTTCGACATTGTTTAAGGGCAGGGTGTGGGTGACGGTGCAGCCGAAGAGCGACATCTTTTCGGGCCGGCCATCGATTAAGACGGCAATCTGAGTCCCTTTGTCTCCAACCCCGCGGATGTCGATGTCGGTTCGGCCGAACTGGCCGGTGCGCTGGATGAAAACGCCGGGCAGCAAAGCAAGCGCATCGGTCGCGCTGCGGGCGCCAGAAGAGCGCAACTCCTCGCCGGTAACAACGCTGACCGATGCGGCAAGGTCGCGGATGTGATGGGGCACCCGTTCCGCGGTGATTACCACCTCTGGCAGGGTTAACACCACCGAATCACGGGGCAAACCGTTTGACACCAGAAAAAGGGTCGTGGTGATGAGCAGTAAATATTTCATCATTTTGCCTCCTTTTTTTCGGGTAATCCCAGTAAAATGAGCCCGCCCTGCTCAACCCCTTTCAATGCCCGCATCTGGTCGGCAACCTGCTGAATCTCTTCTGCCCTGCCCCGCAGGATTAGGGCTTCAAGACAGTTGTGCTCGTCAAGATGGATGTGGATGGTTGTAACCACATCAGTAAAAAATTTATGGCCCAGCCGGGTAAGCCGTTTACTTACCTCCCGGCGTTCATGATTGAACACAATAGCCAGGATGCCGAACGCGGGACCTTTACCCTGTTTCAGCTGTCGACTGGAGAGCCATTGCCGCGCCAGATCGCGCAGCGCTTCGGAGCGGCATTCGTAACCGGCGAGCGCAATCTCACGGTCAAATTTTTTAAGCAGGTCTGGTTCAAACGAGACGCCGAACCGTTCGGCTTCTTTTCTTTTACCCATCTAACGCCTCCGGTTTATTAAGAGTGCACCCAGCCAGATTAGAAGCACCGGGCAGAGCATCACGATGCCCAGAACGGCGCCGTTTTTAATCAAGCCGTCGGTTTGGGTTTCAAAAAAGGGACCGCCTTCATACCCGAGGATGTGGTCAACAAAAATCATCACCGTGGCGCCCCAGAGCATCAGGCTCAACAACCCCAACTTGAACCGGCCGTTAAGCAGTCGATAAAGAATGGTGGCGATAACCGCTGCCAGAAATGTGGTAATCAGCCAGTCCATCGTTTTGCTCCGGCTTCAGTTTTGACTGAGAAACGCTGGGCAAGGAAGACCATTACCAGCCACAGCGCAAAGATGGCGAGGGTCATTGTGCCGCCGACGGTAAGCATCTCTTTGAGCATCGTCGGAATGTCATTGGGGTTTTTCATTGCGGTTAAAAAAGGGGGATAAGGAATTACCTCTTGATGGGCGATGTGCTCAACCGCAAGCATTGTCACACCACCCCAGAGGAGCGAATTGAGCCACTCCGGGTGCAACCGTTCCGGGATTTTACGCCGGAGAACGGTTGTTGCCGTCGCCGCAGCGGCAGGAACGAGAAAACATGCCATATTTACTCCCTTCGTGTTACTTTTTTGATAATAGTAGCACGGAGAGATTAGCAGTCAAGAAAAACATTGTCGAAGTTTCTTGCCCATTGCAACTTTTTTGTTATCATCGGCTATGGAACCGGCGGTAGTTGTCGACGATTTGGTGCGGGACTATGGCGTGCTGCGTGCGGTCGACCGCATCGGGTTTGAGATTAAACCGGGCGAGGTTTTCGGGCTGATTGGTCCAAACGGTTCGGGGAAGACGACGACTTTAAGGGTCATCGCAACACTGTTAAAACCGAGCGGCGGTGGGGTTAAGGTTTTTGGCCGGGATGTGGTTAAAGAGGCGGCAGCGGTGCGAAGGATGGTGAGTTATCTGCCCGAAGAAGCCGGGGCGTATCGGAACCTTTCCGGGCTTGACTATTTGCGGTTTATGGCAACCTTTTATTCGGCGGACACGGTGGAACGGGATAAACTGGTGGAGCAGGCGATGGCGATTGCCGATTTAGGACGCCGGATTCAGGATAAGGTCGATACATATTCCAAGGGTATGACGCGGAAACTGCTTTTAGCCCGGGCGTTGATGAGCAGTCCAAAACTGGCGATTCTTGATGAGCCAACATCGGGATTGGATGTTGAGAACTCAATTGTCATCAGACAGAAGATTAAGGAGTTTGCGGCGCGGGGGACAACGATTCTGCTGTCCTCGCACAATATGCTCGAGGTGGAGTTCCTTTCCGAGCGGGTGGCGCTGTTGCGGCAGGGGCGGCTCATTGCCCTGGGTACGCCGGAAGAGTTGAAATCCCGCTGGAGCGCTCGTAACCTTGAAGAGGTTTTTCTGAAGGCGGGCCAATGAGAATTATCGCGAATCTGGTCTGGAAAGAGGTCCGAGAACTGTTGACCATACGGACCTTACTGCCGTTTATTGCGGTGCTGGTGATTTTTCTTTTTGTCGGGCGGGCGCTGCGTGGCGAGCGGGCAAAGGCGCAGGCACCCCAGCCAGTAATGGTTGTTGTTCCAGACTCTTCTCATTTTGCCGATACCATCATTAACCGGCTAAAAGAGGAAAATTTTTCCGTGACCCGTACCACGGCGGCAAAAGAGCAAGCCCAGAAGCAGGCACAGAAGGAAGGGTTTTCCCTTCTCCTCGTACTGCCGGAAAGTGTTGATTATCGGATTGACCGGTTCCAGCCGGTGGTAATTGAAGCCTACACCATTTTGAAGGGCTTCTCTTTTACCCAGACGATACGCAGTGGGAAGGTGAAGTCGGTTTTTACCCGAATCAATTCCGAACTGACCGAATATCACCTCAAGCGGCTTTTGCCTGATATCCCGGCAGAGAACATCGAGAATCCTGTTCAGACCGGCGAGTTTGTGATTCTGCGCGACCGGGTTGCAGCCGGTAGCCCGGAAGCGGTGCAGGGGATGGCGATGGCGCAAACCTTCATCATTCCGCTGATTCTTTTGATGGTGCTTTTGTATGCCAGTCAAACGCTTGCCGCATCCATCGGTCAGGAAAAGGAGAATAAAACACTGGAGACGCTTCTTACCGTGCCCATCAACCGGGTGTCAATCGTCATTGGCAAGATGCTCGGGGCGGTGGTGGTGGCGGTGGTTTTTTCGCTGGTGTTTATGCTGGCGCTGGGATATTATACCACGGCATTTGCCGAAGGGGTACCCAGCCGAACTCCCGATATGTCGGTCGCGGTGCAACTGGGATTGACCTTGAGTCCGGAGGCGATTTTTCTGCTGAGTGTCACCCTGTTTCTGGCGATTGTTACCGCCCTCGCCCTTGCCACTTTGCTGGCGCTTTTGTCGGAAGATGCCCGAGGAGCGCAGGCAGCATTGACGCCATTGATGATGCTGTGTCTTCTACCTTACTTCTTTACAATGTTCTTTAATATCCAGACGCTGTCTCTACCCCTGAAAATTTTGCTCTTTCTCATCCCGTTCTCCTACCCATTTCTGATTCCGCAGGCAATTTTGTTTGGTAACTATCCCCTGATAATTGGCGGGCTTCTCTATATGACAATTTTCTGCGCTGCTGCGATATTCATTGCTGCCCGGTTTTTCTCAAGCGACCTGGTGCTTACTACCCGACTTCGGTTCCGGCGTCGGCGTTAACCTTACCCCTTGCGAGCGAGGCAACGATACCCGCCCCACACAGTCCACTGAAGATGATGAAGGCAACCCGCACCGTTAAGATGAGTCCGAAGTTATTGGTGGTGCTGAGCCGGACCGGACCGACAAACAGGGCGATGAGCATCTGTGCCAGTCCGAGCGAGAACATCTGACCTAAAAGCCGCATCGTGCCGAGAGTTGCCGAGGCGATACCGTAATGCCGGGAGGCAACCGCACCCATCACGGCGTTGGTATTGGGTGCCGAGAACAGGGCAAATCCGAACCCGACGAGAATCAGTCCGGCAATAAGAAGCCGCAAATCGGTTGCCCTGTTTAAGAATGAGAAGAGAAATAAACCCAGTGTTGAGGTCGCCATCCCAATTGAAGCGATGAGCCGGGGTTCAACTCGGTCGGAAACGCGTCCGGTTAGAGGGGAAAAAAGCGCCATCACCACGGGCTGGCTAACAAGTATCAATCCCGTAGCCTGGGCGTTTAGTCCTTTGACATACTGGAGATAGAGGCTCAAGAGAAAACCGACCGCCGCGGTCGCGGCGTAGTTGATGAGCGCGGCGAGGTTGGAAAATGTGAAAATTACATTACCCCGAAAGAGTTGAAACGGGAAAACCGGGCTGGTTAGTTTTAATTCGAGAATCACGAACCCGACCAATGCCCATACGCCGGTGCCAATCAAGAGAACCGCTAAAACATTAGGTAAAAGGGTGAATCCGAACATCAAGAGCAAAAGTCCGGTGCCGTAGATTAATGAGCCGGTCAGGTCAAACCGTTCCCCGCGCGCTTCTGCCCATTCACCCTTAAGACCGAACAGGACGATAAGAAGGGCGCCGAGGCTCAGGGGCAAATTCAGGGCAAAGATTGCCCGCCAGGTGAAATGCTGGGTAAGAATCCCACCGATAAAAGGACCAGCCGAAAGTCCGGTATAGACCAGCGCGGTGTTAATTCCGAGGGCGAAACCTTTCTCGGCGGCAGGATAAACCGAGGTGAGAATCGCCACCCCGGTTCCAAAAATCATCGCTCCACCCATTCCTTGCAGAAACCGGGCAAGGAGCAGAATCCCGGCATTATGGGCAATCATACCAAAGAGCGAAGCCACTGAGTACAAACTCAAGCCAAGGGCAAAGATGCGTTTGCGACCCAGGATGTCTGCCAATCTCCCGAAAGGCACAAGGAAGATGCCGGCGCTCAAAAGGGAGATGTTTGCCGCCCAGCCCAGACCAATCGCATCAAGGCGTAACTCCTGACCGAGTGCGGGAAGGGCGATATTGATGGAGGAGCTCATAAAGGGTGTGAGAAAGGAACTGATACCGGCGGCAATCCCGGCGGCGATTCGGTTGCGCGTGGTGTTATTTCCCACCAGAGACAATGACCAGTTTTTGAAAGTTGCCGGTTCTGGAATCCGGATGTTTGATAAGATAAACGCCCGGGGGCAAATTGCGGGTTTTTACCTTCTTGCCGAGAGCATCGTAAATCTCGGGTAGAGTGATGAAGCCGGATAGAGCAGAAGCGGGCAAGACGGTGGAAAGGTTGCGAGTGGCTGATGGGATATGACAGGGCGATTCTCCAGCACCCAGTCCCGGGATTTGGCCGTAAAGGTAGTACAGGTCAAGGTTGCCCGAGCTTTCATCCTGCCAGGCAATATGCAACCCAGGACCGGAGTCGCAGACAATTGCCGGGTTGTCAACATCACCGCTGGTCAATGCGGTCAATGGTTCGGGTGGAGTCCAGTTGCCCTGATGGTCACAGCAGGCATAGATTAGTTGGTACGGACTGGGAGGTGTTGCGGTTCTGCCGCGCCAAGCCAGATGGCACTCGTTATCCTGCCGGCAGGAGATGGACGGGCTTGCCTGTTCAAAGTCCAGACCCTGGCTTACAGTAAAAATTGGGTTAAAGCCTTCCGGAGTGCGGCGGCGGTAAAAAATACGCGAATAGTACGAAGAGGAGTTGGTTCCTGCCCAGGTGATGTGGAAGTTGCCTTGAGTGCCGGCGCTAACGCAGGGAGAAGTTTGCTGAAATGAGCCCGGAAATTCGGAAACGAGTTCGATGTCGGTCCAGACACCATTGATACGGCACCGGCAGAACACCTGTTCCAGCAGGTTGTTAAACTCCTTTCCCAGCCAGACAACGCACAGGTTACCGAGGCTGTCTGCGGCAATCGTTGCGGCGCTGTGGGTATTAAGATAACTGGTAATCTGCTCTGCTGGTAACCAGCCGGAGTCGGGCTGGAACTGTTTGTGAAAAACTTGGGGTACGCCTCCGGTGTCTGGATTTCCATACCAGACGATATGAATTTCTTCGCTACCGGGCTTTGTAGCCACCACCGGATATTTTTTAGCACTATAAACAGCCGGCTCAAGAAGGGTATCAGCAAGCCAGCGTCCCTGTTGGGCATCAAACTTCTTGTACCAGATGCCTTTTGATGATGGGTGCTCGGTGTGCCATACGAGATGGATATTACCACTCTGGTCGCAGGTTGCCGAAGGTGTGAAACAGTTGACGGTGGATGCGGTGAGTTGGGCTTCTGGTAGCCATCGGCCGCTTGCCCATTCAAACTTCCGGTACCAGATTTGGTTTGGTGAACTCCGGTAGTCGAGCCAGAAAACCCAGACATTTCTACCCGGGTCAACCGCGATACTGCGCTGATAGCTGTAACCCAAAACCTGGCTCTGGGGATTGGTTGTCAGGCGAAAGATGGGGTCCCATTCAACACCAAACGCGCCGGTTTGCAAAACGACGAAAATAAGTGGTGTTAACCAGCATTTTACCATCAATTTAGATTAGCACTTTTTTACCTTTTGGCAATCAAGGAGTTGTATTCAATCCCGGCGGGATTTGACCTTTACCGAATTTGCGGTATAATGCTAACTGAGGCTAAGACAAAGCACGGAGGCGGACCAATAAGCAACGGCGGTCTTTACCGCTTTTGATTACGGGCGCTGCTACCTTGGTATAACATAAGTCCGGGGGAGATTCATCAGGAGGCTAAAGTGCGTGGGTATTTTTTTGCGTCTGGGTATCAGACGCGGTTTATTTTATCTGGAGTGCTGGTTATCACGCTCGGTATTGGTTTTTCAACACCGGTGCACCCCAGCGAAAGTAGCGGATGGGTCAATCGGTTTTCCCGCTGGCACGGTGTTAATGAGACGCGGGCATTAAAAAATCCGAATTCAGCAAATCTTGCCTGGTTTGAAGCGCCAATTTTGCGTTCCTACCTTTATCTGTTTTTGGCTACCGATGATACCCTGTGGCTGGAACGGTTTGTGTTTCACGCCGATTCGCTTCTGCGGTTAATGCGGGATGTGCCGGAACAAGGAACTTACTGGCAGGGTTACCAAGATGGCTTCCTTGGTTGGGGTACAACTGTGTACGACGCAGAGGGGCGATATCAGGAGTACTTAGTGCACGATGCGGTCATCTGTCTGCCACTGGCGCGTTTTGTGCGGATGGTGTACGAAACCCCGGGTTTAAGGCAGAAGTTTCTGGAACGGGCGCGGGTTTACCAGTTGGCGATTGAACAGCAGGTGCTTGCTAAGTGGTTTCAAAACTGGGCGGCGGCGCGTGGTACCGGCGAAGAGATGGAACACTTTGGCGGCTGGTCACACCTGCCCTGGAACCAGACGCTGAGTATGGGTGAACTGCTTATGGTTTTTCGTGATATTCAGCGCACCCAGTTTTATCAACCGGGTAAGTTTTCGGTGCCGGACTAATTTATGATGATGTGCCCGATTCAATGGCAAGAGCGTTCAATGCCAGTTTGGTTCTTGATTTGGGCAACGACTGTTATGTCTGGAACCATCAGGCGGGCAGTTCCCGCTGGGAGGATGTTGCCCATGGGAATCTTGATATTTCATTCGCGCTCGAGGCTGGAGCGCAGGGTTTTGTCTTCGCGGAACGGGATTTCCAGCGGATGGGACGGAGTTTGTGGAAAGTGGTGAAGGACCGGCATAGCGACCGGTTTGTCAATGGTTCGGGGGACGTTGATACCGTTTATGCGCTGGAGATGTGGGCGGCACTTGCCCGGTTTGAACCCGAGGTGTGGGAGGTGGTGAATACGGCAATTGTTAGTGTACCGATGGAACGGATGAATGTGGGTATGGCGGTGAGTTGTGCCCGTTTGGCACTGGAGAGTGATACACCGCAGCGAGAAGCACAGAACAGGGAAGGGGTAGAAGCAAGTGAAACCGGGTTTAAGCGTTGGGACGCAATCCTAATTTTGCCCGGTGCAGTTGCTGACGGTGTTTTCGATGCCGCAGGACGAAGGGTGCGGTGGCAAAGGCAGGGTCGGCTGGGAAGCGGGTTGTACTTCACTTCGAGCGGGCGCCGGTTGCTGGTGTTGCCTTAGCGTTTTCGTCCGGTATAATAAATTTGATGAGTGGTCGTTCTAAGGTTGCGGTTCTTTTTACCAGGCCGGAGACGGTTCTGGATGATTATGTCCGGCTGATTAAACTGGCAGAGGCGGATAAGTTTTTAAAGCCGGGTGTGACGACAATTCTCAAGGACAACATCTCGTGGCACTATCCGATGCCCGGAGCAAATACAACGCCCTGGCAACTGGAAGGGACGATTGTCGGTTTGAAGAAACTAGGGTACGAGGACCTGGTAGTGGTGCAGAATAAGACGGTAGTGATTGACACTCATAAGGGTGAGGACCTGAATCGTTATGTGCCGATTTTCCAGCGGTGCGGGATTTCGGTGCGGTACAATTTCAAGGAGAGCGATATGAAGTGGATTCCGTTTAAGCCCAAGGCAAAGATGCTGGCGCTGGACCACATCTATCCTGAGGGTTTGCGGATTCCGGACTATTTTATCGGTAAAAATATCGTCCATCTGCCCACGGTAAAGTGCCATATTTACACCACAACAACCGGTGCGATGAAAAACGCCTTTGGCGGGCTTTTGTCCACGCACCGCCACTACACGCACACCTGGATTCATGAGACACTGGTTGACCTGCTGGCGATTCAAAAGGAGATTCATCCGGGGATTTTTGCGGTGATGGATGGCACAACCGCGGGCAATGGTCCGGGACCGCGTACGGTCAAACCGGTGGTGAAGAATGTGATTTTAGCATCAGCGGACCAGGTGGCGATTGATGCGGTGGCGGCGAAGATGATGGGTTTTGACCCGATGGCGATTAAGTACATCCGGCTGGCACATGAGCAGGGGCTGGGAGTGGGCGATGTCAAGGAGATTGAAATTGTGGGCGACGACATTTCGCAGGAGAACTGGCATTTTGAGGTTGGGGTATCCTTTCACCGGTTTTTAGGCTGGCTCTCCTGGTATGGTCCAACCCGGGTGTTGCAGAAGTTGATTTTCCGCACCTGGCTGGTGAACATCCCGATTTTTATCTCGGAGTTTAACCACGATTTTGTACACTGGCCCTTGAAGGAACGGAAGATTTTTGAGCGCTGGCGTCAGGAGACGGGCTGGGGTCGCCTGTTTCAGGAGTACGAAAAGAAGGGCTGTCTGCTTCATTAAGGGGCCGGTGCCAAACCGTTTCTAAGGTTATGCCGCTGATAATGATGGCGGTGGGCGGGCTCGGTCTTGCCGCGCAGGTGGTAATTCTGCGAGAACTGCTGGCGGCTTTTGCGGGTAATGAGGTGTCAAGCGGTGTTTTTCTCAGTGTCTGGCTTTTATCCGAAGGGTTGGGTGCCTGGGTTTTCAGCCGAATGGCACGGCGTCTCGTTTCCCCAAAGTACTCATTTACGCTCATCGGGTTAGTGTCGGCTGTAAGTTCCATCGTAGCAAGCGCACTCGTGGTTTATTCCCGGCGGCTGTTCGGGCTTCTGCCCGGGGAAAACCTCAGCCTGCAAGCCCTTTTCCTGATTACGCTGCTCGCGGTGTTTTTACCAGCGGCAACCCATGGGGGTTTGTTTATCCTCGGTACCGCATTGAGTAAAGAACGGGGCGTGGTGGCAAAGGTTTACTTTTACGAAGGGCTGGGCACGGTGTTGACCGCGGTTGTCCTTTATTTTGGGCTTTTGTCACGGGTGCCGAATTTAGCGATTGTAGTATTGATGGGTGCGGTGCTGATGTTAATGCTCGGTATTGTTATTGTGATTGAGCGGCGTTCTTTTCTTGAAGGTACTTGGGCGCTGGGCTGGGGCGTTGTCTTAATTGGTCTTCTGATAACCGGGACAAGAGGCGAGCGATGGCTGTGGGAGCAAACCTGGCAGGGACAGCGGGTTCTCGGGGTTCGGGATTCGCCTTATGCCAAACTGGTGACGGTGGAGCGGGAGGGGCAGCGGCAGGTGCTTTATGATGGGAGTAGGGTGCTGGCGATGCCGAATCCGGATGTGACCGGGATTGAGGAAATGGCACACATTCCGCTACTACTGCATCCGGCACCGCAAAGGGTACTGATTTTAGGGCTGGGTTTAGGCGGTCTCGTTGCCGAAATTCTCAAATGGCCGGTGGGTGATGTGCAGATGGTTGTTCTTGACCGGTGGCTGGTTGACGAGGCACGACGCACCGGCGGCACAATCGTAGCAGAGGAGATTGCCGACCCGCGGTTTAAGGTGGTTATTTGTGACCCGCGGCTATTTCTCACAACAACGGTTGACAGTTTTGACTGCATCATAATTATCGGTACCGCACCCGAAAACCTCGGTGCCAATCGCCTGTTTACAAGAGAGTTCTTTAAATTGTGCCAGCGGAGATTGAGGGCACAGGGGATTTTAGCGACCAGAGCACCGGGCGCAGTTGAAGGGATGACAGGCGAGGCGCGGGCGGTCGTCGAAACCCGATATGCAACGCTGCGGCAGGTGTTTCAAAAGACTGAGTTGCTGGCGCTGGACTTTCCGTTACTGGTTGCCGGCGACCGGATAATATTCGGTGTTGATAGTGTGGTGACGCGCTGGCAGCGGCTGGGTATTGCGACCCGGGTTCTGACCCCTTCTTACCTGGGCAGTTTACTGGACTCATTCCGGCAGACAGGAATCACCCTCCCTTTTGCCCCGTCCCGTCAAGGGATGGATGCCCGGACCGAAGATTCAATGGTGCAAACGAAAGCGGGTTCGGCGCCACCTAACACCGACCTTGTACCCCGGGAGTTGTTTCTCAATATGGTACTGGAGCATCGGCGTTCTTCACCGCGGTTCAGTCGTATCTACTCCGCTATGGGCCAGACGCTGGGAAGGTTTATCCTGCCTTTCGCGGGCTTTCTTTTAGTCGTTGCGATGGGCGGGGTGGTTTTATGGGAAAGAAAAACCAAGCAGGTTGCGCCAGCGCGAGGGCTGGGCATTTTCACTTCGGGGTTCGCGGGCGCCGGGATTTCCCTGTTAACGATATTCGTTTACTCCAGCCGATTCGGCTCGGTTTACACCAGTAGCGCGCTGCTTTTTGCCTCGTTTATGTTCGGTTCGGTGCTGGGCGCGGGTGTGGTGAACTGGTTGGGTCCGAAGCGACCTTCAGTAGTTTTTGCCCTCTTGGACCTGATGGTATTAGTTAGTAGTGGTGGGGTCTGGTTTCTGGTATCGGGTGGTGGCAAGGTGCTGTTTTTCTTACTGTTATTGGGGGCGGGAGTGTGCCTCGGTGCCCAGTTTGCCCTTGCCAGCCAGGAGTTGACGATGCTGGAGGCGCCGCGCCGCGCCGGTTATTTGAGCGTACTGGACTGGACGGGTGGTGCGTTAGGGGGTGTGGTGATGGCGCTTGTGATACTGCCGATTCTTGGGGTAATGGGTGCACTTGGTTTGATGGCTTTGTTTAAGTCAGCCAGTGCGGTGAGTCAGATGTTGACAAAACGAAAATATGGTTTTACAATCCAGCGTGCTTAAAAAGGCGTTGCAATCGCTTATTTTCTTAGTCACTGTTGGGCTGGCGCAGGAGGTCGGCTCATCGGTTTTTTCCGGTATGAGTGGTATTAGCATCCCGGGCATTACCCAAGCCGGGGTTTCGCCATTACCCAGTCTGGTGGGCGTAGAGAGCCCGATTATCTCAGACAAGTACATCCTGATGCCCGGGGACCGGCTTCTGGTCACGGTGAGCGGCAGTGTTACCTACTCCTATCAAAGTGCGGTTACCTATGAAGGGAAATTAACGATAAATATGCCCTTAACCGGGATTTCAACCAGTAGTAGTGGTCAAGGGATAACGGTTGATGTCGTGGATGCGATTACCGTTTCCGGGCTATCTTTGCGCCAGGCGCAGGATACGCTGACCAAGATTATGCAGCGGTACTTCAAAGGGGCGACGGTGAAGTTGACGCTCGTTGGGTTGCGTTCGGCGATTGTATTTGTCACCGGCGAGGTGCAGTATCCGGGCGCATACAACGCCTCACCGGTGGAACGGGTTTCCCAGGTTGTGGCCCGTGCCGGCGGAATTTCGCCGCTCGGCTCCAAAACCAATATTATGCTTATACGGGGTGGGCTGCCCTTTGCCAAAGTTGATATCGAGCGGTTTGAACGGGAGGGTGACCTCAATGCCAACCCATTTATTGAGTCCGGCGATGTGATATATGTGCCACCGGTTGAAGGTCTGGTGACGGTGCGCGGCGCAGTTTTTGGCAGAGGGGAGTACCGGATTCGAGCCTCGGCGCTCACCACCGAAAAGGAAAGGATGAGTGAAGGGACATATGAGTTGAAGCCCGGGGAGCGGGTTTTTGACATTCTGCGCAAGGCAGGAGGTGTAACACCCTGGGCGGATTTACACAACGCCTACATTGAGCGGCTGGTGCTTGGCAGTTCGGGTGCGCGGCAGAGGATTCCAATTAACCTGCACAAGATTTTATTCGAAGCGGACTCCACGCAAAACATTGAAATGGTCAATGCCGATATTCTGGTGGTGCCGCCAATAAACAGTTATGTGTATGTTGAAGGTGAGGTGAACAATCCCGGCTCTTTCCTCTACACGCCGAATATGCGGCTCACCGACTACATTGGTCAAGCCGGAGGTCCAACCGATTACGGGCACCTTTCCAAAGCTTGGATTCTGCGTCAGGGCAAACGAATTTCCGGAAAAGGCAATCCGCTTGTGGAACCGGGCGATGTGGTGATGGTGCCCCGTTATACGGTAAAGTGGTGGCAGGATTATGCGACGATTCTGTCGGCGGTGGGAATTCCTACCGCCTCAATTCTGATTTCAATTATCGCGCTGCAGCGCTGATTCAATTTGGCTGATTTTTCTTAACCGGCGGCTGTGCCGTCCCCTAATAAAATCGGTTTTTAACCAGATGCGCACCATCTTTCTGGCCGATTGATAGTCAATCAGGTCGGCACCAAGACAGAGGATGTTGGCGTTGTTGTGCTCCCTCGACAGGCGTGCCATCTTGACACTGGTGCAGAGCGCGGCGCGAATCCAGGGCAGTTTGTTGGCGGCGATTGACATCCCAATGCCGGTGGCGCAAATCAAAATACCGCGAGCCGCTTTGCCTTTTGCCACGAGTCGGGCGACAGCAAAGGCGTAGTCCGGATAGTCAACCCTTGCCGCGGTGGTGGGTCCGGTGTCGATAATTTCATAGCCCTGCCTTTTGAGATACCGTTTCAGGTGCTCCTTGAGAGCGAAGCCGCGGTGGTCAGCGCCGAGTGCGATTTTCACTTTACGAAAGTGAGCCAGTTGTAACGGTCGGCTCTTTTCCCTTCAATTAGGGCAAAGAACTCTTCCTGGAGGCGTTTGGTTATTGGACCGCACTTGCCGGTGCCGATGGTAATTTTGTCCACCGAGCGAATCGGGGTTACTTCGGCAGCGCTACCGGTAAAGAACAGTTCGTCAGCGAGATAGAGGAACTCGCGCAGCATACTGGTTTCCCGAACCTCGTAGCCCAGTTCGCGGGCAAGGGTAATTATTGTGTCGCGGGTGATGCCGGGCAGAATCGTCGCATTGAGCGGCGGGGTGTAGATTATCCCTTTACGCACGGCAAAGATGTTCTCGCCCGAGCCTTCGGAGACAAACCCTGCGACATCAAGGGCGATGCCTTCAACAAACCCATAGGTCAGCGCTTCCATTTTAATCAACTGCGAATTCATATAGTTGGCGCAACACTTTGCCATTGCGGGAAAGGTGTTGGGTGCCATCCGGTTCCAGGAGGAGACCATGACATCGACCCCGTGCTCAAGCGCCTCGGGTCCGAGGTACTTGCCCCATTTCCAGGTGATGAGGGCAACCTCGACCGGACAGGTAAACGGATTGACACCCAGTTCCTGGTAGCCGCGATACACGATGGGTCGGATGTAGCATTCGTCCAGTTCGTTTTTCTTAATCAATTCCACGGTTGCCTGGTTGATTTCTTCTTTTGTGAACAGGATTTCCATCCGGTAAATCTTTGCCGAGTTGAAGAGCCTTTCGGTGTGGTCCTGGAGTCGGAAGACCGCCGGTCCTTTTGGTGTGTTGTAGCAACGCAACCCTTCAAATACGCCGGTGCCGTAGTGAATCACATGGGAGCAGATGTGGATTTTTGCATCTTCCCATCGGACAAAGTTGCCGTTCATCCAGATGAATTTTGACTTGGTCTGTTCTAAACCCATTGCGCCTCCTTTTAAAATAAAAGCGGGACCTTGCGGTCCCGCCGGCTGCTTTTAGTTACGATAATCAACAGTATCACTGGTTCGAACCGCGTTTTATTAATGGTGGCGAAGGGAATCGAACCCCTGACCCGTGGATTATGATTCCACTGCTCTGCCATCTGAGCTACGCCACCAGACACTTTTCCATTTTAATCAGTTGAACGGTAAAGTCAAGCGGATTGGGTCAGGGTTGACGGCGGCAAAGGCTTATCGAACCGTTCAGGCGGGTTAAGAAACAGAGCCGGGTTGTAAATTTGACTTTGGTTAATCGGAACGGTAAGATTTCAACCCGATATGAAGGGCAAAAAACCGCTGATACTGATTACGAACGACGACGGCATCAAGGCACCGGGGATTAAGGAGCTCTACGATGGCTTGCAGGGGCTGGGACGGCGTTATGTGGTGGCGCCCGCGGTCAATCAGTCAGCGGCAAGTCATTCGTTTTCATTGCGCAAACCAATCCGGGTGCGGCGGGTGCGGCCCGGCTGGTTTGCGGTTGACGGAACACCGACCGATTGTGTTCTGATTTCCCATCACGGTATTTTGAAAAGGGAGATTGACCTGGTTGTTTCGGGCATCAATGACAGTCCGAATATGGGCGATGATGTACTGTATTCGGGTACGGTCGCGGCGGCGATTGAAGGCGCATTGCTCGGTGTGCCGGCGGTTGCGGTCTCCTATCTGAAGGCGGGTGTGAATCGGGAGCCGGCGCTGGCGTTTCTGCGGGCACTGGTGCCGCTTTTGCTCGAGGGGTTACTTCCGAGAAAGAGTTTGCTCAATGTAAATGTGCCGGCAGAACCGGTGTGCGGGGTGAAGGTGACCCGGCTGGGAAGACGGATTTATCGGGATATGGCGGTCAAGGTGAGTTTGCCCGATGGCGGTGTTTCCTGGACGATTGATGGCGAGATGGGTTTTGCCCGAACCCGGGGTTCGGATTTTGAGGCGGTTTATGCCGGCTACATTTCGGTCACACCGTTGCATCTTGATATGACGCACCATCAGGAGGTTTCCCGATTGGAGCGGGCGTTTCGGCGTCTGGGGTTGACCGATTAGAGAACCGCCGCAGCGATAAAGGGTGCAGAGATTTCATGGGCAATAGCCCGGAATTGGCTATGCGGAGAAAAGCGGTTCTGGTGGCTGTTTCGCGGCAGCGGGTAAGTATACTTTAAAGTATAAGGGTGATATTTACGGTCAACCGCATAAGTATTTGTATTTAGATTGGTTAGTCTGCCGGGGACAAATTTTCCCTATCTATCCCCGGGGTAGTATCCGGGATGGTATGGGAAATTGAGATTTATGGGGCTTCGGGCTTGTTTCGGATAAAAGATGCAGGTTTAGTTGTGGGGGAAGAGCAGGCTGGTGCCTGAGGTTAACCAATCGCGAGGAGCAGGGTTAGGTTTAACGATTGAAAACGGTGCGGGCGGTAATAGAGTTACCGCTGGCATCGGTCGCCCAAACCGCAATGGTGTTAATGCCGGGTACCAGTTGCAGAGAATAGGAGAAGAGCTCTTGCTGGGAGTCGTAGATTCCGTCGCGGGGTTCAAGCGGAATCCAGGGTCCGGCGTTGAGAGAAATTCGGCAAAAGACAATCGGCGAGAGGGCGTCGCTTACTTTCCAGTGGACCGTGGCGGATGACGGTGGTGAGCGTTGCGGTTCCACTTTTAAGCCAGAAATCTGGGGTGGGGTGTTGTCAATCAAAAAAACCGGGGACAAGCGCTCCTGAGTCAGGGCAGAGTTTGCCGGACGGTCGATGCGGTCCGAAGCGACAAGGCGGAGCCGGTACCAGCCATCGGGCAAAGTGCGGGTGTCAAGTTCGTAACGGGTTTCGGTCTGGTTGTCTTTCAGTTTTTGAGCCGGAACGCGGGCGCCAGGTTGTGCGGTATCGACCGGCAGGATAAACAACTGGAAAACAAGCGAATCACCGTCCGGGTCAGAGGCGTCCCAGGAGATGTTACGCCGGGGTTCGGCATTACCCTTGCGGGCGTCTGGTTCAGAGGGTGCGGCAATTTCCAGCCGGGAAATTGAAGGCGGGCGGTTTACCGCCGCATAGTAGATGTCCACCCGTTCCAGTTCCGGGGTGATGTTAGGGAAACGGCTAATCAGGTCTGCCCGCCACTGCAAAAATCTTGCGGGTGGAGAGTTGACTTTGTCCGGTGCCGGTTGCCAGGGGCTCCAGGTTGAGTCCGGTTTTTCCGAGTTGCCCGAGCGGGTGGCGAAGTGGATTTCGCTGCCGGCCGGGATGCGGGCGAAGTAATCAAGGTGGCCGAAGCGTGCCGGGTTGGCAAGGTCAAAGGGCAAACTGGTAATAAAGCCGGAGTCGGCATAAGAAGGGGCGAGGCGATAGATGCGGCAGGGGTTGCCGGTGCCGATGTAGGTGTTTTCTTTCTGGGGCAAGAGGGCAATCAACTGGCGGGCGTCGAGCCGGGCAAGCAGGGTTGGGTTACCAGCCGAGTCAAAGGAGTAAACGATGCCCCGGTTGCCGGTCAGGACATACAGTTGATTTTCCCGGAAGTGGATGTTAAAAATCACCGAGTCCGGGCAGTACCACTGCCAGCGCAGGATGCCGCTTGTGTCAACACAGAAGACCGCGGGTTGCGAATCTTGGTCCGGGTTGGCGGCGAGATAGATGTTGCCTTTGCCGTCAAAGGCTAAAGCGCGGATTTCATTTAACGGGGTGTCGTAAAAGGTTGTTACCGATGGTTTTCCCGTACCGTAAGGGAAAGTCAGCCGATAGACGATACCATCGGGTGAGGTGCCGATAAGCAGTTCTTTGCCCTCTTTGAGCCAGCGCAGTGTGGTGAGGTGCGCCTGGGTAGCGGTAAACAGGACCTCCTTTCTGCGGTCCGGGAACACCCGCAGGAGTTTGCCCTCGGGACCGGTAGCACAGAGTAGCGAACGGTCGGGCGCGACGAGAAGGGCAAAAATGTAGGTGGCATCGGTCGCGGTGATTTGTTCCACTTCAGCACCAGGGTAAAGGCGGTAGATGTTACCTTCGGGTGTTGTGCCCCAGTAGAGCGTGCCGTCCGCCCCAATGGTCAAAGCGGTGATGGCACCTTCGGTACCGGACCAGACCGAATCGAGCCGGTTGGTTCGGAGCGAGTAGCGGTAAAGTTTTGCCCGGTCACCGGTGCCGAGATAGAGCGAGTTGTGCCGGTCCGCGATGATTTGCCAGATTGCGGTTTCGTCAAGGGAGCAGAGCGGAATCAGGGCGGGGGAAAGTTTTATCGCACCGATTGCCGGTAACTGGACATTCTGAAAATCAATTTTGTCTATGTTGTCGAGAAGTCCTTCGGTACCGGTGGTTGTCCAGACTGCCGCGTAAGCGGCAACGGCAACGAACGCCAGAAGGCATAAGGTTAAAGATTTCATTTGACCTCCAGGTCAAAACTTACCGACCCTTGAATCACCCGGTTGAGTTTCACCGGAAGTTTGAAGAGCAGACTGTTGGGCACCGGCTGGGCACGACCGCCTTTTTGACTTGAGGGAAAAATCTGGCGGATTGAGGGAGGTGGATTGGGCATTTCCTGTTCACCGAGCGCCAGCGCCGGCTGGGCAAGAAAGCCGGCAACAATCAGTTCGTCCTCCCTTCCCGACTCCTCAAGCAGTTTTAACAGCTGGGTGAGCGATACCGGGTTTGCGGTCCGGGGCAGGCGCTGGATTTGCTGGTTAAGGAACTCGTCGGCGCCGGTCAGGGTGACATTGATGGTACCGGGCGGTGTTGTTGCCGGGATGGGAAGTTTGACCGTCTGTTCGGTTTCGGCGCCCCGATAGTCCCGGAGTTCAAGATGGATAAGAAGCGTTTCACCCGGATGAACCCAGGTGCGTTCCGGCACCGCGGCAATCAGTTCGGCGCTGGTGCGTCCGGGGTTGATGTTGATTGTTGCCTCGACCGTTTCGAGCGCCACCGGTTTAATGTCGTTTGCAAACAAAAGTTTCAACTCGTTGCGGGTGTTTTCAAACAGGGCAGGAACCGGGTTGATACCGGCAAAGGTGTGACGAATGCGGGCGGTGGTTCCATCGGTAAAGTGTAAATCGAGGCGGCTGTTTAATGTCAACTCTTCGAGCATACCTTCGGTCTGTAACACCGCTTCGGCAATCCCGATAGGCAGAAATTCCTGGGTGAGTTGTTCATGGAGGGCGACGCGAAAGTTGTAGGTGTCCCGGGTTTTCGGTGAGTTGACGATGACCCGAACCGGTAGCATTGGGGCAGGCGTTCCCATAATACCGGCGATACCGGGTGCTCGGTCCTGAGTAATGGTACCGATTGGAGTTCCAGGGGAAAAGAGTTTGAACGAGGTGGCAAGGGAGGGCAGAACCGAATGAATGACACCACCGGTCATTGGCAGTCGGACATCACCGCCGAGAAAAAATGGGTGACCAAAGGCAAGAATCTGGTTTCCTTCCCGATAGGTAATCGTGCCCACCGCGGCGGCGCGCACATCGCCATCAATCAAGGAGACACCAATCACGCCGCCCGGCACAAAGGCTGAGGTGTCGGTTGGGCTGGTGCCGCTGGCGCCGGCAACCGGTTTCATACCCAAGGCGGTCAGGGATGAAGTGAGGAGTTGTTCCAGTTCCGGGTTGAGACCGGAGATGGCAACCGGGATGGGCAGATGGGGTAAATTCGAGCGTGCTGCGCCGGAGCGCGGGCGCGCGCCGGGTTGCGCCTTCCAGATGTCAAGCATCTCGTGAATCGGTGTGACACCGGCAATCGGTTCTTTTGCCCAGGACCAGGCATAGGCAACCGCACCCAAAAGTTTGCCATTGATGTAAACCGGGCTTCCGGACATTCCGGCGATGACACCCGAATTTTCCAGCCCAGCACCCGAGAGCCGGCAGAGAACAAGGTCACCGCGCGGGGAAATTTTGTGCATCACATCAAGCACCTCAACCTGAAAGGTGTCAATCTTTGTGCCCGAGAAAACCGAAAGCCCGAAACCTTGCATCCCGGGTTTAACACTGTCCACGGACAAAAAAGATGCGGCGAGCGCAATCGGACACAGGACAATAAAAAGCAGGATGGGACAAACTGCCCCTACCCGGGAGCACAGCGCAGTGTGCCGGTAAATGGTCCTATTGCTGAACGATTTGCGCATACTCCCGGGCAAGGGTGGTGACCTCCCGGACAATTTCGACCGGGTCGGTGCCGACGATAACAAACAGCGGTTCCTTTCCCCAGCCCCGGGTTTCGTAAAAAATCTCGGGGACAGTGCCACCGGTGCCGGCGAGCAGTTCTTTTACCTTCCAGGGGATTGACATCCGGTCCTGACCAATTACCGTTGCCGGTTCTTTTGTTCGGTCAATCACGCCGAGCCTTTTTCCGTGCCGCTCGGCCCAGGCAGAGACAAAACTGAGTATCTGTTCATTCCAGCGAAAGTTGAGGGCGGTGCGGATTGCGGGCTGATGCTGGCGTAACTCAAGAACGAGGCGGGCAAGATGGTCCGAGGCGCCAAAACGGAGTGGACCACTGGCTTTGGGTTTACCATTGACCACGGTAATTCTCCCATCAACCGCGAGGACATCAGCCGGGGTTCGGGCATCAACCGGGCAGAAGACGATGTTGGTGCGGACCTCGGGAATCAGGAGGGCAAACTCGGGGCAGGATTCAAGAAGCGCGACCGCGGCGCCAAGCCGTGCGACAACCTCTTTTGGCTGGTCACTCATTTCATCACCGCCTTAAAATACGCCTGCCAGAACGGGTCTTCCTTTACCGGTAGCAGCGGCTCTTCTTTGCCGTTGCGCCGGACAAAACGCCGGGTACCCTTTGTGAACTCGCCGATTTCAAACAACGGTAGTTCTGCCTGGGCGGCAGCAGCCTTTAACTCATTAACTTTTTCCGGCGGCACCGCCGCAACCAGCGTCCCTTCGCTGATTGCGACCAGCGGGTCAATCTTGAAATAGGTACACACCTGCTTGACCTCATCAAGAGTAACAATCTTTTCTTCATAGACTGTAACCCCGGCGCCGCTTGCCTCTGCCATTTCGTAGACCCCGCCCAGGAGCCCGCCTTCGGTGGCATCGTGCATCGCCCGGGCATAACCCCGGCACAGCAGCGCATCCGGCACCACCGTCATCTGATAAAACAGTTCTTTAGCGCGCTCAACCACTTCAGTACCGAGTTTTCCCTTTAACTCTGTTTCGGCTTGAAGGGCGAGGATTGCCGTGGCTTCAATCGCCGGTCCTTTGGTTACAACCAGAACATCGCCCGGTTTTGCCGCAGAAGCCGGGGTGAGTTCGCTTTCATTGCCCATTCCCCAGACGGTGCAGCCGCCATTCAACGGATAGGCGATTCCGGGATAGACACCAGTATGGCCACCGACGATGGCGATTCCCAGTTTCTTGCACTCCGCGTCCACCTGGCGCCAGATGTTCTCCAGCACCGCGGGTTCGGTTTCCGGTGGTAATAGAAGACAGATAGAAAGAAATTGGGGTTTAATCCCAATCACGGCAACATCGCTGGCACAGATGTGGACGATGCCCCAGCCGAGATTGGAAAGCAGAACCGGCATCCCGAAAGTCGGGTCTTCGGCAACCGCCATCACCCGGCGCGTTCCTGCCGGCGCATCATCCAGGGCAATAACCGCAGCGTCAACGCCGTGCCGGGGACCAAGAAGAACCCGGGGCGATTCGGCACCGAGATTGGGGAAGATAAACCTTTCAAACGATTCGGTATCAAGCTTGCCAATTCTTGGTAGAGTCATAATTTATTTTACATTTACTCACCGGACTGTCAAGCCTGACATTATTAGAAGGACTCTTCCCCGCGGGCAGCGGCTTCGACCGCGGCGCGGACATCCTTCAAATCTTTAAGGTTTAAAAGTGTTACCCCCAATCCCAGCGAAGGCGGTCGTAACCTTACTCCGGACAATAAACTCATTATCTCCACCCGTTCGATTGGTCCGTACTTCTGAAAGAATTCGGGTGTCAACAGGTCGTGCAGGTTCTGCCAGCCCAGGGGCGTAAGTTTTGGTGTTGAACCAACCAGGAGGACGCCATCGGCTTTAAGTCCGAGGGAGACCGCATCCCGGTAGTAGTTAACGAGGGCAATTTTATTCTGCGGGTCGGATATAAACCAGGCGGTTTTCGCCGCTGGGTTGAAGGCAAGATAGAGTTCAAGATGGCCATAGGTGGACCGGAAGTTTTGCGGGAGGGGGGTTTTGTTGATAAAGGCGTTGTCGTAGAACTGCTTGAGCAGGGCAGAGTTGCTCAGGGTTTTTTGCGCCGCCTTGTCGGCATGGATGCGGTTGTAGCCATAGTTGTTCATTATGTTGTTCAGGGCGTCAACCGATTCAAAGCGGGGAAGTGTTGCGAGCATCAAACCACAGCCGATACGAGGGCTGATACGGTTGATGTTGACCTCAATTGAGCGGTGGGCGTCAAGGCGCAGTTTTTCGGGAATAGTGCCTCCTATACACCGCGCACTTTGCGGCGGAACTGCCGCGCCTCCCACTCATCGGTTGCGAGGTGGTTTACGAACTGGTCGAGGCCATTGTTACGGAGCCAGTAGTTGCCGTTGCCGATGACAATCAAGCCGCGGCGCACCCAGTTGTAGATGGTGGATTCGTCTTTGGTAAGCTGGACATAGGTGCGGAAGTCGTCAACCGGTTTCATCGTGTCCGGGTCGAGGACAAAGGCGATTAAGACAAGCGGAAAGGTTTTGATGACGATTTTGAAACTGGGCGGAAAGTCGCCTTTTGCCGGCAGGACTTCCAGCCCGACGATGTTGTCGGTTCGCAGTAATCGGTCAAGATTAAACTCCGGGGTAAAGCCCAGGCGATTGCCGATGACCCCGATGCCGACATTCTGCAGTTCGATGTTCTTTTCACCCGGCTTCATCAGACGCATCATCCGGATTTTGAAGAAGGCGGATTTCTGGATGGAGAGGAGTTCCCGGAAGATGCAGTAGGTCATAATCGAAGCGACCCCCTTGCGCCGAAAGCCCTCTTTAACCGCGATGTCCCAGAGAATGACACCAAGGCCGGGTGGGTCGCGTTCGATGTATGCCCGGCCAATCTGCTGGCCATCAAGGTCGGCATAAATACTTGCTTTGTTGGGCAGGATTTCGGTGGTGAGTTCCAGCTGTTTTCCGCTGAGGGGACCTTCCCGAATCAGGATGTGGTTGTAGTCAAGCCAGTCAAAGCGCGGTCCAATCCGGCCCGGGTTCCAGACGAACGGTTTTTCCCGGATAAATGCCCGGCGAAACAGGTCAGTTAAAGAGCGAATTATGGGCAGTTCGGTTAATCCCATTGGTTACCTCAACAGGTTCGGATTTAAGGCGATTGCCTGTTCCAACGCCTGGACCGCCTTTTCTTTTTGGCCTTTGTCCCGGTAGGCGATGCCGAGATTGTACCAGGCACCAGCATGTTTCGGGTTCAGTTTGACCGCCTTCTGGTAAAATTGAATGGCGTTGTCGAGGTCTTTCAGTTCGTAATAGGCACGACCGAGGTTGTAGTAAGCGGCAACATGGTTGGGGTCGTGCTTTAAGACCTCGCGATAGTATTTGAGCGCCTCTTTGGGCTGGGAGCGTGCCAGCGCCAGGTTGCCCAGGGCAAGGTAGGCGGTGGTGTAGTCGGGTTTTAGTTCGGTTGCCATCTGAAAGGCGGCGGCAGCCTGGTCGAACATCTCGAGTTTTTCGTAGGCAAGGCCCATATTGTACCAGGCTTCCGGGAATTTCGGGCTGAACTGAATCGCCTTTTTGTAGGAAGCCACCGCCTGACGCCACTGGTTTGCCATCGCATAGGCGTTGCCCAGGATGTGGTGTACGGTTGGTGAGTTGGGTGTTTGTTTGAGTGCTTGCTGGAGTGCAACGATCGCTTTGTCGGGCAGGTTTTTACGCAGATAGCAGACCGCGATGTCGGTGTAGGTTTCAGTCGAATCGGGGATGAGTTCGAGGACCTTTTCGTAGTTATCAATCGCCTTGTCCCAATAGGTCTGGGTGAAGTAGGCGTTAGCGAGGCTGGCGTAAATCAGGGCGATGAGGTCGGAGACCTGAAGCCGTTTACCGCTGACGATGGGCGTAAAGGAGAGCGGCGCCGGTTCGGCCGAGTCCCAGTAAACGCTCCGGGTGTCAATCAGCGTTTCCAGGCACAGTTTATTGGATTCGTAGAGGTAGCGGACTTCAAAGCCCAGCTTACCGATGATAATGCTGTCAAGGATGGTAACGCCGAGGATGTTGCCGACACTGGGGCGGTTGGACAGGTAGGCGTCGATGATTTTGGTGAGGAGAAATCCGGTTGGGGCGATGCGATTGGGTTTGAGTTTCCAGAGTTGTTCCCGGACCGCGAGAAGGAGTCGAAACTGAGGTTCAAAGCCGGCACGGCGGCCATTGAGGGTAACCATATCAAGCATCTGGAGAACTTCCGGGGCAGATACAATGCGCTGGAAAAGGGTGTCAAGCCGCTGTCCATACTTCTCAAATTCGGCTCGGGCGCGCAGGCCGGCGACGATAAACATGCCGTAGGCAAGAGCGGTTGCCGCGCCCAGTTCCTGGGTGATGAGGTCGACCGCGTGAAGGAGGGTCGCGGTAGAGTCGGCAATCTGACGGGGCTGAACCGCGGGACAGGAGTGGATTTCACCAAAGCGGCGGGCTTCGGAGGATGGTAATATCCCCAGGGCACGCTGGACAAGTTCCTCCCGTTTTTCCGCGCTGATTTCAACCTCGTGGAGTTGCTCGGCAATAAGCAGCGCTTCGGCATAGGAGCGGTGGAGTTCAAGTTCCCGCTGCAGCGGGTTTAACTCTTCAAATTTTACGGTGTTGAGAAGATGCGGTGCGAGGTTTGGGTTGGTTTGATAAAGTTCGTAATGGCGATTTGTCTCGCCGGCGCGCCAGGCGGTCAAGCGCGAAGGATGATAGGCGGGCAGACATTCCGGATAACGGACAACACTTCTTTTCAGCAGGAAGTCAACCGCCTGGATTGCTTCCTTCAGGAGTTGAGGTGTAACCGCAGTATCTTTCCGCATCTGTTTAATCGTCAAATGCGCCAAACTTAAATATAAATATACCAATTAACATTGGAATGGTCAAGTAAATCGGGCAAAGCGATGATAATTTTGCCAATTAATCGGTTAGATGAGAGTCCGGATAAAGTCAAAAAGAAACGGGATGTTGGTCTGGATGCCGCTGATTGTGGTTTCGGTAAGGGCGCGGGCGAGCCGGTTGATGGTGACGGTGGCATCAGGTCCCCAGGCGGAGATGGTGCCGAGGGCGTAATCGTAGTGCGGAGTGACCTGAGTACCGGGAATGATGTCGGTGTCAAGCCGGATATTGGGACCACCGGGCACACGGATGTTGGTAACTGTTCCGGGCGATGGTTCAAACTCGGCGTCGGGATTTTCGGCAAACAGCTGGCTGGTGATGATAAAGTCGGAGATGGGAAGGGCCGGTGAGTTAATTGCCTGGTCAGATTCGGTTGTTTGCGGAGGGGTGGTGAGAAGCTGGGTCTGGATGAGGTCGATTCCATAGCGAATCTCAATCGCCGGGTGAAACTCGGTAAGATGGGGGGTGAAACGGTAGAAGTAGGCATGACCGGTCTTGTCGAGGAGAAAATGGACGGTACCGACACCTCGCCAGTTTAGTGCCTCTAAGACCTTTTCGGCCCAGTTGAACAGTTGCCGACGCCGGGCTGGTTTGAGTCCAGGAGATGGGGAGCAGGCGATAACTTTTTTACTGTGGTGTTCAATTATCTCCCGGTCGTCAAAGAGGAGGGTTTGTTTCGGGCGGTCAATGGCAACCTGAACTTCAATCAGGCGGGCATCCGGTATCAGCCGCTCAATGTAAACCTCGGCGGAAGCGATACTACCGCTCGTATCGCTCTCGTAATCGGCGCGAATTTCTGCCTGACACATCCGGACCTGCGTTTCGATGTCTTTCTCTTTGTTGATGACCCGGGTCCGGTGAACATACTCTGCCACCGGTCTTACCACAACCGGCAGACCAAGTTGCCGGCAGATGGGAATCGCATCCGGCGGGGTTTTGAGCGGTTCATCACTGCCGGGAACAACCGGGACACCGGCGCCGGCGATGCGGTTGCGCAGTTCCAACCGGGAGCTTAAAAGACGCATCAGGTCCGGTGGCGCTCCAATCCAGATGAGGCCGGTGCTCTGTGCGGCGTCGGCAAACTCGGCATTGGTGGCAAGGAAGTTCCATCCCGGGTGGACGGCATTACACCGGGTAATTTCCGCGGCGGAGAGGATTCGGGAGATGTTTAAATAACTGTCGCGGGGGTCGGGCTTGCCAATGCACACCGCCTCGTCCGCAAGGAGTACGGGCAAAGAGTCCCGGTCCGCTTCGGAGTAAACCACAACCGTTTTGATTCCCAGTTCCCGGCAGGTGCGGATGATGCGCAATGCCGGGTTGCCCCGGTTAGCAACGAGCAGTTTTTCAATCACACCCTATGCCCGCTCAACATAGGTGTTGGTGCGGGTGTCAATCTTAACCCGGTCGCCCACCTTGATGAAAAACGGGACATCAACCACCAGACCGGTACTGAGCCGCGCCGGTTTACCGCCGCCGGTCGCGGTATCGCCCCGGTAGTTCGGTTCGGTGTCAACAACCTCAAGGACGATGAACAGGGGCGGATTGATGAGCATCGGGACGCCGTCAATATAGCCAATCTCCACCTCAAGACCCTCGGTGAGATAGAAAACCTTGTCGCCCAGCACCTCTTTTTTAATTGGAAACTGCTCATAGGTTTCGAGGTCCATAAAGTGATACCCGGAATCGTCGGCATAGAGGAACTGGCCCCGACGCCGTTCCATTTCAACCGTTTCCAGTTTGATTTCGGACTCAAAACTTTCCTCAATCGTGGCGCCGGTGCGGATGTTACGGATTTTCGTCAACACCCGTGCCCGACGCTGGGCGGTTCGGGTCCGCTGGTATGAGAGGACCTCATAGATTTCATTGTTATAGCGGATTAAAAGACCGGCACGAAATTCGTTTGGTGTTACCATACTACATCACTCCTTCTAAATAGTTTGTAAGCGAAATAGTACGGAAGCGCGGTAGTTAGGTTGCAACGCTTCCTGTCTTCTTTGTTTCTGTTCCTCATAGGATTATAAGCCTCTTTGGTGCTTGGGTGAGATTGATAAACCCTTTTCGGGTGACATAAACCATATCCTCAATTCGCACTCCACCTTTACCCGGGAGATAAACACCGGGCTCAACCGTTACCACATCGCCCGCCTCAAGGGTCTGGCTACTGGTTTTTGCCAGCCTGGGCTCCTCGTGGACTTCAAGCCCGACCCCATGGCCTAAACTGTGGCCAAAAAATTTGCCCAGCTCGATGCGATTAAGATAATCCCGAGCGGCAAGGTCAACCAGTTTACAGGGCACACCGGGTTTAATCACCGCCAGGGCTTCCTGCTGGGCGTTAAGGACCGCATCGTAAACCTGGCGCAGTTCATCACTCGGTTTGCCCAAAAACACGGTGCGGGTCATATCCGAGCAGTAGCCGTTAATCCGGCAGCCGATGTCAAAGGTGATACAGTCACCCTTTTTCAGCCGGCGGTTACCAGCGCGGGCATGAGGTTTTGCGGCATTTGCGCCCGATGCGACAATGACCCCAAATGCCGGTTCCCCAATCCGCCGGAATTGGAACTCAATCTCCAGACCCAAATCTTTTTCGGTGACGCCCGGTTTTATCAATTTCAACACCCGGGCAAAGGCTTGTTCTGTAACCTCTTGGGCTTTTTTAATCAGGGCGATTTCTTGTGGGCTCTTTTTCCGGCGCAACTGCAAAACCAAATCCTCGGAGGGGACGAGTTTTGTCTTCTTTATCTGCTGACGGAGCAGTTCGAACCGGGCAAGCGTCAGATGGTTCTTTTCCACGCCGAGGCGCCGGACGCCTTTTAATTCGTCGATTGGGAAAGCGGCGTAAAGGTCTCGTTCCAGTACCTTTCGGGCACAGCCTTTGACCTCGGTTTTGACCTGCTCCTGATACCGGAAGTCGGTAAAGAAGGTTGCTCGGGAACGGGTGACAAGCATCATCCCGTTGGAGCCGGTAAAGCCGCAGAGATAACGGATGTTGGTCAGACTGCTGACAAGATAACCATCCAGCCGTTTTCCCGCCAGCGCTTTTTGCAGGGCACGAATTCTTGTTACCATAGTTGGGAGATTTTAAGGGATGGAGTGGAGGTGTCAAGAAACCGCCATTCCTCAAATGACAGAAGGAAGAGCCGGGTGTTATGCAAGGGCGAAAAAACCTTTACTCGTTCAAGGCCTTATCGCAGGCAAGATATCCCCAATGAATAGGGTCCTGAAATTGACTGAGATTGATGGGGATGGGAAAGTGTACGCTGGTAAAATTTATTCCATAATATAGTAAGGCTTTCTAAGAAAAAGGCGGATAGAACAATGCTTAAACTCTGTTAGTTAAAGTTTGACTTGTAAAGTGGACAGCACGACCCTTGTCCTATAGCACAAATCTGCCCTATTTGACCGGACCGGCAAGGATATAGCCAGCCTGATGGGGTGAGACGCGTAAAAGGGTGCGGACGCCCTCATTGATGATGGTGTTGCCCTCTCATTCAAGGTAGTTCTCAATCGCCCTCTCGGGATAGGTCAGTAGGAGGATAATTTTTGATTCTTTGAATCTATCAAAGACAGATAGGAACCAATTTCAGAATTACGACCCCTCAACTTACCCGCAATTTGGGCAAGTTATCACTTAAGGATTAATTTGACTTAAGAGATAAGGAATCTCGGGATCAAAAGGGTTTATTCTAAGCGCTTGTTCATACTGTTTTTTTGCCTCGGCGAAGCGATTACTCATTTTGTAGATGATGCCTTGGATTTTGTATTCTTCTGATAGATGAAAGAGTTGGATTTTACCTCTCACCAGGGTGTCAGGTAAGTTTTTTATTGACGGCAAAACCGAACTTCGAAAATGAAGAAGGGTGCTCGAGTTCTCTAACCAAGTCTCCGTTGATCGACTTCTGGCGCTGGAAAATTCAATTCTTGGTTGGTCATCAAAAAATAGTCCAGCGCCAGTTGTAAATTTTGCAATAGAAGATTTATCAAGAAAGAAGCAACTTAAAAAATTATAAGGTGTGCTTAAATTAACCTCATTTAGGTCATTTTGATATTGTGCTTGGACAAGCCGCGAAGATAGTAGTTCAAAGTTAATCTGTAAAGTCCCCCCCCTTCTGCCGACAAGAATTCCATGAGAGTGCCCTCGCCAAAGTGCACATTCAGGGAAAACCGTCCGGAATGTATTGACAATCGTGCGAAAGTCTTCCGGTGCAAGAAGATGGAACGGCATGTAGATAAGCATAAGTCCGCCATCAACCAATTTTGCCCTACAGAGTTTGAAAAACTCATAGGTGTAAAGCGCGCTACTTCCTAATACTGGATGGGTTGGGTCACAGGAAATGACCGAATACTGTTTATGGGAACGGAAAAGAAAGTTGCGGCCATCTTCGGCAATTAGTCTGACTTTTGGGTTGGAATAAACTTGGTGATTTACTCTCCGAAAAAATCTTGAAGCGTCAATCACAGCAGGTGTGATTTCCACACAATCAATCTGCCTTACTGGATATTGTGCCACAATTGCCGTTGTAACGCCGATCCCGTAGCCGATTATGCAAACATCCTTTGGAATTTCATCAAGATAGACAAATGGAAGCATCCCTAACAGGCGCACGGTCTTTAAGGAGGAATAAATTGAGCCACACACTGGTGAAGAGTTCACCCAAGTGTGGCGCACACCCCGCCAATCCTCAGCTGTTGTCACGGTTCCGGAACTCGATTCTTTGTAGAAAAGAACCCGATTTTCTTGCAGGTTTTGAGCAACATCGGTCGGCAGAATCCGGACCTGAGCCGGATTTGTCTTTAAGAAAATTAAAATTGCAACAACGCTAATTAAAGCACATATAAAAAACTTCTTTTGCCAGACTACCTTAGCAAGAATAACCGCTCCCATTGCTACTAAAATGTTAAGACTAGCATTAAGGATAGTAGTGCCGCTGGTGCCGAGAAGGGGAAGGAAGACAAAACAAGTCATGACCGACCCCAATATACCACCGATGGTATTGAATGCATAAAGAAGGCCAACATTCTTTCCAACCGAAGTGGAGTTAGCAATGCTCCGCGTAATCAGCGGTAGTGTTGCACCCATAAAAAGAGTCGGAATAACGACAGCACCAAAAATGAATATGCCTGTTATACTAATAAATGTAAGCCAAGTGCGGCCAAGGGGCATAAGTTTGGCGAGGATTTCCGGTGCCCTACCAAGAAACGCAAGAACTATAATTGCTGAGATCCCGATTCCGGCTTCAACTAATCCAAAACCTAAGAAAGGATGTTTTAGCTTATCTGTGAACTTAGTGGCAATTAAACTGCCCAAGGCCAGACCAAGTAAAAACGGAACAAGGATTAAGACAAAAGTATATGTTGTGTTTACAAGATAAGTGGCAAGGGCACGGTTCCAAATTACTTGATAAGAGAGCGCAGCAAAACCGGAGACCCCATAAAATAAAAACCCGAAAGCACCGTACCGAGGGCTAAAACTTTTTCTTGAAGTTGTCGGAGTCGCCTTTGGTATCGAAACGCTGACAGTTGAACCTTTTTTTGCGAGGACTAAACCCGGAATGAGATTTAAGGCGGCGATGAGCAAGACGGTTCGGTTTAACCCTAAATGTTCCAAAAACCAGAATCCAGCAACAAGGGCACCCAGCACCGAACCCAAGGTATTAAGAAAATAGAGAGTCCCAACTTTCTTGCCAAGTTCGGTATTGGTTTTTGTAATATACTGAACGAGGATAGGCAAAGTTCCGCCCCAGAACATAGTTGGAATTAGGAGCAGAAAAAATGAAAGAGCAAAACGAATAACAAAAAACAGCGCATTAGCCTCGGTTATGCTCGGGGCAAGATAAACTTGAACTTTACCGACCAGTGGGATAAGGATTGTTACAAGAACACTGGTGATGGAAAAGCCGAGAACCAGCAGGGCATAATTACGCAAAAGAGTTGGTGTCGGGCTTAACTTTCTGCTCCAGATATAACTACCCAGTGCCAATCCCCCCATAAATGAAGCAAGGACGGTGCTTGTCGCGTAAGAAGATGCTCCTAAGGTCAACGCGAGCATTCGGCACCAAACGATTTCGACAGTTAGTCCGGCTACCCCAACCATGAAGAAGGAAATATAGATTAGAGTATTTAGCACAATGGATATTTTATTTTGTCAATTCCTAAAAGTCAAGAAATTGAGCTTGTTTTAATAAAACGTTACCTTTCTTTCCATCATAGTGTCTATGCGTTGAATAGATGTGCACAAGAAACAACGAGGGGATATCTGCCGTGCTTGGTACAGAAGAAACGGTTTCTCTTTTGTGGTCGCAGTGGTACAAGTAACGATAAACTCATCGGTTAACTTTTAAAGTGGAAGCGGGAATTTAGGCTAAAGATAAGCCGAACAAAAGGGCAAGTTTTTGATTTGGCGCCGGTTACTGTTGGTTGCGGTTGTTTTGCTTGGAGGCACAAATTGTGCATTTGAGATGTAGTGGTGTGAGTCGGGTGAGTGCATAAAAGCATAAAAGTGTGATATGAAAATTTTGGGCTGTCGTTGCGGCGACCAAACCGGTCAACTTCCGCCCTTGAAGCTGCGTTATTCCGCACGATAGCCCACCATTTTGTTAGCGGATGAAGACGCCGGGGTTTCCATAGTTAACCACGGGATGGGCACGCGGCGCCAGCGCAGCCGATTACCGGGCTTTGGAACCCGGCGTCGCTATTTCACTTCAAGAAACCGTGGTTGCGCAAAAAGCACCTGGCCGACATCGGTGTCGATGCCACCTTTGATGACCACTTCGAGCTCCTTTCCCACCTCATCGCCGCAGTTTTCCACCACCACCTTGATGCCGCCTTCGAGATAACCGATGCCTTCATTCTTCTCTTTGCCCCGTTTGGTGATTTTCACTTTGAGCACGGTGCCGGGTAGATAACTGGGTCGAAAGATGTTGAACAGGTCGAGCGTGGTTACCACCGTGATGCCGTCGGCGGCGGATTTAACATCCGGTCGGCAGGTGATAATTGTTGCTTTTTTCTGTCGGGCGGTTTGCAAAAGGTCGGCGATTGAGTTTAGGTCACGCCGGGTTTTGACTTTTAGACCCTTGATATTTTTCAGTTGGTTCAGGTTTTCCTTAGCCCTTTGGGCAACATAGTCGTTTTCCCCTTTGGGTTCGGGTGGTTCGGGCACAAGAAGCTGACCGGTAACGATGCCCAATCCAAGAAACTGGACAATTTTCGGGTCGGCAAGGGTGTCCAAATCTAAGATAAAGGTTTTGGAACGCAGAAAGAGCATAAAATCCTCCCAAATCCAATCTCATCTTTTTAATCCCAACACCTTGAGGGCGGTAGCGACCGTGTCCACCGGCACAAGTTTCAAGGTGTTTTTTTTCGGCTGCGGGCTGCGCTCGGGCAACAGGATGCGCCTAAACCCCAGACGTGCCGCTTCGGTGATGCGCGACTCGGTACGGCTGACCGAACGGATTTCACCGGCAAGCCCCACCTCGCCAAAAAGGACGATATCGGTGGGAAGGGGTGTGTTGCGCAGCGCCGAGGCAAGCGCCGCAACGATACCAAGGTCAACCGCCGGTTCGGTTAGTTTGATACCGCCGGCGATGTTCAAAAAGATGTCTTTGTTTGTGGTGGCGATGCCGGCGCGGCGCTCAAGGATGCAGAGGAGTAGCGCCAGTCGCCTGATGTCAAAGCCGGTTGCCACCCGCTGGGGCAGGGCAAATGGTGTCGGCGCGGCCAGCGCCTGAATCTCCACCAGAAGCGGGCGGGTGCCCTCGAGCGTTGCCACCACCGCGGAGCCGGAGACATCAAGCCGGCGTCCGGAAAGGAAAAACTCCGAAGGGTTCTGCACCTCTTGTAAACCGGATTCGGTCATTTCAAACACCCCGATTTCATTGGTGGAGCCGTAGCGGTTTTTCACCGCCCGAACAATCCGGTAGTTGAGGCTGGTTTCCCCTTCAAAATATAGTACGGTATCAACCATATGCTCGAGGGTCTTCGGTCCGGCAATTGCACCGAACTTGGTCACATGACCGATGATGAAGGTTGTGAGGCGGCGGCTTTTTGCCAGCCGGAGCAACTGGGCGGTGCATTCCCGGACCTGAGCGACGCTACCTGGTGCACTGGCGAGCGTGCTGGTCGTCAGGGTCTGAATCGAGTCGATAACCAGAAGCCCGGGATTGATTTCTTCGACCGCACCGAGCACCTCTTCAACCTCAACGGTGGCGAGGATGTACAGTTCCGCGGCAACCTTACCCAGTCGGGCAGCACGGAGTCGGACCTGTTCCGGCGACTCTTCGCCGGTCACATAGAGGATGCGCATACCCCGATGGGCAAGGGTGTTGCAAACCTGCAGGAGCAGGGTTGATTTGCCGATGCCCGGTTCGCCACCAAGTAGAAGCAACGAGCCGGGTACAACACCACCGCCAATCACCCGGTCCAGTTCGCTGATGCCGGTTAAAATCCGGGCGGTCTTTTCCATTGCCACCTGATTTAACGGCACCGGTCGGGTTGTTAAGGTCGGTGTTGCCGCGTTCTTTGTTTTCTTTTTCGCGGGCAGTTCCTCCTCAACCAAACTGTTCCACTCGCCGCAGTTCGGGCAGCGGCCCAACCAGCGGGCAGATTCGTAACCGCAGTTCTGGCAGATAAAGTGGGTCTTCTTCATCCGGGGTTAGATGTTGAACTCTTCTCCGGAGATTTCTTCTTCAACCGGTTCCTGAGTGTAGCGGGTTTCGGCGTTGACAAAGCGCATACATTCGTAGAGGAAGACGAGCGGGATGGTATCGGTTGGACCGTTGCGCTGTTTAGCAACATTGAGTTCGGCGGCGCGGCGTTTGTTTTCGTCCAGTGACGCCCACTCCTTTTTCCGGTACGCCGCTTCCCGGAACAAAAGCAGGACAACATCGGCGTCCTGTTCCAGGGCGCCGGATTCGCGCAGGTCGGAGAGCTGGGGTCTTTTATCCTGACGGGTTTCGGGCGCTCGTGACAGCTGGGAGATGGCAACGACCGGTACATCGAGTTCCTTTGCCATCGCCTTTAACGCCCGGGAGATTTCGGTAATCTCCTGCTGCCGGTTGCGTTCCCGGCGCCGGTCACCGTGCACCTCCATCAACTGGAGATAGTCAATCATCACCATTCCCAAATCCGGATGCTCGCCTTTGAGCCGGCGCGCCCGCGCCCGAACCTCAAGGGCGTTCAAACCGGGTGAGTCGTCAATGTAGATTTTTGCCTCAGACAGGGGACCAATCACATCAACAACCCGTTTGTATTCCTCGTGGGTGAGCATACCGCGACGCAGTTTGCTCTGGGAGACATAAGCCTCAGAGCAGATGAGCCGCTGGATAAGACTTTCCGTTGACATCTCAAGGCTAAAGATAGCGACCGGTACCGGATTGCTGATGTGGATGGCGGCATTGACCGCGATGTTTAAGGCAAAGGCGGTCTTGCCCATTCCGGGCCGGCCGGCGATGATGATGAAGTCGCCGGGCTGGAAGCCTGAGGTCAAGTGATCAAGTTCGCGAAAACCGGTTTCAACCCCGGTTATTAACCGTTTCTCATGCCGGGCTTTCTCAATCCGTTCCATCTCGTCCATCAACATCTCGCGCACGAGGGTGAACCGTTTGCGTTCGCCGGCTTGACGCAACTGAAAGATTTTGCTCTCAGCCTGTTCCAGCAGTTCCTCCGCACTGTGGCTCTCATCAAACGCCGCCTGCACGATTTCGGTTGCGGTCTGAATCAACTGGCGTTGAATCGCCCGTTCCAGTACCAGGCGGGCATGTTCTTCGCAATGGGCAGCGGTGAGGACGGTGTCAAGGAGGCTGGAGAGATATGTTGGGCTACCGACCGCTTCCAGTTGCTTCATCCGGCGCAGTTCCGCAGTAACGGTGATGATGTCGTAGGGCTCTTTGCGCTCAAACAGTTTGAGCATCGCTTCATAAATGAGGCGGTGGGCTGGGGTGTAGAAGTGTTCCGGTTTCAAAAAGGGCAGGACCCGGGGCAGGGCTTCAGCATCAAGCAGGATTGCGCCGAGCACGGCGGCTTCGGCTTCAACCGCCTGAGGTGGCTTGCGCTCAACCTGATTTTGTCCCCGATTGGTGCTCATCTTTGCTTCCTTTTCTTGTAAAGTTCGCCGACGGTTTTCACCAGTTTCAGGGCAAATTCAGCTTTGTCCATTTCCGGAAGACGCTCTTGTTTGCCGGAAGTGAAGAGCAGTCGTGCTGCGATTCTTTCACTGCCGGCGGTTGCGGGCGGATTGGCGATGATGAGGTCGAGGTGCTTGGCACGCAGTTTATCCCTTGCCCGTCCCAAATTGGCGTCAAGGGAGAAACCAACAAGAAACGGTTTTTCTTTCTGGACGGCAACAAGGGAAAGGATGTCCGGCGTGCGGACGAGTTTCAAAGACAGGTCAGCGGTGTGATACTTCTCCTTTGCCACATTTGCCGGCTGGTAATCGGCAACTGCGGCGCACATTACGAGAATATCGGTTTCCGGTAGCGAGCGCAAAACCGCTTCTGCCATCTCTGCAGTGGTCTGGACCCGAATCGCATCCGCGGGCAGCGGTACCGACACGGCACCGGCAATCAAACGGGTGCGGGCGCCTGCCGCCTTAAATGCCCGGGCGATTTCCACGCCCATCCGACCGGAAGAGCGGTTGGTGATGATGCGCACCGGGTCTAACGGCTCTTCGGTTCTGCCGGTGGTGACGAGCACCGAAACACCGTTCAGGTCGGGCAGTGATTCGAGTGCGGCGCGGCACCGGGCAAAGATTTCTGCCGGTTCTGCCATCCGGCCGGTACCGATGGCACCGCAGGCGAGTTCACCCTGGTCCGGTTCGATAAAACAGTAACCGGCGGCTTTCAGTCTGGCGATGTTCGCCTGGACAAACGGATTGTGCCACATATTGACATTCATCGCCGGGGCAAAGAGCACCCGACCCGCCTTGACCTTTTCCTGAGGTACGGCAAGGAGCAGAGTGGAGAGCAGGTCGTCACCGATGCCCGAGGCGAGTTTGCCCAGTATGTTGGCGGTTGCCGGTGCCACGACGATTAAGTCGGGTCTTGTGGCAAGGTCAATGTGTTCAACCGGAGCGGAGAAGGGGTGCTCAGCCGGAAACAGTTTCCGGGCAACGGCACGGTTCGTCAGGGTGCGAAACGACTCAACGCCGACCAGTCTGGTTGCGACGCGGGTCATCACGACCGTTACGCCCCAGTTTTGCCGTTTGAAAAGGCGCACCAGTTCCAGCGCCTTGTAGGCGGCAATGCTGCCGGTAACGCCTAATAGAACTTCCGGGGTGCTCACCGCCGCGCTCCGAAAAGGACAGGGTTAACCTTCGGCTTCAGGAATGGCGGGAGGTGAGCTCTTCAAATGTCTTCTGGCTCAACGCCGCCAGTTCTTCCTCAGTAAGCGGGGCGTATTTCAGTTCGCCCCGCAGGAGGCGCTTCAGGGCATAGTCGTAGATGTTGGTCGGGAGTTGAATCTCGTCCCGGTTCATCGCTTCAATTATCCGTCGCACCTCAAGGGCGGCGATATTCAAAGCCAGATATTTATTGGGTTTAGTTCGCCACAACTGTTCCAGTGAAACCCATTTCATTTTGAAACCTCCTTTAATTTCCGGCGGCGGGATGTGCGCAGCCGTTCGGCGCGAATGATGCTCAAAACATCACCGACCGCCTGTTCAAGTTTATCATTTATTACCAGATAGTCAAACTCCGGAATGGCACGCAGTTCTTCTTTCAGGGCGGCACGGCGCCGTGCCAGTTCTGCCCGGTCTTCGGTACCCCGTTTGGAAAGGCGCTCGCGCAGTTCCTTCAAACTGGGCGGCAGGATGAAAATCCCGATGGCACGCGCTCCCAGCACCTTTTTGCAGGAACGCATCCCCTGAATATCAAGGTCCGCGATGACATCCTTACCGGCGCGGAATGCTTTGAGCACCGGCTCTTTCGGGGTGCCGTAGTGGTAGCCGTAAACCTGTGCCGACTCCAGCAGGGCATCACGCTTGACCATTTGCTGGAAGGCGCGCTCGGTCAAAAACAGGTAACTCTTGCCGTGGCGCTCGTTAACGCGACGCGGTCGGGTGGTTGCCGAAACCGAGTAGAAGATGTTTTTGTCCTGCCGCAGCACCGCCTGACAGATGGATGTTTTGCCCGCGCCCGAAGGCGAGGAGAGGATGACCATAAACGGCTGATGCAGTTGCTTACTCAACATTGCGTACCTGCTCCTTCAACTTCTCAATCTCGCCCTTGATTTCAATCGCCCGGCGCGAAATGACCACATCCCGTGCCTTGGCGGCAAGGGTGTCGGTCTCACGCAGCATCTCCTGAGCGATGAAGTCCAGTTTCTTGCCCGAGGTGGCGGAACTGCGTAGCGCCCGCAGAAACATACTGCAGTGGCTCTTGAGCCGGACACACTCCTCGTGGATGTCCACCTTTTCAGCGATAAATGCCACCTCTTCAAGCACCCGGCGTGGGTTTGCCTGAATGTTTAGGTTCTGCAACTGTTCGAGGAGGTTCTCGCGGCGCTCGGCAAGCCGTTTTGGGACCCGTTCTTCAATCTGCCGCACCGCACGGCGGATTTTGCTGATACGCTTGCGCAAATCCCGGGCTAAAGCGGCACCCTCTGCCTGCTTCATCTTGACGAGATGGCGCAGTGCCTGGTTCAAAACCCGGCGGCTGGCAAGCCAGAACCGGGAGGAGTTGGCGTTTGCCTTTTTCGTCGTGATGACCCCGGGCAGGGTAAGAAGGGTGTTGATGTTCAGTTCGCCTTCAAGATGGTGCCGGGTTTTCAACTCGCGGGCGAGACGCAGGTACTCCTGCACCAGTTGCCGGTCAATGGTAATTGCCGGCACCGACACCGATTCGTCCAGGGTTATCTGCAACTGGATGTAGCCGCGATGCACGGTGCGGCGCACCAGTTCGTGAATCTCCCGTTCATAGGCGGCAAACTGCGGCGGCAGTTTTGCCACCAGTTCAAAGTACTTGTGATTGACCGAACGGATGTCCACGGTCAGTTTACTGCCCGAAGGTTTGAGCACCGCTTCAGCGCGGCCCACACCGGTCATACTGCGCAGCATATTTACCCCTCTTCCAGCATTATCGTCACCGGTCCGGAGTTAACCAGTTCCACCTCCATCCGGGCGCCAAAACTGCCGGTCTGGACCGGCACGCCCAAATAGCGCAACTCGGTGACAAACTTTTCGTAAAGTTCCCGGGCGCGGTTCGGTTCGCAGGCGTCAGAAAATGAGGGACGCAGACCGTGCCGGGTGTCAGCGTAGAGCGTAAACTGGGAAACGACCAGCGCCGCGCCGCCGGTATCAAGGAGCGAGCGGTTCATCTTGCCCGCTTCGTCATCCCAGATGCGCAGCCGGGCAACGCGCGATGCCAGTTGTCGGCAGACCGCTTCGTTGTCGTCCTTGCCCACTCCAAGAAAAACGAGCAAACCCGGTCCAATTTCGCCCTTCGTTGTGTTGTCAACCGTCACCTTTGCTCTTAAAACCCGCTGAATAAGTGCCCGCACAACTTACCTGCCTTTCAGTTTTCGGACAATCGCCCGGGCAAAAGCCGCGGTGTGTTCGGCACGGGCAGCGGTGATGATGTTGCCATCAACCACTACCGGCTGGAACTTATGCCGGGCGGAATGCTCTTTGAGAATGTTGATGGCGTAACGGTGCGGAAACACGGTGGCACTTTTGCCTTTCAGCACACCGGCGCGGGCAAGAACCAGTGGTGCCAGTTCAATCGCGGCAACAAGCCGACCGGCATCGGCAAACCGCCGGCACCGCTCCTGCAAAACGGTGTCCTTCCAGTAGGGCGCAATCCCTGAACCGTTGACCAGAACCAGTGCGGCAAACTCATCAGGCGTAATCTCTTTGAGCAACCGCTCAGGTTTGAGGAGCAAACCGTCAATGCCCTGCGCCGCGGTCGTGTCCGATGAGACAACTGCCACCGAAAAGTTTGCCCGCTCCAGAGTCCGGACGATGCGCTCAAACTCATCGTCTCGGAACAGGTCGTGCGGCACAAAGACCGCAACCGGTTGCGCGGCAACGAGCGCGCTGCCGAGTAGAACAAGAAAAGTCGTTCGCGTCAGCACAATTTAATAGATTATAGTAGAAATTTTCAATGTCAAGGAAATACAGGGGGACAACCCGTTAAGTATTCATATTACAATGACTTAGTGTTAAAGGGGTGTTGGAGAGCGAAAGTGGGGTAGAGCGGAAGAGCAGAAGCCAGAGAGAGCAGAAGGGCGGGAGTTGAGATTGCCGCGCACCCTTTCGGGTGCTCGCAATGACAGAAACAAAAGGAATGGCAAAGATGAGAAAAGGATTGTTAATAATGCCGGGGTTTTCGGTGGTTATGACAACAAAGTGTTTGTCATTGAATATAGTTGTTAGGACACTTCGTATAATGTTTATGGGGTATGACAACAGGTTTTTTTCATTGCATATAAGTCATAAGGGCGCTCCATATAATTTTTTTGGCGGTTTATGACCGCAAAGGGTTTTTCATTGCGAGGGCGAAGACCGAAGCAATCTCCTTGACAAGAGGGGGGTAATTTTTATTATTGTTTGTGCCACGCGGACTTGTGATAATGCCGACCTATAATGAGGCGGACAACATTGACAAAATCATTCCGGTGGTTCTTAGCCAGTTGCCCGAAATTGAGGTTCTGGTCATTGACGACGGTTCGCCGGACGGCACCGGTGATATCGTTGCTCAAATGGCGCAGACCAACCCGCGCGTCCATCTGATTCGCCGGCAGAAGAAACTGGGATTGGGCACCGCCTATGTGCTCGGGTTCCGCTATGCGCTGGAGCACAACTACGACTACTGCTTTGAGATGGATGCGGACTTCTCCCATCCGCCGGACAAGATTCCGGAGATGGTTGCCCTGTTAAAGGATTACGACCTGGTGATTGGTTCGCGTTACTCCGATGGCATCTCCATTGTCAACTGGCCGATGAAGCGGTTGCTACTGTCCTATTTTGCCTGCCTTTACGCCCGCAAGGTTACCGGTTGTCCGGTGCGCGACTTGACCGCTGGGTTCAAGGCGTATCGGTGCGAGATGTTAAGGAAACTGGACTTAAACCAGTTACGCGAGGATGGTTACGGGTTTCAGATTGAGATTGACTTCTTAATCTGGCGCAAAGGCGGCAGAATCAAAGAGATTCCCATCGTGTTCACTGAGCGCCGTGCCGGCGTGTCCAAGATGTCAAAACGCATCATCTGGCGGGCGTTCATTTTAGTACTGCGGCTCCGGCTCCAGCGGCTCCTGGGCAAAATTTAGGCAGGTACTGGCGTGAACGACGCCGAATTTTACCTGAAAAGCGGAAACGCCCATTACCTAAAGGGTGAATATGACCGTGCGATTGCGGACTGCAACAAGGCGATTGAACTGAACCCGAACTTTGCCCAAGCAATGGCTGGGTTGGCAGTAGTTTATGCGGAGAAGGGCGATAAGGAGAGTGCAAAGTTGTGGGCGAAAAGGGCGCTGGAGAAGAGGGCATATCTGTCCGAGGAAGTGGTTGAGGTTCTCAATGCACTACTGTATTCTCTGGAGTAATTTCAAGGGCGTCAGAGTTTTGCAGGGAGAGAAGGGTTGAGAAGTTAGGTGATTGTGGAGCGCGGGCATCTGGTGCATTAAAGGCACAGTTGGAGGGTGTTATTGGGCAGAGGTGGTTAATAAAGGGGGTGTGAGAGGCAATTCCGGTAATGGAGCAATGGTTTGCCTTATCCGGAAGTCGGTACAAAAAGGAGGAAAAGGATATGAGAAGCAGTCTTAAGTCGGCGATGAAAGGAAGAGCGACAGGCAACGGCGTTGCCTATAGGGTTGGTTGGTTGTTGAGCGTTACGGTGGTTTTTGTGCTTCTGGTTGGAGGGGGCTGTCCGAATAGTTCGGACAACAAGGCGATTGACCGTGCGATTGCGGACTATACAAAGGCGATTGAACTGAACCCGAAATATGCTG